>NZ_JAHBOH010000001.1:1225553-1838330 GCF_018531375.1 Cellulomonas fulva | reverse complement strand
GGACTCCGAGATCGACCGCAAGGTCGCCGCCGCCGTGCCGCGCGAGCGTCCGGGCCGCGGCCTGGTCGCGTCCAAGCACCACGTGCTCACCGCGCTGCCGCGGATCGACGGCGACGGGTCGGCGGGCACGCTCGGCGCCGGCGTGGAGCACCTGGTGGAGACCGTCGCCCGCTCGTGGCAGGGCGCGCCTCCCCCCAAGCTCCGGCTGCTCCCCGAGCAGGTCACGCTCGCCCAGCTGCGCGAGCGCGTGCCGGACGCGCCCGGCTTCCTGCTCGGCATCGACGAGGCCGCCCTCGCACCCGTGCAGGTCGACCTGGCCGAGGAGAACCACCTCTACGCCTTCGGCGACGCCGGCTCAGGCAAGTCCGGCCTGCTCCGGCTGGTCGCGCAGGAGGTCCAGCGCCGGCATACGCCCGCGCAGGCCCAGATCATCGCGGTGGACTTCCGCCGTGCCCTGCTCGGCGAGATCCCGGAGCCCTACCTCACCAGCTACCTGACGACCCAGGAGCAGGCGACCACCGAGCTGTCCGACCTCGCCTCCTACCTGCGCGGCCGGCTGCCGGGGCCCGACGTCACGCCCGACCAGCTGCGCGCCCGCTCCTGGTGGACCGGCGCCGAGGTCTACGTGCTCGTCGACGACTACGACCTGGTCGCCACGTCCACCGGCAACCCCGTCGGCGCGCTGGTCCCGCTGCTCGCCCAGGCCGGCGACGTCGGTCTGCACCTGGTGCTCACCCGCCGCTCCGGCGGTGCGTCGCGCGCGCTCTACGACCCGGTGATCCAGGCCGTGCGGGACCTCGCCGCACCCGGCCTGCTCCTGTCCGGCAGCCCCGACGAGGGTCCGCTCATCGGCGGCGCGCGCCCCGTGCAGGCCGTGCCCGGACGGGCGCAGCTCGTCACGCGCGAGGGCGGGCGTCAGGTCGTGCAGGTCGCCTGGACGCCGCCGACCGTCTGAGCCCGTGGCGCCCGGTCGTCAGGCCGGGCGCCCGCGTCAGCGGCGCTCGATCGTGACCGACCGCTCGCCGAAGCGGACGGTCCAGCCCGGGCCGACGGTCGCGCGCGCGCCCTCGGGCAGCGTCGCCGCGGTGCCGTCCGGGCGCACGACGACCGTGCCGTTGGTGGATCCGCGGTCCATCACCCAGAGCTCCTCGGTGCCCTCGGTCGGCCCGAACGCCAGGTGCACCTTCGACACCGAGCGCGCCGGGTCGTCGATCGCCACGACGTGGTCCACGCCCGGCTGCGGGGTCGGTGCGCGGCCGACGACGCCGTCGCCGACGACGTCGACGCGCTCACCGGTGTCGAACACCAGGCGCAGCCCCTGCACCGCGGGCGTGGGGTGGAGGTCGTCGGACGTGCGCATGCGCGTCAGCTCGAGCTCGTCGAAGTCCTCGACGAGGTCGCGGCGCGGCCCCGCGGGACGTCCTGCGGGAGCGTCCTGCGCCGTGACGGGAGGAGCGGCCGGTTCCGGTGCGGAGGCGTCGGCGGAGGGCGGCGCGTCCGCCGCCGAGCGCGGGAGCCCGGTGATCAGACCCTCCGCGGGGCTGCGGGGAGCATCACGCTGCGCGCCCACGCCCGGGGGCAGCGGCACGAGGCCGATCACCTGACCGACGGTGCCGTCGGCCTCGGTGGTCCCGGCCACGGTGGTGCCGGCCTCGGTGGTCCCGGCGTCGCGCGCCGGGCCTCCTGCCGTCGCGTCCGCGGGAGCTGCCGGCGCGACGGCGGCCGTACGCGCAGGTCCGGCCGCAGGAGCAGGAGCAGGAGCAGGTACGGGAGCAGGAGCAGCGGGGGGCGGCGGCGCCAACGAGGGCGCGGCCGGGCCGGGCGGCGGGGGCGGCACCGGGAGCGACGCCGACGCCGTACCGGCGCTCGTCGGACCTGTATCCAACGGACCTGTACCCATCCGACCCGTACCCATCGGACCCGTGGGCGCGCGGTGCCCGCCGACCGCACGGGCCACCGCGTCGTCCCACGCGGCGTCCGGGTCCGTCGCGGTGCGGGCGACACCGGTTGCCGCCGCGCGCAGCACGATCGTCCCGGCGGCCTTGTCGTGCCAGCCACGCTGCGCCGGCGTCTTGTCGAAGGCGCCCGAGGCCGCGACGACCCAGTTGCCGACGCCGCACGCCAGGCTGCCGACGCCGACCACCAGCGAGCGCAGGAAGATCGCGAGCAGACCCGCGGGGCGACCCGTCCGCGCGGAGACCGTCCGGATCCCCAGCACCGCTCCGCCCAGGGTGGCGCCCGTGACCGACTCGCTGATCCACAGGGCCAGTCCGCCCAGGCCGCTCAGCACGTACGGCAGCACGAGCGCGCCGCTGACGTCGGGCACCTCGCCCGGCTCCGGGGTGCCGGTGACGGCGAGCGCGATGCCCAGCCCGATGCCGCCGAGCACGGCGACCGCGACGAGGTCGATCGCGTACGCGGCGACGCGACGCCCGACCGGCGCGACGCTGCCGGGCACGACGGGGAACTCGCCCGTCGGCCGGGCGGCGGTCGCGCGGCGGCCGCCGGTCTCCGGGCCTGCGGCCTCGGCCGCGGGTGGCGGCGGCGCGGCGAGGGACGGCGAGCCGGGCGCCGCGGCTGCTGCCGGCAGGTCCGCCGGGGCCGCCGGGGCCACCGGGGCCGGTGGAGGCACGGCACCGGGGCGGGCAGGGGCGACGGCGGCCGGGGGGACGGCCGGCAGCGGCGCCGACGTGGGGCCGTACGCTGGCGGGGCGGTGCTCACGGCTCCTGGCGGCGGCGGCACCGGACCGGTCGCCTGCTGCGGGGCCGCGCCCACGCGGGCGCCGCACTCGGCGCAGAACATCGCACCCTGCTCGAGCTCCGCTCCGCAGGTACCGCAGACCCGTGCGCTCACCAGCTCCTCCTCGGCGTCCTCCTGGCGACGACGCCCGCCTGCATCGTGCCAGAACCCACGTCGTCCGACCTCGCCGGTCCACCGCGCCGTCCGCGCCGTCACCGGTCTGCCGCGCGGCCCCTGTGCGCTGCGGGGCGACGTCAGGAGGCGCGGTCGACCAGCACGTCGGCGAACGACACCAGCGCGTCCTTCACCGGCCCGTCGGGCAGCGGCGCGAGCTCGCGCACCGCGTCGTGCGCCAGGCCCACGGCGCGGTCCCGCGTCTGGGCGACCACGGCGTGCCCGCGCAGCGCGGCGACGACGTCCGCCAGGTCCGCGTCCTGCGAGAGGTCGCCGTCCAGCCGCGCGAGCAGCGCGCGGTCCTCCTCGGTCGCGTCCGGGCCGGCGCACCGCTCGCGCAGCAGCAGCACGGGCATCGTGGGCACGTGCTCGCGCAGGTCGGTCCCGGGCGTCTTGCCGGTCTGCGTACCGTCCGAGGTCAGGTCGATCACGTCGTCGGCGAGCTGGAAGGCCACGCCGATCCGCTCGCCGAACGCCGTGACCGTCTCCACCACGGAGGGCTGGCACCCGGCGAACATGGCCCCGAGCCGTGCCGAGGTCGCGATCAGCGACGCGGTCTTGTCCGCGAGCACCTGCAGGTAGTGCGCCACCGGGTCGTCGTCCGCGCGCGGACCCACCGTCTCGTGCAGCTGGCCCAGGCACAGCCGCTCGAACGTGCGCGCCTGGATCCGCACCGCCTCGGGTCCCAGGCCCGCCACGGTGGAGGACGCACGCGCGAAGAGCAGGTCGCCGGTGAGGATCGCGACCGAGTTGCCCCAGACCTCGTGCGCCGCCGGCGCCCCGCGTCGCAGCGGCGCGGAGTCCATGACGTCGTCGTGGTACAGCGTCGCCAGGTGCGTCAGCTCCACGACGACCGCCGCGTCGATGACCTCGCGGCGCGAGCCGTCCCCGAGCTCGGCGACCAGCAGGGTGAGCAGCGGGCGCAGACGCTTGCCGCCCGCGTTGACCAGGTGGCGCGAGGCCTCGTCGGCCAGCGCGTCAGCGTGTGCGACGGCTGACCGCAGCGCCTCCTCGACGAGCGCGAGACGTGCGGTGAGCCGGTCGGAGAGGTCCGGGTCGGCCAACGGGATGGCCGCGGTCGAAGTCACGGGGTCGAACCTATCCCGACCGGCCGCCGACGACCGCACCGGACGCACCCGTGCGGTCGGCCGCGGTCACGGCAGGGGCCGACGTCACGGCAGCGGCGAACGTCACGGGGCGAGCGTCACGGGGCGAGCGTCACGGCAGGAAGGACGCGACGTCGCCGATCAGGTCGAGCACCGGCGTCGGGAAGACGCCCAGCACCACGGTGAGGACGGCGCACACCCCGATCGCGACGACGGCGAGGCCCTCGGACGGCACGACGGTGGTGGTCGTGCTCGGCGCGCGGGTCTCGACGAGCGTCGCGACCGCCGCACCGCCCGGCGCGACCGCGACGTCGACGCCCTGCTCGGGCGCCGTGGTGACGGCACCCCCGGTCTCGCCCGCGCCCGCCGACGCGCCCTCGACGGGCTCGACGGTCGTCACCACGGGCGCGACGACGGGCGTCGCCGGGTCCGTGAAGTACATCAGCACGATGACGCGCACGTAGAAGAACGCCGCGGCCGACGAGCTCAGCACGCCGACGAGCGCGAGCGGCCACGCGCCGCCCTCCACCGCCGCGGAGAACACGGCGAACTTCCCGATGAAGCCCGCCGTGAGCGGGATGCCCGCGAACGAGAGCAGGAACAGCGCGAACGCGCCGGCGAGCACGGGGTGGGTGCGGCCGAGGCCCGCCCACTGCGACAGGTGCGTGGCCTCGCCGAGGACCGAGCTGGGGTCGTCCTCGTCGCCGCCGGCCGCGCGCTCGCGCACGAGCCAGACGACGCCGAACGCCCCGACCGTGGCGACCCCGTAGACGAGCAGGTAGAACAGCACGGCGGTGATGCCCGACTCGTCGAGCGCGATGACGCCCGTGAGCACGAAGCCCGCGTGCGCGATCGAGGAGTACGCGAGCAGGCGCTTGACGTCCGTCTGGACCAGCGCGACGACGGTGCCGACCACCATGGTGGCGATCGCGACGGTCCACATGACCACGTCGAGGTCCCACTGCAGGCCGGGCACCACGACGTAGTAGAACCGCAGCAGCGCACCGAACGCGGCGACCTTGGTGCACGCCGCCATGAACCCCGTAATGGGGGTCGGGGCGCCCTGGTACACGTCGGGCGTCCACATGTGGAACGGCACCGCGCCGACCTTGAACAGCAGCCCGACGAGCACGAGCACCGACCCGACGAGCAGCAGCGGGTCGAGCGCCGACGGGGCCAGGGTCGCGGTCGCGATGTCCGTGTAGTGCAGCGACCCGCTGTACCCGTAGACGAGCGCGATGCCGAAGATCAGCAGCGCGGACGCGAACGCCCCGAGCAGGAAGTACTTGAGCGACGCCTCCTGCGACAGCAGGCGACGGCGCCGCGCCATGCCGGTCAGCAGGTACAGCGGCAGCGACAGCACCTCGAGCGCGACGAAGAGCGTCAGCAGGTCGGCCGTCGCCGGGAAGATCAGCATGCCGCCGGCCGCGAACAGCACCAGCGGGAACACCTCGGTCTGCGTCAGCCCCTTGCGCCGCGCGAGCTCCTCGTAGTCGGAGCCCGGGACCGAGGCGGCGGTGGGGGCGAACGCGTCCTCCCCCGTCGCGGTGCGGTCGGCGATCACGAGCACCGAGAGCAGCGTGAGCACGGCGATCGAGCCCTGCAGCACGAGGGTCGGGCCGTCGACGACGAGCGAGCCGCCGAGCACCTCGTGCCCGCCCGACGACGACACCCCGGACCACAGGGCCGCGACGGCGACGACGGCACCGACGGGCGCGCCGAACGCGAGCACCAGCTGGACGGTCCGCCGGGCGCGCTCGGGCACGAAGGCCTCGACGAGCACGCCGAGGATCGCGGCGCCGAGGACGATCGCGACGGGCGCCATCGGCCCCCAGGCGATGTCCGGTGCGGTGAAGCTCACTGGTCGCTCCCTTCAGCGGCGGAGTGCGCGTCGGCGGGCAGGTCGGCGACGCCGACCTGCTCGAGCGTGACGCCTGCCGGCGGCCGGACGAGGTCGAGCGCCGGCCCGGGCACGAACCCGAGGACGAGCATCGCGACCAGCAGCGGGCCGACGGCCCAGCGCTCGGACGCCCGCGCGTCCGGCATGGCCGCGAGGTCGTCGCGCGGCGGGCCGGTGAAGACCCGCTGGTAGGTCCACAGGACGTAGATCGCGGCGAGCACCACGCCCAGCGTGGCGACGACCGCGGCGGCCGGGTGCCGCGCGAACGTCCCGACGATGACCATGAACTCGGACACGAACGTCGACAGCCCCGGCAGGGAGAGCGCGGACAGGCCCGCGACCAGGAACAGGCCGGCGAGCACGGGCACGATCTTCTGCAGCCCGCCGAAGTCGGCGATCTGCTGCGAGCCGCGACGCGCGACCAGGAACCCGGCGACGAGGAACAGCGCTCCGGTCGAGAGCCCGTGGTTCACCATGTAGAACGAGGAGCCGGCGACCGAGGTCGACGTGAACGCGAAGATGCCCAGCACGATGAACCCGAAGTGCGAGACCGACGTGTAGGCGATCAGCCGCATGAGGTCCTTCTGCCCGATCGCGAGCAGCGCCCCGTAGAGGATCGAGACCACGGCGAGCACGATCACGAACGGCGCGGCCCACCGCGACGCGTTCGGGAACAGCGGCAGGCAGAGCGTCAGCATGCCGAACGTCCCGACCTTGTCGAGGATGCCGACCAGCAGGGTCGAGGTGCCGGCCGGCGCCTGCTCCGCGGCGTCCGGCAGCCAGGTGTGCACCGGGAACATGGGCGCCTTGATCGCGAACGCCACGAAGAAGGCGATGAACAGCCACTTCTCCGTGGTCGGGTCCAGCGCGACGCCGGTGAGCTTGTCGGTGAGGAACCCGTCGGGGCCGCCCGGACCCTGCAGGTACAGCGCGATGACGCCGACGAGCATGATCAGCCCGCCCGCCAGGGAGTACAGCAGGAACTTGACCGCGGCGTAGCGCCGGCCCGCTCCCCCGAACCCGCCGATCATGAAGTAGACGGGGACGAGCATGGCCTCGAACAGCACGTAGAACAGGAACACGTCCCGCGCGGCGAACACCGCGACGATGAACGCCTCGAGCACGATCGCGAGCGCGAGGTAGCGGCGCAGCGCGTCCGAGGTGCCGGCCGACGAGCCGCCGGACGAGCCCTGCTCGCGCCAGGCCGCCAGCACCACGAGCGGCACGATCAGCACGGACATGCCGATCAGCGCGAGACCCACGCCGTCGACCCCGAGCGCGTACGACGCGCCGATGGCGGGGATCCACTGGTGCGTCTCGGTCAGCTGGACCGTGCCGGCGTCCGCGGTGTCGAACGCGGTGAAGGCCAGGACGGCGACGACGAGCTCGACGAGCGCGATGCCGAGCGCGAGCGCACGGGCCCGCGGTCGCAGCGCCCTCGGTGCGAACCACAGCAGCAGCGCACCGAGCACCGGCCACGCGACGAGCGTGGTCAGCCAGGGGAAGTCGGGCGACATCGCTCTCCTCAGCTCTGGACGGCCAGCACGACGACCAGGAGGACCACGAGGCCTCCGAGCATCGTTGCGGCGTAGGTGCGGACGTAACCGGTCTGGGCGCGCCGGAGCAGGGCGCCCAGACCGACGGTCGTGTGCGCGAGGCCCTTGGACCCGCCGTCGACGACCGCGTGGTCGGCGTAGACCAGCGACCGGGTCAGGTGCTGGCCCGGCTCGACCAGGAGCGCGTCGTTCACCGCGTCCTGGTAGAGGTCGACGCGCGCGGCGCGGGTCAGCGTGGTGCCCAGCGGCGGGACCACGGGCACCGTGGAGACCGCGTACCGGCGCCACGCGAGCACCAGGCCGACGACGACCGCGGCGAGCGTGATGGCGATGAGCGACCAGGCCGGCAGCACGGGCTCGCCGTGCTCGGCGTGGCCGGTCACGGGCTCGAGCCAGTCGACGAACCGGTCCCCGACCGCGAGCACCAGGCCCAGACCGACCGAGCCGACCGCGAGGATGATCATCGGCCAGGTCATGAGTGCCGGGGACTCGTGCGGGTGCTGCTCGCTGCCGTCCTTCCTCGTCGTCCACCGGCGGTCGCCCTCGAACGTCATGAAGAACAGCCGGGACATGTAGAAGGACGTGATGCCGGCGCCCAGCAGCGCGACGGTGCCGAACACCCAGGCGCGCCACTCGGCGCCGTCGACGGGCACGAAGGCGGCCTCGATGATCTTGTCCTTGGAGAAGAACCCGGAGAACGGCGGGATCCCGAGGATCGCGAGCCAGCCCATCATGAAGGTGAGCCAGGTGATCTTCATGTACCGCGCGAGCCCGCCGAACCGCCGCATGTCGACCTGGTCGTCCATGCCGTGCATGACGGAGCCGGCGCCCAGGAACATGCCGGCCTTGAAGAAGCCGTGCGTGACCAGGTGGAAGATCGCGAACGCGTAGCCGATCGGGCCCAGACCGGCGGCGAGCACCATGTAGCCGATCTGCGACATGGTGGAGGCGGCCAGCGCCTTCTTGATGTCGTCCTTGGCGCAGCCCACGATCGCCCCGAACAGCAGGGTGATCGCCCCGATGATCACGACGACGAGCTGCGCGGTGGGCGCGGCCTCGAAGACGGCCCCGGAACGCACGATCAGGTACACGCCCGCGGTGACCATGGTCGCGGCGTGGATGAGCGCCGACACGGGCGTGGGACCCGCCATCGCGTCACCGAGCCAGGACTGCAGCGGGAACTGCGCCGACTTGCCGCACGCGGCGAGCAGCAGCATGAGCCCGATCGCGGTCAGCGTGCCCTCGCTCGCGGCGGACCCGGGGTCGGCGAGCACGGTGCCGAAGTCCAGCGACCCGAAGTGGGCGAACATCAGCCCCATCGCGACCAGCAGGCCGACGTCACCGACGCGGTTGGCGACGAACGCCTTCTTGGCCGCCACCGCGTAGGGCGTGTTGTGGTTCCAGAACCCGATGAGCAGGTACGACGCGAGACCCACGCCCTCCCAGCCGACGAAGAGCAGGAGGTAGGAGTCGGCGAGCACCAGGATCAGCATCGCCGCGACGAACAGGTTCAGGTACGCGAAGAACCGGCGCCGGTCGCGGTCGTGGTCCATGTACGCCACGGAGTACACGTGGATGAGCGTGCCGACGAACGTCACCAGCAGCACGAACGTGAGCGAGAGCGGGTCGAGCCGCATCCCCGCGTCCACGTGCAGCGCGCCCGCGTCGATCCAGGTCCCCAGGCGCACGTCGAGCACCCGGCTGTCCGCGGGGCGGTCCAGGACGCGCAGGAACGTCAGGAGCCCGACGACGAACGCGGCCGCCGAGGCGAGCACGCCGAGCCAGTGGCCCCATCGGTCGGACCGCCGCCCGAGCAGCAGGAGGATCGCCGCGGAGGCCAGCGGGATGCCGACGAGCAGCGGCGCGACGGCGAAGATGCCGCCGGAGACGGTCTCGCCGGCAGGGGCGAGGGTCTCGGTGCCGAGCGCCTGCGGCAGCGGGCCGGCGAGCGAGATCAGGGTGTGCACGCGCGTTCCCTCAGCTCTTCAGCAGGTTGACGTCGTCGACCGAGGCCGACCGGCGGGTACGGAAGATCGCCACGATGATCGCCAGGCCGACGACGACCTCGGCGGCGGCCACGACCATGACGAAGAACGCGAGGACCTGCCCCGTGAGCGAGCCGTGGATGCGGGAGAACGTGACCAGGGCGAGGTTGGTCGCGTTGAGCATGAGCTCGATGCCCATGAACGCGATGATCGCCTGGCGCCGCAGCAGCACCGTGGTGGCCCCGACGGAGAACAGGATCCCCGAGAGCACCAGGTAGTGGGTGAGCGTCACTTGCCCTCCTCCGAGTCCGGTGCCGAGGCGTCGGTGCCCGCGACCGCGTCGCCGATCCACGGGGCGCCGACGTCGGCGCCCTCCGGGTCGGCCTGCGGCGGGGGGTTGCCGTGCTGGCCGTCGACACCGTCGGCGCCCGTGCCGCGGTCCGCGGCGGCGCGGCCGGCGATGACGCGCCCGATGCGCGCGGCGTACTCGTCGGCGTCGGCCTCCTGCCCGCGCACGCGCAGCACGCGGGGCACCGAGCTCTCGATCGGCCGGCCGTACGGGTCCAGCGCCGGCACGTCCATGGCGTTGTGCTTGGCGTACACGCCCGGCGCGGGCAGGGGCGCGAGGTGGTGGCCCTCGCGGACGCGCGCCGCGGCGCGCTCCTTCTGCCCGACGTGCGGCGTCAGCCGGCGGCGGTGCGTGAGCACCAGCGCACCGAGCGCGGCGGTCACGAGCAGCGCACCCACCACCTCCATGGCGAACACGTGCTCGCCGAAGATCAGGTGGGCGATGCCCTCGGGGTTCGAGTTCTCGTTCGCGCTCGCCAGACCCGTCGGCGACGGGTAGGAGACGGTGCCGATCACGCCCGCGAGCACGACGACCAGGCCGAGCCCCGCCAGCCAGCCGATCCAGCGCTGGCCGCGCAGCGTCTCCACCAGGGAGTCCGCGCTGCCGACGCCCACGAGCATGAGGACGAACAGGAAGAGCATCATGATCGCGCCGGTGTAGACGACCACCTGGACGACGCCCAGGAAGGGCGCCCCCTGCGCGACGTACATGAACGCCAGGCAGATCATCACCAGGATCACGGCCAGCGCCGCGTGCACCGCCTTGCGCGCGAACAGCAGGCCGAGCGACGCGATCACCATGACGGGGGCGAGGATCCAGAACAGCACGGCCTCGCCGGTCGTCGCGTCGCCACCCGCGTCCACGGCCGTGTGCAGCGCCGTGTGGAGCAGTGCGCTCACCGGGCACCCCCCTGCCGGCGCGCGCCCGCGACGTGCTCCGCCATGAGCGCCGCGGTGGGCCCGGGCACGTTCGCGGCCTCGAGGCCCGCGCCCTCCGGCAGCGTCGGGTCGTCGGGCCGCTGCTCGCGCACCCACGCCCGCTGCGCGTCGGTGGCCGTGGTCACCTGGCCGCGGTAGTACTCGGTGTCGGTCGTGCCCTCCACCATCGGGTGCGGCGCGGCGAGCATGCCGGACCGCAGCGGCGCCAGAAGGTCGTCCTTCTCGTAGATCATCCCGGCGCGCGTCGGACCCGCGAGCTCGTACTCGTTCGTCATCGTCAGCGCGCGCGTCGGGCAGGCCTCGATGCACAGCCCGCAGAAGATGCAGCGCAGGTAGTTGATCTGGTACACGCGCCCGTACCGCTCACCGGGCGAGTACTGCTCGTCGGGCGTGTTGTCGCCCGCCTCGACGTAGATCGCGTCCGCGGGGCACGCCCACGCGCACAGCTCGCAGCCGATGCACTTCTCCAGCCCGTCGGCGTACCGGTTGAGCTGGTGCCGCCCGTGGTAGCGCGGCTTCGTCGGGACGGTCTCCCGCGGGTACTGCTCGGTGACCGTCTTGCGGAACATGTTCGACAGCGTCACGCCGAACCCGCCCACGGGGGCGAGCAGGGCGCGCAGGCCGGTCGACCGCGGGATCAGCGACTCGTACTGCGGGGTCGCCGGCGCGCCGACCTCGCCCGCGGGCGGGCGCGGGGAGACGGCCTTGCCGGCCGCCGCCGGTCGCGCCGACGAGCCGGCAGGCTTCTGCGGGCGCGGCGCCGGGCGCTTCTGCGGGTCAGCCACCGTGCACCTCCTTCGGGTCGGTCTCGGTCGGGTCGTCCGTCGACGGGCCGTCCGCGCCGGCCGGCGCACCGACCGTGGCGGCCACCGGCACGCGTCCGGCGCGGGGCGACGGGGGCAGCACCTGGCCGGGCAGCGGGGGCACGGGGTAGCCGTCGGCGAACGCGTCGAGCACGCGGGACGGCTCCGGCTCCGGCTCGGGCTTCTTCTCGGGGATGAACAGCGACACCACGACGCCCGCCAGCACGATGCCGGCCAGCACGAACAGGATCGTGTTGAGCTCCACGTCGTCGAACTCCGGGAACTGGCGCAGGCCCTGCACCACGGCGACGCACACGAGCCAGACGAGCGACGCGGGGATGAGGACCTTCCAGCCCAGCTTCATGAACTGGTCGTACCGGAACCGCAGCACCGAGCCGCGCACCCACACGAAGAAGAACATCAGCGCCCAGAGCTTGGCCAGGAACCACAGCACGGGCCACCAGCCCTGCTGCAGGAAGCTGTCCGCCGGGATGAAGGGGGCGCGCCAGCCGCCCAGGAAGAGCGTGGTGGCGACGGCCGAGACGTTGAGCATGTTGATGTACTCCGCCAGGAAGAACCAGGCGAACTTCATCGACGAGTACTCGGTCATGTACCCGCCGACCAGCTCGCCCTCGGCCTCGGGGAGGTCGAACGGCAGGCGGTTGGTCTCGCCGACCATCGAGACCACGTAGATCACGAACGCCGGGAGCAGCGGGAGGAACCACCAGATCTGCGTCTGCGAGTCGACGATCTGCGACGTGGACATCGAGCCCGCGAGCAGGAACACGCTGACCAGGGACATGCCCATCGCGAGCTCGTAGCTGATCACCTGCGCCGTGGAGCGCACCCCGCCGAGCAGCGGGTAGGTGGAGTTCGAGGACCAGCCGCCGAGCACGATGCCGTACACGCCGACCGACGCGCAGGCCAGGATGTAGAGCACCGCGACCGGGAAGTCGGTGAGCTGCAGCGGGGTCTCGATCCCGAACATGCTGACCGACGGCCCCAGCGGGATCACCGCGAACGTCAGCAGCGAGCAGAACACCGCGATCATCGGCGCGACGATATAGACGACCTTGTCGGCCGCCTTGACCGTCATGTCCTCCTTGAACAGGAGCTTCATGGCGTCCGCGAGCGACTGCAGGAGGCCGAACGGGCCGTGCACGTTGGGACCGGGCCGCACCTGCATGCGCGCGACGACCTTGCGCTCGAACCAGATCGCGAACAGCACGCTGGTCAGCAGGAACGCCAGGATCACCACGGCCTTGATCAGCCAGATCCACCACGTGTCGTTGCTGAAGTCCGCGGTGACGGGCGCGATCGGCTCGGCGAGCAGCTGCGTGCGCATGTCAGACCTCCTCGTCCGGGCCGGCGGCCGCGCCCGGCGTGAGCCGGACCAGGTCCCCGCCGACCGCGTGCAGCGTGTCCCGCACGGCCGAGCCGGGCGAGCTCGTCGGCAGCCAGACGACGAAGTCCGGCATGTCGGTGACCAGCGCCGGAAGCGTGACGGTGCCGGCGTCGGTCGAGACCGCGAGCGGCGCGCCGTCGGCCACCCCGACCGCCTGCGCGGTGCCGGCCGAGACGCGCGCGACCGCGCGCTTGGCGGTGCCGGCCAGGTGCGGCTCGCCGTCCTGCAGGCGGCCCGCGTCCAGCAGGTGGTGCCAGGTCGCGAGCACCGCGTGGCCCGGCGGGACCGCGGGCGGCTCGGCGGGCGCGACGTCCGGGGCGGCCACGCGCGCGCCGTCCCAGCCGCCGAGCTGGTCGAGCTCGGCGTGCACGTCGGCGACGCTGCCCAGGCGCAGGTCCACGCCCAGCGCCTCGGCCAGGTTGTGCAGCACCCGGTGGTCGGGCAGCGCGTGGGACACGAGCGCCTGCGGGAACGGCCGCGGGCGGCCCTCCCAGGTGACGAACGTGCCCGGCTTCTCGACCGGGGGTGCCACCGGCAGGACGACGTCCGCCCGGTCGGTCACGTCCGACGAGCGGACCTCGAGCGAGACGACGAAGCCGACCTTGTCGAGCGCGTCGCGCGCCAGCGCCGGGTCCGGCAGGTCCGCCGGGTCCACGCCGCCGACGACGAGCCCGCCCAGGCGCCCGTCGCGCGCCGCGGCGACGATCTCGGAGACCGACCGGCCGGGCGTGGCGGGCAGCTGGTCGACGCCCCACACGGCGGCGAGGTCGACGCGCGCGGCCGCGTCCGCGACCGGGCGCCCGCCCGGCAGCAGGGTGGGCAGCGTGCCGGCCTCGACCGCGCCGCGCTCCCCCGCGCGCCGCGGCACCCACGCCAGGCGCGCGCCGGAGCGCTCCGCGAGGCGCAGCACCGCGCTCAGCGCACCGGCAGAGGAGGCCGCGCGCTCGCCGACCAGGATCACGGCGCCGTCGGCGGCGATCGCCTCGGCGGCCGCCGCGAGCTCGTCGTCGTCCGCGTCCGCGACGAGCGCGTCCAGGACCTCCGCCTCCGTACCGGGGGCGGCGGCCAGCAGCGTGCCGGACAGCCGCTCGAGCCCGCGGCTCGCGAGCGGTGCGACCGCGAGCACGCGCGTCCGACGAGCGACCGTCGCCTGGCGGAGCCGCAGGAACAGGATGCCGCCCTCCTCCTCGGGCTCGAGCCCGACGAGCAGGACCGCGGGGGCCCGGTCGAGGTCCGCGAACGTGACCTCGAGCGTCCGGCCGGCGACGTGGTGGCCCAGGAACGCGGCCTCCTCGTCCGAGTGCGGCCGCGCGCGGTGGTCCACGTCGTTGGTGCCGAGCGCGACGCGCGCGAGCTTGCCGTACGCGTACGCGTCCTCGAGCGTCACGCGGCCGCCGGGCAGCACGCCCACGCCGCCCGCGCCGAACGCCGTCCGCAGGCCCGCCGCGGCGGCGCCGAACGCCTCCACCCAGCTCGCGGGCCGCAGCTCGCCGCGCGTGCCGTCCGCCAGGCGCTCGCGCACCAGGGGCGTCGCGATCCGGTCGGGCGACGACTGCCACCGGAACGCGAACCGGTCCTTGTCGCTGATCCACTCCTGGTTGACGGCCGGGTCGTCGCCGGACAGGCGCCGCATCACGACGCCGCGACGGTGGTCGACCCGGATGGCCGAGCCCTGCGAGTCGTGCTCGGAGACACCGGGCGTCGAGACGAGGTCGAACGGCCGCGAGCGGAACCGGTAGGCGGCCGACGTCAGCGCGCCGACCGGGCAGATCTGCACCGTGTTGCCCGAGAAGTAGGACGCGAACGGGCGACCGCTCGTGTCGAGCGCCGAGGCGCCGACGGGCGTCTCGCCCGCGAAGCCCAGGACCTCGACGTCGAACGTGCCGATCTGCTGCTGCGCGCCGCGCTTCTGCAGGTCGATGAACACGTCGCCCGCGATCTCCTCCGAGAACCGGGTGCAGCGCTGGCACAGGACGCAGCGCTCCCGGTCCAGCAGGATCTGCGTCGAGATCGCGATCGGCTTGGGGAACGTCCGCTTGACGTCGACGAAGCGCGTCGCCGCCCGGCCGTTGCTCATGGCCTGGTTCTGCAGCGGGCACTCGCCGCCCTTGTCGCACACCGGGCAGTCGAGCGGGTGGTTGATGAGCAGCAGCTCCATCACTCCGTGCTGCGCCTTGTCCGCCTCGGGGGACGTGTGCTGCGTCTTGACCTGCATGCCGGGGCCGGCCTCGAGGGTGCACGAGGCCTGAGGCTTGGGCATCTTGGCCAGGTTGCCGTCGCGCCCGGGCGCCCAGACCTCGACCAGGCACTGCCGGCACGCGCCGGCGGGCGCGAGCAGCGGGTGGTCGCAGAACCGCGGGATCTGGATGCCCAGGTCTTCGGCGGCACGGATGACGAGCGTGCCCTTCGGCACGGTCGTCTCGATGCCGTCGATGCTGAACGTGACCGTGGCGTCCGGCTCCGCCGGGACGGGGACGGGAGCGGCGGGCACCAGGGGCGTCCCGGCCGCCGCGGCCCGGGCCGACGAGCGGTCCGAGGTGATCGTCATGCGTGCACCCCCGCGAGGGCCGCGCCGGACCGGCGCGGCGTGTAGTCGAAGAGCGCACTGCGCTCGGGCGGGAACAGGACGTCGGCCGGCGTGTGGCAGCCGGCCTCGAACTCCTCCCGGAAGTACTGGATCGCGCTGGTGACCGGGCTGGTCGCGCCGTCGCCGAGCGCACAGAACGCGCGGCCCAGGATGTTGTCGCACAGGTCGAGCAGCAGGTCGATGTCGGCCTCGGTGCCCTGCCCGCGCTCGATCCGCTGCAGCACCTGCGCGAGCCAGAACGTGCCCTCGCGGCACGGCGTGCACTTGCCGCAGGACTCGTGCTTGTAGAACTCGGTCCACCGCGTCACCGCACGGACCACCGAGGTGGTCTCGTCGAAGATCTGCAGCGCGCGCGTGCCGAGCATCGAGCCCGCGGCGCCCACCGACTCGTAGTCGAGCGGGACGTCGAGGTGCTCGGCCGTGAAGATCGGCGTCGAGGACCCGCCCGGCGTCCAGAACTTCAGCTCGTGCCCGGCACGCACGCCGCCGGCCATGTCGAGCAGCTCGCGCAGCGTGATGCCCAGCGGCGCCTCGTACTGGCCCGGCCGGGTGACGTGCCCGGACAGCGAGAACAGACCGTGCCCGGTCGAGCGCTCGGTCCCCATCTGCTTGAACCAGTCGGCGCCGCCGACCACGATGCCGGGCACCGACGCGATCGACTCGACGTTGTTGACCACCGTCGGGCGGGCGTACAGGCCCGCCACCGCCGGGAAGGGCGGCTTGAGCCGCGGCTGGCCGCGCAGGCCCTCGAGCGAGTCGAGCAGCGCGGTCTCCTCGCCGCAGATGTACGCGCCGGCGCCGGCGTGCACCGTGAGCTCGAGGTCGTACCCCGAGCCCAGGATGTCCGTGCCGAGGTAGCCCTGCGCGTACGCCTCCTCCACCGCGCGCAGCAGGCGCCGGTAGACGTGCAGCACCTCGCCGCGCACGTAGATGAAGGCGTGGTGGCAGCCGATCGCGTAGGACGTGATGATCACGCCCTCGATCAGGTGCTGCGGGCTCGCCATCATGAGCGGGATGTCCTTGCACGTGCCCGGCTCGGACTCGTCGGCGTTCACGACGAGGTAGCGCGGCCCGCCGTCGGGCGCGGGCAGGAAGCCCCACTTCATGCCCGTCGGGAACCCGGCGCCGCCACGGCCGCGCAGGCCCGAGTCCTTGACCATCGTCACGACGTCGGGCGCCAGCATGCCGAGCGCGCGCCGCAGGCCGCGGTAGCCGCCGTTGGCCTCGTACGTCGCGAGCGACCACGAGCGGTCGGCGTCCCAGTGGTCGCTCAGCACGGGGGCGAGGGTGGTAGCCATCTCAGTCCTCCTTCGCATCCGACGCGGCCTGCTTCTTCTCCTGCTGCGCGGGCGACACGTCGCCCGCGGTCGTCGCGGGGCGCTCGGCGCTCGACTGCTCGTCGCCGGTCCGGGGTGGGACCTCGCCCCGGGCGCCGGTCGCGCCGGAGGACGAGCCCGCGGGCTCCTCGTCGCCCGGGAACGGCGGGGCCGTCCAGCCCTCGTCGCGGGCCAGCAGGGTGCCCCGCAGGGTCGCCTCGCCCGCCCCGATGCCCTCGTCGGCCCGCCCGTCCGCGAAGCCCGCGAGCACACGCGACATCTCGCGGAAGGTGACGACCTTGTCCGCCCCGCGCGTCGGCGCCACGTCCTGCCCGGACCGGAGCCGGTCGACGACGTCGGCGGCCGACTCCGGGGTCTGGTTGTCGAAGAACTCCCAGTTCACCATCACGACCGGCGCGTAGTCGCACGCCGCGTTGCACTCGACGCGCTCGAGCGTGACCTTGCCGTCCTCGGTCGTCTCGTCGTGGCCCACGCCGAGGTGGTCGCACAGGTGCTCCCAGATCGCGTCGCCGCCCATGACGGCGCACAGCGTGTTGGTGCACACGCCGACGGTGTACTCGCCGTTGGGGTGACGCTTGTACTGCGTGTAGAAGGTCGCCACGGCGGACACCTCGGCCGTCGTCAGGCCCAGCGTCGCGGCGCAGAACGCGATGCCGCGCGGGCTGACGTAGCCGTCCTCGGCCTGCACCAGGTGCAGCAGGGGCAGCAGCGCGGAGCGCTCCTGCGGGTAGCGCGCGACGACCTGCGCCGCGTCGGCGGACAGCCGCGCGAGCGTCTGCTCGTCGTACGACGTGCGGTGCGCCCGGCCCTCGCCGCGCGGGACCAGCTCCTCGACGGACATCAGCGGTCCACCCCTCCGAGCACCGGGTCGATCGACGCGACGGCGACGACGACGTCCGCCACCTGACCGCCCTCGCACATGATCGACGTGGCCTGCAGGTTGTTGAAGCTCGGGTCCCGGAAGTGCGCGCGGTACGGCCGCGTGCCGCCGTCCGAGACCAGGTGCACACCCAGCTCGCCGCGGGGGTGCTCCACCGTCTGCCACACCTGGCCGGCCGGGACCCGGAAGCCCTCGGTGACCAGCTTGAAGTGGTGGATCAGCGCCTCCATGGAGGTGCCCATGATCTCCTTGATGTGCGCGAGCGAGTTGCCCATGCCGTCGCTGCCGATCGCGAGCTGCGCGGGCCAGGCGATCTTCCTGTCCGCGACCATCACCGGGCCGGGCGTCTTCTCGAGCCGGTCCAGCGCCTGCCGGCAGATCTTGATGGACTGGTAGATCTCCTCGAGGCGGACCTCGATCCGGCCCCACGCGTCGGCGCTCGTCGCGGTGGGGACGTCGAAGTCGTACGTCTCGTACCCGCAGTACGGCGCGGTCTTGCGCACGTCGTACGGCAGGCCCGCCGAACGGAGCATCGGGCCGGTGATCCCCAGGCCCATGCAGCCGGCGAGGTTGAGGTGCCCGACGTCCTTGAGCCGCAGGTGCAGGATCGGGTTCGCCAGCATGAGGTCCTCGAGCTGGCGCAGGTAGTGCTCGACCTTGACCAGCGCCTCACGCGTGGCCTCGACGCCGCCCGCGGGCACGTCCTGCGCGACGCCGCCGGGCCGGATGTACGCGTGGTTCATCCGCAGCCCGGAGATGAGCTCGAAGATCCGCAGCAGCTCCTCGCGCGCCGTGAAGCCGACCGTCATGATCGTCGTGGCGCCCAGCTCGTTGCCGCCCGTGGCGATGCACACCAGGTGCGACGTGATGCGGTTGAGCTCCATCATCAGGACGCGGATGATGCTCGCGCGCTCCGGGATGTCGTCCGTGACGCCCAGCAGCTTCTCGACCGCCAGGCAGTACGCCGCCTCCTGGAAGATCGGCGCCACGTAGTCCATGCGCGTGCAGAAGGTCACGCCCTGGGTCCAGGTGCGGAACTCCATGTTCTTCTCGATGCCGGTGTGCAGGTATCCGATTCCGGCGCGCGCCTCGGTGACGGTCTCGCCGTCGATCTCGAGCATCAGCCGCAGCACGCCGTGCGTGGACGGGTGCTGCGGACCCATGTTGACGACGATGCGCTCCTCGCCGAGGCGGGCGGCCTCCTCGGCGATGTCCGACCAGTCGCCGCCGGACGCCTCGAACGAGCGGACGCCCGCGGTCTCGTCGTCGACGATGTGACCGGTCGAGCGGGGGGTGGGGGCGGGGCGTGTGGTGCTCATCAGCTGTAGGACCTCCGCTGGTCCGCGGGCGGGACGGTCGCGCCCTTGTACTCGACCGGGATGCCGCCCAGCGGGTAGTCCTTGCGCTGGGGGTGGCCGGGCCAGTCGTCGGGCATCTCGATGCGGGCGAGCCCAGGATGGCCGTCGAAGACCATCCCGAAGAAGTCGAACGTCTCGCGCTCGTGCCAGTCGTGGCCCGGGTAGACGCTCGTCGTCGACGGCAGGTGCGGGTCGGCGTCGCTCACCGCGACCTCGAGCCGCAGGCTGCGCGAGTGCGTCACCGACGTCAGGTGGAGCACGGCGTGCAGCTCGCGCCCCTCGTCGTGCGGGTAGTGGACCCCGGAGACGCCGAGCCCCAGCTCGAACCGCAGGTCCTGGTCGTCCCGCAGGTGCCGGCAGACCTCGACCAGGTGGTCGCGCACCACGAAGAGCGTGAGCTCGCCGCGGTCCACGACCACGGACTCGACCGCGTTCGCGTACCCCGTCCCGGACTCGTCGAGGAGCTCGGCCAGGACGTCGACCACCTCGTCGAACCAGCCGCCGTACGGCCGCTCGCTCGGTCCCGGCAGGATCACGGTGGTCACCAGGCCGCCGTAGCCGCTGGTGTCGCCCGACCCGTGCACGCCGAACAGGCCGTGCCGCACGTCCACGACCTCGAGCGGGGTGCGCGGCGCCTGCGCGGGGATGTTCTGGCCGCCCGCCTCCAGTGCCGCCTGCGTCGCCGGCTGGGCGGCGGTGGTGCCCTCCCCCGGCTTCGCGGCGTCGGCGGCGTCCTGCTTCAGCTCCTTCTCGTCGCTCATCGCAGCAGCCCCGTCATGTGCGACGTCGGCGTCGCCGCCAGCGCCGCCGCCTCGGCCGCCGCGGCGGCCTCCTTGCGGTTCACGCCCAGCGGCTCGTTCTGGATCTGGTCGTGCAGCGTGAGGATCGCGTTGATGAGCATCTCCGGCCGCGGCGGGCAGCCCGGCAGGTAGATGTCCACCGGCACGATGTGGTCGACGCCCTGGACGATCGCGTAGTTGTTGAACATGCCGCCCGAGCTCGCGCACACGCCCATCGACAGGACCCACTTGGGCGCCGACATCTGGTCGTAGACCTGCCGGACGACGGGGGCCATCTTCTGGCTCACCCGGCCCGCGACGATCATCAGGTCGGCCTGGCGCGGGGACGCGCGGAAGACCTCCATCCCGAACCGCGACAGGTCGTAGCGCGGCGCGCCGGCGGACATCATCTCGATCGCGCAGCACGCGAGACCGAACGTGACCGGCCACAGCGATCCCTTGCGGAAGTAGCCGACCAGGTCCTCGATCGTCGTCAGCAGGAAACCCGAGGGTGCTTCCTCGATCCCCATCTCAGGACCTCCTCGTCGAAGTGCTCGTCGTGCTCGTCGTCCCGGCCTCAGCCGTCATGGTCCGCTGCGTGGCACCGGCTCGTCGTGACCTCAGTCCCACTCGAGGCCCCCGCGCCGCCACTCGTAGACGAACGGCACGGTGATCAGCACCAGGAAGCCGAGCATCGCCACCAGCCCGAACAGCGCGAGCTCCACGAAGCTCACGGCCCACGGGTACAGGAAGACGACCTCGACGTCGAAGACGATGAACGTCATCGCGACCAGGTAGTACTTGATCGGGAAGCGTCCGCCGCCGATCGCGTGCGGGGTGGGCTGGATGCCGCACTCGTACGCCTCGAGCTTGGCGCGGTTGTACCGCTTGGGGCCGATGATCGCGCTGGCGCCGACGCCGCCGAGGGCGAGGACCGCGGCGATGCCCATGAGCCACAGGAGGGGCACGTACGGGTTGGTCATCAGGCGTCCTTCCTCGGCGCTGAGGTCTGGGTGGTCATGCGGGTCAGGCCGCCGGAGCGATCCGGGCGAGAGCGGAGATCGTCCGGTCCACCACGTCGCCGCCGTGCGGCTCGTAGCAGTCGGACAGGAGCTTGAGCACGAACTTCATCAGCAGCGGCCGGGGCAGGCCGTACCGCGTGCACAGCCGCATGACCTCCGGGTGCTCGATGAGCTTCACGAAGACGCGCCCGAGCGTGTAGTAGCCGCCCAGGTCGTCCTTCATGCGGCGCTGGTAGGTGGCGAGCGCGCGCTCGCGGCCGGCAGCCGTGCCCCGGGCGAGGCCCTGCGAGATCGCGTCCGCCGCGACCCGGCCCGCCTGCAGGCCGTACGCGATGCCCTCGCCGTTGAACGGGCTCACCATGCCCGCCGCGTCGCCCGCCAGGAGCAGGCCGTCAGCGTACAGCGGGCCACGGTTGAACCCCATCGGCAGCGCGGCGCCGCGCACCGGGCCCACCTGGTTCTCCGGCGTGAACTCCCACTCGGCGGGTGCGTTGGCCATCCACGCCGCGAACAGCGCCTTGTAGTCGACCTTCGTCGCGGCGGCCGTCGAGCTCACCGAGCCCAGCCCCACGTTCGCGGTGCCGTCCCCGAGCGCGAAGATCCAGCCGTAGCCCGGCATCAGGTTCGACTTCCCGGGCTCGCCGTCCCACAGCTCGAGGTGCGACTCCATCCACGCGTCGTCGTGCCGCGGGGTGCGGAAGTAGGTGCGGACGGCCACGCCCATGGGCCGGTCGTCGCGCTTGGTGCGGCCCACGCCCGTCGCGATGCGGGCGCTCACGCCGTCGGCCGCCACCACGACGCGCGACCGGTAGGTCACCTCGTCGCCCGCGCGTCGGCCGTCGTCGTCGACGGGACGCGCCGTCACGCCCGCGACGCGACCCGTGCGCTCGTCGCGCACGACGCCCGTCACGTTCGTCCGCTCGTGCAGCTTGGCGCCTGCGGCCCGCGCGTGGTCCGCCAGCAGGTGGTCGAGGCTCATCCGGGAGCGCGCCAGGCCGTAGGACGGGTACGACGAGATCTCCGGCCACGGCAGCTCGAGGCGGTGCCCTCCGCCGAGCACCCGCAGCCCCTCGTTGCGGATCCAGCCGTCCTGCTCGCGGATCGGCACGGCCATCCGCACCAGCTCCGCGACCGCCCGCGGCGTCAGACCGTCTCCGCAGACCTTGTCCCGCGGGAACGACGCCTTCTCGAGCAGCAGGACGTCGAGGCCCGCACGTGCGCAGTGGTAGGCGGTCGCGGCACCCGCAGGGCCCGCGCCCACGACGATGACGTCCGCGTCATCGGTCCTCACCACCACTGGTCACTCCACTTGTGACGTTGTTCACGTGCGACTCCGGCGAGTGTAACGAGGCCCGACCGGGGTGTCTGCGAAGGCTTGCCTCACCTGGGACGTCGACCCTCGGAACACCGCATGAACACGGGCTCCGCCCCCTGTCGGGTCCCGCGGGACGTCCGGCGCTCAGGCGGGGCGGGTTGCGCGGTGCAGCGCGACGATCCCGCCGGAGAGGTTCCGGAAGGCGACCTTCTCCCAGCCGGCGCGCTTGATCATCAGACCGAGCTCGCGCTGGTCCGGCCAGTCGCGGATGGTCTCGGCGAGGTACGTGTACGCGTCGGTCTCCTTGCTGACCACGCGCGCGACGCGCGGCAGGGCGTGCGTCAGGTACCCCGTGTAGACCGCCCGGAACGGCGCGAAGGTGGGTCGCGAGAACTCGCACACCACCAGGCGGCCGCCCGGCTTGGTGACCCGCAGCAGCTCGTCGAGCGCCGCCGGGACGTCGGGCACGTTGCGCAGGCCGAACGACATCGTCACCGCGTCGAACGACTCGTCCGCGAAGGGCAGGTGCATCGCGTCGCCCGCGACGAACGGCAGGTCCGGGCGTCGCGTCTTGCCGACGCCCAGCATCCCCTCGGACAGGTCGCACGGGACGACGAGCACGCCCGAGTCCGCGATCGGCTCCGACGACGTGCCCGTGCCCGCCGCGAGGTCCAGCAGCGTCTGCCCCGGCTGGGCGTCGAGCGCGGCGATCGTCGCGCGGCGCCACTGCCGGTCCTGCCCCATCGACAGCACGTCGTTGGTCCGGTCGTACCGGTGCGCGACGGAGTCGAACATCGTCGCGACCTCGTCGGGGTTCTTGGCCAAGCTCGCACGCGCCATGCGCCCATCGTGCCACCCCCCGCGTGGACCCACGACGGGCCGACGGCGGGTGCACGCCGGGGGTGCGCAGCGGCTGGCGCGTGGCACCGGGTGGGCGGGCATACGCTGGTCGGGATGAGCACGCTGACCTCCGCGCCCGCGGACCGGCTCCCCCACCCCCTCGTCGTGCGGACGGTCGCCCTCGACCTGCCGACGCGCGCGGGTGACGCGGCCGATCCCGCGGACCTGCTCGACCTCCTGCCCCCGGCCGCGCGCGAGGGCACGCCGCTCGCCTGGGTGCGGCGCGGCGACGGCCTGGTCGCCTGGGGTGAGGTGCTGCGCCTCGAGGTCACCGGCGCCGCCCGGTTCGCCGACGCGGAGGCCGTGTGGCGCGAGGTGCTGGCCCGCGCCGTGGTGCGCGACGAGGTGCAGGTGCCCGGCTCCGGCCCGGTCGCGTTCGGGTCGTTCGCGTTCGACGACGAGTCCGCGGCCGGTGGCGTGATCGTCGTGCCGCGCGTCGTGGTCGGCCGGCGCGCCGGACGCGCGTGGCTCACGACGATGGCGGCGGGACCCGACCTCGGACCGGCACCCGTGCTCGACGAGCTCGTCGGACAGCACGTGCCGCCCGCCTCGCCCGGCGCGGTGACCTACACCGACGGGGCCGTGACCGCGGAGGGCTGGCGCGACGTCGTCGCCGCCGGCATCGCCGAGGTGCGCGCCGGACGCGTGGAGAAGGTCGTGCTCGCGCGCGACGTCGTCGCCCGGACCGCGGAGCCGCTCGACGTGCGGTGGGCGCTGCAGCGGCTCGCGTCCGCGTACCCCTCGTGCTGGACGTTCAGCGTCGACGGCCTCCTCGGCGCGACGCCCGAGCTGCTGGTCCGCTCCGAGAAGGGACTGGTGACCTCCCGCGTCCTCGCCGGCACCATCCGGCGGACCGGGGACGACGAGGCCGACGTCGCGCGCGCCGCGATCCTGGCGCACTCGTCGAAGGACCTCGAGGAGCACGAGTACGCGGTCACCTCCGTGGCGCACGCGCTCGAGCCGTTCTGCTCGTCGACCAACGTGCCGGACGTGCCGTTCGTGCTGCACCTGCCCAACGTGCTCCACCTGGCCTCGGACGTCACCGGCGTGCTCGGGGGCCAGGCGCACGGGCACCCGTCGTCGCTCGCGCTGGCCGCCGCGCTGCACCCGACCGCCGCGGTCTGCGGGACGCCGACGCGCGCCGCCGCGGAGCTCATCCGGCGCCTCGAGGGCATGGACCGCGCGCGGTACGCCGGGCCGGTCGGCTGGTTCGGCGCGGACGGCGACGGCGAGTGGGGCATCGCGCTGCGCTCGGCGCAGACCGACCCGGCCGACCCGCACCGCGTCCGCCTGTTCGCCGGCTGCGGCATCGTCGCCGCCTCCGACCCGGCCGCCGAGCTCGCCGAGTCCGAGGCGAAGCTCGTGCCCATGCGCACCGCACTCTCGTCGGACTGAAGATCCCCACGAGGTCGTCAGATGTCCGTGCAGCTCGTCAGAGATCTGCGACGAGGCACGGTCGTTCTGACGACCTCGCGGAGATCTAGCGAGCGGGAGCCGGCGGCTCGGACATCGCGCGCGGGACGGCATCGAGCCCCGGCCGGGTCGGTCGTCGCCGATCCGGCCGGGGCTCGGCCGGCGGTGGTCCGTCCAGGGGGGTGACGGACTCCGCGGGGCCCGGCCGACGTCAGGGGGTGCGCCGGCCGGGCAGTCGGGGCGCGGGGGTCAGCCCTGCTCGCCCTGGTGCTCCTGGAGCCACTGCCACAGCTCCTCGGGAGTCATGTTCTGCAGGTCGGGCATCTGCTGGCCCTGGCTGTCGCCCTGGCCCTGGTCGCCCTGGCCCTGGTCGCCCTGGCCCTGGTCCGGCACGGTGCCCTGCCCCTGGTCGCCCTGCCCCGGGAGCGTGCCCTGGCCCTGGTCACCCTGCGACGTCGCGGTGTCCTCCTTGGTCGCGAGGGTCACCTCGATGTCCTTCGAGGCGCCGTCGCGGACCACCGTGAGCTGCACCTTGGTGCCGCTGGCGTAGGAGCGGACGTACGCCGTGAGCGACTCGGCGCCGCCGACGGCGTCGCCGTCGATGCCGACGATCACGTCGCCGTTCTCGAGCCCCGCCTTCGCGGCCGGCGAGCCGTCGCTGACCTGCTCGACCACGGCACCGGCGCGCGTGACGCCGTCCACGGTCGCCGTGCCGTCGTTCAGGCCGACGCCGAGGAACGCGTGCTCCGCGGTGCCGTCGTCGATGAGCTGGCCGGCGATGTTCTTGACCAGGTCGACGGGGATCGCGAAGCCGAGGCCGATCGAGCCCGACTCGCTCGAGAGCGTGGCGATCGACGAGTTGATCCCGATGACGCGGCCCTGCGCGTCGAACAGCGGCCCGCCGGAGTTGCCGGGGTTGACCGACGCGTCGACCTGGATCGCGTTCGTCACGGTGGTCGACGAGCCGTCCTCACCCTGCGTCGTGACCGGGCGGTCGAGCGCGGAGACGATGCCGGTGGTGACGGTGCTCTGCAGGCCGAGCGGGTTGCCGACGGCCATCACGGACTCGCCGACGTTGACGTCGGCCGAGCTGCCGAGCGCGGCGGGCGAGAGGTCCTGCGGCGGGTCGACGAGCTTGATCACGGCGAGGTCGGTCGTCGGGTCGGTGCCCACGACGTCGGCGGTGAAGATCCGTCCGTCGGACAGCGTGACCTGGACCTGGTCGTCCTGCGCGCCGGCGACGACGTGGTTGTTGGTGACCACGTGGCCGGCGTCGTCGATCACGACGCCGGAGCCGAGCGCGCTGCCCGACTGCGTGGTCGTCTGGATCGCGACCACGGACGGCTGCACGGCCGCGGCGACGGCCTCCCAGTCCGGGGCGTCGCTGTTCGAGCCGGACACCGGCACGGTGTCGGTCGAGGTCTGCCCGAGGTCGGCGAACGACGAGCCCGACGCGGTGCCGGCGCTCGGGCCGTCCTCGTCCAGACCGTAGGCGACGCCCACGGCGGCGGCACCGAGCACGAGCGCGGAGGCGGCCGCCGCGGTCACGGGGATCCAGATGCGGCGCTTGCGCTCGCCGCGGACGGGCTGCGGGGCCGGGGCGCCCTCGGCCGCAAAGCCCCACGGCCCCTGCGGCGGGGCGGGCGGAGCCTGCTGCGGCTGCGGGGCGCCGAAGGCGTGGCCGTAGCCCGCGGGGGCGTGAGCGGGAGTCTGTGCGTGGGTCTGCGCGGGAGTCTGTGCCGGAGCCGCGCCGCCGGGGCCGTACGGCTGGGCGTACGTCGGCGTGGACGGCGGCTGCGCGGCCATCTGCTGCGTGGCGGCGACGGGCTCGTGGGGCTGCGTCGCCGCGGCGGGCGCCGGGGTGGCCGGCGGCGCGGGGACGGGCGACAGCGGCTCGGTGGGCGCTGCCTGGGGGTGGTTCTCGGGAGCAGGGGTGGTCATGTCGGGTGTCCTCCTCAAGTCGAGCTCCATCCTGCGCCGCGCCCCTGGGCACACCCTTCACAGAGCCTGGGAGTTCCCTGGGAGTTCCTGGAAGCCCTCGATCAGAAGCCACCGACAGGCCGGCAGCGGTCAGCCGGCGGCGACGGCGGCGGTGATCCGCTCGCCCTGCGCCCGCCGCCCCGTCCGGTCCACCCGGACCTCGACGACGCTGACGCCCGTGCCCGGCGCGGCGAGCGCGGGCAGCAGCCCGTCGGCGTCCACCACCCGCGTGTGCCGCACGCCGTACCCCGCGCACAGCGCCGCGAGGTCCGCCCCGTGCGGCGTCGCGAACACCCGCTCGAAGACGTGCGCCCGCGCGGGCTCGCCGTGCTCGAGCGTCGCGAAGATCGAGCCGCCGTCGTCGTTCGCCACCACCACCTGCAGGTCCACGGGTGACTCGAGCGGCCCGCGCAGCAGCGCGCCCACGTCGTGCAGGAACGTCAGGTCGCCGACGAGGGCGCGCACCCGACGCCGCGGCAGCGCGAGCGCCACGCCCGTGGCCGTCGCGATCGTGCCGTCGATGCCTGCGAGCCCGCGGTTCGCCAGCACGAGCGGCGGCCGGTCCCACCGGGCGACCAGGTCCAGGTCGCGCACGGGGTTCGACGAGCCGACGACGAGCACGTCGTCCGGCTCGCTCACCGCGGCCACGACGCGCGCGAGCACCGGCCCGGTGACGCGGGCGCCGGTGCGCGAGCGTCGGCCGCGGGCGGCCTCCGGCCCGTGGTCGAGCACGTCGTCGATCGCGGCCGCGGCGCGCGCGTCCGCGGCCCGCCAGTCCTCGAGCCAGCCGGCCGGGCCGGCGGTGCGGCCGTGCCGCATGCGCGCCGGCACCTCGGTGAGCACCTGGTCCGCGCTGCGGCTGGCGTCGGGCCAGTCGGCCCCGCGCGGTGCGACGACGAGCACCTCGACGTCCTCGCGCGCGAGCAGCCGCTGCACGGGCCGCGACAGCGTGGGCCGGCCCAGCACGACGACACGCCGGACCCGCCCCCCGAGGTCCTCGCGTGCCAGCAGGAGCCGGTAGGCCGCGATCGCGCACGGGCCGCCGCGCGCCCCCGACGACGGCTCGGCGAGCAGCGGCCAGGCGTTCGCCTCGGCCAGGCGGCGCGCGGCCGGCCCGGCTCCGTCCCCGGCGACGACGACGGTCGGGACGCCGCCGCGCCGGGACGACCGATCGGCGAGCCGCTCGTGCGTCCGCTCAGCAGCTCGCTCGGTCGCCCGCTCGGTCGCCCGCTCGGTGGCTCGCTCGGTCACGCGCGCGGTCACCGCCGGAGTCGCCCCCGTGCTCGTCGGGACGCCCACCACCGGACCCGGCACCACGGCGAGCCCCGTGGCCGCGGCGGCCGGCCACGGCTCGTCGTCGGGCACCAGCGGGTCACGGAAGGCGAGGTTGAGGTGGACCGGTCCCGGGTCGCCGGTGCGCGCGCCGGTCGCCGCGGCCACGGCCCGCGTCGCCAGACGGCGCAGGTCGCGCGGCTCGTCGGGCAGACCCACGGGTGCGGGGACGTCGAGCGCGAGCCGCACCGCCCCGCCGAACAGCCCCGCCTGCTCGGTGGTCTGGTTCGCGCCCGTGCCGCGCAGCTCGTGCGGCCGGTCCGCCGTCACGACGACGAGCGGGACGCCGCTGTGGTGCGCCTCGAGCACCGCCGGGTGCGCGTTCGCCGCCGCGGTGCCGGACGTGGTCACCATGAGCACCGGGCGGGCCGCGCTCGTCGGGCCCTCGCCGGTGTCCCCG
The DNA here is from genome assembly GCF_018531375.1 of Cellulomonas fulva. NCBI lineage: Bacteria > Bacillati > Actinomycetota > Actinomycetes > Micrococcales > Cellulomonadaceae > Cellulomonas > Cellulomonas fulva. The sequence continues at coordinate 1,810,071 of NZ_JAHBOH010000001.1, read as the reverse complement.
TAGGCCGAGCCGCGCGCGAGCCCGAGCGCCAGGAAGGTCGCCGAGCGCTCGTCGACGCGCACGTGCAGCCGCAGCGCGGGTGCACCCTCGGGCCGCTCGCCGTCCGGCGCCGCGGCGTCCGCGAGCGCGTACGCCAGCGGCGCGCTCCGCGAGCCCGGCGCCAGCACCACGTCCTGGACGCCGAGGGCCGCGAACGCCTGCACCAGCACGCGTGCGGCGGCGACGGCGGGTGAGCTCACGGCGCCATCATGCCTGCTCGCGGGCGTCCGCGAGCAGCCGGACCGCGGCCGCGCGGGCCTCCCACCGCTCACGCAGGGCGGCGGGCGCGGCGGCCTCGGCCAGAAGCGCGGGGTCCGGTCGCGGGCGGCGCGCGGGCAGGGCGCCGTCCACCGGGAGCAGCGGGTCGGCGGCCAGGTCCGCGGTGAGCAGCTGCGCCGTGGCGAGCCCGCACGCGTACGGCAGCTCGGGCAGCGCGGCGGCCAGCGCGACGCCCGCGGCGAGACCGATCGACGACTCCAGCGCGGAGGACACGACGACCGGCAGCCCGATCCGCTCCGCGAGCTCGAGGCACGCCCGCACGCCGCCCAGCGGCTGCACCTTGAGCACCACGACGTCGGCGGCGTGCGCCCGTGCGACCGCGAGCGGGTCCGCCGCGCGGCGGATCGACTCGTCCGCCGCGATCGGCACCGTCGTGCGCCGCCGCAGCGCCGCCAGGTCCGGCACGCCCGGCACCGGCTGCTCCGCGTACTCCAGCCCGCCCGCCGCGCGGTCGAGCAGGGCCAGGCGGCGCACGGCCTCGTCGACGTCCCAGGCCGCGTTCGCGTCGACCCGGACCGCCCCGCCCGGGCCCAGCGCGTCCCGCACGGCCTCGAGCCGCGCGATCTCGTCGGACACGTCCTGACCGCGCTCGGCGACCTTGACCTTGGCGGTGCGGCAGCCGCCGGACGCGGTCACGATGCGGTGCGCGGTCACGGCGTCCACGGCGGGGACGGTCACGTTGACCGGCACGGCGTCCCGCACGGGCTCCGGCCAGCCGAGGTCGGCCGCCTCGCGCGCCGCGCGCCACCAGGCCGACGACTCCTCGTCGTCGTAGTCCCAGAAGGGCGAGAACTCGGCCCACCCGGCGTCCCCGCGGACCAGCACGCCGTCCCGCGACGTCAGCCCTCGGAACCGGGTGCGCAGCGGGACCGACCACACGACGACGTCCGGCGCGACCACCGCCCCAGGCTACGCGCGGCGACCCTGGCACCTAGGGTGGGCCGCGTGAGTGCCGAGCCTGCCCGCGTGTCCGCGACGTTCGACCCCGCGCGCTGGCGCGAGGTGGCGGGGTTCGAGGGCCTGACGGACCTCACCTACCACCGCGGCGTGGACCGCACGGGGTCCGACGAGCGGGACCTCCCGGTGGTGCGCGTCGCGTTCGACCGGCCCGAGGTGCGCAACGCGTTCCGCCCGCACACGGTCGACGAGCTGTACCGCGTGCTCGACCACGCGCGCATGTCGTCGGACGTCGGCACGGTGCTGCTCACGGGGAACGGGCCGAGCCCCAAGGACGGCGGCTGGGCGTTCTGCTCCGGGGGCGACCAGCGGATCCGCGGCCGGGACGGCTACCGGTACGCGGAGGGCGAGACCGCGGATGCCGTGGACCCCGCGCGCGCCGGGCGCCTGCACATCCTCGAGGTGCAGCGGCTGATGCGGACCATGCCGAAGGTCGTGGTGGCCCTCGTCAACGGCTGGGCCGCGGGCGGCGGGCACTCGCTGCACGTCGTCGCGGACCTCACGATCGCCTCGCGCGAGCACGCGCGGTTCATGCAGACCGACGCCAACGTCGGCTCGTTCGACGGCGGGTACGGCTCGGCGCTGCTCGCCCGGCAGGTGGGCCAGAAGCGGGCGCGCGAGATCTTCTTCCTCGCGCGCGAGTACTCGGCGGACCAGGCGCACGCGTGGGGCGCGGTGAACGACGTGGTCCCGCACGACGAGCTCGAGGACGCGGGCCTGGAGTACGCGCGGATCATCGCGACCAAGTCCCCGCAGGCGGTCCGCATGCTGAAGTTCGCGTTCAACCTCGCCGACGACGGCCTGGCCGGGCAGCAGGTGTTCGCGGGCGAGGCGACGCGGCTGGCCTACATGACCGACGAGGCGGTCGAGGGGCGCGACGCGTTCCTGCAGCGTCGTGAGCCGGACTGGTCCGGCTTCCCGTACGCCTACTGACCGCGACCCGCGGGCGGCTCAGGGGGTCGCGACCCACGTGGCCAGGTCGACGACCTGCGCCACCAGCGCGGCCGCTCCGACGACGAGCGCCAGCAGGACGACGCCTGCCGCGACGACGGCGCCGACCCCCGCGGTGTCGTGCTCGACGGGTTCGTGGATGTCGTGTGTGGTCATGCGACCAGGCTCGTCCTCGGACGGACCCGGGCGCGTCGGCCTGCGGTGCCGTCGTGGCGCCCGCGGGGTACGACGAAGGGCGCCCCGAGACGCCGACGGGGTCCACCCCAGGGTGGACCCCGTCAAGCGGGCCGGGCACCGGCGAGGTGCCGGTCAGGCCGCCGTCAGCCGACGGTGAGCGAGCCGGAGCCCCGGGGCACCAGCTCGACCCACGTGTTGCCGGGCGCCAGCAGCGCCGGCTTGCCGTCGTAGAACAGGCGCAGCGGCGAGTCCTGCGCCTTCTTCTTCCAGGTCACCTCGATGGTCTTGCCGCCCGTCGCGATGGTGCCCTCGCCCTCGCCGACCAGGTCGTAGGTGGGCACGCGGTTGCCGCCCTGCGCGGGGAACCGGGTGTCCGGGTGGTCGGCCACGATCGAGACGACGTTGACCGCGGAGAGCCGGTCGCCGCTCGCCCCCACCGCGGGCGCCGAGCCCTCCGACCGCAGCCACGTCCGTGAGGACGAGCTCCAGGCCCAGGACGGCGAGGAGGCGGACGAGAGCCGGAAGTCGAGGGACGTGGCGGCCTTGCCGTCGGCCACCGCGGTCGAGCCCGCGGCGTCGGCCGCGAACTGGAACTGCGTCCCGGGCGAGTCCGCGTGCGTCGAGTTCGCCTGGTCCCAGAGGGTCGTGGGGTCGGCGTAGACGTTGTGCGGCGCGGAGCGCGCGCTCGAGCGGTACATGCCCGGCACGCCCGCGTCGTTGCTGAGCAGCTGCAGGCCGGAGGCCTGGGCGAGCTCGAGGATGCCGGTCTGGCCGCCCGAGAACGCGAGCAGCCCGTGCGTGGGCGCGAGGATCAGCGGGTCCATCGGGCGCACCGACCGGATCGGGCCGACCTCGTCGGGCACCTTCGAGTGGTAGACCGCGATGAAGCGCGACACCTGGAACTCGACGATCGTCTCCCAGACGACGTCGGCGTCCTCGAGGCCGGTCTGCGGCCGGGCGGCCGAGGTGTTCTCGATCTTGACCGCGAGCGCCGGGCGGTTCTCGGGCTCGCCGTCGGCCACGACGCCGGTCAGCGGCCACGTCGGCGCGATCGAAGGAGTCGGGACGGGACCCTTGTCGGCGTCGATCGTCGGGCCCACGGTGACCGGCGTCGGCGCGCTGGGCGTCGGCTCCGGGTCGCCCGAGCAGGCGGTCAGGGCGAGCGCGAGGGCGCCGAGCAGGGCGGCGGCCCGCAGCCCGCTGGTGCGCGCGACGGCAGCGCGACGGATGGTCCTGGACGTCATGGGTGACTCCCCCCGGTGGTGTGCGGGAACCAGGGTGCCACGCCACCACGGCGCGCCGGTCACGCCGCACCGCCCGCGGACCGGTCGGACGGGCCCGCGCAGCCGCCGGCGGCCCGTCCCCGCCGCCGTAGGCTGGACCGGTGAGCCGGCTGCTGCGCGACGTGCCCGCCGACGCGGCGCGGGTCCTCGACCTGCTGCCTGCCGCGCTCGACGGCGGCGGCGCCGCGCTCCGCGTCCTGCCGGCGGCCGGCCCGTCCGGCACGCACCCGCCGTCCGACGAGCCCGCCGTGGTGCCCGACGCCCCCGACGACCTCGCGCTCGCCGTCGCCACGTCCGGGTCCACGGGGACGCCGCGCACCGCGCTGCTGACGGCCGGGGCCCTCGCCGCTTCGGCACGCGCGACGCACGCGCGCCTCGCGGGGCCGGGGCAGTGGCTCCTGGTCCTGCCGGTCGACCACGTCGCCGGGCTGCAGGTGCTGGTGCGCTCGGTCCTCGCGGGGACGCGGCCGGTGCTCGCCGCCGCGGGCCGGTTCACGCCGGACCTGCTCGTCGAGGCCGCGGCCCGCCTCACCGGCCCGGTCCGCTACACCTCCCTGGTCCCCACGCAGCTGGTCCGCGTCCTCGACGACCCCGCGGCGACCCGGGCCGCCGCGGCGTTCGACGCGATCCTGCTGGGCGGCGCCGCGACACCCGCCCCGCTCCTCGAACGCGCTCGCGACGCCGGCCTGCGCGTCGTCACCACCTACGGCATGACGGAGACGTGCGGGGGCTGCGTGTACGACGGCGTCCCGCTCGACGGCGTCCGCGTGCGGCTCGACGACGACGGGCGCGTGCTCGTCGCGGGCGACGTGCTGGCGGCGGGCTACCTGGAGCACCCGTCCCCGTTCGTCGACGTCGCGGGCGAGCGGCACCTGCGCACGGGCGACCTCGGCCGGCTCGACGACGGCGTGCTGACCGTCCTGGGCCGCGCGGACGACGTGATCCTCACGGGAGGGGTCAACGTCGCCCCCGCGGCCGTCGAGGACGCGCTCGTGGCGCTGCCCTCGGTCGCCGAGGCGTGCGTCGTGGGCGTGCCCGACGCCGAGTGGGGCGAGCTGGTGACCGCGCTCGTGGTCCCCGTCGCCGGCGCCGAGGTGCCGGGCCTCGACGCGGTGCGCGCGCACGTCGCCGGCCGGCTCGGTGCCGCGCACGCGCCCCGTCGCCTGGTCGTCGTGAACACGCTGCCCCTGCGCGGACCCGGCAAGCCCGACCGGGCCGCCGCACGGCTCGTCGTCCAGCAGCCGCACGCCGTCCCGCACGTCGCCGCACCCGGCGTCGCCACCGCACCAGATCGCACCACCGAACCGGATCTCACCACCGAACCGGATCTCACCACCGAACCGGATCTCACCACCGAACCGGATCTCACCACCGAACCGGATCTCACCACCGAACCAGGGAGCCGCCCGTGACCACGCCGCAGGAATGGGTCGCCGGCGCGCGCCCGCGCACGCTGCCCGCCGCCGCCGCACCCGTGCTGGTCGGCACGGGCGCCGCCGCGGAGCTGGGCGAGGCGCGGATCGGCCGGGCGCTGCTGGCGGCCGGCGTCGCGCTCGCGCTGCAGGTGGCCGTCAACTACGCCAACGACTACTCCGACGGCATCCGCGGCACCGACGTGGACCGCGTCGGGCCGATGCGGCTCACCGCGTCCGGCGCCGCGCGGCCCAGCGAGGTCCGGAGGGCGGCGTTCGCCGCGTTCGGCGTCGCCGCGCTGCTGGGCGTGTGGCTCGTCGCGCTGAGCGGCGCGTGGTGGCTGCTGGCCGTCGGCGCCGTCGCGATCGTCGCGGCGTGGTTCTACACCGGCGGCAGGAAGCCGTACGGCTACCTGGGCCTGGGCGAGGTCGGCGTCTTCGTCTTCTTCGGGCTCGTCGCGGTGCTCGGCACCACCTACACGCAGGCCGGTGAGCTGTCCTGGCAGGCGTGGGTGGGCGCGGTCGCCGTGGGCCTGCTCGCGTGCGCGCTGCTCATGGTCAACAACCTGCGCGACGTCCCCACGGACGCGCTGGTCGGCAAGCGGACGCTCGCGGTCCGGCTGGGCGAGCACCGCGCGCGGCGCGTCTACTCGGCGATGGTGATCGTGCCGGTGCTGCTGGGCGCGGTGTGCTCGGCGGGCTCGCCGTGGGCGCTGCTGGTGCTGGTGCTCCTGGCCCCCGCGATCGTGCTCGCGGTGGTCGTGCAGCTCGGTGCGCGCGGCCGCGCCCTGGTGCCCGTGCTCGCCGGGACCGGCATGCTCGAGCTCGCGTTCGGCGTGCTGCTGGGCCTGGGCCTCGCGCTCTAGGCGCGGCGACCGGTCGGCTCAGGCCGGGTGCTCGCCGCGGTTCGCGTCGTCGATCGCGTCCTCGTAGCTCGCGTCCTCGTCGGCCCGGGTGCGTCGGGACGACGAGCGCGCCCGCGACCGCTCCTCGACGTACGCGGCCGCCTTCGCGCCGAAGCCGCCGAGCAGCACGTAGGACAGCGCCCAGGCGACGAACAGCCCGGCGAGCGGCGCGAGCCAGGAGCGCATGCCGACCCACCACAGCAGTCCCGTGGCGAGCAGGAACAGCGCCAGGCGCAGCGCGGTGTAGATGACGACGGGCACACCTCCAGGGTAGGCGCCCCGACCGGGTGCCCCGCGACGGTTAGGGTTCGGTCATGAGGTACCTGGGCTACCTGCTGGTGATCGGGCTCGTCGTCTATTGCGTGATCGACATCGTCCGCAGCACGGACGACGAGCGCCTCGGCGTGCACCCCGCGCTCTGGGTGCTGCTCGTGGTGCTGCTCCCCGTGCTCGGGTCGATCGTGTGGCTCGCGGTCAGCCGCGCGCGACGCGCCCAGGTCCGCCCCGCCCGCGCCGGCTGGGGCCCGAGCACCCGCTCCGCCGCCGGCCCCAGCGCGCCGGACGACGACGAGGAGTTCCTCTGGCGCCTCGAGCAGGAGCGCAAGCGCCAGTCCCCCACCGAGCACCCCGACGACCCGCCCCGCGACCCGACTGCCCCGGCCTGACCCCACGGCCGCACACCCCGCGCCCGCCCGCTGATCCCGCGGCCGCAGCCCACCGGGACCCCCCTGCCTCCGCCCCGGCAGGCGCCGCCCGATCCTCGGCTCGGCTGGTGCCGCCTGCGCCTCCGCGCCGCCGTCCGCCCGCGCCGCATTCACTGAACGTGTGGTGGTGCGACGCGCCGCACATCCCGCGGCGTGTCGCACAACCACGGATTCAGTGACGACCGCGTCAGTCAGAAGGCGTAGGAGTGCAGGCCCGTGACGAAGAGGTTGACGACCGTGAAGTTGGCGATGACGGCGGCGTAGCCGACGAACACGAAGTAGGCGGCCTTGCGCCCGCTCCAGCCTCGGGTCGTGCGCGCGTGGAGGTAGGCCGCGTACACCACCCACGCGATGAAGGTGCCGACCTCCTTGGGGTCCCAGTTCCAGTACCGACCCCAGGCGTCCTCGGCCCAGATCGCGCCGCCGATGAGGGTCAGGGTCCACAGGACGAACCCGACCGCGTTGAGCCGGAAGGACATCGCCTCGAGGCGCCGCGCGTCGGGCACCTGCTCGAGCCAGCGGAACCGCGGGCCGGTCACCGCCGCACCGGAGAACACGCGGCGCAGGCCGTCGGCGCGCTGCCAGGCGTGGTCGAGGTGGGACCGGCCGGTCTCCCGTGCGTCCCGCATGACCTGCAGGACGGCCGCGGCGAACGCGACCGTGAAGATGCCGGTCGCCGTGATGGCCACGCCGACGTGCAGCACCAGCCAGTAGTTCTGCAGCGCGGGCCGCACGGCGTCGGCGCGGACGAAGAGCTGCTCGAGCGCGAACACGAGTGCCGCGACCGCGATGCCCATGACGAGCACGCCGAGGAACGCGATGACCCGGCGACGCTGCAGGACGGCCAGCGCCGTGGTCGCGACCAGGACGCCGACGAGCGTGAACTCGTACATGTTCGCGGTCGGCCAGCGGCCCGCGGCGAGGCCGCGCAGCACGATCGCCACGAACAGCAGCGCGATCCCGAGGTACGTCGTGGTGCGCGCGATCCCCTCGGCACGCGGGGACCGGCCCGGCGCGGCGTCGGCGGTGGAGCCCGCGACGGCGGAGTCCGCCGCGCCGGTCCGGGCCGACCCACCGGCTGTCACGCCGGCGAGCTCGGCGACGCGCGCCGGCGCGACCGGGCGGCGCTGCGCGTTGTCCGCCAGCCGGGCGAGGTCGACGGCATACGCGACGAGCGCGATCGTGAAGGCCGTCGCCGCGGCCCACACCAGCAGGGTGCTCAGGTCACCGGTCTCCATGGCTGCTTCCCTCCAGGGACGTCAGGGTGGCGTCGAGCACGCGGTCGAGCTCGGGCTGCAGGCCGACGTCGTCGCCGCGCGCGAGGCCGGCGGCCGTCACCACTGTAGATGGCCGCCCGCCGGCAGGGTCCGACGAGCCGGCAGGGTCCGACGCACCGGCGGGTTCCGACGAGCCGGCGGGCGAGGCCCGGACCCAGAGGCGCCGACGCGGTGCGAAGAGCGAGCACGCGAGCCCGGCGAACGCGGCGAGCGCGAAGACGAGCACGAACGGCAGCGCGGGGTCGTGCCGCAGGTCCAGGGCCACGTAGCGCTGGAGCCCGTCGAACGTCACCGTGCCGAGCCCGTCCGGCAGGTCCACGGTCTCGCCCGGGCGCACGTAGAGCGTGACGGCCGCGCCGTCGGCGTCGGACGCCTGCTCCATCCGCGACTCGTCGAGCTGGTACACGTTCTGCGGCACCCCGGTGTCGAGGCCGAGGTTGCCGGACCACACCGACAGCACGAGCATCGGGTCGTCCGGCTGCGGGTTCGACGAGCGGTACAGGCCGTCCGTGATCTCCTGCGCCGTGGGCAGCAGGTACCCGACGAGGCCGATCTGGTCCTGCCCGCCGGACACGTCGGGCACCTTGACCACGCCGCGCGAGGTGTAGACCTCGTCCTGCGGCAGGAACGGCACGTCGCCCGCGAACGCGACCTCGCCGGCCGCGTCCCGCACCGTGATGCTGGGTGCGTACCCGTTGCCCTGCAGGTAGATCTTGGCGCCGTCGCGCTCGAGCGGGTGGTTGACCTTGATGGTGTCCTGCTCGGCGGTGCCGTCCGGGTCCGTCACGGTGACGTGCGCGGTGAAGTCGCGGGGCTCCAGCGTGTCCGGGTCGAACACCGACTCGAAGTCGCCGAGCTCGAGGGTGAACGGCTCGAGCGAGGACGCGTCGAACGCGGTGCCCTTCTCGAACGTGTCGTACGCCTGCACCGAGTTCGCCATCCCCCGGCCCTGCACGACGAGCGCCTGACCCCGGTAGTGCAGCATCTGGCCGGCCGCGATGGACACGAGCAGCCCGACGAGCGCCAGGTGGAAGACGAGGTTGCCGGTCTCGCGCAGGTAGCCGCGCTCGCCCGCCGCGGACCAGGTGCCGTTCCCCTCGTCGTGCACGTCGACGCGGTACGTGCGCACGACCGGCAGCCAGCCCCAGCCTCGCCGCATCGCGGCGGCGGCCGCACGGGCGACCTCCTCCGGGCTCGCCGCGGCGGTGCCCTGGGCCTGCGCGGGGAACCGCGTCAGGCGGCGCGGTGTGCGCGGGGGCCGCCCGCGCACCGCGGACAGGTGCACGCGCGTGCGCGGCAGGATGCACCCGACCAGCGAGACGAACAGCATGAGGTAGATCGCCGAGAACCAGACCGACGAGTAGACGTCGAAGAAGCCCAGGCGGTCGAGCCACGGCCCGCTCGACGGGTGGTCCGCGACGTACTCGGCGACCTTGGCCGGGTCCTGCGCGTTCTGCGGGAAGATCGTGCCCGGCACCGCCGCGACGGCGAGCAGCATGAGCAGCAGGAGCGCCACCCGCATGCTGGTGAGCTGGCGCCACGCCCAGCGCAGCCAGCCGACCGGTCCGAGCGTCGGCAGCTGCGGCGGGGCACCGCTCGTCGACCCGCTCGTCGTGCCGCCGGCACCGTCCGGGCTCGCGTCCTGGGTCGCGTCGCTCGCGGGGACGAAGGAGTCCTCGAGACCCTCGGGGCGGTAGGTGGTCACGTCACACCACCGGCACGAAGTCGTCGGTGAACAGGCCCTGCAGCCACTGCGCCCACTGGCCCCACACGCCCGTCACGAGCGCGACGCCGAGCACGACGAGCATCGCGCCACCGAAGCGCATGATCGCCACCCGGTGCCGGCGCAGGAACGCGAGCGCCCGCGTCGACCGCTCGACCCCGAGGGCGACCAGCACGAACGGCAGCCCGAGCCCGATGCAGAACGCGACCGCGAGGAGCGCGCCGCGTGCCGCGGACGCCTGGTCCAGCGAGAGCGCGTAGATCGCGGCGAGCGTCGGGCCGATGCACGGGGTCCAGCCGAGGCCGAACGTGATGCCGAGCAGCGGCGCGCCCCACAGCCCCGCACGCGGGGCGAGGTGCAGCCGCTTCTCGTACTGCAGGAGCGGCACCAGCCCGCAGAAGGCCAGGCCCATGAGGATCACGACGACGCCCAGGACGCGGGACACGACGTCGGACCACTGCACCAGCGCGGCGCCGACCGTACCCGCGAGCACGCCCAGGACGACGAAGACGAGCGTGAAGCCGGCGACGAACAGCCCGACGCCGAGCAGCAGGCGGCGCCGGTCGGCGGCGTCCGCCGCTCGCTCGTCGGGCGCCCCGGACGCCGCGCCTGCCACCGGCGGGACCGTGCCCGAGGTGCCCGCTGTGCCCGTCGAGCCCGCCGGGCCGACGACGCCGGGCGCCACAGGGACGCCGGCGAGACCGCGGACGGGTGCGGCGGCGGCGGGACGGCTGCCCGCGCCCGCCATGCCCCCGAGGAACCCCACGTACCCGGGCACCAGCGGGAGCACGCACGGTGACGCGAACGAGACCAGGCCGGCGAGCACCGCGACCGGCACCGCCAGCAGCAGGGACCCGCCCATGGCGGCCTGGCCGAAGGCCGCGCCGGCGTCCGTCACCAGGGCGCTCACGTCGCCGCCGGCTCGTCGAGCAGCTCGTCGACCACGGAGCGCAGGGTCGAGGGGTCGACCAGGCCCAGGATCCGCGCGGCGACCTTGCCCTCCTGGTCCAGCACGACGGTGGTGGGCACGGCGTTCACGGGCACGACACCCTGGAGCGCGGCGACCGCCGCGCCGTCGGTGTCCTCGATGCTCGGGTACGGGATGTCGAACGTCGTCTGGAACGGCACGGCCGCCCCGGCCGCGTCGGTCGAGTTGATGCCGAGCACGTGGACGCCCTGGTCGGCGTAGTCCGTCGCGAACGCCGCGAGGTCCGGCGCCTCCGCGCGGCACGGCGGGCACGCGGCGTACCAGGTGTTGAGGACCACGACGTCGCCGACCCACTGCGTGACGTCCTGCTCCGCGCCCTCGTAGTCCGTGCCCGCGACCGCGACCGGGCCCTGGCGGTCCCCGGCCGGCCACGTCGTCGCGCTGCCGTCACCGGACTGGTAGCCCTGGTCCGCCACGTCGTCCGCGGTCGACGTGGGGGCGCAGGCGGCGAGGCCCACGACGAGCCCGACGACGGCGAGGCCCGCGGCGAGCGGGGTGCGGCGCCGGCCACGCCCGCGCGCGCTCGTCGGGCCGGGACGGGTCACCAGAGCCGGACGCACCACGTCAGGCCCCCGGGACGGTCGCGGCGCCCGGCAGCAGCGCCGCCGCCGGCTCGCTGTAACCGATGGACACGAGGCGGTCGTCCTCGTAGTGCAGCGAGGTGAGCGAGGCGAGGGAGCACTGCCGACGCCGCGGGTCGTGCCACAGGCGCCGGTTCTCCAGCGAGAGGCGTGTCACCCAGACGGGCAGCTGGTGCGAGACGAGCACGACCTCGTGCCCGCGCGCGACGTCGCGCGCGTCCGCGACGGCCGCGAGCACCCGGTCGGCCTGGCCCTGGTAGGCCTCGCCCCAGGACGGCCGGAACGGGTTGCGCAGGTGGGGCCAGTGCTGCGGGTGGCGCAGCGAGCCGTCGCCCACGCCGAACGTCATGCCCTGGAAGTGGTTCTCGGCCTCGATCAGCCGCGGGTCCGTGCGGACCTCGAGCCCGAAGGCGGCGGCGATGGGCGCGGCGGTCTCCTGCGCGCGCTCGAGGGGGGAGGCGACCACGGCCACGACGTCGCGGCGCGGGCCGCTGGGCACCGCCTCGGCGACCTGCGGCGTCACGACGCCGTCGGCGGCCCGGTCCTCCTGGCCCTGCTCGCTGAGCCACTCTCCGTCGTACCGGCGGCCGGACAGGTACGCCGCGACGACGCGGGCCATCGCGCGCCCGCGCTCGGACAGGACGTAGCCGGGCAGGCGTCCGTACAGGACACCGTCGGGGTTGTGGACCTCACCGTGGCGCATGAGGTGGACGGTGGTCGCGACCATGGGGTCAGTCTCCCCCACGCACCTGGGTGCTCGGGGCCCGGTCCGGGCTCACTCGACGTGACACGCCCCACCCGCGAGGTGGGCGCGCACCGCGTCGAACGCCTCGCCGAGCGCGCGGAACTGCTCGGGCGTGAGCACGTCGACCAGGTGGTCGCGGACGGACTGGACGTGACCGGGCGCGGCGGCGACCAGCCGGAGCCAGCCGCGCTCGGTCATGGTGCAGTCCACGCCGCGCGCGTCCGACGAGCACGCGCGCCGCTCGACGAGCCCCTCGAGCTCCATGCGGCGGACCGTGTGCGTCAGCCGGCTGCGCGAGTGGGCGATGCCGCTCGCGAGCTGCGACATCCGCAGCGTCCGGTCCGGGGCCTCCGAGAGCCGGACCAGCACCTCGTACTCGTGCATCGACAGCCCGGACTGCGACTCGAGCTCGTGGGACAGCACGTCGGACAGCATCGCCGTGCCCACGCGGAACGCGCGCCACGAGACCTGCTCGTCGGCCGTGAGCCAGCGCACCTCGCGCGTGCCGTCCGGCGTCGCCGCCACGTCCTCGGTCGCCTGAGCCACCGCCATCGCCTCCGTCCCTCCCCGACCGCGACGAGTGTCCCACCGCGGGTCTGCGTGCCGCGGGTGAACATCACTTGCGCCCGCCCTCTCAATGTAGTACAACTTTGAACTATCAAGAAGTTGACTGTTCAACCAACGACGGAGCGGGTGCCAGCAGCCCCGCTCACGAAGGAGTCACCATGACCGTCGCCACCGCGCTCCCCACCGAGCTCTCCACCGGCACCTGGGCCATCGACCCGTCGCACAGCGAGGCCGCCTTCACGGTCCGGCACGCCGGCATCTCCAAGGTCCGCGGCACCGTCGCGATCACCGACGGCGCCGTGACGGTGTCCGACGCGGGCGCGTCCGTGACCGCCACGCTCGACCCCGCGACCGTCTCCACCGGTGACGCCAACCGCGACGGCCACCTCAAGAGCGGCGACTTCTTCGACGTGGAGAAGTTCGGCCAGTGGACGTTCGCCTCGACCGAGGTCCGCCAGGACGGCGGCGACTGGGTCGTCGTCGGCGACCTCACCATCCACGGCGTGACCCGCTCCGTCGAGCTCGCGACCGAGTTCAACGGCGTGGCCGTCGACCCGTTCGGCAACACGCGCGCCGGGTTCGAGTCGTCCGTGACGATCTCGCGCAAGGACTTCGACCTGACCTGGAACGCGGCGCTCGAGGCCGGCGGCGTCCTGGTCTCGGACAAGGTCGTCATCACGCTGGACGTCTCGGTCATCAAGCAGGCCTGAGCCACCCCAGCACCCCGAGGACGCCGGTCCTCGTCGGCCCCGCGCGGTCGACGAGGACCGGCGTCCTCGTCGTTCCCGGGCGTGCGCCGTCAGGCGCGCGGGCGGCGCGCGTGGAACGCGAGGATCTGCAGCTCGCTCGCCACGTCCACCGCGCGCACGTCCACGTGCGCGGGCACGCGCAGCGCCCGCGGTGCGAACGTCAGCACGCCCGTGACCCCCGCCGCGACCAGCGCGTCGCACACGTCCTGCGCCACGCCCGCAGGGGTCGCGATCACGCCGATGGTCGCGCCGGTCCGTCCGACGAGCTCGGCGAGGCGCTCCGGCGGCTCGACGACGAGCCCGGCGACCTCGGTCCCGACCAGCGCCGGGTCCGCGTCGACCAGCCCGACGAGCGTGAACCCGCGGTCCGCGAACCCGCCGTAGTGCGCCAGCGCGTGGCCCAGGTTCCCGAGCCCGACGAGCACGACCGAGTGCGGCTCCCGGACGCCCAGCACGTCCGCGACCTGGTGCCGCAGGTGCTCGACGTCGTACCCGACCCCGCGGCGCCCGTACGAGCCGAGGAACGACAGGTCCTTGCGCAGCTGCACCGAGGTGACGCCGGCCGCGCGGGCGAGCTCCTGCGAGGTCACCACCGCGGTCCCGTTCGCGTGCAGGCCGTCGAGCGCGTGCAGGTAGCCCGGCAGCCGGGACACGGTGGCGGCGGGCACGCTCGTCGCGGTACCACTCGTCGCGGGCACGCTCGTCGGACCGCCGACGAGCGGGCTCCGCGCGACCACCCGACCCGTCATCCGGCCGCGAGCGCGCGGCGCAGCCGCTGCGGGTCGATCTGCCAGTAGCCCTGCCGCACGCCGTCGACCTCGACGACCGGCACGAGCTCGCCGTACTCCCCCAGGTCCCGGCCGGGCAGCGTGTCGGTGTCCACGTCGACCTCGCGCCACTGCGCACCGGCGCGCGCGGCCTCGTCCTGCACCACCGCGCGGGCGGCGTCGCACAGGTGGCAGCCGGCGCGGGAGAAGAGCACCACGCGGGGTGCGTCGTCATCGAGCACAGGCCGACCCTAGTCCCCGCACGGGGTCGACGCGGCCTAGGCTGCCGCGCGTGACCGGCTCCCTCCCCCGCTCCGTGCGACCCACCGTCCGCCCCGCGCTGGCCGCCGACGTCCCGGCGCTCGCCGAGCTGGCAGCGCTCACGTTCCCGCTGGCCTGTCCGCCGGGGTCGACGCCGGAGGACCAGCGCGCGTTCGTCGACTCCGTGCTGTCGCCCGCCGCGTTCGCGCGGTACCTCACGGACGCCGCGCGGACCGTGCTGGTCGCGACGGCCGGACCGGACGACGACGCGCTGCTGGGCTACACGATGCTCGTCGCCGGCGTCCCGTCCGACGAGGACGTGCGCGCGTGCCTGACGCTCGCCCCGACCGTCGAGCTGTCCAAGTGCTACGTGCACCCGGAGCGGCACGGAGGCGGCGTCGCCGACGCGCTCATGGCCGCGAGCATCGAGGACGGGCGGGCGCGGGGCGCCGCCGGGATGTGGCTGGGGGTCAACCAGCTCAACGCCCGTGCGCAGCGCTTCTACGGCCGGCACGGGTTCGCGCGCGTCGGCGTCAAGCACTTCCAGGTGGGCGCGCGGCTCGAGGACGACTTCGTCCTCGAGCGCGCGCTGTGAGGGTCAGTCCGCCAGCGCGTCCTGCTCCTCGCTCGTCGTCGCGACGGGCCAGCCGTCGCCGTCCCACGCGAGCTCCCGGATCGCGAGCTGGAAGTCGCCGCCCAGCTCCGCCGAGTAGTAGTGGAACGCGAGGTAGCCCTCCGAGTAGGACTGCCCGCCCGGTCCGATCATGTCGCCCGCCGACGAGAGCAGGGACAGCCCGCCGTCGGCGGTCAGCTCGCGACCCTCGTCGTCCACGTAGGGTCCCGTGACGTCACGGGACCGGCCGACGGCGATGTTGTAGGTCGAGTCCGTCCCCTGGCAGCACGAGTCGCGCGAGAAGAACAGGTAGTACCAGCCGTCGCGGTGCACCAGGTACGGCGCCTCGATCGCGTTGGGGCTGCCGACGCGGCTGGCGATCGTCACCGGCTCGGCGTCGGGGTCCGCGAGCTTGCCGTCCGGCCACTGCAGCTCGACGAGCTGGATCCCGCCCCAGAACGAGCCGAACGACATCCACGGCGTGCCGTCGTCGTCCACCACGACCCCCGCGTCGATCGCGTTGAAGTTGTCCTCGCCCGTGGTCGAGCGGATCACCTCACCCTCGTCGACCCAGGCGTAGGCCGGGTCGTCGGGGTCGAGCGTCGTGTTGGTCATCAGACCGATCAGCGACGTGTTCGAGCCGAAGGTCGACGCCGCGTAGTAGAGGTACCAGACGCCGTCGTGCTCGATCACCTCGGGCGCCCAGAAGTTCTGCACTCCCGCGATCTCGTCGTAGACCCACGTCGGGCGGCTCGCGGCGTCCCACACCGTGCCCGCCTCCTCCCAGGTCCGGCCGCCGTCCGTGGACCGCCGGATCTGCGGGGATCCGGCCCCGACGCGCACGTCGCCGGTCGAGAACACGTACCAGGGCTCGCCCTCGTCGCCCACGACGAGCGCGGGGTCGTGGGTGTGCAGGTCGCCCGCGAGCTCGAGCGCGGTGGCCGCGGGCGCGTCCGGCCGCAGCAACCAGAACGCGCCGCCGGCGACGGCCAGCACCACGACGAGCAGGCTCGCGACCAGGAGCACACGCCGCCCCCGACGCCGGGGCGCAGCCTCCCCGGCGTCGGTCTCCGCGGAGGAGGAGCTCGCGGAGGGGGCGGCGTGCTGGCTCATGCGCGGGTGCCCAGGCGCACGACGTTCCAGGACACCGGCGGGACCTCGACGCGCAGGCGGCCGTCGACGAGCTCGGCGGTGCTGTTCGCGCGCGGCAGCACGGACGTGTCGTCGTCGGCCGTCGCGGACCAGGTGTGGTCCGGGTTCGCGAGCGTGCTGGCCTCGACCAGCCGCAGGCCCGGGATCGAGCGCACGTCGACGTCGAGCAGCGCGGGCTGTGTCGTCGAGCGGTTCACGGCGAACAGCGCGACCTCGCCCGTCTCGGCGTCGTACGTGGCCACCGCGTCCGCGAGCGCGGCGTCGCCGAACTTCGCGGTCTCGTAGGTGTCGACGTCGATCGCGACGCGCAGCACCTCGCCCTTCGCGTACGCCGACGCCTGGGCGAAGGGGTGGAAGATCGTCTGCTTCCAGGACCGGCCGCCCGGCTCGGTCATGATCGGCGCGATCACGTTGACGAGCTGGGCGAGCGACGCCGCGTGCACGCGGTCCGTGTGCCGCAGCAGGCTGATGAGCAGGTTCCCCACGACGACGGCGTCCGCCACGTTGTACTTGTCCTCGAGGAGCACCGGGGCGACCGGCCAGTCGTCGCCCGTGGGCGGCTGGGACTCGGCGCGGTGCTGGTACCAGACGTTCCACTCGTCGAACGAGATGTGGATCCGCTTGGACAGCTTCTTGTGCGCGCGCACGGCGTCGGCGGTCGCGGCGACGGACTCGATGAAGTGGTCCATGTCGGTCGCGGACGCGAGGAACGAGCCGAGGTCGCCGTCCTCCTCCCAGTAGTACGCGTGCGCCGAGATCATGTCGACGTACTCGTAGGACTCGGCGAGCACGATCTGCTCCCACTCCCCGAACGTCGGGATCGGCACGCCCGACGAGCCGCACGCGACCAGCTCCAGGTCCGGCTGGATCATGCGCATCGCCCGGGCCGTCTCGGCCGCCAGGCGTCCGTACTCGTAGGCGGTCTTGTGGCCGATCTGCCACGGGCCGTCCATCTCGTTGCCCAGGCACCACATGCGGATGTCGTGCGGCTCGGGCGAGCCGTTCGCGATGCGCAGGTCGGACAGGCGGGTGCCGCCCTTGACGTTGCAGTACTCCAGCAGGTCGAGCGCCTCCTGCACGCCGCGGGTGCCGAGGTTCACGGCCATCATCGGCTCGACCTCGGCGGCCTTGGTCCACCGCATGAACTCGTCGACGCCGACCGTGTTGGGGTCGGTCGAGTGCCAGGCG
The DNA here is from genome assembly GCF_018531375.1 of Cellulomonas fulva. Lineage (NCBI taxonomy): Bacteria > Bacillati > Actinomycetota > Actinomycetes > Micrococcales > Cellulomonadaceae > Cellulomonas > Cellulomonas fulva. The sequence continues at coordinate 1,792,753 of NZ_JAHBOH010000001.1, read as the reverse complement.
AGGTCGAGGCGGCGGGGACGCTCGGCCACCGGGCCGACGCCGTCCTCCCAGCGGTACCCGGACACGAAGTTGCCGCCCGGATAGCGCACGGTGCTGACGCCGAGCTCACGCGTGAGCTCGATGACGTCCTTGCGGAAGCCGTCGCCGTCCGCGGTCGGGTGGGCGGGGTCGTGGATGCCGGTGTAGACGCAGCGGCCCAGGTGCTCGACGAAGGAGCCGAACGTGCGGCGGCGCACGGGGCCCACGCGGAACGCGGGGTCGAGGGTGATCGTCACGGGGATCATGCGAGGTGCTCCTGTCGGTGGTGCGAGGGCGCCGGCTCCGGGCCGGTCGGGTCGAGGGCGAACCAGCGCACGCCGTGCGCGGGGACGTGGAGGGTGATCTCGCCGGCCGGCTGGTGCGGCCCGGCGGCGGGGCTCTCGAGGGGGACGCGGTCCCACAGGTCGCGGACGGTCCAGCGGTGGGCGAGCGCGACGTCGTGCCCGACGAGCGCGCCCAGCGGGACGGTGTGGTCGCGCGGGGCGGCACCGGTCCAGAACACCGCGGCGTACGACGAGCCGGGCTCGTCGGGCGCCGTCGCGCGCGCGGACCAGACGACCAGCTCGCCGTCGTCGACCGGCTCGCGCAGCACCTCGCGGTTGTCGATCGAGGTGCGCAGCACGTGACCGACGGCGGGCGTGGCGAGCAGCGCGATCGTCGCGTCGTCGGTGGTGGGCAGGTCGCCGCCCATCATGAGCGGCGAGCGCGCCATGACCCACAGCGTCAGGAGGGTGCGCTGCTCGTCGGGCGTCAGCCGGCTCGCGCGGTCCTCGCCGCGCTCGGCGCGGATCCCGATGTGCCCCAGCGGCAGCATGTCCGCGTCGGCCCACGCACCCGGCCGCTGCAGCGGCGCCCACCGCGCCAGGCGCGCGAAGCTCGCGTGCACGTCCTCCCAGCGGTCCCACAGGTCGTCGCAGACGCGCCACATTTGCGCGTGGGCGGCGAGCAGGCCGTGGTCCCGGGTCGACACGCCCGTGCCGGGCGAGAGCGAGAGCAGCATCGGCCGGCCGCACCGCTCGATCGCGGTGGACCAGGCGAGGACCGCGTCGACGTGCAGCGGCGCGAGCACGTCGTCGACCTTGACGTAGTCGACGCCCCACCGCGCCAGCTGGGCCACCTGGCCGTCCAGCCACGCCTGCGCCGCCGGGTGCGTGTGGTCGAGCCCGTACTGGTGCGGGTTCCACGCGCAGACCGAGCTCGTGTCGGCGGCGTCCCGTGCGGTCCAGGAGGTGCCCTCGACCGGCAGGTCGAGCTCGACCGCGCGGCGCGGGATCCCCCGCAGCACGTGCACCCCGAACCGGAGGCCGAGCCCGTGCACCTGCGCGGCCAGCGGGGCGAAGCCGTCGCCGGGCACGTCGTCGAGGCCGGCCCCGCCACCCGCGGACGGGAACCGGTTCGGCGCCGGACGCGGTCGGCCGTGGGCGTCCAGGCACAGCTCGGCGCCCTCGTTGTAGCCGTGCGCCCGCGCCCCGGGGTCCGCCCAGTCGATGTCGACGACCACCGTGTCCCAGCCGAGCGGCAGCAGGTGGGCAGCGAGGAAGCGGGCGTTGGCCAGGACCTCCGCCTCGGTCACCGTGGTGCCGAAGCAGTCCCAGCTGTTCCACCCCATGGGTGGCGTGTCCGCCACGCCCATCGACTCGCTCCCTCGCGATCGTCGTTCCCCGGCCAACCGCCGGTCTACATCGTTGTAGAGCACCATGCACGATCGGTGCCCCTGTCGTCAACGCGCCTCCTCCGGCCCGGCGCGTCGCGTCAGCCAGAGCGTCTCGTCGCAGGTCAGAGCCCTGAGAACCCGCCGCCGACGGGCCGCCCGGCCCGAGCCGCCGCCGGGTCGCCCGACCCCTGGGCCACTCCGTGACCGAACCGTTGCTTGACCGATCATGCCGACTCGTGCCATGTTGTGCAACGTTGTAGATCAACGTTGTAGATTCGGCGTTGGCAACACTGGAGAGGTCAAAGGTGACCAGCAGGGACGGACGAGCGGTGCACGGAGGCACCGCGTCGCCCCCCGGACGCACCGCGCGGTGTGTCCGGGCCGTCCCGGCCGCGGATCGACCTGACCCCACCCACGGACTCGGGAGGCAGGCAGACATGAAGAGCAGGACCAGGCTCATCACCGGAGCGGTCGCGACCGCCATGGTCGGCGCGCTCGCGCTGACGGCGTGCAGCGGCGGCGGTGGCGGCGGCGAGGACGACGGCGGTGACAAGACGATCACCTTCATGTTCCGCGGAGGCACGGACGAGAAGGCGGCCTACCAGGCCGCGATCGACCGCTACACCGAGGACACCGGCGTCAAGGTCAACATGATCGTCACGGACGCGGACCAGTACGCGACCAAGCTGCAGGCGGCCGTCGCGGGCAACAACGTCCCGGACGTGTTCTACATCGAGCAGGCCAGCCTGCAGTCCTACGTCGCCTCGGGCGTCCTGATGGACATCACCGACCAGGTCGCCGAGTCCGGTCTGGACCTCGACAACATCTGGGAGTACGGCGTCGACTCCTACCGCTTCAACGGCACCGTCCAGGGCACGCCGGACGGCGCGCTGTACGGCCTGCCCAAGGACGTCGGCCCGTTCTCCTTCGGCTACAACAAGACGATGCTCGAGGACGCGGGCATCGAGCTGCCGGACAAGGACACCCCCCTGACCTGGGAGGAGTTCGTCGACATCTGCAAGAAGCTGACCACCGACACGGACGGCGACGGCGCCGTCGACCAGTGGGGCACCGGGCTCAACGTCCAGTGGAACCTGCAGTCGATGGTGTGGAGCAACGGCGGCGACTGGACCAACGAGGACCACACGCAGGTCACCGTCGACACCCCGGAGTTCGCGGAGGCGCTGCAGAAGTTCGCCGACCTCACGAACATCGACAAGGTCACGCCCTCGGCGTCCGACGCCGCGACGCTCGACACGTACCAGCGCTGGATGGCCGGTGAGATCGGCTTCTTCCCGGTCGGGCCGTGGGACGTCTCGGTCTACAACGACCTGGACTTCGACTACGACCTGATCCCCTGGCCGACCGTCGGCGACGCCGGGTCGGCCACGTGGATCGGCTCCCTCGGCATCGGCGTCTCCGCGACGACCGAGCACCCGCAGGACGCGGTGAACCTGGTGACCTACCTCTCGGGCGACCCGGAGGCGCAGCAGACGCTGGTCGACGCGAACATCCAGATCCCCAACCTCATCGACGTCGCCCAGGACTGGGCCGCGGAGGAGGGCGCCGAGCCCGCCAACCGCCAGGAGTTCCTGGACATCGTGCAGGACTACGGCCGGGCGATGCCGGCGGCCTTCACGTACGGCGCGGAGTGGTACGACGAGCTGTGGACCAACATCCAGCCCGTGCTCGACGGCAAGCAGACGGCCGCGGACTACCTGGCCGAGACGCAGCCGAAGATGCAGACGCTGCTCGACGAGTCCATCTCCAACGCCGAGCAGGCCGGCGGCGGAGCGTGACCTCGCGGGGCCCGGTCGCTCCCCGGCGACCGGGCCCCGCCCCGTCCGCCCCTCGTCCCCACCTCGAGAACCCGAGAGGACTTCTGCGATGACGCGAAGCCAGGCCGCCGCGGCCACGGTCGACCCCCCACCCGCCGACGCAGGCCCGCAGCCCGAACGCGCGCCGGACCGGGACCGCCGCGCGCGCAACCGCCTGCACCGGGTCGAGCACCGGTGGGCGCTGCTGTTCATCGCGCCGCCCGTGATCGGCTTCCTGCTCTTCACGCTCTACCCCATCGGGTTCGCGGTCTACACCTCGCTGACGAGCTGGAACGGGCTCGGGCCCATGCGGTTCGTCGGCCTCGACAACTACGTCGCGCTCGTCCAGGACGAGTACTTCCGCAAGAGCCTGTGGAACACGTTCTTCTACATGATCGGCATCCCGATCGGGCTCGTGCTGTCGCTCCTGCTCGCGATCGCGCTCAACCGCCGGATCCCCGGGCGCACGGCGTTCCGCACCATCTACTACGTGCCGGTCATCTCCTCGCTGGCCGCGATCGCGATCGTCTGGCAGTTCGCGTACAACGGCGACTTCGGGCTGATCAACCAGGTGCTCGGGTGGTTCGGGATCAACGGACCGGACTGGCTGCAGAACACCGCCACGGTCAAGCCCGCGATCATCCTGATGGCCATCTGGAAGGGCCTCGGCTACTCGATGCTGCTGTACCTGGCGGCGATCCAGTCCGTGCCTGCCTCGCTGTACGAGGCCGCGTCGCTCGACGGCGCGAACGCCTACCAGAAGTTCCGCTCGATCACGCTCCCGATGGTGCGTCCGGTGACGTTCTTCCTCGTCGTCACGAACATCATCGCCGGGGCCCAGATCTTCACCGAGATCAACATCATGACCCCCACCGGCGGGCCCGAGTTCAGCTCCGCGTCGGTCGTCTGGTACATCGTGCGCAAGGCGTTCAAGTACCAGCAGATGGGGTACGCCACCGCGATGGCGATCGTGCTGGGGATCCTCGTGCTCGTCATCACCCTCATCCAGTTCCGCCTCAACCGGCGCAACAGCTTCAGCATCGAGTGAGGCCGCGACCATGACCACGATCCCTGTCCTGCGCCGCGGCGGCACGCCCGCCGGCGCCACCGCCCGCCAGCAGCCCGCCAACCGCGGCGTGCGCAACGAGAGCCGCGTGACGAACACGGTGCTGTTCATCGTGCTCGCGCTGTTCGCCGTCGTGATGCTCGCACCGCTGGTGTGGATGTTCACCACCGCCATCAAGACCAAGACCGAGGTCTTCGCCCTGCCGCCCGTGCTGTGGCCCGAGGTCCCGCAGTGGGACACGTTCGTGCGCATGTGGTCGGAGGCGCCGATCCTGTCGGGCTTCAAGAACAGCTTCATCGTCGCCACGACCGTCACCGTCGTCGGGTCGCTCACCTCGGCGATCGCGGCGTTCGCGCTCGCGAAGATGCGGCTGCCGGGCAAGAACGTCATCTTCCTGGCGCTGCTGTCGGGCCTGATGATCCCCTACCCGACGATCATGATCCCGCAGTTCGTGATGTTCTCCCGGCTGCACTGGGTGGACACCCTGCTGCCGCTGATCGTGCCGCTGCTGTTCGGCAACATCATCATGATCTTCTTCATCCGGCAGTACCTCGAGTCGGTGCCGGACTCCTTGATCGAGGCCGCCAAGATCGACGGCGCCTCCTACCTGACGATCTTCTTCCGGATGATCATGCCGATGATCCGCCCGGCCATCGCCGCGCAGTTCATCCTCTGGTTCATGACGATCTGGAACGACTACCTGGCACCGATCCTGTACCTGAACTCCCCGGAGAAGCAGACGCTGCAGGTCGTCATCGCCAACCTCAACGTCGAGTTCGCCACGCAGCGCGACTACCCGCTGATCATGGCGGCGTCGTTCGTCGCGCTGCTGCCGATCGTGATCGTCTTCCTGATCTTCCAGCGGCAGATCATCGAGTCGGTCGCCCTCACGGGGACCAAGGGGTAGGGCCGTGACCACCACCGACCCGGCCGCCGTCGACCTCGACACCGCGAGCTGGGGGGCCGACCACGCCCACGACCCGACCGCGGTGCGCGACGACGACGGCACCTACTGGCTGTTCTCCACCGACGCCTACGCCGGCGGTCCCGTGCGCGGCGGGGTCCAGGTGCGGCGCTCGTCGGACCTGGTCACCTGGACGTTCCACGGCTGGGCCCTGCCCGGCGTGCCCGCGGACGCGTTCGCCTGGACGGGAGCCCCCGGCCTGTGGGCGCCCGAGGTGGTCCGCGTCGACGACGAGTGGCGCATGTACTGGTCGGCGTCGACCTTCGGCTCCCGGACCTCGGCGATCGGGCTCGCCGTCGCGCCGCACCCGAGCGGTCCGTGGACCGAGCGCGGGATCGTCGTGACGAGCACGCACGACGGCATCGTCCCCGGCACCTCGCCCCACGGCGACGGCCCGCCCAACGCGATCGACGCGAACCTCGTCGTCGACGGCGCGCAGCACTGGCTGGTGTACGGCTCGTTCTTCGGCGGCCTGCACGCGCTCGAGCTCGACCCGCGGACGGGACTCGCGCTCGGCGAGGCTCCCGGTGTGCTCCTCGCCCGCCGCCCCGCCGACGTCGAGGGGGCGCTCGAGGGCGCCTACGTCCTTTCCCGCCCCGGCGGCGGCTGGGCGCTCATCGCGTCCTGGGACTCGCTGTTCGACAGCTACCACGTGCGCGTGGGCGTCGCGTCGTCGGTCACCGGTCCGTACGTGGACCGTCTGGGCCGCGACCTGCGGGACGACGAGGGTGCGGACGCCGGCACGTTCGTCCTGACCGGTCACCGCCTGCCCGGCGGCCCGGGCGTGCGCGCGCCGGGTCACGCCGCGGTGCTGACGGAGCAGGGCCGGCAGTACCTGGTGCACCACGCGCGCGACGCCGAGGCGCCGACTCAGCACCGTGTCGAGACGCGGCTGCTCGCCTGGACGCACGACGGCTGGCCGGTGGTCAGCCTGCTCCCGTGGGCCGGCACCGCGCACGAGCGCGCGCCGCAGTCCGCGTGGCCGGCGGATGCCGGCGTCCTCGAGGGCACGTGGGACGTCCTCGACCTCGCGGCCGACCCCCGGTCCGTGCAGCCGACGACGCGGACCGCCCTCGCGGTGACGGACGTGGTCGCGCACGGCGCCGGCCGGTTCGCGTGGCGCTGGGACGACGGCGCACGCGCCGAGGCCGTGGTGCTGCCCGCGTCCGACGCCCGGACCGGGAGCCCGACCTGGACGTTCTCCGCCCTCGACGACCGGGGCCGCACGGTCGCCGGCGTCCGCGTCACCCCGACGGGCGTCGCGTGAGCACGCAGGCGCGCGCGTCCGCGAGGATCGGGGGCATGAGCGAGGAGGGCGCCGGCTGGGCCGGGCGGGTCATGGGCGTGCTGCGCTGGGTCGAGCACCTGGTGCTCGCCCAGCTCCTGCTGCTGCTCGGCACCCTCGCCGGCGGGGTGGTGCTGGGTCTGTTCCCCGCGCTCGACGCCGCCGGGCGCCTGCTCGCGCGGCTGCCCGCGGGCGACCCGTCCACGTCCGTGTGGCGCGACTTCTGGTCCGCGTGGCGCGCGGGGTTCCGGCGCGCCAACGTGGTCGGTGCGCCGCTGTGGGCGGTCGGCGCGCTGCTCGTCGTCGACGGCGGCGTCGCCGCCCTGCTCGACGGCCCCGGCCGAGCCGCGCTCGTCGTCGGGCTCGTCGTCGTGGCCGCGTGGACGGCGCTCGTCGTCGCGTTCGTCCCGCCCGTCCTGCGCCGCTACGACGACGCCGCGCTCGCGACCTGGCGGTTCCTGCTGCTGGCACCCGCCCTCAGCCCGGGTACGTCGGTCGCCGTCGTCGTGACGCTCACCGCCATCGCGGCGACCGCGTGGTTCGTCCCCGTGGTCGGGGTCCTCGTCGGCGCGAGCGTCGCTCTCCTGGCCTCGGGCTGGCTGGTCGACGCCCGCCTCGACCGCATCGACACCCGAACGGGCTCGTGAGCTCTGCTGCGGCGCCCGTTCACCGCTCGCACCAGCTCGTCGCCCCTCGTGAGGTCAGCTCCCGTCGATCACCAGGATGTCCGCGCCTACCGCGCAGGTGAAGGTCGTCGCGCCTGCCGGCGCCGCGCAGCCGTTCGGAAGCTCGGTCACGGGCTCGGTCACGGGCTCGGTCACGGGCTCGACCTCGGGACCGGACGTCGCCCCGGCGGCGATCGCACCGTCGCCGCCGACGAGCAGGACGAGGCCGACCACCGCCACCAGCACACGACGCACGACCTGCCCCCTTCGTCGACCCTCCGCCGCAGCGTAGCCGGGCCCCTGGGCGGGACCGCTCCCTCGACGGTGCTCAGTGCCCGGCCGGGGTGCCCTCGCCGAGGGTGGACTCGCGGGCGATGATCGAGAAGTCGGCGATGACCTGCTGGAACGGGCGGTCGTCGTCGGGGTCCTCGATGCGGGCGAGCAGCAGGTCGACGGCCGTGCGCGCGATCTCCTCCCGCCCCGGGTGCACCGTCGAGAGGGTCGGCGCCGAGTAGGCCGTCTCCTCGATGTCGTCGAAGCCGATCACGGCGACGTCACCGGGGACGTCGACGCGCCGCCGGTGCAGCTCGTGGAGCGCGCCGAGCGCGAGCGCGTCGTTGAGGCCGAAGACCGCGTCGAGCTGGACGCCGTCGTCGAGCAGCCGGGCCATGGCCTCGGCGCCCGTGGCGCGGTGCCACAGCCCCGCCTCGGCGACGAGCGCCGGGTCGACGGCGATGCCCGCGTCCTCGAGCGCGCGCTGGTAGCCCTGCAGGCGCAGCGCCGCGGAGCCGACCATCTCCCCCGCGTGCGCGCCGACCACCGCGATGCGGCGGCGGCCCTGCGCGAGCAGGTGCTCCGTCGCGGCACGCGCGGCCTCGACGTTGCTCATCGTCACGTGGTCGGCCGGCCCGCCGAAGATCCGCTCGCCCAGGAGCACCAGCGGGTAGTCGACGACGGCCAGCTCGCCGATGTCGTCGGGACCCAGCGCCAGCGGGGAGTAGATCAGGCCGTCGGTGAACTGCCGGCGCTGGCCGGACACGACCTCGATCTCGCGCTCCCGCACGGCGCCCGTCTGCTCGATCAGCACGGTCATGCCGCGGTCCTCGGCCGCGCGGATCACGGAGTCCGCGAGCTCGGCGAAGTACGGCAGCGAGAGCTCCGGGACCGCCAGGCCGATCAGGCCGGTGCGGCCGCGGCGCAGGTTCCGCGCGCTCATGTTCACGTGGTACCCGAGCTCCGCGATCGCGGCCTCGACCTTCGCGCGCGTGGTCTCACGGATGTACGGGTAGCCGTTGATGACGTTGGAGACGGTCTTGACCGAGACGGCGGCGCGCGCGGCGACGTCGTGCATCGTGACCGCGCCACCGCGTCGTCCACCCACCTTGCGCACCTTCCGTCCCGTCGATCCCGTCGTCGCACCCGCGAGCGGGGGCGTCACCGGGGCCGAGCCTGGCAGAACGACGCCCGTCACGGTGTCACCGACGCGACCGGCACCCAGACGCGCATGGCGCCGGGCTCGCGCTCGCCCCACGCGTGGTACGGCACGAAGGTCAGGTCCACGGGCTCACGGACCGGGGCGCCGGGCTCGTCGTGGCCGCCCGCCGGCCCCCAGGCGGCGCTCCAGGCGGGGCGGCCGCGGGCCGGCTCGTGGGTCCCGCGGGCGTGCACGACGACGGGAACCCCCTGGGCGTCGCCCGCGGCCGCGGTGAGCGAGGAACCGGGGACCAGGCGGACGTCCTCGAGCACCACGCCCGCCGGCAGGTCCACCTGCTCGAGGCACAGCACCACCGGCCCGCGACGGAGCGCCACGCACCCGCGCACGGCATCGACGCGCGGGTGGGCGGCGAGGGGCACCACCGGCATCGGGAGATCGAGCACCACGCGGTGCACCGGTCGGTCCGGTGTCGCCGGGACGTGCGCGTAGCCGTCGCGCACGACGAGCGGCACGGGCTCGTCGTCGACCGTGAGCCGCACCGCACCCTCGTCGGCCCACCCCGGGACGCGCAGGGCGAGCGGGACGACGAGCCCGCCGACCGCCTCGACCTCCACCCGCCCGTCCCAGGGGTAGTCCGTCCGCACGACGAGGCGCGCGGGCTCGTCGTGCGCGTCCGACGTCCGGAGCTCGACCTCGCCCGCGGCGTACAGGTGCAGCGCGACGCCCTCGTCGGACCGGGTCGCCACGTAGGCGTGCAGGCTCGCGGCGAGCCGCGCGAGGTTCGGCGGGCAGCAGGCGCACTCGAACCAGGGGAGGCGGCGGCCGGGCGAGTACTCGCTCGAGCCGTCGTGGTCCGTGCGCAGCTGCAGCGGGTTGGAGTAGAAGAACGAGCGACCGTCGCGGCCCAGGCCGGCGGGCACGGCGTTGTAGAGCGCCCGCTCCATCGCGTCGGCGAACCGGCCCTCGCCGGTGAGCAGGAGCATGCGCCACGCCCAGTGCACCACGCCGATCGCGGCGCACGTCTCGGCGTACGCACGCTCGGGCGAGAGCTCGTACGCGTCCCCGAACGCCTCGTCGCGGTGCCGCGAGCCGATGCCGCCGGTGACGTACGTGCGCGTGTCCTCGGCGCTGTCCCACAGGCGCAGCAGCGCGGCCAGCAGCTCGGTGTCGCCGGTCTCCGCCACCAGGTCGGCGACGCCCGCGGCGAGGTACACCTGCCGGACGGCGTGCCCCGCGACCTCCTGCGCCGACCGCACCGGGGTGTGGTCCTGGTGGTACGCCGAGGGGAACGGTCCGGCACCCAGCGCCCCGTGCCCTCGCGCGTCCACCTGCCGCTGCGCCAGGTCCAGCCAGCGGCGCTCGCCGGTGAGGCGGTACAGCTCGACGAGCGCGGTCTCCACCTCGGGGTGCCCGCAGCACGCGTCCGCGCCGAGCTGCTCGTCCACCATCGTCGCGAACCGGCGGGCGACGTCCAGCAGGTCCTCGCCGCCGCCCGTGCGCGCCCGGGCCACCGCGGCCTGGAGCAGGTGGCCCAGCACGTAGAGCTCGTGGCCCCAGCGCAGGTCCACGAAGGCGTCGTCGGGGCGGGTCACCTGGACGTGCGAGTCGAGGTACCCGTCGGGCCGCTGCGCTGCCGCGAGCAGGTCGACGGCCGCGCGGACGTCGTCCTCCCACGGCTGGTCCGCCGGCACGCGGCCGGCCTCCCACGCCACGGCCTCGAGCGTCTTGTGCAGGTCCGAGTCCGCGAAGTTGAAGCCGCGCCAGGGCAGGTCCGCCCGGCCCGCGGCGGTGCGCAGGTTGTCCAGGACGCCGGACGACTCGAGGTTGGCCCACAGGTGCGGGATGACCTGCTCGCGGTTCAGGCGCTGCCAACCGCCCAGGAAGCCGTCCGGACCGAGCCGGACGGCGTCGAACGGCAGCGGGGTGTGCGGCGCGTACGCGCCACGCGGGACGCACGGACCGTCGGGCGTCAGCAGATCGACCACGAGATCAGCCTACATCGTTGTAGAACTGCGACGAGCACCCCGGCCAGGACGGCGACGAGGGGCCCGGCCAGCACGGCCGAGCCCCTCGTCAGGCGCTGCCTCAGGGGCAGCGCGAGGTCACTTCTTGTTGCGACGCTGGTGACGCGTCTTGCGCAGCAGCTTGCGGTGCTTCTTCTTGGCCATCCGCTTGCGGCGCTTCTTGATGACGGAGCCCATGGGTCCACTCTCGCTTCCGGGTGTGGCCCGCAGGGAGCGGACCGGTGCTGGTCGATCGCACGTGGTCCACCGAGACGCCCCGGCCGCGACCGGCGGGTGCCCCGGCGGCGGGACCGCGATCCATGACGACCGCGCCCTCCACGCAAGGAAAGTCCGAGGGCCTACCTTACGCGATCCGGCACGGTGCTCGCGACGCCGGTGCACGCGAGGCGCACCGAGCCGGACCGGAGCACCGGGACGTGCCCCCCGCGCGACGTCAGGAGGACCGGCGCTCGGAGTCCCCCTGCTCCTGCGGCGTCGGCAGCGACGTGCGCAGGTAGTGGTCGAGGGCGTCCTGCGGGACGCGGAACGAGCGGCCGACGCGCACGCCGGGCAGCTCACCCGAGTGCAGGAGCCGGTAGACGGTCATCTTGGAGACCCGCATGATCTCCGCGACCTCCACCACCGTGAGGTAGCGCACGCGGCCCGGCTGGTCGGTCATCGTCTCCCGCTCGTCGTCCCCTGAGGCGGCCCCGTCGCCGACGGCGTCCCCTGCGTGTGATCGGCCCGCCGGACGGACGGGCTGGGCCACACCTTAGTGGCGCGTGGGACACGAGTGAAAGAGGTGAAAGGAGTGACAGCCGTCGGTCAGTCGTGCTCCACGTCCAGACCAAGGGCGGGGAAGGCGGCCGCGCGCGTCGCGCGGATCGCGCGGTCGACCTCGTCGGACGGGTCGAACCCCGACCGCCACGTCCGGAAGGCCGGCGTGACCCCGTCCGACATGGTCGTGGGCCCGGTGCGGCCGTAGGTCTCCAGCACGTGCTCGCGCCATGCGAGCGGCACCTCGGTGTCCGGGTCCACCGGCCGGTGCGCGGCGATGCCGATCAGGTGCGCCCACGCCCGCGGCACCACCTCGACGATCGCGTAGCCACCGCCGCCGAGGGCGAGCCAGCGGCCGCCGGTCAGCTCGTGCGCGAGCTCGTGCAGCCGCTCGCTCGCGAGCCGCATGGCGTCCACCGAGACCCGCAGGTGCGTCAGCGGGTCGAGCCGGTGCGCGTCGCAGCCGTGCTGGGTCACCAGCACCTGGGGCGCGAACTCCTCGACCACGGCCGGGACCACCGCGTCGAACGCCCGCAGCCAGCCCGCGTCACCGGTGCCGGCCGGCAGCGCGACGTTGACCGCGCTGCCGTCGGCGTGCCGACCGCCGGTCTCGTCGGGGTGACCCGTCCCCGGGAACAGCCCCCGGCCCGACTCGTGCAGCGACACGGTGAGCACGCGTGGCTCGTCCCAGAACGCGGCCTGGACGCCGTCGCCGTGGTGGGCGTCGACGTCCACGTACGCGACGCGCTCGACCCCCGCGTCGAGCATCGCCCGGATGCCGACCGCCGCGTCGTTGTAGACGCAGAACCCTGACGCCGCGCCGGGCATCGCGTGGTGCAGCCCGCCCGCGACGTTCACCGCGTGCACGGCGTCACCCGCGACCACCGCGAGCGCCGCGTCGACCGTGCCCTGCACCACGCGCGCCGACGCCTCGTGCATGCCCGGGAACACCGGGTCGTCGTCCGTGCCGAGCCCGCGTGCCGGGTCCGCGACGCCCTCGGTCTCCGCGCGCCGTACCGCCGCCACGTAGGCGGGCTCGTGCACCGTCGCGAGCAGCGCGTCGCTCGCCGGCGCCGCCCCGACCAGGTCGGCGTCCGCCAGGAGCCCGAGCTCACGCGCCAGCCGGATCGTCAGGTCGAGCCGGTCGGGGGCCATGGGGTGACCGCGCCCGAAGTCGTAGCGCAGCATCTCGGGCGTCCACACCACGCGGAGCCGCTGCGTCATGCGCTCACCCAAACACCGTTGCCGCACGGTGTCGAACTGCGGTGTCGAGCTGCGGTGTCGAGCCCGGGTGTCGAGCTTGGTGTCGAGCTGCACTGTCCAGCGGGACCACGATGCCCGCGGCGCGAGCCGCGCGGTGGCGCCGGACCGTCCGGACGTTCGCGCCGCGACGTGCCAGAGTGCTGCCACGGCAGGACGATCCTGCAGGACGGCGGCAGCACGACGAGAGGGACGGGGGGTGCCATGGCGCGCGGTGGACCCGGCGTGGCGTGGCGCTCGCGCGAGCTCGTCGACCGGCTCGCCCGGCAGTCGCCCGCCCGCCTCGCGCTCGGCGTGTTCTTCGGGGTGATCGTGCTGGTCACCGCGCTCCTCGAGGCGCCGTGGGCCACCGCGCACGGCCACCGCGCGCCGCTCGTCGACGCGCTGTTCACCGCCACCTCCGCGACGACCGTCACCGGCCTGACCGTGGTGCCGACCGGCGAGTACTGGTCCACGTGGGGCCTGGTGGTCATCCTCGTCGCGATCAAGATCGGCGGCCTGGGCGTCATGACGCTCGCGTCGCTGCTCGGCATGGCCGTGTCCCGCCGGATCGGCCTCACGCAGCGCCTGCTCGTGTCGTCGGAGACCAAGGTGACCCGGCTCGGCGAGGTCGGCTCGCTGGTCCGGACCGTCATCGTCACCTCGACGATCCTCGAGGTGACGATCGCGCTCGTGCTGCTCCCCCGCTTCCACATGTACGACGAGGACTGGGGGACCGCGGCGTGGCACGCGATCTTCTACGGGATCTCGTCGTTCAACAACGCGGGCTTCGTGCCGACGCCCGAGGGGCTGGCCCCGTTCGTGTCGGACTGGTGGGTGCTGCTGCCGATCATCGTCGGCGTCTTCATCGGCTCGCTCGGGTTCCCGGTGATCCTCAACGTCGCGCGGCACCTGCGCGAGCCGCGCCGCTGGAGCCTGCACGCCAAGCTGACCATCACGACGAGCATCGGGCTCGTGATCGCCGGCTCCGTCCTGGTCGCCGGGTTCGAGTGGACCAACCCCGGCACGTTTAAGCCCATCGACCCCTCCGGGACCGCGCTCGCCTCGCTGTTCGCGGGCGTGATGCCCCGCTCGGGCGGCTTCTCGACCGTCGACGTGGGCCAGATGCACGAGTCGACGTGGCTGCTGATGGACGCGCTGATGTTCGTCGGCGGCGGGTCCGCGTCCACCGCGGGCGGCATCAAGGTCACGACGCTCGCGGTCATGCTGCTCGCGATCGTCGCCGAGGCGCGCGGCGACCGTGACGTCGAGGCCTACGGCCGCCGCATCCCGCGCGACGCGCTGCAGGTCGCGATCGCGGTCTCGCTCATCTCCGCGACGTTCGTCCTCGTCGCCTCGCTGCTGCTGCTCGCGATGACCGGGCTGCGGCTCGACGTCGTGCTGTTCGAGGTCATCTCCGCCTTCGCCACCTGCGGCCTGTCCACGGGGATCACCCCCGGGCTGCCCGACGGGGCGAAGTACGTGCTCACCGTCCTGATGTTCATCGGCCGGACCGGCACGATGACGCTTGCGGCCGCGCTCGCGCTGCGCAACCGTCGTCGGGTCATCCGGCTGCCGGAAGAGAGGCCGATCATTGGCTGACAACCTGCGGGACCCGCTCACGCGGACCCAGAACGCACCCCGCACCCCCAAGAAGGACTCGGGCGTGCTCGTCATCGGCCTCGGCCGGTTCGGGTCGGCCATCGCCGCGACGCTCGACCGGCTGGGCCAGGACGTGCTCGCGGTCGAGCGCTCGCCCGAGCTCGTCGCGCAGTGGGCGGGCCGGATCGCGCTCGTCGAGGCGGACGCCACCAACCCGGAGGCGCTCGAGCAGCTCGGCGCCCGCGACTTCCCCGTCGCGGTCGTCGGCGTCGGCTCCTACCTCGAGGCGTCGGTGCTCATCACCGGCAACCTCGTGGACATCGGGGTGCCGCAGATCTGGGCCAAGGCGGTCAGCGCCGAGCACGCGCGCATCCTGCAGCGCATCGGCGCCCACCACGTGGTGCTGCCGGAGGCCGACGCGGGCTCGCGCGTCGCGCACCTGGTCTCCGGCAAGCTGCTCGACTACATCGAGGTCGAGGACGGGTTCACCGTCGTCAAGATGCGCCCGCCCAAGGAGACGCAGGGCTTCACGCTCGCGCAGTCGAAGATCCGCGAGCGCTACGGGGTGACGGTGGTCGGGGTGAAGTCGCCGGGCATGGACTTCCAGTACGCGAGCCCGGACACCCGCATCTCGCAGAACGACATCATCATCGTCTCGGGCCACGCCGACCTCCTGGAACGCTTCGCCGCCCGCCCTTGACCCCCTCCCCCTCCACCCCCTCCCCCCTCACCCCCTCACCCCCTCCCCCCACCCCCGACCCCGAGCGCGGACGGTGCGCTCCGAGTGCGGACGCTCGACGACCGCGCTCGCCGCCCAACGTCCGCGCTCGCGGGAGGGGTGGGTGAGCGGGAGGGGTGGGGCGAGCGGGCGGCACCCGGCCCGCGGCACTCTGCGCCCCGCCCCGCACCGCGCCGACCTACGCACCAGCCCCAGCCCCAGCCCCAGCGCGAGCGCGAGCGCGAGCGCGGACGGTACGCGCCGAGTGCGGACGCTCAACGACCGCACTGGCCACCCAACGTCCGCGCTCGCGGTCGCGGTCGCCGTCGCGGTCGCCGTCGCGGTCGCGGTCGCCTAGACCGCCACTGCAGCAGCACCCTTTCCGAGCGCGGACGGTGCGCGCCGAGTGCGGACGCTCAACGACCGCGCTCGCCGCTCGACGTCCGCGCTCGCGGGAGGGGTGGGTGAGCGGGAGGGGTGGGGCGAGCGGGCGGCACCCGGCCCGCCGCACCCTCCGCGCCCCGCCCCGCACCGCGCCGACCTACGCACCAGCCCCAGCCCCAGCGCGAGCGCGGACGGTGCGCGTCTAGTGCGGACGCTTGACGACCGCGCTCGCCGGCCAACGTCCGCGCTCGCGGGGGGAGCGGGCTCGCGGGGGGAGCGGGCTCGCCGGGGGGGTGGGCGCACGGGAGGGGTGGGCGCGCGGGTGGTGGGGGCGCGGGTGGTGGGGGGCGGGAGGTTGGGGGGCTGGAGGTGGGGGGCGGGAGCGGGTGTGATGTCAACGGGTTGACATGAGGGGTGTCAACGGGTTGACTTTGGGGCGTGGAGGGCACGGGAGAGCTGGAGCCGGTTGGGGGTGATCCCCTCGGGGACCGGCTCACGGTCACGTTGCACCACCTGGTGGACGTGCTCGACGAGTACGCCGACGGGCTGCTCTCGCGCGAGTACGGCGTCAGCCTCAGCCAGTACCTGTTCCTCGCCGTGCTCTGCGACCTCGACTCCCCGGACATCACGACGCTCGCGCGCTGCCTGCGGGTCAGCAAGGCCGCGGTGAGCAAGCGCGTCGGGTCGTTCGTGGACGCGGGCTGGGTCCGCACGTCCGACGACCCCGGCCACGGCCGTCGCGTGGTCCTGCACCCGACCGCCGCGGGCACCCGGCTCGTCGCCACGGCGGGGGAACGGCTCGAGGCCGAGTTCACCGCCAAGTTCGCCCGCGTCACGCACGTCGACCTGGCCGCCCTCCACACCGACCTCAAGGTCGTGCTCGCGACCCTGCAGGATTCCACCGCCGCGCGCGGCTGACCCGCAGGCTCCACCGCCCGGCGCACGGCTGCACGTGCGTCTACCTCGTCGTGCCCGGAGCCCCCGGGCCCGACGAGACCGCCCCGACCGCTCACCGAAGGAGAACTCCGTGCGCATCCTCGTCATCGTCGGCCATCCGATCGCCGGCTCGCTCAACCACGCCCTCGCCTCGTCGTACGCGGACGCCGCGCGCGACGCCGGCGCGGAGGTCAGGACCGTGGACCTCGCGACGACCCGCTTCCCGCACGACCCGGCGACGCGCTCCGACCTGCGCGCGCCCGACGGCGGCACGGCGCACCTGGATCCCACCGTGGCCGGGCTGGTCGACGACGTGCGGTGGGCCGATCACCTCGTCGTGCTGCACCCGCAGTGGTGGGGCACCTACCCGGCTGCGCTCAAGGCGTTCCTCGACCGGGTGCTGCTCTCGGGCGTGACGTTCGGCTACCGGTCGGGCCATCTCCCGGACCGCCTCATGCGCGGACGCACCGCGCGCACGTTCATGACGATGGACTCGCCCCGCGCGTGGAACCTGCTCGCCTACCGCGACGCGGCCGGTGCGTCGCTCGGTCGCGCGACGCTCGCGTTCTGCGGGTACCGCCTCGTGGGGCGCTCCACGTTCGCCAAGGTCCGGTTCTCGTCGTCCGACGAGCGTGCGCGCTGGCTGGCGAGGACCGCCGCCCTGGCCCGCCGCGACGTCACCCGCCTCTCCCGCGCGCTCCTGTCGCCCGTTCCCGCCACCCCGCTCCCCCACCCCTGACACCGCCCCGCACCCCACCCCCCGCACGCGCACATCCGCTCGAGCGCGGACGGAGGTGCGCCAGTGCGGACGGAGAGCGACCGCGCTCGGCCTGCTCAGTCCGCGCTCGGCGCAGGGGTGGCGCGGGGGGTGCAGGGGGGTGCAGGGGGTGCAAGAGGGTGGCGCGCAGGGGCGGTGGGACGGGGGTGAGCGGTGGGTGTGTGCGGGGTGCGGGGGTCAGGGGAGGCGGGTGGTCTCGATGAGGGCGGCGTGGTCGACCTCGATCGCCGGGGACTGGATGCCGACCGTGGCCAGGACGTGGCCGGTGAGGCGGACGGGCTCGGACCACCACGCCGGGCGGTCCCAGTCGTTGTGCGGGGCGAACGGGCCGACGGGCGCGACCTCGTACGTCGCGTCCGGGTCGAGGCCGGGCAGGCGGACGCGCCCGGGCGGCCACGTGGCCGGTCGCTCGCGCTGCACCAGCGCGTACACCGCGCGGGACCGGTCGGGAGCGACGACGCCGTGCAGCCACAGCCCGGCGTCGGGAGCCTCGTCGCGCACGGTCGTGCCGGTGTGCAGCAGGCCGCGCTGCCCCTTGTAGAGCGTGATCCACGCGGCGAGCTCGGCACGCTCGTCGTCGGAGGCCTGCGCGAGGTCCCACTCGATGCCGAAGGAGCCGAGGAGGGCGGTCGTGGCGCGGAAGGACAGGTCCAGGACGCGGCCCGTCGTGTGCGCCTTGCGGGCCCCGACGTGGGATCCGACCAGCTCGGGCGGCAGCAGCTGCGCGGTCCAGCGCTGGATCTCCTGGCGCTCGTGCGCGTCGATGCAGTCGGAGGCCCACACGCGGTCGGTCCGCTCGAGGATGCCGAGGTCCACGCGCGCGCCGCCCGACGAGCAGGACTCGATCTCGAGGCCCGGGCAGTCGGCGCGGATCGCGTCGAACAGCGCGTACACCGCGAGCGTGTGCGCGTGCACGCGCGGCGACCCGTCCGCGCCGCCGGCGTCGACGAGGTCGCGGTTGTGGTCCCACTTCACGTAGTCGACGCCGTTGTCGCGGACCACCTGGACCACGCGGGAGCGCAGGTACTCGAACACCTCGGGCCGCGAGACGTCGAGCACCTGCTGGAACCGCGCCTCGGGCGGCAGCCGACCGGGGACCTGCAGGATCCAGTCCGGGTGCTCACGGGCCAGGTCGGAGTCGGGGTTGACCATCTCCGGCTCGAACCAGAGCCCGAACTGCATGCCGAGCCCGTGGACGCGCTCGACGAGCGGGGTCAGCCCGTCCGGCCACACGCCGTCGTCGACGAACCAGTCGCCCAGCCCGGCGTGCTCGTCGCGCCGCCCCCGGAACCACCCGTCGTCGAGGACGTAGCGCTCGACCCCGACGGACGCGGCGAGCTCCGCGAGCTCGAGGAGCCGCGGCAGGCGGTGGTCGAAGTACACGGCCTCCCAGACGTTGAGCGTCACCGGCCGCGGCGTGCGCGGGTGCTGGGGGCGGTCGCGCAGCAGCGCGTGGAACCGGCCCGCGAGCTCGTCGAGCCCGTCGCCGTACGTCCCGTAGAGCCAGGGCGAGGTGTACGACGAGCCCGCGGCCAGCCGGACCTCGCCCGGCAGCAGGAGCTCGCCGCCCGCCAGGAGGCGCGTCCCGTCGGGCGTGCGCTCCGCCTGCGTGCGGTGGTTGCCGGACCACGCGACGTGCACGCCCCAGCACTCCCCGCGCCGGAAGTCCGTGCCCTGCTCGCCGGCGACGAGCACGAGCGTCGCGTCCGCGCCCGTGCGGCCCCGCCGGCCCTCGCGCACGTGCGTGCCGACCGTGAAGGCGTGCCGCTGCGGCGTGCGCTCCTTGGCCCAGCGACCCGCCAGGTCGACGAGCTCGCGCGCGTGGCCGGGGACCGGGAGCGCGGGCGCCAGCGCGTCGACGACGTAGCCGTCCGCGCCGGCGTTGGTGAGCGTCGCGCGCGTGCGCACGACGCCCTGCGGCGTGAGCTCGATCTCGAGCGCCAGCTCCAGCCCTGCGGCCTCGTCGGACGCGGTCACGTGCACGGCGCCGCCCGCCGCCCGCTCGTCGACCGACGACGACCGCACGACGAAGGCCGGCGACCACCCCGTGCTCGCTCCGGCGACCTCGCGGTGCCCCGCGACGGCCGGTGTGCCCAGCCAGGCGTCGGCCTGCACCGGCAGCACGGACACCGGCACCGGCGCGTCGACCTGCGCGCCCGCGAGCGGCGCGACGGACGCCCGCTCCAGGTCCCCGAGCGGGCCGTCACCGAGGTCGCGGCCCCAGTGCAGGACGCTCGGCAGGCGGTCGTCGGTGGCGGTCAGGACCAGGCTCACGCCCGCGGCGCGCAGATGGACGAGCATCCCCCCATCCAAACAGACCGCGCGCCGCGTCCGGGCTGGTCCGGGCCGGTACGGGCCACGGACAAGGCGACGCCCGGTGCCGGCGGTCCCTCCCCGCCGGCACCGGGCGTCGCCCGTCAGGTGGTCACCCGGTGGTCACCCGGTGCGCACCCGATCCGTCAGACGAACGCCATCGCGCCCGCCGGCCGGACCGTGAGCCGCACGACCGTCACCGACGCCTTGGCCTCCGCGGTGCCCACGTACGCGGCGCGGACCGCGTACGTGCCGACGGCGAGCCGCGGCAGCGTCACGGTGACCGTGCCGTTGGACCCGAGCGTCGCGGTGCGCGTCGCGTAGGTCTTCCCCGCCTTGGTGACCGTGACCTTGACCGTGCCGCTCGCCGGACCCGTGGCCGGCGCGACCGTGTGGACGCCGACGGTCACGCGGGCCGCCTGGCCGCGGAGCACCGAGGGCGCCCCGGCCTTCGTGCGCGTCGCGGCCTTGACGACCTTGACGGTCACCGCACCCTGCGAGGCGGCGTACCGGGCGGTGCCGGCGTACACCACCGTGAGGCGGTGCGTGCCCACGCCCAGCTTCGACAGCGTGATGGTCGCCCGGCCGCCCGACAGCGTGCCCGAGCCGACCTTGGTGCTGCCGTCGAGGACGCGCACCGTGCCGGTCGGGGTGCCGCTCGTCGCCGAGACGCTCACCGTGACCCGCGCGCGCGTGCCGGCCGTCACGGGGCTCGTCGCGACCGCGACGGTCCGCGTGGTGCGCGGCACGGAGCCGTCCACCGGGACCACCGCGGTGTTGACCACCTCGGTGTTGCCGGCGACGTCGACGGACCGGTAGCCGACCGTGGTCGCCGCGCTGCCCACCGTCACGGCGCCCGTGTACTCCTGCCACGCGCCCGTGCCGATGCGGTACTGCACGCCGGCCACGCCCGAGGTCTCGTCCGCCGCGCGCACGGTGACCGTGCGGGAGGCGGCGTCGACCGTCGCGCGCGAGACCGGCGCCGTCGCGTCGATCTTCACCGTGAGCGACTCCGGCGTGGCCGAGGTGCGACCCGTGGTGTCCGTGGCCCGGGCCCGCACGACGTGCTCGCCGTCGCCGGTGACCGTGGTGGTCGCCTGGTCGCCCGTGCTCGTCGTCCAGTCGCCGCCGTCGAGCGCGACGTCCACCGAGGCGACGCCCGCGGCGTCGGCCGCGTCCGCCGTGACGGTGACCGTCCCGCTGCGCCACCAGCCCGCCGAGCCGTCCGCGGACGGCGTCGGCGTGAGGGTGACCACGGGGTCGGAGTCGTCCGTGACGCGCACCGTGACCGACGCGCGGATCGTCGTGCCGCCGGCGACCGTGCCCTGCACCTCGAACGTGCCCGGCGCGGCGTAGTCGCCCGCGTCGACCGCGTCCCACGTGACCGCGACCTGCGCCGACGAGCCGTCGGCGTAGTGCGCCGTGACCGTGGCCGGCAGCACCGGGGCGACGCCCTGGGCCGTCAGCACCTGCTGCGGGTCCACGGACTCGACCAGGAGGTCCGGCTGGTACGCGGCGAGCAGCGCCTCGTACTCGGCCTGCGAGACAGGCAGCACCGTGCCGTGCCGCGGGCTCGACGGGAGCTGCGCGCCCTCGACGGCGGTCCACACGCCCGACGCGATGTCGGTGGTCCGGAACGCCATGTAGCCCTGGCCGCCGTGGTAGCTCGGCTGGTCGATGAACAGGTACCAGGTGTTCGGGTCCTCGTTCGACCGGAACACCGTCGGGCCCTCGCCGTTGGTGAACGTGCCGCCCCAGGGGTTCGGCTGGCCCACGCCGATCTTCTCCTTGACGAGCTGCCAGCCCGTCGCCGGGGAGGAGGTCGTCGGCAGCGCGCCGGACACCGTCGCGAGCAGGTCGGTCGACCGCTCCTGGCGCACCGTCATGGACGCCTCGTCCTTGGTGAACCGGTAGAACGTGTCGCCGTCCTTGACGACCGTCGAGTCGATCATGCCGAGGCCCGTGCCGCGCTTGACGTCGATCCACGGCTGCGGCTCGCTGAACGTCACGAAGTCGCGCGTCGTGGCGTACATCATCCGGTTGTAGGTCGTGCGGTAGTCACGGCCCGCGGTGGTCGTCGTCGGGTACAGGTTGGAGGCCCAGTACACGACGTACGCGCCCAGGTCCTCGTCGTAGAACGCCTCGGGCGCCCAGGTGTTGCCGGCGTAGTCCGACGAGACCTTGACGTGCCGCTGGTCGGACCAGTGCACCAGGTCGGTGGACTCCCAGACCTCGATGAAGGTCGAGCCGGTCTGCTGCGCGGTGCCGAAGCTGCCGCCCGGGTAGATCTTCAGGTCCGTGGCCAGCAGGTAGAACTTGTCGCCCTCGGGCGAGCGGATGACGAACGGGTCGCGCAGGCCCTTCTCGCCGTACGCCGAGGTGAGCACCGGGTCGGCGTCGTTCAGGTCGTCCCACTTCGTCGGGTCGTCGCCCTCGCTCGCGCCGAGGTAGATCGACTCGCCGTCCGCCGTGCTCTCACCCTCGAAGTACGCGAACACGTACGCCTCGGGGTCGATCGCCTCGGGGAGCGCCGGGACCGTGGCCGTGAGCGTGCGGGTCGCGGTCGCGTCGTCGAGCGTGCCCGTCACCGTGAGCTCGACGGTCGCGGCGGGCTGGCCGTGGGCGGGGCGGTGCACCACGCCGTCGGGGGTGACGACGGACTCGTCGTCGGACGCCCACGTGAACGACGAGCCGTTCTCACCCTCGGCCGGCAGCGTGAGGTTGCCCCGCGCGTCGTCGAGGTTGGGGACCTCGATCGCCGCGAGGTCCTCCGCCAGCAGGCCCTCGGAGTCCGGACGGGCCACGACGGTGACCTCGAACTGACGGGTCGCGGTCGCCGCGCCACGCGTGACGGTCGCCGTGAGGGTCGCGGTCGCGTCCGGGCTCCCGCCGGCCGGGCGCGTCACCACGCCGGCCGCGGACACGACGGACGGGTCCGACGAGGCCCAGGTCACCTTGGTGTCCGCGGTGGCCGTGGCCGGCAGCGTGAGGTTCGCCGTGACCGCCGAGGTGTCCCCGAGCGTCAGCGCGGTCGCCGCGCTGGTCACGGCCGGGGTGGTGACGTCGTTCGCGAGCTCCGTGAGCTCGGCCGCGTCGAGCTCACGGTCGTAGACCCGGAAGTCGCGGAGCCGGCCCTTGAACGAGTTGTCGCCCGCCCACGGCGAGCGGCCCAGGTAGTTGAACGTCCCGCCGTTCGCGATGTCGGAGGGCTTGATCGTGATGTTCGAGTTCCGGGCGACCTCGACGCCGTCCTCGTACAGCACCGAGTAGCCGGGCGCGGCGGTGGTGCCGCCGACGATCGTGTACGTCACGTGCTTCCACAGGTTCGTGGTGAGCGCGCCCTGGCGGATCGTGTTCTGCTCGTCGGCACCGCCGCTGGCCTTGGTGATCGCGGCGCGGAACCGCGGCTCCCAGTCCTTGCCGGTGACGAAGACGTAGCCGGTGTCGTTGTTGTTGCCGAGGCTGAAGATGAAGTAGTTGTTCGCCAGGGTCGGGTCGATCAGGACGTCGAAGTCCACCGACACCGTGTCGAGGCCGCTGAGCAGCCCGTCCGGCAGCCTGACGGCGTTGCCCGCCCCGCTCGCGCCGCCCGAGAACGTGAAGCCGTCGCCGGCGTTCCACGTCGCCGCGCCGCTCACGGTGCCGTCCTTGCCGTTCCCCGACGAGTCCGCGGCGACGGTGCCGCTCGTCTCGTCGAGCTTCCACCAGCCCACCAGGCCGTCACCGGTCGCGGCGCTCGCGGGAGTCGCCACCACCGCCGTCGTGAGGCCGACGGAGGCCGCAGCCACCGCTCCCCACAGTCGTCGTGCTCGCATCGCACACTCCTAGGTCTGAAGATGAGTTCGGGTCCGGGCGTCGCCCGGGGGACGCGGGCCGCGGCAGGTGCCGCGGCCCGCGCCGGGGCGTCACCGGCGGACGACGAGCGTCTTCGTGCCGGACGAGGCCGTGGCCGAGCCGGAGCCCGCGTAGGTGGCCTTGACGGTGTAGCTGCCCGCCGGGAGCCGCGGCAGCGTGGCCGTGGCGGTGCCGGTCGAGCGGAGCCACGCCGTGCGCGTCGCGACGACCTTGCCGCCCTTCGTCACGACGAAGGTGACCTTGCCCGTCGCGCGCACGCCGGTCGCCGTGGTGACCTTGGCGGTCGCCACGCCCTGAGCCGTCGCCCGCGGCGAGGTCGTCGTGACCTTCGTCGTCGTCGACGTCTTGGTCACGACGAGCTTGACGGTCGACGACGACGCCGCGAACCGCGCGTCACCGCCGTAGCTGACCGTCAGCCGGTGCGTCCCGACCGCGAGGTCCGTCCGCACCGCGACCGTGGCCCGGCCGCCGGACAGCGTGCCCGTGCCGACCAGGCGCGAGCCGTCGAGCACGCGCACCGTGCCGGTCGGCGTGCCCGACGAGCCGGCGACACCGGCCACCGCGACCGCGACCGACCGCTTCGCGCCGTACCGCACGGTCGACGGCTGGGCGATCCCCGTCGTGGTCGTGGCCGCGAGGGTCACGCCCTTCTTCGGGACGACGACCGAACCGGCGACCTCGACGTTGCCGAGGGCGTCGACCGCCCGGAACCAGACGGTCGTCTGGGCCGAGCCGACCGTGACCGCGGAGCCGTACACCGACCACGGGCCGGAGGACGCGGTGCGGTACTCGATGCGGGCCACACCCGCACCGGAGTCCGCCGCCCGCAGCGTGACCGTGCGCGCTGCCGCGTCGACCGTCGCGTTGGACACCGGCGCCGTGGCGTCGATCGTCAGCGCGAACGTCTCGACCGCGGACACGTTGCCCGCCGCGTCGACCGCCCGTGCCTGCACCGAGTGCGACCCGTCGCCGCTCACGGTCACGTCGACCGTGCCACCGGCGTGGGTCGTCCACGCGCCGCCGTCGACGGCCACCTCGACCGACGCGACCTCGCGGTCGTCCTCGGCCGTCACCGTGACGGTCGTCGGCTGACCCAGGTAGCCCTTGACGGGCGTCCCGTCGGCCTCGATCGAGGCGATCGTCGGGTCCTCGGTGTCCGGCGTGTGCAGCCGCAGGAAGGTGATCGAGTACGCCGGGAAGTCGTACGCGAAGTCCTGCGAGACGCCGCTGATGGTGCGCTCGACCGGGACCAGCTTCTCGGGGTTCGCCTTCGTGTTGGTGTCCCCCGGCTGGCCGACGATCTCGATGGCCGTCGCCTCGTCGGCGACCTCGACGTCCGAGGTCTGGATGCGCGTGCGCTGCGCCGTGTCGGACGTGTTCACGACCTTCACGACGACGTCGCCCGTGCTGATGTCGCGCGTGACGACCTGGTACACGTCGGCCGGGACCTCGTCGTCGTACTCCATCTGGAGCTCGCCGTCGAGGTAGAGCTCGATGTGCCGCCCGTCGACCACGACCTTCAGGTCGTACTCCTGGCCGGTGACGACCGAGCTGTTCTCGACCGCCGCGACCTCGTTCGCCGAGCCGCCGGCCGCCTTCTGGAGCGCCTGGCGGGTGTTGTTCCAGCCGCCGACGTTCCACCAGTAGTAGTTGTTCGACCCGGTGGCCGCGAAGCCGACCAGGAAGCCCTCGGAGCCCGCCGTCTTGGTGGCCTTCAGCTCGAGGGTGTAGTCGTCCCAGTCCTCGTCGTAGGCGCCCGTCGGGACGGTCCGCGCGTCCGTGACCGAGGTCGACGACTGGCGGTACTTGCCGTCCGAGACCGCCCACGTGCCGGCCTGCGGCGTCCACTGCGATGCGTCGTCGAAGTCGTCCGAGAACAGCACGTCGTCCGTGTCGTTGTCCGTCACGACGAGGTCGTCGTAGGTGGCCGCGGTGGACCACGTCGACAGGAACACGCCGCCGGACAGGTTCGGCACCGCCTCCGCCGACGCCTCGTACGTGCTGGGCACGACCTGGTCGCCCTTGTTCGTGCTGAACAGCTTCTGCACGTAGTAGTTGACCGAGCCCCAGGACTCGTCGTTGTCGTACCAGATCGCGTCGGGCGACCACTGGACGTAGCTCTCGTTCGCCAGCAGCGGCGCGTAGGACGCGAGCTTGACGACGTCGGAGTTGCGCTCGATGGCGGTCATGTAGGACGCCTCGGCCAGCGCGTTCCACATCGTGTTGCCCTTCGACGCGTACTCGCCGAGGAACACCGCCGGACCCTCACGGTCGTACGAGTCGTAGCGGTCGTTGTTCGTCAGGAACCAGTCCGGGTCGTTGTAGTAGTGCTCGTCGACCAGGTCGACGTCCTGCTCGCGGTTGAACTTCCACAGGGTGTCGAACCGGCTGCCCGTGTCGTCCGGCCCCGAGTTCGAGATGATCTGGACGTCGGGGTACGCCGCCTCGACGGCCGCCTTGAACTTCGGGAAGTTCGCCTCGAACGTCGTGGTGTTCTCCTCGTTGCCGAGGCCGATGTAGCGCAGGTGGAACGGCTCCGGGTGACCGAGCTCGGCGCGGACCGCGCCCCACTCGGTGTCCACGTCGCCGTTCGCGAACTCGATCAGGTCGACCGTGTCGTCGACCCAGCGCTGGATCAGCGCCGGGTCCTTCATCTCGGGCACGGTGCTGCCGCAGCCGTTGGCGCCCACGGAGAGCACGGGCAGCGGCGTGGCGCCCAGGTCCTCGGCGAGCTCGAAGTACTCGAGGTACCCGATGCCGTAGGACTGGTTGTAGCCCCAGAAGTTGTAGTTGGTCGCACGCTCCTCGACCGGACCGATGGTCTCCTTCCACTGGTACGTGCGCCGGCGGTCGACGTAGCCCGACTCCGCGTACGACTTGAAGGTGCCGACGTTCGTCACGCAGCCGCCCGGGAAGCGGACGAACGACGGGTCGAGCGCCGCGATCTTCTCCGCGAGGTCCTTGCGGAGCACGGACTTGCCGTTCACCGCGCCGACCCACGTGTCCTGCGGGAAGAGCGAGACCATGTCGAGCCGCAGGGTGCTGGTGGCACCCGCGAGCACCGCGAGGCGGCCGGCGTCGGTCGTGGCGTCCGCCGTCAGGGTGACGGAGTACTTCTTCCACGCGTCGGAGCCGTCGACGTCGACCGTGCCCCCGGCGACGACCGTCGTGCCGGCCGCGTTCTCGACCTGCACCGTCAGGGTCTGCGCCGTCGTCGTGCGCGCCCACACCGAGAAGTCGTACTTCTCGCCGGCCTCGACCGCGACGCCGTTGTTGTAGGACGCGTTGCGGACGCCGCTGCCCCCAGCCGTCGCGCCGAGCCGCAGGTAGTAGCGGTTGGTGTCGTTGAGGCGGTTGCCGTCGGTCACGACGCTCGCCGTGGTCCCGGTCGCCCCGTCGCGGTTCACGGTCTCCCACGCGGTCATGCCGGTGAACGACGCGTTGTCCGACGAGTTGAACTCGAACGAGCGGTTGCGGACCAGCTCGGCGTAGAGGCCGCCGTCGGCCGCGTAGTTGATGTCCTCGTAGAAGATGCCGTAGAGGTCGTCGGAGATGTCGATCGCGGTGGCGTCGCCGTCGATCGCCAGGACGCCCTCCCCGTCGGCCTGGTACTCGACCGTCAGGTAGACCGCGTCGTCGAGCGGGCCGAGGGTCAGCACGCCGCCGTCGCCCAGGCCCACGTAGGCGCTGCCGTCGGCCAGGCGCAGCACGAGCTTGCCGCCGCCCGCGTCGGTCAGCCGCAGCGGCGCGGCGTCGTCGCCGGCCGCACCGACCGCGAGGTGGTCGCCGTCGACCACGACCGGCAGGTCGCCGTCACGCGTGCGCAGCGTGAGCGCCCCCGCGTCGCCCTCGGTCGCGACCAGCCCCAGCACGTTCGTCGGGCGCGCGTCCGTCAGCGCCAGCGCGCCGTCGTCGGAGACGAGGTAGCGCGGACCGCCGTCCGCGTGCAGCGTGAACGGACCCGACGGCACCTGGTCGGCGCCTTCGGACGCCGTCACGCCGAAGGAGTCGAACACCGCCTGGTGCGTGGTGCCGTCCTGCGCGGCGAGCGCGTAGAGACCGACGGCCGTGATGTCGAAGGAGAGGGTGGTGGTCGCCGCGACGACCCAGTCGGTCCCGTCCCAGTAGCTCGTGGTGAGGGTGTCGCCGGTGCGCTGGAGGCGCAGCGTCTCCTCCTCGGAGCCCACGCGGTCCTCGAAGTCGACCGCGCTGAACGCGCCGCCGCTCTCCACGTCCGTCTCGATCGCGCGCCCGGAGGGCGACAGCGAGCCGACGAACGTGAGGCCCGCGCGCACGTAGTTGTCCATGTCCGACCACGCGATCAGACCGGCGCCCTGGTACACCTTCGACACCGGGGCGTGCACGGTGGTCACCGCGGTGAAGTCACCGTCGGGGATGTCCACCATGAAGACGTTCTTGGCGCTGTTGGCCGTCTGGTACGTGTCACCCGTCTGCGAGGTCAGCGTCAGCGCGCCCTCGTTCGACGTCAGCGACCACGCCGACGGCACCTCCGAGGTGATCTCCCAGCGCGGGTCGAGCGTCGTGCCGTCGAAGGTGTCGGTCCAGTCCTGGGCCGGGGGCTCGGCCGCTCCGGCCGGTGCGGCGACGGCGGCGCCGCCCGCGACCACCGCAAGTCCGGCAAGTCCGGCGACCCAGCGTGCCGCGGGTCGACGACCCGCTCTCCGCGGGGGTACGACGGCCCTTCCGGGCGCATGGGCGTGTGGAATCATCATCCTGCTCCTACCTCTCCAAGGTGTGGTGAGCACAGACCTGCGCGGAGGCCACGTCGCGTCCTGCAGGTCGGCCCTCCCGTCCGCCGGGTCGCCCGGTGGCAGCCGGGTCCGGACGGACGGGAGGGTTCTTCCTTCTTCAGTTGTCCCGACGAGCGGGCGTGCGGGCCGTCATCGGCGACGGCCCTGGTCTCATCTGCGCTTCGCGACGAGCACGCGCTGCAGCAGCACGAACCCGAGCAGGATCGCGCCGATGAGGATGCGGTTCCACCAGGGGTCGAGGCCCTCGCGGGTGCAGACGATCAGGATCAGCCCGTAGAGCGTGACGCCCGCGAACGTGCCGAGCACGTAGCCGACGCCGCCGGTCAGCAGCGCGCCGCCGATCACCACGGACGCGATGGCGTCGAGTTCCATGCCGACGCCGGACAGGTTGTAGCCCGACTTCGTGTAGAGCGCGAACAGGATGCCGCCGATGCCGGCGCAGGTCCCGGAGATGACGTAGACCCACATCTTCGTGGCACCTGGACGCAGACCCATCAGCGCGGCCGCCTGCCCACCGTCGCCCGCGCCGAGCCCGTACACCGTGCGCCCGGACCGGGTGTAGTGCAGCAGGTAGACCGCGATCAGCAGGACGACGAACGCGACGATCATGCTGAGGTTGATGTACCAGATGTCCGGTCGCTCACCGAACTTCAGCTTCCACGACGCGAGCGAGGCGAAGCCCTCGTCCTTGATGCCGATCGAGGTGGTGCCGAGCATGTTCGCCAGGCCGCGGGCCAGGAACAGGCCCGCGAGCGACGCGATGAACGGTTGGATCCTGAAGTACTGGACCATCACCCCGATCAGCGACCCGATCGCGGTCCCGACGAGCACGCCGACCACGAGGACCACCGGCAGCGGGAGCCCCGCGAGCAGGAGCTTCGCGACGACGAGGCCGACGAGCGCGACCACGCCACCGACCGACAGGTCGATGCCGCCGGAGATGATGACGAAGGTCATCCCGATGGCCAGCACCAGCAGGTACGAGTTGTCGATGAACAGGTTGGAGAACAGCCGCGCGCTGATGAAGCTGCGGTCGTCCGTGCTGTACCGCAGCTGACCGACGACCAGCAGGATCGCCAGCGTCGCGAGCGTGCCGAACGTCGGCAGGTACCGGCGGTCGGACAGCCGGCCCCAGGCGGCCCGGCCGGCCTGCTTCCAGCGCGGGTCGTCCGCGTCGTGCGGCGTGTGGTCCGTCGGGGCGTGCCCCGACACGGTCTGCGCGGTCATGCCGCCACCTCCGCGGTCTTCTTCGGCGCCGGGGTGGACGAGTCGAGCCGGGGGCGACGGCGCAGGCCGATCGAGTCCCGCAGCCGCTCCGAGCCCGCGATGCAGATCGCGATCACGACGATCGCCTTGAACAGGTCCTTCGACTCCGACGGGAGGTGGAAGATGATGACCGCGCGGTCGAGCGTGGTCAGGATGAGCGCACCGACGATCGTGCCCGCGAGGCTGAACTTGCCGCCGTCGAGCTTGGTGCCGCCGATGACGACCGCCATGATCGCGTTGAGCTCCATGAGCTGGCCGATGTTGTTGGCGTCGGCCGCCATCGTCGGGGCCCCGTAGACCAGGCCCGCGAGGCCGGCCAGGGTGCCGCAGAGGATGTAGACGAGCCACGTGATGTTCCGCGACCGGACGCCCGCCATGTGGCTCGCCGTGCGGTTGATGCCCACGGACTCGAGCAGCATGCCGAGCGCGGTCTTGCGGACCAGGAGCGCGACGATCGCGAACACCACGGCGCCGATCACCACGGGCGTCGGAATCCCCAGGACGAACCCGGAGCCGATCGACTTGAACGGCGCCGAGTGCGTCGTCGTGATCTGGCCGCCCGTGAAGGCGAGCGCGATGCCGCGGCCGGCGACCAGGATGATCATGGTCGCGATGAACGGTTGGATCCCGAGCCCCGCGATGAGGAACCCGTTGAAGGCCCCGACCACCGCCGCGACGCCGAGCGCGATCGCGACCGCCGTCAGTGCGACCGTCGCGCTCTCGCCGTTGCCGGAGTTGTCGATGTAGGTCAGCGCGACCGCCAGCGAGATCGCCATGACCGCGCCGACCGACAGGTCGATGCCGCCGGTGGCGATGACGAGGCACATGCCGAGCGCCAGCAGCAGGAACGTCACGCTGTTGCGCGTGATGTCGACGAGCTGGCCGAACAGGTGGCCGTCGACGACCTTCACGTCGAGGAAGCCGGGGCTCACGACCCCGCAGGCGATCCACAGCGCGACGAGCGCGACCACGGGCCAGAACAGGTGGTGGTGGACGACCCGCGACACGAAGGACGGGGTCTGGACGGTGCCGGTCATGCTGCATCACCTTCGCTGGCCGCGATGGTCTCCAGGACCGTCGAGGACGTCACGTTCGGGCCGTTGGTCAGCTCGCCGACCTTCTCGCGGTCGCGCAGGACGACGAGGCGGTGCGACAGGCGCAGCACCTCCTCCAGCTCGGAGGAGATGAACACGACGCCCATGCCCTGCGACGCGAGCTCGACGACGAGGCGCTGGATCTCGGCCTTGGCACCGATGTCGATGCCGCGGGTCGGCTCGTCGAGGATGATCAGCTTGGGAGAGGTCGCGAGCCAGCGCGCGAGCAGGGCCTTCTGCTGGTTGCCGCCGGACAGGTTCCGGATCAGCATGTTCGGGTTCGGCGGCTGGATGTTCAGCGCCGTCATGTAGTGGTCGACGACCTCGTCGAGCTCCTTGGCCGGGATCCGGCGCCAGATGCCGCGGTTCGCCTGGATCGCCAGCGCGATGTTCTC
This sequence comes from Cellulomonas fulva, assembly GCF_018531375.1. Classification (NCBI taxonomy): domain Bacteria; kingdom Bacillati; phylum Actinomycetota; class Actinomycetes; order Micrococcales; family Cellulomonadaceae; genus Cellulomonas; species Cellulomonas fulva. Next base: position 1,761,696 of record NZ_JAHBOH010000001.1, on the reverse strand, counting down.
GCGGACCGTCAGGTCGGCGATGATGCCTTCCTTCTTGCGGTCCTCGGTCGAGTACGCGAGTCCGTTGCGCAGGGAGGACAGCGGCGCGGCCGACCTGACCTCCTCGCCGAACAGCGTGAGCTCGCCCTCGTCGGCCTTGTCGGCGCCGTACAGGAGGCGCGCGAGCTCGGTGCGGCCGGAGCCGAGCAGGCCGGCGAAGCCGACGATCTCGCCCCGGTACACCTCGAGGTCGACGGGCTCGATGGAGCCGTGCCGGCCGAGCTTGACGGCGGTGAGCAGCGGCTCGCCGCGCTCCTCCTCCTGCGCGACGCGCTGCGCGCCGGCCTCGATCGCGGCGAGCTCGTCGCTCGCCCGGCCGAGCATCTTCGAGATCAGCTCGAGGCGCGGCAGCTCCGCGGTCAGGTACTCGCCGACGAACCGCCCGTTGCGCAGGATCGTCATGCGGTCGCTGATCTCGTAGATCTGCTCCAGGAAGTGCGAGACGAACAGGATCGCGACCCCGCTGTCCCGCAGCTGGCGGACCACCGCGAACAGCTCGGCGACCTCCGCCTTGTCGAGGCTCGAGGTGGGCTCGTCGAGGATGAGGACCTTCGCCTCGACGACCATGGCGCGTGCGATCGAGCACAGCTGCTGGACGGCGATCGAGTGCGAGGCCAGCTCGGAGGCCGGGTCGATGTCGAGGTTGAGGCGCGCCAGAAACTCCTTGGCCTTGCGCCGGGTCGCCGGCCAGTTGATGAACGGGCCGAACCGCACCTCGTGGCCGAGCATCACGTTCTCGGCGACGGAGAGGTTCGCGCAGAGGTTGACCTCTTGGTACACGGTGCTGATGCCCGCGTCCTGGGCCTGCGCGGTGGAGTGGAACCGGTGGGGCTCACCGGCGACGCGGATCTCGCCCGCGTCGATCTGGTAGACGCCCGTGAGCGCCTTGATCATGGTCGACTTGCCGGCGCCGTTCTCGCCCATGAGGGCGTGCACCTCGCCGGGCCGCAGCGTGAGATCGACGCCGTCGAGGGCCCGCACTCCGGGGAACTCGATGGTGATCCCACGCATCTGCACGACGGGGGCGGAGTCGGATGTGAGGGACATCGTGGGTCATCCGTCCTGGGGGAGGAACTGCTTCGTCGCAGCGACAGCCGTGCGGCGGGCGGTCTACCCGCCGCACGGCTGTCAGGGTGTCACTGTCACGTCGCCGGCGTCAGCCGGTCACGTGGTGCGCGTGCCGAGCGGCTCAGTACTTGCGGCCGTCGATCGTCTCCTGCGTGATGGTCTGGTCGAACGCCTGGTCCACGACGATGGTCTCCTTCGGGACGTCCTCGCCCGCGTCGACCTTCTTGATGGCGTCGAGGATCTGGTCGCCGAAGACCGGGTTGCACTCGACGACGTAGTTGAACTTGCCGTCCTTGAGCGCCTGCAGGCCGTCGCGCACGCCGTCGACCGTGACGATCTGGATGTCCTTGCCGGGAACCTTGCCCGCGGCCTCGATGGCCTCGATGGCGCCCAGGCCCATGTCGTCGTTGTGCGCGAAGACGAGCGTCATGTCGGGGTACGCCTGCAGCGCGGCCTCCATGGCGGCCTTGCCCTCGGCGCGCGTGAAGTTGCCGGACGCCTTGCCGACGATGTTCTCCGCGCCGACGACGGCGTCGAAGCCCTCCTCGCGGTCCACCTGCGCACCGGAGCCGAGCGTGCCCTGGAGCTCGAAGATCTTGGCGTCGGGCGCGTTCTCCTTGACCCACTCGCCGGCGGTGGTGCCCTCCTGCTTGAAGTCGGCACCGATCCACGTGACGTAGGGGTCCTCGACCGTGGTGTCGACCGTGCGGTCCACGAGCACGACGGGGATCTCGGCGTCCTTGATCTCCTGGAGGACCTCGTCCCAGCCGGTCTCGACGACCGGGGAGAACGCGATGACGTCGACGCCCTGGTCGATGAAGTCGCGCAGCGCCTTGATCTGGTTCTCCTGCTTCTGCTGCGCGTCCACGAACGTCAGGTCGATGCCGTTCTCGGCGGTGAGGCTCGCCTTGACCGACTCCGTGTTCGCCGTGCGCCAGCCCGACTCGGCACCGAGCTGCGAGAAACCGACCTTGATGTTCTCGGAGCCGCTGTCGCCGCCGTCGGTGCTGTTGTCGTCACCGTCGCCGCCGCTGCTGCACGCCGCGAGACCGAGCGCCAGGACAGCCACGGAAGCGGCCAGGCCGCGCGTACGCATCTTCTTGCTGAACATGCCTTCTCCTCCTCGAGAGACCAGTCGTGCAGGGGCACGTCTGTGTGCCGTCATCGGCCGGCCACAACCGCGTGGCCGCGCCCGATGTGAGCGTTCACTTGACGATGTTAGCGCTCACACACCCCTGGGCCTAGCCCGTTCCCGTTCTGTTACGGACTTGTGACCCAATCCCCCTCACGGGTGACGACGAGCGCACGGCCCATCCAGCCGCCCGCGCTGCCCCGGCGCCCTCAGCCCACGACGGCCGCCCGCCCCTCCTCGTCCGGCGCGACGGCCGGAGCGGGGCGCGGTGCCTCATGGCGCGCACGCGTCGCCGCGGGGTGCAGCGAGGCCCCGGTCGCGCGGGTGCGCGGCCGGGGCCTCGGGTGCGGGAGGGAGTCAGAGGCCCTGGGCCAGACGGTGGTACGCCTGGTTCCAGCGCACCTGGTTGCGGAACCCGCGGCGCGTGGTGTCCTCGTCGATCACGAGCAGCTCCGCCGCGGAGAGGTCGGCGAAGATCTCGAACGCGTCGACGCCGACCGCGGTCGACAGCACCGTGTGGTGCGCACCGCCGGCGGTGAGCCAGGCCTCCGTGCTCGTCGCGAAGTCCGGGCGCGGCTTCCACACGGCACGCGCGACGGGCAGGTGCGGCAGGTCGGCCCGCGGCGGGACGACGTCCACGACGTTCGCGGTGAGCCGGAACCGCTCGCGCATGTCCGCCAGGGACACGACGACGCCCTCGCCCGGGTCGGCGTCGAAGACCATGCGCACCGGGTCCTCCTTGCCGCCGATGCCCAGGGGGTGGATCTCGACGCGCGGGGTCGAGGTGGTCAGCGACGGGCAGATCTCGAGCATGTGCGCCCCGAGGATGAGCTCGTCGCCCGGCGTCAGGTCGTAGGTGTAGTCCTCCATGAGCGACGCGCCACCGGGCAGGCCCTCGCCCATGACCTTGGCGGCGCGGACGAGCACGGCGGTCTTCCAGTCGCCCTCGGCGCCGAAGCCGTAGCCCTTGGACATCAGGCGCTGCACCGCGATGCCCGGCAGCTGGCGCAGCTCGCCCAGGTCCTCGAAGTTCGTCGTGAACGCCTTCGCGCCCAGCGACGACAGCAGGCCCTCGAGCGCCAGCTCCTGCCGCGCGGCGTAGCGCAGCGACTCGTGCCGCTCGCCGCCCGCGCGCAGCTCCGCGACGACGTCGTACAGCGACTCGTACTCCTTGACCAGCACGTCGACGTCGGAGTCCGCGACGTCGGCCACCGCGGCGACCAGGTCGTTCACGCCCCAGGTGTTGACCGAGACGCCGAACCGGACCTCGGCCTCGGTCTTGTCGCCCTCGGTGACCGCGACGTTGCGCATGTTGTCGCCGAACCGCGCGAGGCGCAGCTGCTGCGTCGCGGCGCGGCCGGCGGCGGCGCGGACCCAGGTGCCGACGCGGCGGGCGACGGCGGGGTTGCTCACATGCCCCGAGACCGTGGTCCGCGCGATGCCCATGCGCGCCGCGATGTACGCGTACTCGCGGTCGCCGTGCGCGGCCTGGTTGAGGTTCATGAAGTCGAAGTCGATGGTGTCCCACGGCAGCTCGACGTTCGCCTGCGTGTGCAGGTGCAGCAGCGGCTTGTCGAGCACGGACAGCCCGTGGATCCACATCTTGGCCGGGCTGAACGTGTGCATCCAGGTGATGACGCCCAGCACACGGTCGTCCGAGTTGGCGTCCAGCATCGCGCGACGGATGGAGTCCGAGTCCTTGAGGACGGGCTTCCACACGACCGTCGCGGGGACGTCGCCGCTCGCGTCGAGCGCGCGTGCGACCTCCTGCGACTGCTCGGCCACCTGACGGAGGGTCTCCTCGCCGTACAGGTCCTGGCTCCCGGTGAAGAACCAGACCTCACGGTCGGCGTACGGCTTGCTCACGCGTGCTCCTCCTTGGTGACCGGGGCGGCGGCGCCCTGGCCGTAGACGTTCTGGTACCTCGCGTAGAGCGAGTCGACGTGGTGCTGCTCGATGGGCAGCGGCTCGCCGAGCTGGCGAGAGATGTGGACGGTCCGCGCGACCTCCTCGACCATGACGGCCGCCTTGACCGCGGCCTTCGCGTCCTTGCCGATCGTGAACGGGCCGTGGTTGCGCATGAGGACCGCCGGGCTGCGCGAGTCGCGCAGGGTCTCGACGATGCCCCGGCCGATCGAGTCGTCGCCGATCAGCGCGAACGGGCCGATCGGGATGTCCCCGCCGAACTCGTCGGCCATCATCGTCAGCACGCACGGGACGGGCTCGGCCCGCGCCGCCCACGCCGTCGCGTACGTCGAGTGGGTGTGCACCACTCCCCCGACCTCGGGCATGTTCGTGTAGACGTACGCGTGCGCGGCGGTGTCCGACGAGGGGGCGCGGTCGCCGTCGACGAGCCGACCCTCCAGGTCGCACACGACCATCGCCTCGGCCGTCAGCTCGTCGTAGGTGACGCCCGACGGCTTGATGACGAGCAGGTCGTCCGGACCGGGACCGGCGGCCGGGTCGACGAGCACGCGCTGGGAGACGTTGCCGGCGGTCCACACGACGAGCCCCCACCGGGGCAGCTCGGCGTGCAGGCGCGCGACGACCTCGCGGGTGCGGGCGACCTCGTCGAGCACGCTGCTCGGGTAGCCGGACAGGGACGGGTGGGTCATCGGTGTCGCTCCTGGACGCTGTGCTGGACGTCGGACTGCTCGTGGAACCGGTCGTGGGGCTGCTCGTGGGGCTGCTCGTGGTGCCGGGCCGGGTCGTCGGACCCGTGCCGGCGGTGCTCGCGGGACATCGCGCGCCTCAGATCGCGCCGGCCGCGGCCTGCTCGACGCGCAGGCCGGCGGTGTAGCGCTCGAGGAAGGCCGCGAAGCCCGCGACGTCGTCGGGGTCCGGTGCGACGACGCTGATCTCGGCGTCGGCGAACACCTGCTGGGACAGGAACGTGCCGAGGTCCTGGTCCGCCGCGTGCGCCAGGTACCCGGCGAGCACGGCGATGCCCCAGGCGCCGCCCTCGCCCGCTGCGCTGCCGACCGCGACCGGCGCGTCGACCGCGGCGGCGAGCAGCCGCTGGGCGACGCCCGCGGTCCGGAACAGGCCGCCGTGCGCGTACATGGCGTCGAGCCCGACGCCCTCCTCCGCGAGCACCCGCATCCCGATGCTCAGCGTGCCGAAGGCGCCGTACACCTGCGTGCGCATGAAGTTCGCGAGCGTGAGCCGGCTGTCGGGGGTGCGGACGAAGAGCGGGCGGCCCTCCGCGAGCCCCGTGATCGGCTCGCCGGACAGGTAGTTGTAGGCCAGCAGCCCGCCACCGTCGGCCTCGCCCGCGAGCGCCTCCCGCAGCAGCGCGCCGAACACCGCGTCCGGCTCCGCGGGCGCGCCGAGCGCGGTCGCGAACTGGCCGAAGAGCTCGGCCCACGCGGCGAGCTCGCTCGCGCCGTTGTTGCAGTGCACCATCGCGACGAGGTCGCCCGAGGGTGTGGTGACGAGGTCCAGCTCGTCGTGGACGCGGTCCAGCGGCTTCTCGAGCACGACCATCGCGAAGATGCTCGTGCCCACGCTCACGTTGGCCGTGCGCGGTGCCACCGAGTTGGTGGCGACCATGCCCGTGCCCGCGTCGCCCTCGGGCGGGCACAGCGGCACGCCCGGCGTCAGGGTGCCGGTCGGATCGAGCAGCGCGGCGCCCTCCGGCGTCAGCCGACCGGCCTCCTGCCCCGCGGGCAGGACCTGCGGCAGCAGGTCCGCGAGGCGCGTCCCCGGGCGGCGCGGCGCGACGAGCTCGTCGAACTGCGCGAGCATCCGCTCGTCGTACCCGCCGGTCTCGACGTCGATCGGGAACACGCCCGACGCGTCGCCGACGCCGAGCACGGTGCGCCCCGTGAGGCGCCAGTGCACGTACCCCGCGAGCGTGGTGAGGAACGCGACGTCGCCGACGTGCGGCTCGTCGTCGAGGATCGCCTGGTGCAGGTGCGCGATCGACCAGCGCAGCGGGATGTTGTGGCCGAACAGCGCGCTGAGCTCGGCGGCCGCCGGACCGGTCGTCGTGTTCCGCCAGGTGCGGAACGGCACCAGCAGCTCGCCCGCCGCGTCGAAGGCCAGGTAGCCGTGCATCATCGCGGAGACGCCGAGCGCCTGGAACGTCGTGGGGACCACGCCGTAGCGCTGCTCCACGTCCGCGACCAGCGCCGCGTAGCTGGCCTGCAGGCCCGCCCAGACCGACTCCAGCGAGTACGTCCACGTGCGGTCGACGAACTGGTTCTCCCAGTCGTGGCTCCCGCTCGCGATCGGAGCGGCGTCGGGTCCGACGAGGCACGCCTTGATCCGGGTGGACCCCAGCTCGATGCCCAACGAGGTGCGGCCCGCCAGGATGTCCTCGCGCACGGAGTCGCTCCCCACGGTGGTCCCGGCCGCCTCGGTGTGCGCGGCCGTGCTCTCGACGCCCATTGGCGTCACGTTCTCGGTCATCGCGCCCCTTCGCACGTACCGTCCCTGCTGCCCGTTCGGGCACCTGGATGAATGTTAGCGCTCACACGCGGTCCCGTACACCACGCTCTCGCCCCGGACCGCCGACGGACGATCCTTCGTCGACCGATGCCCGGTCCCGGTTCCGGCGCGCGCCTGCGATGCCGGCGCGCGCCGGAGGGGTGCCGGACCGACATTATCCGAGACCGGGCCGACATCCATGCTGGTCAGCCCGCCGGGACCCAGATCCGCATCGTGCTCGGGCCGCGGTTCGCCCAGGTGTTGTACGGCACCAGGTCGGCCTCGACGTCCGCGCCGCGGGACGCCAGCGCGCGTTCGTCGGACCCGGGCACGGCGGCGGCACCCGCCGCCGACGCCGCGTACGGCCAGGCGCGCTCGTCGTGCTCGACCCGCCGGAGCCGGACCCGCGCGCCCGGCCCGCGATCCTGCACCGGGGAGCCCGGGACCAGCTCGACGTCGTCGACCTGCAGCCCGTCCGGGAGGTCGCTCGACTCGAGGCACAGCACCACGGGTCCCCGCTCGAAGGCCACGCTGCCGCGCACGGCGTCGACGCGCTCGTCGGGCAGGGTCACGCGGACGGTCACCGGGAGCGCCAGCCGCACGGTGCTGCCCGCGCGGAGACCGGCCACCCGGGCCACGCCGCCGTCGACCGGCACGCCGTCGAGCGTCGCGGCGCCCCGCGCCCACGCGGGGACGCGCAGGCTCAGCTCCCACGGCCCGTCCGGTGCCTCGAGCACGCGCACGACGACGTCGCCGTCCTCGGGGTAGCGCGTCGCCACCTCGAGGCGGACGTCGCCGCCGGCCACGCGCGTCGTGACGGTGCACGGGACCAGCTGGTGGAGCTGCACGCCCTGCTCGTCGGCCGACGCGACGTACCCCGCGAGCGAGGCGAACGTGCGCGCGACGTTCGTCGGGCAGCAGGAGACCTCGAACCACGGGGCGCGCAGCCGGGACAGCGCACGCGGGCTGACCTGGTCGGCGTCCGCCTCCTGCCCCGGGACGCGCTTGTGCAGCGGGTTGGTGTAGAAGAACGAGCGCCCGTCGGCCGCCGGCGAGGTCGCCACCACGTTGTACAGCGTGCGCTCGACCACGTCGCCCCACGCCAGGTCGCCGGTCGCGAGGGACAGGCGCCAGGCGACCATGACCGATGCGACGCCCGCGCAGGTCTCGCAGTAGGAACGGTCCGGCGGCAGCTCGAAGTCGTCGCCGTACGCCTCGTCCTGGTGGTGCGAGCCCATCCCGCCCGTGAGGTACGTGCGCCGCGCGAGCGTGCGGGCGTACTGCCGCCGGGCGACCTCGAGCAGGTCGTCGTCGCCGGTCTCGACCGCGAGGTCGACGACGCCGGCCGTCAGGTACAGCGCGCGCACCGCGTGGCCGCGGAGCACGTCCGCGTCGCGGACCGGGACGTCGTCCTGGTAGTACGCGCGGCCGAACTCGATGTCCGGGAGCGTCCCGGTGCCGCGGCGCTCGACGAACAGGCGCGCCTGGTCCAGGTAGCGGCGCTCGCCGGTCGCGCGGTACAGCTCGACGAGCGCGACCTCGATCTCCGGGTGGCCGCAGACCGACGCGATGCCGTCGGGGCCGAACGCCTCGCACACGTGGTCCGCGGCGCGCAGCGCGACCCGCACCAGCGTGTCCTGCCTGCCGCTGCGGAGCCGGGCCACCGCGGCCTGGATCAGGTGCCCGTAGCAGTACAGCTCGTGCCCCCACGCCAGGTCGCTGTAGCGCGGCTCCTGACCGGGCCGGCCGTACCTCGTCGAGAGGTACCCGTCCGGCTCCTGGACGCGCTCGAACATCTGCGCGAGCTCCTCGACCCGGGCGTCGAGCCGCGGGTCACCCGTGCGCGCCACCTCCCAGGCCATCGCCTCGACGAGCTTGTAGACGTCGGAGTCGGAGAACTCGCGGCCGGTCCGGGTGCGGGCCACCGTGCCCTCGGCGGCGGCGGCGAAGTTGTCGATCCAGCCGACGCGCTGCTCCCAGGCGTCGCAGTGGTCGATCGTCGCGGTGGCGTTGACGCGCTGCCGCTGCGCCCAGAAGCCGTCGGTGATCGTCACCTCGTCGATCCCGAGCGGGCGGAGGCGGCCGGCGCCGGGCAGCGCGGGCGCCACGACGCCGCGGGTGTCGTTGCTCAGCATCGAGATCATCCCTTCAGTGCCCCGGACATGAATCCGTTGACGTAGTGGCGCTGGAGCACCAGGAACAGCAGGACGCACGGCACGGTGAGGATCACCACGCCGGCCTGGGTGGCGCCGTAGTCGATGACGCCCATGACCTGCTGGCGCATGTTCACCATCGCCAGCGGGAGGGGCGCGTTGTCGCCGCCGACCAGGAACAGCGGGACCATGAAGTCGTTCCAGGCCGCCAGGAAGGCGAACAGGCCGACGGTGATGAGGCCGGGCTTCACGGCGTGCAGCAGCACGCGGCGCAGCGCACCGAACGAGCCGCAGCCGTCGACCAGCGCGGCCTCCTCCATCTCCTTGGGCACGGCCTCGAAGGAGATCCGCATCATGAACGTCGCGAACGGGAGCTGGAACACCGCGAGCACCAGGCCGACGCCGACGAGCGTGTTGTTCAGCCCGATCGTCTTGAGCCAGGTCATCAGCGGGATCAGCAGGGTCGCGTACGGGACCATGAGGATCGCGAGCGTCAGCAGGAACAGCGCGTTCTTGCCGGGGAACGTGAACCGGGCGAACGCGTAGCCGCCCAGCGTGGACGCGACGAGCGTGGCGATGACCGCGGTCGCGCTGATCACCAGCGAGTTCCCGAGGTACGTCCACAGCCCGGCCTGGTAGTTCAGGACCGTCTCGTAGTTGCCGAACCCGAAGCCGTTCACCTGCGCCGAGCCCGGCTGCGGGGAGACCGAGCTGATCGCGGTCCAGATGATCGGGTAGAGGAAGATGACCGCCAGTCCGCCGGTCAGCACGTAGAACGGTGTGCGGGTCAGGCCCTGGGTGAACCGGGTCATGCCGCTGCCCCCTTCTTCTTCACGTCGTCGTCGGAGCCGCGCAGCGCGCGCAGCTGGACGACGTTGATGACGACGAGGGCGAGCAGCACGATCACCGAGAGCGCGGCGGCCATGCCGAGGTCGCGCTTGGACTCGAAGGCGAGGCTGTAGACCAGCTGGACGACGGTCATCGTCGACCCGTCCGGCCCGCCCTTGGTCAGGATGTAGAACTGGTCGAACGCCAGCAGCGAGCCCGTGACGCACATGATCGTCGACAGCGCGAGGGACGGGCGCAGCAGCGGGATGGTGATCCCGCGGAAGATCTGCCAGCGCGAGGCGCCGTCGATCCGCGCGGCCTCGTACACCTCGCCGGGGATGGACTGCAGCCCGACGAGCAGCAGCAGCATGTAGAAGCCGGCGAACCGCCAGACGATGAGGATGACGGTCGACCACAGCGCGCCGGACGGCGTGCCGAGCGGCGAGACGACGCCCTCGGTGAGCCCGAGCTTCTCCAGCAGCGGCGCGATCGGGCCGACCTGCGGGGAGTACAGCGCGTAGAACAGCAGCGACGCCGAGGCCAGGCCGAGCGCGGTCGGCAGCAGGAAGGTCGTGCGCAGGAACGCCCGCCAGCGGCTCGCCTCCTGCACCAGGAACGCCAGGCCCAGGCCGAGCGCGATCAGCAGGACGGTCGCGATCACGGTGTACTTCAGCGTGAACCAGATCGCGGGCCAGAACATGCGCTGGTCGACGACGTCCGTGTAGTTGTCGGGGAAGTTGAACCCCTTGTTGCCGGCCAGCAGCGGCCAGTCCGACCCCGACATGAAGAACACGAGGACGACGGGGACGACGAAGAAGACGAGGACGAGCGCCGCGGTGGGGCTCGCGTAGGCCCAGGCGCGCAGGCTGCGCCGGGTCCGGGCCGACCGGCGGGAGGTCACGCGGGGCGTGCCTGCCGCCGTCGGCGGGTTCTGCGTGAGGGTCATGGTGCTGCTCCGAGCAAGGAGGGATTCGGACGCGGCGGGTGGAGCGGGCGGCGGCAGGGCTCACCTCTGCCGCCGCCCGCGGTCCGTCACTGCGAGAGGATCGCCGTGATCGCGTCGTTGTCCGCGTCGACCGTGTCGGTCCGCTCGAACGTCGCGTTGCGCACGAGGGTCACCCACGGGCTGCCCGAGGCGTTGAACGCCTCGGCGAAGTACGGGGCCACCGGGGTGCGCCCGTTCGGGATGGCCTCGGCGGCCACCATCGCCGCCGGGTCGTCCTTGGTGTACTCGTTGTCGAGCAGCGAGTTGCGGGAGACCACGTCACCGGCCTTGGCGACGACGTCCAGCTGCGTGTCGTCGGACAGCATCCAGGCCAGGAAGTTCCACGCCTGGTCGACGTGGTCCGAGTCCTTGGAGATGCCCATCGCGTCGCCGCCGAGGAACGTGGAGTTCCCCCCGTCGACACCGGGGATCGGGCCGACGCCGACGTCGATGCCGGCGTCGATCGCGGCCTGGACCACGGTCTGCGGGTACGGCATCACGCCGATGTTGCCGCCCTGGAAGGGAGCCACCCAGGTCGCGCCGGTCTCCTCCTTCGAGCCGGCGCCCACGGCGCCCGACTCGTTGAGGCCTGCGTACGTCTCGTACACCGCCTTGGCGGCGTCGCTGTTGAGCAGCGACTGCGTGCCGTCCTCGGAGACGACCTCCTCGCCCGACGCCCAGATGGTCGGGAACCAGGTGAAGACCAGGCAGCCACCGCAGTTGCCGCCGTAGTAGGTGCCGGACACGCCGTCCTTCTTGAGGTCGGCGACGGCCTGGGCCTGCTCCTGGAACTCGGCCAACGTCGTGGGTCCGGCCTCCGGGTCGAGGCCCGCCTCCTTGTAGAGCTCCTTGTTCCAGACCATCACGGAGATGTCCTGGACGAAGGGCAGCGTGTGCATCGCGCCGTCGACCGTGCCCGCGTCGATGTGCCCGCCCGAGATGTCGTCCTTGAACGGCAGGCTGTCGATTTGGTCCGTGATGTCCGCGAACAGGCCGTTGTCGACCCAGTAGGGCACCCGGACGACGTCGCCGGCGAGCAGGTCGGGGAGCTCCTCGTTGGCGGCCGCGCCGCCGACCTTGGACTCCATGTCGTCGTTCGGGACGATCTCGAGCTTGACCTGGTTGTCGTGGCTCGCGTTGTACGCCTCGACGAGGCGCGTGGCCTGCGCCTCGAGCGGCGCGCGCGTCCACATGGTCAGCTCGGTGCCGTCGTCGACACCCTCGGCGCTCGAGGCGCCGCCGTTCGACGAGGTGTCGCTCGGGCCCTCGTCGTCACCGCTGCATGCCGTCAGACCGGCGAGCGCGATGCCCGCCACGGCCAGACCCGCCACCAGGCGCGTACGCCCGCGAGGGTGGACCTTCCTCATGTTGCTCTCCTCAGCAATTCGACGTTGAAGCTGCTGTCCGGCCCTCCGCTGCGGCAGCCGGGTCCTGCGAGGTTGCACCACGCGTGGTTCGAAACCAACGAAATGGTTTTCTGGGACAGTAGCGGAGGCCACGCCGTGACGTCAATCACGGGTTTCGGCCCACTTCCGCGCGGGATGTGGCTACGATCGGGCCATGAGCGAGCATGTCGAGGGGGACCGCGCCGCCCGATCGTCGAAAGCCGGGGACGAAGGCTTTCAGGGGCGCAGGACGACGACGCTGTCCGACGTGGCACGCCTCGCCGGCGTGTCGATCGCGACCGCGTCCAAGGCCCTGAACGGCCGCGCCCAGGTGCGCGCGGAGACGCGCGCCAAGGTCCTGGCCGCCGCCGAGCAGCTCTCGTTCTCCCCCAACGGCCTCGCCCGCAGCCTGCTGTCCGGGCGCTCCGGCACGGTCGGTCTGGTCACCCACGACCTCGAGGGCCGGTTCTCCATCCCGACGCTCATGGGCGCCGAGGACGCGTTCGGCTCCGGCAAGGTCTCGATCCTGCTGTGCGACGCGCGGGGCGACTCGATCCGCGAGCAGCACCACATCCAGGCCCTCCTGGGCCGCCGCGTCGACGGGCTGATCATCGTGGGCGCGCGGCCGGACCCGCGGCCGTCGCTGGGCACGCTGCCCGTGCCGGTGGTGTACGCGTACGCGCCGTCCGACGACCCGCAGGACTGCTCGCTCGTCACCGACAACGTCGGTGGCGGCCGGATCGCGGTCGAGCACCTGCTCGCGTGCGGTCGCACCCGCGTCGCGATCATCTCCGGCGACTCGAGCTACGGCGCCGCCAAGGACCGCGTCACCGGCGCGCGCCAGGCGCTCGACGCGGCGGGCCTCGAGCTCGTGGGCGGCCAGGCGCTCTTCGGCGCGTGGACCGAGGAGTGGGGCCGCGGTGCCACCCGCGGGCTCCTCGCCAAGCACCCCGACGTCGACGCCGTCCTGTGCGGGTCCGACCAGATCGCGCGCGGCTGCCTCGACGCGCTGCGCGAGTCCGGCCGCGAGGTGCCCCAGGACGTCGCCGTCATGGGTCACGACAACTGGGAGATCCTGGCCAGCAACGCCCGGCCCCCGCTCACGAGCGTCGACATGAACCTCGAGGAGCTCGGCCGCCGCGCCGCCGCCCGCCTGTTCGAGGCGATGGAGGGCACCCCCGCCCACGGCGTGGAGACCATCCCCACCCGCCTCGCCCTCCGCAGCAGCACCGCCAGCTGACCCCCACTCACCCCTCACCCCGCCACCACCCCCGCCGAACTCGTCACTCCCGCGCGAGAACGCGGCTCAGCCCCGCGCGCTCGAGCAGGGCTGACGACCTCGGCGCGAGTGCCTAGGAGGAGCTGGCGCAGTGGAGTCGGGCCGGCGCGCCCCGGGGGCGGGCCGGGTGGGGGGGTGACGCGGGGCTGTCGTTTGCCGAGGTCGTCAGCCCCGTGCGAGAACGCGGCTCAGGCCCGCGCTCTCGGGCGGGGGTGACGATCTCGGCGCGCGGGTGCGGGGGCCGGCGCGCGGACCCTCACCTCCGCGCGCCGGCCGTCCTCGTCGGGCTACCGCTTGACCATGACCGCCGAGGAGGTGACGGTCGCGGTGGTGTAGCCCGAGCGGGTGCCGGTGACCTTGACGGTCACCGCCTTGCCCGCCATGGCGGTGGTCAGCCGCAGCTTCGCGGTGGTCGCGACCTGCTTGCCGCCGACGAACCAGCGGTAGGTGACCTTCGACGGCGCGGGGCTCCAGGAGCCCAGGGCCACCGTGAGCGTCGCCCCGACCTTCGCGGTCCCGCTGATCCGGGGCTTCGGTGCCGTGAACGTCGCCTTGGCGACCGTCACGGGGGCCGAGGTCGCCGAGGCCGTGACGAAGCCGTCGCGGGAGCCGGTCACGCGCACCGTGAGCTTCTTGCCCGCGAGCGCCGGGGCGACCGTGAGCGTCGTGCCCGTGGCACCCCAGACCTTGGCACCGTTGGCGAACCACTGGTACGTCCGCGAGGTGGGTGCGGGCGTCCACGAGCCGACGACGACCCGGACGGTCGCGCCGACCTTCGCCGACCCGGCGATCCGGGGCTGCGTCGTGGTGAACGTGCCCTTCGCGACCGGACCGACCGGGGCGGACAGCGCCGAGGCGCCGACGAGCCCGTCGCCGTACCCGGTGACGCGCACCGTGACCGTCGCACCGAGCTGGGCGGGCGTCAGGGTGAACGACGAGCCGGTCGCCCCGGCGATCGCCGCGCCGTCGGCCTGCCACTGGTAGGCCAGCCGCACGTCGTCGGGACCCCAGCCGTCCGTCGTGACCGTCAGGCGGGAGCCCACCGTGGCGGACCCGCTCACGGTCACCGTGCCGACCTCGACCTGCTCGGGAGCGGGCGTGCAGTCGGGGGCCGGGAAGCCGAACGCGTAGGTGACCACCTGCGCGTCGCCGGCCAGGACGTACCCGGGCAGCGGCCGCGCCACGACCGAGACCGTCGTGCCGACGGTCGCCGGGACGTCACCCGTGACCTCCTCGCCGTCCACGGTGTAGCGCACGCCCTCGACCTCGGGGACCGTGACCGACCCGTCGGCGGGCGCGCCGTCGACGCAGACCGCGGCGACCGCGGTGGGCGCCACCGGCGTGACCTCGACCAGCTCGACCGGGCAGTCGGGCGCGGTGAACGTGTGCGTCCACTGCGCCGTCGCGCCGTCCGCGAGCTCGTAGCCCTCGGCCGCCTCGGCCGTGACGGTGACCGACGCGTCGGCCGGCACCTCGAGCGACCCGGTGACGACCTCGCCGTCCACCCGGTAGACCACGCCCTCGACGTCGGGGACGACGACGGTGGCGGCCTCGGGCACGCCGGCGACGCACTCGAGCGCCTCGGTGAAGGTCGGCGCCGTGGGCGTGACGCCCACGGGCTCCTCACCCGCGGCCGCGACGACCTGCCACTCGCGGATGCCCGTCGAGCCCCCGCCCTCGGCGCTCCCCCAGGACTGCGCGACGATCCGCAGCGCGCGGGTGGTGACCGGCTCGAAGTCGACGCGGTCGAAGCCCGTGCCGGTCCGGCCGTAGGTCGCACCCTCGTCGAGCGTGACCTCGCGCCACGTGGTGCCGTCGGCGTCGAGGTACTGCAGCACCCAGGACGAGGGCGGGATCATGCCGGCGTTCGCGGTGTCCGGGCTGTCGCGGAACCACCACACGCCCACCGAGTCGACGCTCACGTCGAACGACCAGGTCAGGCGGGCGGTCTGCTCGCCGACCTGGGGCCACGTCCCCCACTGCGAGCCGTACTTGGCCGCGGCGTCCTCGAACAGGTCGTTGGTGCCGTCGTTGAGCCCGTTGACGTTCTCCCAGCCCGCCGTGAACGACGCCGACGCCGTGGCGTACTTCGCCACGTTGCCGGTGAGCTCGGCGTCCTCGTCGAGCGGGATCGTCGTGGTGCCGGTGACGGTGTTGCCCGCGACGTCGCGCACGCGGTGCACCAGCTGGTGCGGCAGGCCGTCGGGTGCCGCGACCGGCGTACCCGCGGTGGCGGTCTGCCACGCGCCGGCGCCGTCGAACCGGTACTCGATCGCGTCGACGCCCGAGAGCGCGTCGGTCGCGGTGATGGTGACCGTGCGCGCGTCGGCGTCGAGCGTCGCGGTCACGACGGGCGCGACCTTGTCGATCTTGACCGTGCGGCTCACCTCGGCGGAGGTGTTGCCCGACGAGTCCTCGGCCTTGCCGGAGATCGTCGTCGTGCCCGATGCGGTGATGGTGGCGTCCGCGTAGCGCACGCCGCTCGTCGTGGTCCACGCGCCGTCGCCGACCTTCGTCGAGACGTCCGTGAGGTAGTCGACGGCGTCCTCGGCGCGCACGCGCGCCGTGACGTTCGAGGAGTACCAGCCGTCCTTGCCGGACGTGCCCGAGACCGAGATCGAGACGGTGGGCGCCTCGTCGTCGGTCGGCGGGGTCGTCGTGGCGTCCTCGTCGACGACGACCGTGGCCTCGACCAGCGCGTCGGCGTAGCCCAGCGCTCGGCCCTGGACCGTGAAGGTGCCCTCGGTCGCGTAGTCGGCGGGGTCGACCGCGAGCCAGCTCACCGGAGCCCACAGCTCCTCGCCGTCGACCGTGATCCGCGCCGCCGGGGGCAGCTCGGGGGCGACGCCCGGCGTGGTGCTCACCGAGATCGGCGCGACCGCCGTCGGCTGGACCGCGTAGACCTCCCACTCGGAGACCGCGACGGAGTTGAAGTACGCACCGCTCGCGCGGCCCGCGAAGGTCGCCCGCAGCGCGGTCGTCGTGATCGCGTCGAAGTCGACCGTGAGCCAGGTGTTGACCGTCGTCGGGTAGGTGGCGCCAGGCACGGGCTGCCAGTCGCCCGCGGCGTCGAGGTACTCGAGCTTCCAGGACGCGGGCGGGCGGATCCAGTTGGAGTCCTGGTGGAACTGGATGCCGACGGAGTCGACGCGCACGGGCGCCTGCCACTGGTAGGACAGCCAGTCCGTCTCGTTCGAGCTCGTCGTGCCGCGGTAGTTCCCCCACTGGTCGGGCGGCAGCAGCGCGGTGGTCGCGCGGAAGCCGTCGTTGACAGCGGTGGTGCGCATCGGGGGCTGCTCGGTGAAGGACGCGGACACCTGGGCGCCCAGCGCGACGTTCGTCGTGAGGCGGTACGCCGGGTCGTCACGGCGCGTCTGCTGCACGGGCAGGATCGTCGTGCCGTCCCACTGCACCTGGTCGATCGCGACCGACCGGCGGAAGTGACCGCCGCCCACGGCGTCCTTGGTGTGGTACGTGATGTACCAGGTGCCGTCGTGCTCGATCATCGACGGGTGCACGGTCGTCGCCGACGTGCCGGACAGGATGATGCCCCGGTAGGTCCACGGGCCCATCGGGGAGGACGCCGTCGCGTAGCCGATGCAGGCCTGGTAGTTCGACGGCGTGCAGGACGAGCCGCCCTGCTTCCAGTCGTAGAGCATGTAGTAGGTGCCGCCGCGCTCGAACACCCACGGCGCCTCGTAGAACGAGGTCAGCCCGGAGATCGTCGAGATCGCGCCGTCCCGCTCGACCATGTTGGTCTTGAGCTTGGTGACGCGCGCGACGCTCCACGAGCCCCAGTACAGGTACACCGAGCCGTCGACGTCCGTGAAGACGTGCGGGTCGATGACCTCCTGGCCGTTCGCGGACGAGCCGAACACGTCCGCCCAGGTCACCAGCGGCGCGCCGATCGCGTCCTCCCACGGGCCGACCGGCGAGTCGGACACGGCGACGCCGATCGCCATGCGGTTGGCCATCGAGGTGTCGGTCGTCTCGACCGGCGCGTACCAGTAGTACCGCCCGTCCGCGCCGATGGTCGCCTGGCCCGCGTAGGCGGCGTTGCCGCTCGTCCAGTCGAAGACCTCGCCCGGGTCCATGGCGTGCTCGTAGACGTCCCACTCGCCCGACTCGACGTCGTCGGTCGCCAGGATCTCGTAGTCGTGCATGACGAAGCCGCCCTGCTGGGGCGCCGCCTCGTCGTGGCCGGTGTAGACGTACAGGCGCCCGTCCGCGCCGACGAGCGGCGCCGCGTCGGCGGTGTAGAGCGAGCCGTCGGCGATGATCGGGTTGCCCGGCGACGTGATCGTGCGGGTGGGCGCGGGCGGGTCGGCCGCGAGCGCGGGGGCGGCGGTGAGCGCGCCCGTCACGACGAGCGCGAGGGTCGTGAGGGCGGCGGTCGAGCCGCGCCGCCAGGTCGGGAGAGCCATGCGGAGAACCACCTTGTCCTTCGGCTGGGCGTGCGGGGGACGGAGCGAGGCCTCGGGGTCAGGCCCCGGGAGAGCTGCGGGTAGAGCTGCGGGCACGACGAGCGAGCGGGCGGCCGCCGGAGCACCGGCGGCCGCCCGCGTCGGTCAGCGCGCGACGGTCACCGGCGAGGAGGTCGCGCTCCTCGTCGTGTAGCCGGTGCGCGAGCCGGTCACCGTGACGGTGATCTTCTTGCCCTTGTCCGCGGCGCGGACGGTGTAGCTGGGCTTGGTGGCCCAGGAGACCGGCGTGCCGTTCACCGACCAGCGGTAGCGCAGCGTCGTCGGCGCCGGGGTCCAGGACCCGACCTTCACCTTGAGCACGGCGCCCGCCTTCGCGGTCCCCGTGATCGACGGCCGCGGGGCGCGGAACGTGCCCGTGGCGACCTTGGCGGTGGCGGCCGAGGAGACCCAGGCCGTCGTCGTGTAGCCCGGCAGCGACCCCCGGACCTGCGCGACGACCTTCTTGCCCCGGTCGACGGGCCGCGGCGTGAACGCCGCCTTCGTCGCCCCCGGCACCACCGCGCCGTTGACCTTCCAGCGGTACGCGAGCGAGGTGCCCTTGACCCAGCCGGACGTGGTCGCCGTCAGCTTCACGCCGACCTTGGCCGTGCCCTTGACCGTGACCTTCCCGGTCTTCAGGGCGCCGGCGGCCACCGGACCGACCGGCGCGGACTCCACCGAGGCGGAGACCATGCCGTCCGCGAACCCGGTCACCCGGGCCACGATCGTCGCGCCCGCCTGGGCGCCCTTGAGGGGCAGGGTGGCCGACGTGGCACCGGCGACGATCGAGCCGTCGGCGAACCACTGGTAGGCGTACTCGACGCCCTCGGGACCCCAGCCGGCCGGCGTCGCGGTGAGCGTCGAGCCCACCGTGGCCGTCCCCGTGACCGTGACCGTGCCCGCCTCGACCAGCTCGGGCAGCGGCGGCAGGTCGGCCGCCTCGACGACGAGCGCGGCCTCGTGGACCTCGCTGCCGGCGGTCAGCCGGACCGTGTAGTCGCCGCCCTCGAGCCGCTCGGGCAGCGCCGCGGTGTGCAGCACGCCGTTGCCGGACGCGTCGGTCGTGAGCGTGCCGAGGGCGGTGCCGCCCGGCTCGAGCGTGACCGTGTAGTCCGTGTCCGGCGTGCCGCCGACGAGCGTCACCGGGAACCCGGTGCCTGCCAGCACCGGACCGGTCGGCACGTCCACCTCGACGCCCGACGGCGCCACGTCCAGCACCTGCCACTCGACGATCCCCACGTAGCCGGACGCTCCCTTGGTGAGCGTGGCCCGCAGCGCGGTGGTGGTCACCGGGTCGTGCGTGACGACGTCGTACTCGTTCTCCGTGGTCGTGAAGCCCGACGGGTTCGGCACGTCGACCCAGTCCTCGCCGTCGAGGTACTGCAGCGTCCACGACGCGGGGATCTCCATGCCCCCGCCGTCGTCGAAGAACAGCACCTTGGAGGTGTCGACCGTGACGGGCTCGTCCCACGTGAGCTGGGCCCACTGCGTGGCGCCGGTGATCCCGAAGGTGCCCCAGGCCGAGGCCTGCGAGGTCACCGGGACCGTGTCGACGCCGTCGTTGACGCCCGCCGCGCGGTTCCACGACGTGGTGCCGGAGACCGACGCGGTCGCGTTGGGCGCGACGTTGACCGACTGGCCGGGCTCGCGCTCGGGGACCTCGGTCGTCGCCTCGTCGGACACGTTGCCGGCCTTGTCCGTGGCGCGGTAGGTGACCGTCGCGGCGTCCGTCAGCGTGACGGCTCCCGTGTAGGTCCGCCAGGCGCCCTCACCCACGCGGTACTCGACCGACGCGAGGCCGGAGCCGCCCTCGGTCGCCGTGAGCGTGAGGCGTCGGGCCTCGGGCTCGAACGCCGCAGCCACCACCGGGGCGACCGTGTCGATGTTGACCACGAGCGTCTGCACGCTCGAGACCAGGCCGTCGTCGTCCGTGGCACGGGCGCGCACGGTGGTGCTGCCCTCCGCGTCGACCGTGACCGGGCCGTCGTACGGCGTCCAGTCACCACCGGTCTGGACCTCGATCGCCGGGTCCGCGGTCTCGTCGTCGGTCGCGGTGACCGTGACCTCGACCGGGCCGTCGAACCAGGTGGACGCCGGCATCGCCGGGTCGGTGGCGATCGTGACGACCGGCGCCTGGTCCGCGGTCGCGAGGACCGTGACCGTGGCGACCGGACGCTTGTCCGTGCCCTCGACCGTGCCCTCGACCTCGAAGGTCCCGACCGTCGCGTAGTCGGCGGGGTCGACCGCGTCCCACGTCACGGGCAGGGAGGCCTGACCGCCGTCGTTGTAGACCGCGACGACGCGGGCCGGCAGGGACGGGGCGACGTTGCGGCGCGTGGACACGTCGACCGCGTCGAACGTGTTGATCTGCACCGCCGTGACCTCACGCACCCACACGGTCGCCCGGGCGAGCTGCGAGGTGCCGTCGACGAAGCCGAGCACCGTGAACGAGCCCTCACCGGCGTACTGCGCCGGGTCGACGGCCTGCCAGGAGACCGGGGCCTGCGCCCGGGTCCCGTCGGCGTAGACGATCTCGACCTGCTCCGGGAGCTCCGGGGCGGTGCCGGGCGTGGTGCGCACCGCGACGTCCTCGACCGAGGTCGGGGCCTCCGCGAGCGCCTGCCACTCGATGATGCCGGGGTACGACGCGCCGCGGCGCACGAGCGTGGCCCGGATCGCCGTGGTGGTCACCGGGTCGTGCGTGACCGCGTTGAACACCCCGGCGGTGGTGCCGTACGTGCTCGGGTTCGGCACGTCGCGCCACGTGGTCCCGTCGAGGTACTCGAGCTTCCACGACGCGGGCGGCAGCACGCCGTCGCTCGCGCCGTTGCTGTGGAACAGGATGCGCGACTCGTCGACGCGGACCGGGTCGTCCCAGGTCAGCGTGGCCGTGTACGCGTTGTTGGTCGCGGCCGTGCCCCACGTGCCCCACGCGTCCGACTCGGCCGAGACCGGGTAGGGCGCGTTGCCGTCGTTGATCGCGGCCACCGAGTTCCACCCGGTGACCCGCGACGCGGACGCGGTGGCGTCGAGCGCGACGTTGACCTTGGCGGTGTCGCCGAGCGTCGCGTCGACCGTGACGTCCTTGGTCGTGGTGAGCTCGCCGTCGTCCACGGTCAGCCGCAGCACGTACCGGCCCTCGGCCGTGAACTGCACGACCGTGGTGGCCGACGACGGGCTGGCGAAGATCGCCTCGCCGCCCTCGGGCGCGTCCACGACCGACCAGCGCGAGGTCAGGTCGATCGACGGCAGGCCGTCGTCGGAGACCGTGCCGATGACCCGGGCCTGCGACGGCTGCGAGAAGGTGGTGTCGAGGTACGCCTTGACCTGCGGCGCCACGTTCGTCGACGCGGGAGCCTCCTCGCCCGTCGAGCGGACCTGGATCTCCTTGAGCCCCGTGCGGGCACCCGCGGCGTGCTTGACCGTGAGCCGCACCTTGCTCGTCGTGACCGACGGGAACCGGACCACGTTGCCGTTGGCGGTGACGTAGGCGGGCGTGCGGGCCTGGTCGTCGACCGGCACCCACTCGCCGCCGTCGTCGTACTCGAGGCCGTAGACCTGCGGCAGGGCGTAGCCCTGGACGGTCGCGGTGGTCGACGACTTGTAGAAGTACAGCCGCACCTCGTCGACCGCCTGCTCCTCGCCGAGGTCGACGACGAGCTGGTCGGTCGCGTTCGGCGAGCCGGCCGTGCCCCAGAACGGCTCGTTGGCCGTGGAGCCGTCGACCGCGCCGGACGCCGCCCGGCCCGAGGCCGAGTAGGTGGCCGTGACGTCCGCGCCGCGCGCCAGGTCGGCCGCGCCGGTCGTCGCCGTCGTGATGTCCGTGCCCGCCTTGGCGAACAGGTCCACCACGCGGTCGTCGTCGGCGTACCGGATGTCCGACGAGGTCGCGAGGGCCTCGTCGTTCGCGGTCACCACGGTCGCGTCGCCCTCGAGGACCTGCACGTCGCCCGTCGCCGGGTCGTACAGGACGTGCGCCAGGTCGGAGACCGTGAACGCGAGCTCGCCGTCGAGGTAGACCGAGTAGCCGGCCGGGACGTCGTCGCCGTAGTGCGTGCCGTCCTCGTCCCACACCACCGCGAGGTCGCGGTCGTGGTAGCGGATGTTGTCCGCGGTGAAGTACGGCCAGTCGATGTCGATCGGGTCCAGCTCGATCTTGGCGTCGGACCGCGAGCGCAGGCCCATCGAGTCCTCGATCACCGTGAAGTTGGTGGCGCCGAGGATCGTGTGGTGGATCCAGGAGCGGTAGCCGATCGAGCCGCCGTCCTCCGCCGAGCCGTTGGACCAGAACTCGTTCTGGTTCGGCAGGCGGTTGTCACCGTTCTGGTAGTGCGCCCACGCGTTCCAGTACAGGAGCTGCTTGTACATCTCCGGCGTGACGTAGTCCTGCGGGTAGTCCCGCAGCACCGAGGACAGCATGCGGAACCACACGGTCGAGTTGATGACCGAGAAGTTGTTGGAGCCCGGGCCGCCGTAGTCGGCCTGGTCCACCTGGTTCGCCGTGTAGAAGGGGAAGACCGGGTACTGGTCGGCGTCCGCGAACAGGCGCAGCGCCTCCACGTACGGCTGGTCGTAGTCGGCGTCGCCCGGCTTGGGCATCAGGCCCACGCTGAACGGGTAGTAGTTGTTGATCTCCTTCCACGGGTTCAGCGCGCCGTCGGCGGTCATGCGGTGCTTGAGCAGGTTGCCGTACAGGCCCACCTGGTCGGGCGTCTCGCGAGCGGGCTCCCACAGGTACTCCAGGACCGCGTCCTTGACCCGCTGCGCGAGCGCGTCCATGGTCGCGGCGCCCTCGGTGTCGCCGGCCTCGCGGTAGAAGTTCGCCGCCGCGAGCGCGTTGGAGTAGAGGTACGCGCTCTCGGTGCGGTCCATGTTGGCCGCGTTGGGCCGCCAGTGGAACGACACCGCGTCGGCGTCGTTGCCCGTCATGGCGCCCCACGAGTACTCGATCAGGCCGTTGTCGTTGCCGTCGTACGCCTCGAGGAGGCCCTCGACGTCGTCCTGCGAGTGCCGGCCGAGCGTCTCGCCGATCGCGCCCGGGCCGCCGTGCAGCTCGTACGCCCGCCACGCGGCCTCGGTGATGTACTGCGTGTAGGAGTTCGACCAGTTGGCCGGGTCCCCGGGGTTGTCGACGAACTTGCCGCCCTTGGACGTCTCCCCCACCGACACCGCGGGCCCGTAGGAGTACGCCGGGTCGCGGAAGTACTTCAGGTCGTCGATGAACATCCCGACCGTGAGGACGATCGCGTTGTTGTACCCGAGCACGCCCTCCATGGACGTCGGGAACTGGTAGTCGTTGCCCGGGATGTCCGCGTCGAGGAAGTTGTAACGCATCAGCCACCAGCGGTAGAAGAGCGTCTTGTCGATGTTGTCCTCGGGCGTGTCCAGGTAGGGCACGTTGTCGACCCACCACTGGTTGTAGGCCGTGACGTGCGTCGTGTACGCCTCGCCCGGGGTCGCCTCGCGGTACTGCTGGTACTCGGTGGCCGACGCGGGGTTCTCGTCGGTGATCATGCCGAGCTGCAGCTTGGTGGCGGCGGTCCCGCCCGCGGCGACGTCCAGCGTCGTCACCAGCGACGTGCCGTCCGCGGTGAAGCCGTCGCCGGACAGGCGCGGGAAGATCGTCGTCAGGTCGTTGTACGCGCTGACGGTGCCGACGAGCTCGTCGCCCTCGGCGCGCGTCGCGTGCGGCGACGTCGCGGTGAGCGTGACCGTGTGCGCGGCCGCGCTGGTCACCGTGACGTCCGCGACCATGACGTTCTGGTCGGTGATGAACTTGGTCTGCGTGAGCGTGATGCCGCCGCCCGTGAACACCGAGCGGAAGTAGCTCGGGGTCTGCCGGCGCTGCGCGCTCTGCTCCTGCATGGTGGTCGCGACGCCGTCGACCTTCACGGTGTAGGCGAACGCGTCGCCCTTGCCCGTGGTGTCGATGTACGCGGTGTCGCCGCGCCAGCCCAGCCCGGTGGGGCTGTGCGTCTTCATGAAGGCCGTCCGGCCGCGCGTGAACGCGACCGCGTTCTCCGTGCCGTCGAACATCGGGCCGGTGCGCGCGAGCATCCGGTCGAGCCAGAAGTCGTCGCCCGGCGCGCTTCCGGCGCCGGCCGCCTGGTCGGCCGCGAAGACCTTCGCCAGGTAGCCGCCGGGGGTGTAGGCCACCCCCGTGTCGGGGACGGGCGTGGCGGACCCCGTGAACGCGGGGTAGCCCAGCGAGGCCTGCGGGACCTCGTCACCCGGGACCGCGTTCGCGGCCGACGGGACGACGAGGCAGGTGGCCACGAGGGCCGAAACCGTTGACAGTCCGATGAGAACCGGACGGCGCCGGGGCTGCGGCGCGGTGGAGCGAGTGCCCACGAAAGTCACCTCTCGACGGTGAGACAGTGCGTGGTGGGGACTCTAGGTGAACGCTCACACCGACCGCAATGGTTTTCGGTCTTTTCGGTGGAACGGGATGACGACTAGACGCCGGAGCTGCGCCGGACCACGATCTCGGGCGGCACCAGGCGCGGCGCCTCCTGGCCGGTCTCGCCCGCGAGCGCCTGCCGGACCACGTCGATGGCGAGGGCGCCCAGGCGCCCGAAGTCCTGCCGGACCGTGGTCAGGGGCGGCAGGTAGTGCGCCGAGCCGACCTCGTCGTCGAACCCGACGATCGCGACGTCCTGGCCCACGCGCACGCCCGCGTCCCAGAAGGCGTGCTCGAGCCCGAGCGCGAGCTGGTCGTTGGCGGCGAAGATCGCGGCGGGCAGGACGCCGGCGGCCAGCTCGCGGCCCACCTGGTAGCCCGCGTCCGCGGACCAGCCGGCGACGATCGGCGCCGGGACGTCGATGCCGGCCGTCTCGCACTCCTCGCGCCACCCGGCGAGCCGGTCCTGCGCGTCGAACCAGTCCTGCGGGCCGGCGACGTGCAGCACGCTCTCGTGCCCGCGGGCCAGGAGGTGCCGGGTCGCCAGGCGCGCCCCGAGCCGCTGGTCGACGCCGACCGACAGGACGCCGACGCTCTCCCGCAGCTCGAGCGCGGAGGAGATGAGGACCACGGGGACCGGGACGTCGAGGCCGGAGACCGCCTGCGCGACCTCGCGCGTCGGGGCGATCACCACGAGGGCGTCGACGCCCTGGTCCAGGAAGTGCTCGACCGAGGCGCGCATCGAGTCCGCGGTGAACCGGCGCATGGTCGCGACCGAGACGTACCAGCCGGCCTCGCGCGCCGCCTCCTCGAACGCGACGAGCGTGCTCGTCGGGCCGTACAGGGCCGAGGCCGGCGTCACCACGCCGAGCGTGTCGGAGCGCCGGGTGACGAGCGCGCGGGCCGCGCTGTTTCGCCGGTAGCCCAGGCGCGCGATCGCGTCCTGGACCCGCTCGCGCGTCTCCGGACGGACGCTCGGGTGCCCGTTGAGCACGCGCGAGACCGTCTGGTGCGAGACGCCCGCGGCCTGCGCCACGTCGCTCATGGCGGGCGGACGCGCCCCCGTGTCAGTCGCCACGACTTGCTCCCCGATGAGGCGGCGCCGAGCGCCGCGGACCAGCGGCACCGTGCGGCGCCGCCTGTGTGTTGCTACGTACCGTAGGGCCAGCGACCCCGTCGACGTGCCCGACGGGCCCCGAACCGCCCCGCACGGCGTCGTCCTGACCCCGCCCGGACCCGCCCCGGGGGCGCCGCCCTGGGCCCGAGGGCCCAGGGCGGCACCACCTCAGCGCGGCGTCATGGTCATCCACGACGTCGAGCGGGGAGCCACGTTCGCCGTATCGGTCGGCTGGAACGTCGCCTTGACCTTCAGCGCCGTGGTGCGCGTCTTGCCGAGCGTCACCTTGACGACGCCCTTCGCCGACGCCGGCAGGCTCACGGTCCGCACCCAGCCGTCGTACCGCACGACGACCCTGCCCACCGGGGAGGAGCCGTTCTCGAGCCGGCCGACCTTGACGACGATCGTCGGGCGCGTGCCCGAGGCGAACGTCGAGCTGGTCACGGCGATCGAGGTCGGCTTGGCCTTGCGGACCCGGACCTGCACGGGCGCCGACGTGCTCGACGCCACCGTCGCGGTGCCCGAGTAGACCGCGGTGACGGACGTCGTCCCGACGCCGGTCAGCCGCAGCACCTTCGTCGCGACGCCGTCCACGACCGCGGCCGTGCCGAGGCGCCGGCCCGCGCCCCAGAACGCCACCGTGCCGGTGGTCGCCCCCGTGACGCGCGCCTTGAAGGTGATCGGGCTGCCGTGCGCGACGGTCGCCGCCGAGCGGGTCAGCGTGACCGACGACGCCGCCTTGGGCAGCGTCGCCGTGCCGGTGCTCGTCGCGATCTCCGCCGTCCCGGCGTAGGCCGCGGTCAGCGTGCCGACCACGCCCGCGGGGACCTCGGCCGTGGCCGTGCCGGTCGCGGACAGGTACTCCGTGGCCGCCCAGTCGCCGGCCGTGAAGGTCACCCGGCCACCGACCTGGTACCCGTCCAGCGCGGTCACCGTCGCGGTCGCCACGCGCCCGTCGTCGAGGGCGAGCTCCGTCGTCGACGCCGTCTTCTCGACCGTCGCGCCGGTCAGGGTCTGCCACTGGTCGAGCGTGACCGGCATGACCGTGCCGTGCCGCGACGCCGGCAGCTGGCCCGACGCGATCGACCAGTCACCGGTCGACAGGTCGTTCGTACCCAGCGGGAAGTAGCCCGAGCCGCCGTAGTTGTCGAGGTACAGGTAGTAGTCGTACGGCGAGGTGTCGCCCGGGTTGGCCCGGAAGATCGTCGGACCCTCGACCGCGCCGTTGAACCCCGAGTTGCGGGCGATGCACGACGCGACGTTCTGCCACCCGGTGTTCGCCTCGGCGCTCGCCTTCGTCGTGACCGTGGTCAGCGACGTCGAGCGCTCCGCGATGATGTCGGTGCAGCCGGTCTGGCCGCCCTCGTCCTTGGTGAACCGGTAGAAGTGGTCGCCGTCCTTGAGCACCGTGGTGTCGATGCGGGCGGCGCCCGTGTCCTGCCAGATCGTCGGGGCGGAGAAGGTCATGAAGTCCTTCGTCGTCGCGTACATCATCCGCGCGTAGCAGCCGGTGCCGCTGTCGGTGGTGATGCACGTGGAGTGGGTGCCGTCGGTGAACAGCCGCGAGGCCCAGAACACGACGTACTCGCCGAGCTCGTCGTCCCAGTACGCCTCCGGCGCCCACGTCATGCCCGCGGTGTCCGGCGAGACCTTGACGTGCCGCTGCTCGGACCAGTGCACCAGGTCGGTGGACTCCCACACCTCGATGTACTGGCTGCCCCACTGCTGAGCGCGGCCCCAGTCGCCGTTGCGGCCGATCGACAGGTCGGTCGCGATGAGGAAGAACTTGTCGCCCTCGTGCGAGCGGATGACGAACGGGTCACGCAGGCCCTTCTCGCCGAGCTCCGAGGTCAGCACGACGTCGCCGTCGTTGAGCTCGTTCCAGGCGAGCGCGTTGTTGCCGTCCGAGGCCGCGAGGTAGATGTTCTCCCCCGCCACCGTGTTCGCCGTGAAGTAGGCGAACGCGTAGCCCTCGTCGTCGACCTCGCGCGGGAGCGCCGGGACGGTCACCTCGAACGCGACCTCCTGCGCCGCCTCGCCCTCGCCGACCGTGGCCGTGAGGGTCGCGGTGAGCGCGTCGTGCCCGTACGCCGGACGCTGCGGCTCGGCGTAGACCGTGCCGTCCTCCTCGACCAGCGCGAGCGCGGCCTCGTCGGACGTGGTCCACGTGATCGGGGAGCCGAACTGCGCACCCTCGTCGGTGAGCGTGACGATACTGCGCAGGTCGTCCGCGCCGTCGACGCGCAGCGCCGCGGCGTCGGCCGCCACCTTCGCGGCCGCGGAGAGCTCGGCCGGCACGGTGACCTCGAAGTCGTGCGACAGCGTCAGGCCACCGCGCGTCGAGGACACGGTGAGCGTGACCGTCGCGTCGTCCGCGCCCGGCGCCGGCGGCGTGACCTCACCCGTGTCCGAGACCACGGCGGGGTCCGACGAGGTCCAGGTGACCGCACCCGAGCCCGGCAGGGTGACGTCGTCCGTGACGGACTCCGGCAGGTCCACGCCCGCGACCAGCTGGTCGAACGCGAACTGCGCGTTCTGCCGGGCCAGTGCCGTGGCGTTCGCCGCGGACACCGCGCTCGAGTAGACGCGCAGGTCGCGGAACTTCGAGGCCAGGTTGGTGAAGCCCCAGCCCTCGCGGTTCAGCCGCAGCACCGAGGTGCCGATCGCCGACGCCGTCGTCGTGACGCCCGTCGCCTGCGCCACCTGCGCGCCGTCCTGGAACACGGTGAGCGTGTCCGCCGCGTCGTCCAGCACCACCGTCAGGTTCAGCCACACGTCGCGCGGGAGCGTGTGGTCGAGCTGCGCCGTCGCGACGACCGCGCCGCCCAGGCGGATGACCGCCGCGGCCTTGCCGTCGGCGTAGGCCGGGTGCAGCGAGAGGTTGGTGGTGGTCGCGGTGCTGCCGATCGTCAGCAGCGTGCTGTTCGCGTTGACCGTGGCACCCGACGGGATCAGCGCGTCGATCGAGAGCGTCGACGAGCCGGTCAGGCTCAGGCCCGTCGCCCCGTTGTTGGCGACGTAGCCGCCGCCCGTGACGTCGAGGTGCGTCGCGGTCCACACGGGCGCGTTCGTCGCACCCGTGAACGTCGTCGTGCCCACCGCGGGGGTGCCGGGGTACGACGAGTTCAGCGGGAAGTAGCTCTTCAGGTCCGCCGTCGCCGGCATCGGGTCCTCGCCCGCGGCGAGGGCCTTGACCGTGAGCACGAAGTCGCGCGTCGCGGTCTGGCCGGCGACCGTCGCGGTCGCGGTGAGCGTCGCGGTCGCGTCGCTCTGACCGGCCGCGGGGCGCGTGACCACGCCGGTGCTCGTGACCACGGCGGCGTCGCTCGTCGTCCACGTGACGTTGCTCGTCGGGAGCGCGAGGTCGCCCGTGACCGCCGTCGTGTCGCCCAGGTCGAGCGCGTCGAGCACGTCGCCCGCCGTGTCCGCGGCGTCGTCGGCGACGAGGTCCGCGACCTGCTGGGCGCTGAGCGCCGCGCCGTACACGCGGGTCTCGCCGATCGTGCCCGGGAAGCCGCGGTCGCCGTCGTACGCCGAGCCGCCGAGGCGGTTACGGGTGTGGTCCGTCAGCGTCGCGGGCGTCGTCGTGACGTTGGTGTTCGTCGCGACGAGCGCGCCGTCGACGTACAGCGTCATGGTCGACGCCGTGCCGCTGCTGTTCGGCTCGATCGTCGCCGTGACGTTCTGCCACTTCCCGGCGGTCAGCTTGTTGCCCGTCCAGGTGGCGCTCTGCTCGCCCGACCAGTGGCTGGGGGTCACCACCGTGCGCAGCGCGTTGCGGGGCGCGACGAACCACGAGCCCGTGCCGGTCCCGCTCGCGGAGGAGTAGCCGCCGAAGTTCCACAGGAAGTTGTCCGTGGTGCCCGCCAGGTCGTCCGCCCTGACCTGCATCGACACCGTGGCGGAGGCCTTGCCCGCGAGCAGGCCGTCGGGCAGTCGGACGTAGTTGGCGTTCGACGCGGCGCCGGACAGCCGCAGGCCGCCCGCGGTCCAGGTGGGTGCGCCGACGACGGTCGCGTCGTGGCCGTGGCCCGACGAGTCGGCGACCGTGCTGCCGGTGGTCTCGTCGAGCTCGTAGTGGGCGATCAGCTCGTCCGTGGGTGCCGCGGCGGACGCGGCGGGGACCAGCCCGACGAGCGTGCCCGCGGTCACCGCGAGGGTCGTGAGTGCGGCGGTCGCCGCGCGAGGAAGCGTCATCGACATCCTTCGGTCCGGCCGGCGTCGGTGCCGGCAGAGGTCGGACGCCCCCCGATGGGAACGTCACCATCGGATGGTATGTGAGCGCTAACACATTGCCAAGCGCCATCGCCCGTCCGAGCGACCCCGTGACCGAACCGCAACCTCGGGGCCGGGCGAGGCCCGCGGTCAGGACGAGGCGAGCTCCTGCGAGCGGGCGTGGGCCGCGCGCGCGGCGGCGACGACGCCGGCGCGGACGCCGTGCGCGTCCAGCTCGGCCACCGCCGCGACCGTGGTGCCGCCGGGCGACGAGACCCGCTCCCGCAGGACGGCCGGGTGCTCCCCCTGGGCCGCGAGCGCGCCGGCGCCCTCGACCGTCGCCACCGCCAGGCGCGTCGCCAGGTCCCGGGTCAGGCCCAGGAGCACACCGGCCTCCGCCATCGCGTCGATCAGGTAGAACGCGTACGCCGGGCCGGAGCCGGAGATCGCCGTCACCGCGTCCAGGTCCTTCTCCGCGACGCGGACCACGAGGCCGGTCGCGCCCAGGACGCGCTCGACGAGCACCAGGTGCCCCTCGCCCGCGTGCGCGCCGGGCGCGATCGCGCTGGCACCCTTCCCGACGACCGCGGGCGTGTTCGGCATGACCCGGACCACGGGCGTGCCGGTGGGCAGCGCGGCCTCGTACGTCGCGATCGGCACGCCCGCCGCGACGCTCACGACGAGCGTGCCGCCACGCAGCACGGGCGCGATCTCGGTGAGCACCGCGGCGACGACGTTCGGCTTCACGGCGAGCAGCACGACGTCCGCGCGCGCCGCGGCCTGCGCGGAAGAGTCACCGGTCCGCACCCCGTACCGGTCCGCCAGCTCGTCGGCCCGGCGCGTCGCCTTCTCGACGACCTCCAACCGGTCCGCCGACCAGCCGCCGGTGAGCAGCGCCGAGAGCAGCGCCTCGCCCATCACGCCGCCGCCCAGCACCGCGACCGTCGGCGTGGTCCCGCCGCGCGTGTCCTCGCTCGTCGCCCCGGTCATGACCCACCTCGCTCGTCGTGCCGCCCGTGCCCGTCGGCCCGACGGCCGACGACGCCCGCGAGCCTATCGACCCGCCGACGCACGCCGGGTCGCGTACCCGGGGTCCGGGCGGCACCGGCGCCGACGAGCGTCCCCGCGGCCGGCCCACTAGCGTCGCGGGATGCCCGTCGTGCACTGGTTCCGCCGCGACCTCCGGCTGGCCGACAACCCGGCCCTGGGCGCCGCGGTGCGGGCGGCGCGCGACGCCGGCGACGAGGTGGTGGCCCTGTACGTGCTCGACCCCGCGCTGTGGCGGACCTCGGGGCGGCCGCGGCTCGCGTACCTCGCCGCGAGCCTCGCGGCCCTCGCGGAGTCGTGCGACGGGCGGCTCGTCGTGCGGCACGGGCGCGCGCAGGAGGTGGTGCCGGCGGTCGCCCGCGAGGTCGGGGCGGCCGAGGTGCACGTCACCGCCGCCACCGAGCCGTACGGGCGGCAGCGTGACGACGCCGTCGTCCGGGCGCTCGGGGACGCGGCGCTGGTGCCGACCGGCTCGCCCTACGCCGTCGGACCGGGCCGGCTCACCACGCAGGCGGGCGAGCCGTTCCAGGTCTTCACCCCCTTCCGGCGCGCGTGGCTCGACCACGGCTGGGCGGCGCCCGCACCCCGTCCGCGGGCGATCCCGTGGGCGCAGGTCCGGTCCGACCCGCTGCCGGACGCGCCCGCGACCGAGGCGCGGCTCCCGGCGGCGGGCGAGCACGCGGCGCTCCGGCGCTGGCACGCGTACCTCGAGGACGGCCTCGCCGGGTACGCGTCGGCCCGCGACCGGCCGGACCTGGACGCCACGTCCGTCATGTCGGTGCCGCTGAAGTGGGGCGAGATCCATCCCCGCACGCTGCTCGCGGACCTGGCGGCGCTGCCCCGGAGGGCCGGCGGACCGTCGGCCGACGACGTCACGCGGTTCCGGTCCGAGCTCGTCTGGCGCGAGTTCCACGCCGACGTGCTGTGGCACCACCCGGGGGCGCGGACGCGTTCGCTGCGGCCGGTGCTGCCCGACGACGCCTGGGCGCGGGGCGCGGCGGCGGACGCCGCGTTCGAGGCGTGGTGCGCGGGCCGGACCGGCTACCCGCTGGTCGACGCGGGGATGCGGCAGCTGCTCGCGACCGGCTGGATGCACAACCGCGTCCGGATGGTCGTCGCGTCGTTCCTGGTCAAGGACCTGCACGTGCCGTGGCAGCGCGGCGCCGAGCACTTCCTGGCGCACCTGGTCGACGGCGACGTCGCCCAGAACCAGCTCAACTGGCAGTGGGTCGCGGGCACAGGGCGCGACGCCGCGCCGTACTTCCGGGTCTTCAACCCCGTGACCCAGGGCGAGAAGTTCGACCCCGACGGGGACTACGTGCGGCGCTGGGTGCCCGAGCTGCGGGAGGTCGCGGGGGCGGCGGTGCACCGGCCGTGGGACCTCGGGCTCACCCGGCCTGCCGACTACCCCGAGCGGCTGGTCGACCACGCGCGGGAGCGCGAGCGCGCGCTCGCCGACCTGCAGCGCGGCAAGGCCGAGCGCGCCGCGCGCTGACCCGCCGCTACGGCACGAGCAGGAGGCCGTCCGCCACCAGGCCGCGCGCGGTCGGCAGCACCTCGGCCGCCACCGCGTCCGCGCCGACCCCGAGCAGCGCACCCAGAGCGGCGACGATCTGCCCGACCTCGAGCTCGCCGTCGCACGCCCCGACGAACCCCGCCGTGGCGGTGCCGAGCTGGACGGCGCGGCCGAACCCGCCGCCCTGGCGCAGCAGCACCACCCGGGGGTCGGGGTCGCCGGGCGTCAGGTAGCGCTCCTCGGTGACGTCGGGGGCGACCACCAGCCGGGTGCGCGCCAGGGCGTCGTCGTCGTGGGCGGCGAGCCAGTCCTGCGCGGCCAGGCTCGCGGCCACGGCCGGCCCGAGCGGCTGGCGCACGGTGCCGGTGACCTCCTCGAGGCGGCGCAGCCGCGACCCCGCCGCACGCTCGTCGGACGGACGCCGCAGCGTGACGATGCCGAACCCGACGGCCTCGACGTCCCGCGACGCGAAGTCGTCCAGCCACGCGCCGTACCGCACCGCCCACTCGTCCGGGCTGCGCTCGGGCGTGGTGCCGCCGTCGCGGATCCACGTCTCGGCGTACTGCGCCGGGTCCAGCAGCTCGCGCTGCACCACCCAGCCGTCGAGGCCCGAGGCGTCGAGCCACTCGCCCACGCGCTCGTGCCACTCCTGCCCGCGCCGCACCTCCCAGTTGCCCAGCAGCTGCGCCACGCCGCCGGGCGCGAGCACCTGCCCGACGCCGGCGACCAGGTCGCGCACCAGGTCGTCGCCCGCGCGGCCGCCGTCGCGGTACTCGTAGGCCGGGACGTCCGGGCGGCGCGGCGTGATGACGAAGGGCGGGTTGCTCACGACGAGGTCGAACGCCTCACCCGCGACCGGCTCGAGCATCGAGCCCTCCCGCAGGTCCAGCTCCGCGCCCGCCAGGGCCGCGTTGAGGCGCGCGAACGCCAGTGCCCGCGCGGAGATGTCCGTCGCCGTGACGTGGTCGGTGTGCCGCGCGGCGTGCAGCGCCTGGATCCCGCAGCCCGTGCCCAGGTCGAGCGCGCGGCGCCGGCGGTCGCGCACGGTCACCTGCGCGAGCGTCGTCGACGCTCCGCCGACGCCCAGCACGTGGTCCGTCCGCAGCGCGCCGCCCGTGGCCATCTCGCCCAGGTCCGACGCGATCCACCAGTGGGCCTCGCCGTGGCCGTCGACCGCGGCGTACGGCCGCAGGTCCACCCGGGCCCGGACCTCGTCGTCGGCGCCGTTCCCGGCCGCGACGACGAGCCCGAGCTGCTCGGCGCCCGCCGTCCGCAGGCTCGGCAGCGCGAGGTCCACCGCCTGCCGCGGCGCGCCCGCGCCGAGCACGAACAGCCGGGTCAGCGCGGCCACGTCGCGGGACTGCGCGTCCTGCCCGACGAGCGCGTCGGCGGTCGCCCGCAGCGCCGGGACCGTCTCCTCGCGGTGCAGCGCCGCCGCCGCGACGCCGCCCAGCACGTCCTCGACGTGCTCCACCCGGAACGCGGCGCGCTCCAGGTCCTGCCGCAGCCCGTCGACCAGCCCTGGCTCACTCCCCGGCACGCTCACGCCCCCATCCTCCCCCGCCCACCGGCCCCGAGCGGTCGTCGGCCGGCGCGCGGACGGTGTGGGCCGTGGATCTAGCAGTGGACGTCGTGGACGCAGCCGTGGTCGCAGCATCGGTGCCCGTCACGGGCACGTCCGGTGCGGCCATCCCTGCGGTCACGAGGCGTCGCCGGCGGGTGCGGGCTCCAGCAGCCAGGCGAGCTCGGCGGCCAGCAGGGCGCGCCGGTCCGGGGACGCGAACGAGCGCGGGTCGTGGCCGAGTGCGTCGTAGAGCACGCGGCCGTCGCCGGGTGCGGCCCACACCACCGGGTGCGCTCCGGGTGTGCCGTGCGGCTCCGCCTCGTCGGCCGCCACGTCCGCGACGACGAGCACGCGGGAGCCCGGCGCGACCTCCAGGTCGGCGTAGCGCTCGTCGTCCGCGGTCACGGCGGTGCGACCCCACGTGACCGCGTGCTCGTCGTCGACCACCCGGAACGTCGCGGTGCCGTGCGGCGGGTGCCACGAGCGGCCCTCGACCCACCGGCCGCCCAGCGTCGCGGCCCAGCGCGGGTCGTCGGCGAACGTGTTGGCGGCCTGGTGCAGCCCCAGCACGGCGGCCCCGCGGGCCACCAGCTCCTGCCGCGCGTCGTGGAACGCGCGCCACTCGTCGTCGGTGTCGGAGACGTCCTCGGCGCGGCCCGACGTCACGACGAGCAGCGCCGGGACCCACTCGCCGAGGTCCGCGAAGGTCGTCGGGAACGTGCTGCGCACGCGCACGTCGTGACCGTCCGCGCGCAGCAGCCGTGCGACCTCGTCGGCCTGCGCGGCGTGGTCGTGCCACGGGTCGCCGTACCGGCCACGCCCGACGAGGACCAGCACCCGCGCGCTCATCGCCGCAGTATCGCCCGCCCCCGGCCCACCTGCACCCGCCGCTCAAGTGCCCGGCCCGCCGCCCTGCGCCCGCTCGAGTCCCGCCGTCGCCCGTCGACGCGGTCGTTCAGTGAAGCGATGGTTGTGCGACACGCCGCACGCGGCGCGGCGTGTCGCACAACCACGAGCTCAGCGAATCGCCGGCAGCAGTCGTCCGCGCGCGCACCCGGCCCGCCGGCGCACCGGACCACGGGCGCGCACCGGAGATCGGGCCCAGCCGGTGAGGGGTGCGGCCTGGGCGGGCGGAGAACGGGCCGGGACGGCGACAGGACCCGCGCCGGGGAGGGCGCGGGTCCTGTCGTCGGTGCGGGTCGCGGGCGTGGCCCGCTGGGGGTCAGGAGGCCGGGACGGTGTCCGGCTCCTCGACCGCGTCGCCGACGGCGCTCTCCCGGTCGACCCGAGCCGCGCGCAGGCGGCTGGCGATGACCGCGCCGAACGCGATGAGCGCGGCGACCACCGCGATGCTCAAGCGCAGCACGGTGTTCGCGTCGTCGCCCACCGAGACCACCACCACGGCGGGCGCGATGAGCAGGGCGACGAGGTTCATGACCTTGATCAGCGGGTTGATCGCGGGCCCGGCGGTGTCCTTGAACGGGTCGCCGACGGTGTCACCGATGATCGCGGCCTCGTGCGCCGGGGAGTTCTTCCCGCCGTAGTGGCCGTCCTCGATGATCTTCTTCGCGTTGTCCCAGGTGCCGCCCGCGTTGGCGAGGAACACGGCCATGAGGACACCGGCGCCGATCGCCCCGGCCAGGAAGCCGGCCAGCGGGCCGATGCCCAGGCCGAACCCGACCGCGATGGGCGCGAACGCCGCGAGCAGACCGGGCGTGGCGAGCTCGCGCAGCGAGTCGCGCGTGCAGATGTCGACGACCTTGCCGTACTCAGGCCGGACCTCGCCGGTCATGATGCCGGGGAAGTCACGGAACTGCCGGCGCACCTCGAACACGATCGCGCCGGCGGCCCGGGTGACGGCGTCGATAGCCAGGCCGGAGAACAGGAAGACCGTCGCGCCGCCCAGGATGACGCCCACCAGGGTGATCGGACTGATGATGTTGTACTCCATCATCGCGGCGACCAGGTCGTTCGCCGGGCCGCCGCTGATCTCGCCCAGCTTGCTGCTGACCGCGTCCGCGTAGGAGCCGAACAGCGCGGTGGCTGCCAGCACGGCGGTCGCGATCGCGATGCCCTTGGTGACCGCCTTCGTCGTGTTGCCCACGGCGTCGAGGTCGGTGAGGATCTGCGCGCCCTCCTCGGTCACGTCGCCGGACATCTCCGCGATGCCCTGCGCGTTGTCCGAGACGGGGCCGAACGTGTCCATCGCGACGATCACGCCGACCGTGGTCAGCAGCCCGCAGCCCGCGAGCGCGATGAGGAACAGCGACAGCGCGACCGAGCCGCCCGCGATGAGGAAGACACCGCAGATCGCCGCCGCGATGATGCCCGCGGTGTAGACCGCGGACTCGAACCCGACACCGATGCCGGAGAGGACCACCGTGGCCGCGCCCGTCCGGGTCGTCGCCGCGACGTGGAGCGTCGGCTTGCTCGTCGTCCCCGTGAAGTACCCGGTGACCCACAGGATGATGCCGGCCAGGACGACGCCGATGGCGACGGCGGCGACCGCGATCAGGCGCGGGTCACCGCCGTGGGACTCGAGGCCGGCGGTGCCGCCGGTGAGCTCGGTGAACGTGTCCGGCAGGTAGACGAAGGCGGCGACGGCCGCGAGCAGCACGCCGACCACCGCCGAGATGTAGAAGCCGCGGTTGATCGCGGCCAGCCCGCTCTCGGTGCCGCGGACGCGCGTGATCGCGACACCGAGCGCGGCGACCAGCGCACCGATCGCCGTGACGATCAGCGGGAACACCAGACCCTGCTCGCCGAACGCGGCCTTGCCCAGGATCAGCGCGGCGACCAGCGTCACCGCGTAGGACTCGAACAGGTCCGCGGCCATGCCCGCGCAGTCGCCGACGTTGTCGCCCACGTTGTCCGCGATGGTCGCGGCGTTGCGCGGGTCGTCCTCCGGGATGCCCTGCTCGACCTTGCCGACCAGGTCCGCACCGACGTCCGCGGCCTTGGTGAAGATGCCGCCGCCGACGCGCATGAACATCGCGAGCAGCGCGGCGCCGAAGCCGAAGCCCTCGAGCACGGCCGGCGCGTCACCGCGGTAGATGAGCACCACGGCCGCGGCGCCGAGCAGGCCCAGGCCCACCACGGACATGCCGACGACGCCGCCGGTACGGAACGCGATCCGCGCGCCCTCGGCGCGGCCACCGGGCAGCGACGCGGCCGCCGCGACGCGCAGGTTCGCCCGCGTCGCCAGCCACATGCCCAGGAAGCCGATCGACGCGGAGAAGCCGGCGCCCACCAGGAAGAAGATCGAGCGACCGAGCTTGACGCCGCCGTCACCCGGCAGCAGGAACAGCAGCGCGCAGACCACCACCGCGAACAGCGCGAGCGTGCGGAACTGGCGGTTGAGGTAGGCCGACGCCCCCTCCTGCACCGCCTTGGCGATCTCCTGCATCGACGCCGTGCCCTCGCCCGCCGCGAGCACCTGCCGCCGCAGCACCGCCGCGACGACGAGCGAGGCGACTGCGAGCCCCGCGATGACCCCGACGATCGTCAGGCTCGTGGAACCGAGCTCGACCATGCATCCTCCTCGGACCTGGGGCCCGCCCCCTGCGCGCCCCTGTGCCCGCGGCCCCGTTGCCGCGCGACCGGGGCAGTCTAGCCACGGGGAACGACACGCACGCGACCGGGCGGTGACCTCCGGGCGGCGCGCCGTCGTCGCACTCTCGTCGGACCGGGTGCAACGTTCTGGCACCCGCCGGACGTCAAGGTGGTGAGGGGGCGCGCACCGGGCGTCCACCGACGACGAGGGAGACGTGGTGCCGCGCCGAGCCGACGACGTGCTCACCGACCTGGTCCGCCGCCGCGGGCCGGCGCTGGTGGCGTACGCGCACCTGCTCAGCGGGGACCACGCGGTCGCCCAGGACCTGGTGCAGGACGCGCTGGTCCGTGTGTTCGGGCGGCTGCGGCGCGGGTTCACGCCCGACTCCGCCGAGGCCTACGTCCGGCGCGCGATCCTCACCGTGTTCCTCGACGAGCGGCGGCGGCACGGGCGGTTCACCGACGTCCGGCACGTCGTCGCGACGCCCGACGAGGCCCCCGTGGAACCGCCAGCCGACACCCGGCTCGACCTGCGCGCGGCCCTGTCCCTGCTCGGCCCCCAGCACCGCGCGGCCGTGGTGCTGCGCTACTACGACGACCTCACCGTGCCCGAGGTCGCCGCGCAGATGAACGTCTCGACCGGCACCGCCAAGCGCTACGTGCACGACGCCCTGCGCCGGCTGGAGAGCGTCCTGGGCCCGCTGGGCACCGACGACGACGAGGCGGCGCCCGTGGTGCCGCTGGCTGCCCGCTCCCGCGCGGGCGAGGAGGACTCGTGAACGACGACCTGCACAGCCGCCTGCACGCGCTCGGCGACTCGCCCGACCTCAACCGCCCCGTGGCCGACCTCGACGCCGTGGTCCGGCGCGCCCGGGCCCGCCGTCAGCGCTCCGGCCGGATGCTCGCGGGCGGCGTGGC
Organism: Cellulomonas fulva; assembly: GCF_018531375.1. Taxonomy (NCBI): domain Bacteria; kingdom Bacillati; phylum Actinomycetota; class Actinomycetes; order Micrococcales; family Cellulomonadaceae; genus Cellulomonas; species Cellulomonas fulva. Next base: position 1,723,604 of record NZ_JAHBOH010000001.1, on the reverse strand, counting down.
CGTCGCGCTCGTCGTCGCCGGCACGGCCGCCGCCCTCCCCCGCCTGTCCCACGACGCCCCACCCGCTGTCGACGCGGTCTCCCCGAATGCGCCCGCTGCGTGCCACATGACTCCCGACGAGCTCGCGTCCGACGACCTCGGCGTCCCGCTGGTCGACGCCGTCGACGGGATGGACGGCGCCGACGCCGAGTGGCTGGAGGCCTCGACCACCGTGCTCGAGGACAGCGTGCAGCCGGCGAGCACCGGCCCGTGGCGCCTGACCGTGCAGACCGATCTGACGCCCGAGACGTCGACCGATCCGGTAAGTCTGACGGGGTGGACCTACGGCACCACGGTCGCGCTCGTCCAGCAGTCGCGGACCGTCGCCGTCCTCGACACGTTCCCGGCACCCCCGCGCGCCGAGGCGAGGAAGATGCAGGTCGACGCGGTTCCCCAGCCGTACCCGCTCACCACCGAGATCGAGGCGCCGCCCGTCTCGTGCGCGACCGGTGAGGTCACGGAGCTCGCACCCGGGACCTACCAGCTGGTCGCGTCAACGACGGCAGCCGAGGCCGGTTCCACCGCTCCGCGGGTCCTACGCGCGACGAGCACGCCGATCGACGTGCTCGTCGCGGCCGACTCGCCCGCCGTCGACGCGCTCGGGTGCGGCGCCACCGACGACGAGCTGCGCGCGCTCGCCGACCCGCAGACCAACCCGACGCCGCTCCGGCTCGGCATCGAGACGGCACCGGGCGCTGTCACCGCGGGATCCGAGCTCGCCTTCATGACGACGGTAGTGAATGACGGATCCGACCGCGTCGATGCGACCTTCGACTCGTGGTACCCCCTCGCGCTCGTCACGCAGGGCGGAGTCGTCGTCGGTGGATACGAGCCCGTGTACGACATCCTGAAGCCGCCGCACGACGTCCACCTCGGCCCCGGCTCGACGGCCTCATTCGAGACGTGGTCCGGTCTGCAGACGTGCTTCGAGGGAGACGAGGGCGGCGTGCCGTTACCGCCCGGGGCGTACGAACTCTGGAGTGTCATCACCTTCACTCCCGAGAGGTCCTCGGGCACGGCAGAGCCCGACGCGCGACAGTGGTCGACCGCGGGGGGTCCGTGGGCCTTCGAGATCACGTCCACGGCGGATGGGGACGACGAGCCCACGGCACCCACGGCCAACGCGCTGGCGGTGTGCGGGCTCGCGCTCGCCGACCTCGCCGCAGACGACGGCGGCGTCCCGAGCCAGACAGACCCGGACGCGACCGAGCCGACCGGGGAGCAGCAGTGGTTGTCCGCCCGGTCGACGATCGACGCGACGTCGGTGGACCCCGGGAGCGACGGGCCATGGCGGCTCACGACCGAGATCGACGTGATCCCCGGTCCGGACAACGAGCTCCTGGGACCGCCAGACGGCCGGACCTTCGGGTCGACCGTCGCGCTCCTGCGGGACGGCGTGGTTGTCGCCGTGCTCGAGACGCCGTCCGGCGCACCGACCCGTGCCGAGGCGCAGCAGCTGGACGTCGTCGGCGAACCCCATCCTTTCCCGCTGGCCACGGAGCTCGAGGCTCCGCTCGTCTCCTGCGCCACGGGTCAGGCCACCGAGCTCGAGCCGGGTGACTACCAGCTCGTCTCGTCCACGACCGCGCTCGTGCCGGTCGCCTTCGACGACCTTCGCGTGATCCGCGCGACGAGCACACCCGTCGAGGTCCGGGTCACGCCGACGTCGACGGGCGTCGGTCCGCTGGGCTGCGGCGCCACGGACGACGAGCTGCGCGCGCTGGCCGATCCTCCCAGAAACCCGCCGCCGGTCACGGTGTCCGCGACCGGCCCGCACGCGATCTCCGAGGAATCGTCGCTGACCTTCCCGGTCACGGTGGCCAACGACACAACGGGGCACAACCCGCTGGAGCTCGGGGCGCCGACGGTCGTCGTGACCCGGGACGGCGTGATCGTCGGACGCGACACCGCGGACGCGGGCCTGATGCTCGCGGCGGACGCCGAGGAGGAGATCGAGGTCGGGACGAGCCTGCGCTCGTGCGCCGCCGGCGCCCAGGACCCCACCGCGCTGCCCCCCGGCGACTACGAGCTCTGGCTGGTCCTCCCGGTCACGCTCACGTACGCCGACGAGTTCGCCACCCCGAGCGCCGAGTGGCAGGCGGTCTCCGGCCCCTGGCCGCTGGAGATCACCGCCCTCTGACCGCTTCTGAGAGGAAATGGCGACCGAGAGCGACCAGTTCCTCTCACAAGCGTGGCGGCGGGCGGCGGGTACAACGATTGCGGCAGGTTGGTCGTCTTGGCTGGTGAGGGCGGCACCCGCCGGCCTCGTGACCGAGACGGGGTGCTGTGCCGGACGACGACGTGCTGACCACGCTGGCCCGCGAGCGCGGGCGTGCGCTGTTCGGCTACGCCTACCTGCTCACGGGCGACCGGCACGCCGCCGAGGACCTGGTGCAGGAGGCGCTGGTGCGCACGTTCGCTCGTCGTCGGACCGGGTTCACGCCCGACGACGCCGAGGCGTACGTCCGCCGCGCGATCCTCACGGTGTTCCTGGACGACGCGCGTCGTCGGCAGCGGTGGGCGGGCGTCAAGCACCTGCTGGGGCGGCACGACGAGCCCGCGCGGGACCCCGCGCCCGCGGTCGGAGCCGTGCTCGACGTGCAGGCGGCCCTGGCGACGCTGGCCCCGCAGGAACGCGCCGCCGCCGTGCTGCGCTGGTGCGAGGACCTGACCGTGCCGGAGGTCGCAGCCCGCATGGGCCTGGCCGACGGCACCGTCAAGAGATACCTGTCCACCGCCGGTCACAAGCTCGAGGCCCGGCTCGGCCCTCTCCCCGAGGACGAGTCCGTGCCGCTCACCGGAAGGCCGCTCTCATGACCGAGCGCCACCCCCTGTCGGACGCGCTGAACGCCGTCGAGCACTCCCCCGAGGCCCAGGGCTACGAGGTCCCGGTCGAGCTGATCCGCTCCCGGTCCCGCCGCCGCCGACGCGCCCGCACCGGCGGCGCAGCGGGCGCGCTCGCGCTCGTCGTCGCGGGCGCCGCCCTCGTCGTCCCCAACCTGCCGTCCCCCACACCGGCACCCGCCACCGACGACCGCCCGGCCCCCGGCCTGTGCGGCCTGACCTACGACGAGCTCGCCGCCGACGACGGCGGACCGGACCCGTGGCCCGTCGGCGGCGAGGTGCCGGCCGGGCTCGAGATCGACGCGAGCTCGATCCGGCAGGGCGCGCACAACGCCTGGAGCGTCTCGACCACGTTCGGCACGACGTCGGCAGTGCAGATCGATGAAGACGACGAGCCGTCGGCCGGGGAGACGCCCGCTCCCGTCGTCTCGGGCACACCGACCGGCGCGCGATTCGGCACCACGCTGACGCTCCTCCGCGACGGGGTCGTCGTCGCGGCGCAGACCCGCTACCTGGCGACGCCGTACACGGACAAGGACCCGTTCCCGAACGCCGCCTACGAGACCGCGCCCTTCCCGCAGACGGATCAGGTCAGCACAACGATCGCGCCGTGCACCCCCGGGCCGCTGACGGCTGGCACCTACGACCTCGTCGCGACCCAGACGATGTTCTGGAGCTATCCGGAGGGCGGCAGTATTTTCGTCTCCCGCACGACGAGTGACCCAGTGCCGGTCGAGGTCGACGGCCCCGCACCCGCCGGCCCCACTCCGGCCCCGACGCTGCCTGCGGTGTGCGGCCTGACAACCGAGAGCCTCACCGCCGACGACAGCGACACCGGGAGGACCTTCGACGTGCTGATCGACGCGACGTCGACGCCCGCGAGCGGACCGTGGTCGGTGGCCACCCGCATCGAGGCATCGGGCTCGCCCGGCGCTGTCTGGGCCGCTGTCGGCTGGACCTACGGGACGACGGTGGCGCTGGTCCAGGACGGCACGGTCGTCGCCGTACTCGAGGACCACGAGGCCGCCACGCGTGAGCAGGCTGCGCGCACGGCCGTCGACGCTGAGCCCACGAAGTTCCCCATCGTCGAGGACCTCGCGGGGCGCGTGATCTCGTGCGCCACGGGTGAGCCCGGCGTGCCGCCCGGCGACTACCAGCTCCTCGCGAGCACGACGATCGGGTGGGTCCCGGAGACCGACCCCGAGCTCGAGCCGAGCATCGCCCGCGCAACCAGCGACCCGGTCGACGTCACCGTTCCCGACGCCGCCGGCCAGCCCGATCCGCTGGTGTGCGGTGCGTCGGACGGCGGGTTGCGCACGCTGGCGGACGCGGGCCCGCTCCGCGTGCGTTCCGACTCCGCGCCGGCGAAGCATCCGCTCGGCGGGAACGCGTCGTTCAGGGTCGACGTGACCAACGAGTCCGACGAGCGCGTGCGGGCGACGACAGGGCACCCAGAGGTGATCGTGACCCGAGACGGCGTCGTCGTCGGCGGACTGGAGGCCACGGAGGACATCGGCTTCGACGTGGACCTCGACGCTGGCGAGTCGCAGACGTTCGACGCCAACTCGCTGATGACGGCATGCGCAGGCGCGCACCCCGGTGGCTCGCTGCCGGCGGGTGAGTACGAGCTGTGGGCCGTCACGACCTTCACGCCGCACACGGGTGACGGACCCGACCCCGGCGCCGCCTGGACGACCGCAGGCGGCCCCTGGCCACTGACGGTCGTCGGCGACGACGGCTTCGTTCCGACCAACATCTGGTCACGGCCGTCGTGCGGCGACACCACGGATGACCTCGCCAACCGAGCCGCCTCGACTGCGCAGGGCGCCGTGACGCTGCAAGTCACGCAGTGGGCCAACCCCGACCGCGACGGACGGCTGGCCCAAGTCGACGGCGCCATCGCACTCACGAACGGCGGCGACGAGCCGATCGAGGTCAACTACGTCGGACTCGTAGCGGCGCGACACGGCTTCGTCGTCAGCCGGGGACTCGTCTACGCCGCCTACAGGCCAGAGCTCTGGGTGACGATCGCACCGGGCGAGACGATGACGCTCCCCCGACCCTCCGAGTACGGGGACATCTTCGGGTGCGATCGGGACGGACTTCCGAGCGACGAGCTCGACGTCTGGGTCCAGGTCGAGACCGACGCGGGTGCCCTCGTCGCGGGACCGCACACGCTCAAGGCGATCGACTGACGCTCGCGCACCGATGAACGGCGGGTGAACGAACTCGGACCGGGGGCCCAGGGAAGGCCCAGCGTTCCTCCAGGTCGGGCTGGCTGACTGAGGTCTGTCAGCAAGCCCCGACCTTCAGGAGGCCCCGGTGTCCCCCTACGCCCTCTACGCGGCCGACCTCGTCGCGATCCTCGTCCTCACGTTCGCGGTGTACCTGCCGCGGCACCGGCGCCGGGATCTCGTCGTCGCCTTCCTCGCGGTCAATGTCGGCGTCCTCGCCGTCTCGGCCGCGCTCGCCCAGAGCACGATCGCCGCAGGCCTCGGCCTGGGGCTGTTCGGGGTGCTGTCGATCATCCGGCTGCGGTCCACGGAGCTGGCGCAGTCCGAGGTCGCCTACTACTTCGCGGCGCTCGCGCTCGGCCTGATCGGCGGGCTCGGGACCACGAGCCTGACGCTCGGGGTCGGCCTGATGGCCGCGCTCGTCGTCGTGATCGCGGTCGCCGACAGCCCGCGGATCCTGCACCGGCTGCGGCAGCAGATCGTGGTCGTCGACCGGGCGATCGCCGACGAGACCGCGCTCGTCGCGCACCTCGAGCGGCTGCTCGGCGGGCGGGTCCACTCGGTGACCGTGCAGCGCCTCGACCTGGTGAACGACACGACCGTGGTCGACGTCCGCTACTCGGCCGGCACCCTTCCGGCCGGCGCGAGCACCGCCGCCGCGACGACCACGTACGCGACCGAGCCCGGGACCCTGCGATGAGCGTCTTCGAGGACCGGCTCACGCTGGTCCCGGCGATCGGCCTGGCGGAGATCAACGACGCCGGCGCCGCGCTGCAGACCCGGGTGGACCGCAAGTACGTGGTCCCGACGAGCGCGCTCGCGACGCTGCCGCTCACGCAGGGCGCGCGCGTCCTGGAGATCGAGGGCCGGCGCACGTCGGAGTACGAGTCGGTGTACTTCGACACCGAGAACCTGGACTCCTACCTCGGGGCGGCCCTGCGTCGCCGCGGCCGCTACAAGGTCCGCACCCGCACGTACGCGGACTCGGGCGACTGCTTCGTCGAGGTCAAGACGCGCGGCGCCCGCGGCGCCACGGTCAAGCTCCGCCAGCCGCACGACGGCGAGCCGACGGTCCTGACGGACACCGCGTGGAAGTTCACGACGAGCTCGCTCGGCCCGGCGCGTCGCGTCAGCGGCCCGATGCAGCCCACGCTCGCCAACCGCTACCGCCGCACCACCTTGCTGGTCGACGGCGGACGACCGGGCGTCACCGCCCGCACCACGATCGACACCGACCTGGTGTGGATCGACCCCGAGACCGGCGACGAGCGCCCGATGGGTCCGCTCGCCGTGATCGAGACCAAGACCGGCGCGACACCGTCGGTCACCGACCGGGTGCTGTGGCGTCACGGCCACCGCCCGGTGCGCATCTCGAAGTACGGCACCGGCATGGCCCTGCTGCACCCCGAGCTGCCCCTGACCCCGTGGCGGCGCGTCCTGGACCGGCACATCGAGCCGCGCCGGCGCCTGACCGCCACCGCCTGACTGCTACCCCCTGGCCGCTACCCCCCTGAACCGAGGAGAGAACCATGCGCACCCCCCTGAAGAAGGCCGCCCTGCGAGCCGCTGTCCCCGCGGCGGTGGTCGCGCTGATCCTGGCCGGCTGCACGTCCACGGACGGCACGACGGACTCGTCGTCCGCGTCCGCCGGCTCGTCGGGCACCGCGGACACCACCGGAACCACCGTGCCCGCCTCCACCGACGCCGATCTCACGGTCGAGTCCGCGATGGCGGCCAACACCGCGCCCCACTCGTCGGACAGCTCCTACGACGAGGCCGACGTGGTGGACGTGACGCTCGCGGACGGCGCCTCCTCGTCGGACTCGTCCGCCGTGGCGGTCGACGGCGACACCGTCACCATCTCCGCGGGCGGCGTGTACCGCCTGTCGGGTGCTCTGACGGACGGGCAGGTCGTCGTGACCGCGCCCGACGAGGACGTCACGCTCGTCCTCGACGGCGTCGACCTCACGAGCTCGACCACCTCCCCCCTGCAGGTCCTCGAGGCCGACGAGGTCGTCGTGGTGCTGGCCGACGGCTCGAACAACGCGCTCGCCGACACCGCGTCCTACGCGGACGACGACGAGGCCAGCGGCGCCCTGTTCAGCGCGGGCGACCTGACGATCACGGGCACCGGCGCGCTGGACGTCCAGGGCAACGGCAACGACGGCATCGTGTCCAAGGACGGCCTGGTGATCTCCTCGGGGACCCTCACGGTCGACGCGGTCGACGACGGCATCCGCGGCAAGGACTACGTCGTCGTGGACGGCGGCGACCTCACCGTCCAGGCCGGTGGCGACGCGGTGAAGTCGGACAACGACGAGGACGCGACGCTCGCGTACGTGCTGGTCAACGACGGCACGCTGACCCTCACCGCGGGCGACGACGGGCTGACCGCGACCACCGACGTGCTCGTCGCGGGCGGCACCCTGGCCGTCACCACCGGCGGCGGCGCGGGCGCGACCGTGGCCGATGACGGCTCGCCGAAGGGTCTGGTCGGTGACGCGAGCGTCGTCGTCGGCGGCGGGACCCTCACGGTCGACGCGGCCGACGACGCGATCCACTCCGACGCCGTCGTCTCCGTCACCGGCGGCGACCTGACCCTCGCGACCGGCGACGACGCGGTGCACGGCGAGTACGCGCTGCAGATCTCCGGCGGCACCGTCGACGTCACGCAGGCCGTCGAGGGCCTCGAGGCGCAGGAGATCACCATCCTGGACGGCGACATCACGCTGGTCACGTCCGACGACGGCATCAACGGCTCGGCGGCGGACGCCACGTCCGACGACACCGCGACCGAGAGCACGAACGACGAGGCAGCTCAGCAAGCGCCCGGCGGCGACATGGGTGGCGGGATGGGCGGCGGCGAGATGGCCGCCGACGAGAACGTGCAGGTCACGATCGCGGGCGGGACGCTCGTCGTCGACGCCGAGGGCGACGGTCTCGACTCGAACGGGTCGATGACCATGACCGGCGGGACCGTCGTGGTCTCCGGCCCGACCAACGGCGGCAACGGGTCGCTCGACTACAACGGCACGTTCGAGATCTCGGGCGGCGAGCTGATCGCCGTCGGGTCCTCGGGCATGGCGCAGACGCCGTCCGACGGCTCGTCGCAGTCGTTCGTCGGCATCACGCTGACGACGCAGGGCTCGGCGGGTGACGTGGTCCAGGTCGTGTCCGACGAGGGTGACCTGCTGGCGTCGTTCACCGCGACCAAGTCGTTCGGCTCTGTGGTCTACTCCTCGCCCGACGTCGTCGACGGCGACACCTACACCGCGGTCCTGGGCGGCACGGCCGGCTCCGCCGTCGCAGGTCCGCTGAGCTCCGGTGGCACGGCCGGCACCACCGAGGCCGGAACCGGCACCGCCGGCGAGGTCACCGCGGGCATGGGCGGCGGCGGCATGGGTGGCGGCCCCGGCGGAGACATGGGCAACCCGCCCAGCGGCGACATGGGCGACCGCCCGGCCCCGGGCCAGATGCCGAACCAGCAGGACTCGGGCACGTCCACCGACTCGACGGACACCTCCACCAACGCCTGACCCACCCACCCGCGACCCCGTGATCCCTCCGGCTCTGACCGCTCAGAGCCGGAGGGATCACTGGGTCGGGGAGATTCTGCTCACGGCCCGATCGACTCGGCGACAGCGGGCTCGATGCTGGACAGGACGATCGTGTCCCCGAACCGCGTGTACAGGTACTCGAGCGCGGCGGGGTCGTTCCAGGCACTGCCCACGTGCAGGACGACGGCCTGGTCGGCGGGCGAATAGCCGCCGGAGAAGCCGAAGCCAGGGAACTCTGGGTCGTTGTTGGCGGCGTCGGCGACAGCCCGGGCGAGCGCCTGACCCTCGGCATCCGAGATCTCGGTCGTCTTCGTGACCATCGTCGTCGACCCACTGGTGTCGGCGGCGAGTGCCTCCGTCAGCTCGGCGCGGTACCTCTCGGCGTCCGGCGCATCGTCGACGATCCACATCGTGTACGTGGAGGTGACCCGGTCGTACACGCCCCCGCCGTCGGCTCCCGGGTACCGGTCCCGCACCGCGCCGATCGCGTGCGCGACCTTGGTGCGCTGCACGCCGGTGGGACCATCAGACACCCCATCGCCGTCGCCACCGCCTCGCGGGCCGGCGTACCAACCGAGACCCTCGTAGGACGCGCAGGACGCCGGGAGAGTGAGCGGACCGCCGAGGGAGACATCGCCATCGCCGATCTCGACGCCGTTCCCGGCGACTCTCACCAGATCACCCAGATGGAACTCAGTCGCGGACCGCAGATCGACGAGCACCGCGCGCGGCGCGTCCCAGAACCAGCTCGGTCCGACGACTAGCAGCGCGTCGCCGAGCATCACGCACCCGTCGAGCTCGTTCAGCGTGCCCCCGCCGAGCGCCTGGAACCCGCTGTCCTGCTCGACGGTCGCGACCGCAACCTCGGGCGTCGCTCGAACGTCGAACGGAGGCGGGTCATCCGCACCCCGAGGGAGTGGGGTGCCGGCGAGCCAGAGGTCACCGTCGAAGTCGGCGCAACTCGTCGGGAGCACGGGCTGGTCGAGATCGCCGACGGCGACGCGCTGCCCGCCAAGCTGGAACTCGTCGCCCAGGTGGTACCCCTCGCTCTGGCTGCTGGGCAGCCACCGGAGCTCGCCGGCCGCGCCCGCCCAGGACCAGACCGGCTTGTTCACGACGAGCAACGTGTCCGGGTCGATCGCGAGGCAGCCGTCGACCGACTGCAGCCTGACGTCGGCGACGTCCTCGTCGGGCACGACCGCTCCCTCGACGGTCACGGCGCCGACCGCCTCGGGGACCGCGGGCGGGGCCGGCTTCGTCTCCAAGAGGTGCGCGCCCACGAGCCCGACGCCCCCGACCACCAGGACCGAGGCCGCCGCGGCGGCGACGAGGGGCCAGCGGGGGCGGCGACGCACCGGGATCGGCGCGGTGACGCGGTCGGGGCCGACGACGTCGGCGACCTCGGCGTCGACCTGGGCGCGGAACGCGTGGCGGAACTCCTGCTCGGTGAACATCACGCCCTCCTCGTCGGGCTCGGTCCGGTGACGGACAGCCTGCGCAGCGCCTTGTGCGCGGTGACCCGCACGGTGCTGCGGGAGATGCCGAGGACCTGGGCGATCTCGCGGTCGTCAAGGTCCTCGATGTAGCGCAGGGTCAGGACGGCCCGCGCCTGCGGCGGCAGCCCGGCGACCAGTGACACCGCGGCGGCCACGGACTCGAGCTCGGCGTACGCGTCCGGCCCGGCTCGCTCGCTCACCTCTGCGCTGACCACGGGCACCTCCGAGCGCCCGACCTGGTCCAGGTAGAGCCGCACCATGACCGTGCGGACGTAGGCGAGCTGGTGGCGCGCTCGTCGGACGTGGTCCCAGCGGTCCAGCAGCCGGACGGACGTGTCCTGGACCAGGTCCTCGGCCGCGGTCCGCTCCCGGCACAGACCGAACGCGACCCGCAGGAGCGCCGGCCGGTGCTCGCCGACGAACCGCGCGACCTCGTCGCCCACGTCGTCGGCGACCTGCGTCGACGGTCCGCTCCTCATACCCACCAAGACTGCCGTGCGGAGCCGATCTGTTTACCGGTCCACACGCCGGCTTCGGCCGTGACCCCAACCGGGACGCCGCGGCATGCGTCATCAGGGGTAGGAAGGTGGACGACGGAGGGGACTCGATGGCCTGGCAAGCGGTGCTCGACGAGCTGGTCCGCGATCGCGGGCGCGCGCTCGTCGGGCACGCGTACCTGCTCACCGGCGACCTCCGCGACGCCGAGGACCTGGTCCAGGACGCGCTGGTGAAGGTCTTCGCCGGCCGGCGCGCGTCCGGCGAGGTCGCCTCCGCGGAGGCCTATGTACGACGAGCCATCCACACGTTGTACATCGACGGCTTCCGACGCCGGCGGCACTGGGCCACCATCCGGCACCTGCACGCCGCGCCCGACGCGACCCCGACGGACGGACCCGACGGCCCGACCGACCTGCTCGTCGGGAACCGCTTGGTCCTTGCGCAGGCGCTCGCCGGGCTCAGCCCGCGCGAGCGCACGTGCGTCGTGCTGCACCACGTCGAGGACCTGCCAGTCGACGAGATCGCGGCGCTGCTCTCGCTCAGCACGGGCGCGGTCAAGCGCTACCTGTCCGACGGCCGCCGCGCCCTGCGCGAGCGCCTCGGCGACCCGCCCGACGAGGCCGCCGGCTCCGACGAACGACTCGACCTGACCCCACGGAGGACACGATGAGCGACCACCTGCACGACCAGCTCGCGGACCTCGCGCACGCCGCAGCCGCCGCCTCCCCCTCGCTCGGAGCCTCCGCCGTGCGCCGAGTCACCACGCGCGTCCGCCGCCGCCGCGCCGCCCGGCAGGTCGGCACCGGCACCGTCGCCGCGTGCGCGGTGGGCGCCGTCGCGTTCGGCGCGGCCCAGGTGAACGGCTCGTCGGGTCGCCTGCCTGCCGCCCCCACCACGAGCTCGACCGACCCGACCGCGCCGATCACCCGCGACGCGTCGCCCACCGAGAGCCCGTGGATCGAGAACCCGCCGCCGATGGTCTTGTGGCAGAAGTACTTCGCCTGCGGCGAGCCCGTGGGCCTGACGGTCCACACCCGCCCGGACGCCGCGGGGCTCGTCCTCGCCGCCGACGACGACCTCTCCGTCACGCTCGGCGTCGCGGGGGACGCGTCGGTCTCGGCCACGGTGCCGGTCGCTGGCACGTTCGCGCTCGTCGGCGAGGACGGCGACATCGTCGGCTACCTGTACCCCGACGAGGACGCGCAGACCACCGTCCATCTCGACGCCGCCCAGGGCGACACCACCCGCCTCGACGACGGCGTCCACCTGATCGCCTGCGACGACACCGAGATCCCCGACCGGGTCACCGCCTGGCCGTTCGTCCAGGCCACGATCGTGGAGACCTCCGCCGACGACAAGAGCGAGCGCGCGGTCGTCGCCGTCGCCGACGCCCGCACCCTCGACCTGGCGCCGTACCGCGCGGATGACGTCTCGGGGTCGGCCTTCGATCCGGTCACGATCATCTCGTCGGAAGTCGGCTGGTCCGCCAACCAGAACGGCGAGCCCGTGGTCGATCTCGCGGCCAGAACGGTGACACTCCGGACGGGCGGATCCACGAGCTGCCCCTATCTCCCGAAGCGCATCAGGATCGAAGGCGATGTCATCCAGATCGTCACCGGTGTGGCTGAGGGCGACGCCTGCACACTGGACGTCAAGAGCTTCACCTACGTCGTCGCGATCCCTGAGGAGTTCAGCCCTCGAGGTGAGCCGACCGTCGAGGTCTTCAGCGATCGGGACACTGCCTGAGGAGGCGGCACATCGCGCAACGTCAGCGGCGGTGGGCGGCGGCGAGGGCTTGTTGGTACTCCGTCGTCGTGCCGTCGGGGCGGACCTGTTGGAGGACGTGGTCCTGGACGCCGACGGCGCGGAGCTCGGCGGTCAGGGCGTGCACGTCCTCGTCGGACAGGACCGTGGGGTCCACCGTGGTGCGGACCTGGACGTCGACGCCCGCGTCCAGCACCAGCCGCAGGCTCGTGAATGCCTGGTCCGCGGCGGTCGTCGGGCCGCCGACGCGGGTGATCGCGCGGTAGAGCGTCCGCGGGGCCTTGACGTCGAAGCCGATCCAGTCGACCAGCGGGAGCAGCGCCTCGAGCCGGCGCGGGTAGGCGCCGCCGGTGTGCAGCCCGACGCCGAAGCCCGCCGCCCGGACCTCGCGCATCGCGTCCGCGAGCGCCGCCTGCCTCGTCGGCTCCCCACCGGAGAACACCACCCCGTCCAGGAGCCCGGTCCGACGAGCCAGCAGCTCGCGGACCTCCTGCCACGCGACCTGCCCGGGCGCTCGCGCGTCCAGGATCGCGTGGTTGTGGCAGTACGTGCAGCGCCAAGGGCAGCCCTGCAGGAACGCGGTCGCCACGAGCCGCCCGGGCCAGTCGCACGACGACATCCGCGTGACCCCGGCGATGACGAGCCCGTCCGCGCGCGCCCCGGGCCGCGCCCGCTCGTCGGACAGGACAACGGGTGGACTTCCTCCCGCCTGGCGGGAGGAAGTCCACCCACTGGTCGTCGTCACGCCAGCGCCGCCACGGACTCGCGGAAGTGCGTGCGCTCGGCGTGCTCGCCCTTCTTGCCGACGTTGAACGACGAGACCGGCCGGTGGTAGCCCATGACGCGCGTCCACACCTCGCACTCCTGCATCCGGCCGGCCTCCGCGCAGCGCGGGCACTCCTGGTGCTCGCCGGCGAGGTAGCCGTGGTTCGGGCAGATCGAGAACGTCGGCGTGACGGTGAGGTACGGCAGCCGGAACCGGGACAGCGAGCGCCGGACCAGCTCGCGCGCGGCGTCCGGCGTGGACAGGCGCTCGGACATGTACAGGTGCAGGACCGTGCCGCCGGTGTACTTGGTCTGCAGCTCGTCCTGCCGCTCGAGGGCCTCGAACGGGTCGTCGGTGAAGCCCACGGGGAGCTGCGAGGAGTTGGTGTAGTACGGGTTGGCGTCCGTGCCGGCCTGCAGGATGCCCGGGAACCGCGCGCGGTCCTCCTTGGCCAGCCGGTACGTGGTGCCCTCGGCGGGCGTGGCCTCCAGGTTGTAGAGGTGCCCGGTCTCCTCCTGGAACTCGACCATCGCGGCGCGCACGTGGTCCAGGAGCCGCACGGCGAGCGCGTGCCCACGGGGGTCGGTGAGGTCGTACTCGTCGCCGCTGAAGTTGCGCACCATCTCGTTGATGCCGTTCACGCCGATCGTGGAGAAGTGGTTGTCGAGGCTCGCCAGGTAGCGCCGGGTGTACGGGAACAGCCCTTCGTCGATCAGGCGGGCGATCACCGCGCGCTTGAGCTCGAGGCTGGTGCGGGCCAGGTCCAGCAGCTCGTCGAGGTGGGCCAGGAGCGCGGTCTCGTCGCCCGCGTGGCGGTAGCCCAGGCGCGCGCAGTTGACCGTGACGACGCCGATCGAGCCCGTCTGCTCCGCCGAGCCGAACAGCCCGTTGCCGCGCTTGAGCAGCTCGCGCAGGTCCAGCTGCAGGCGGCAGCACATGGACCGGACGTCGCCGGGCTTCATTTCCGAGTTGATGAAGTTCTGGAAGTACGGCAGGCCGTACTTGGCGGTCATGGCGAACAGCGCGTCGGCGTTGGAGCTGTGCCAGTCGAAGTCCTCGGTGATGTTGTACGTGGGGATCGGGAACGTGAAGACGCGCCCCGTGGCGTCGCCCTCGGTCATGATCTCGATGTACGCGCGGTTGATGACGTCCATCTCCGGCTGCAGGTCGCCGTAGGTGAAGTCGCACGGCTCGTCGCCCACCATCGGCACCTGGTCCTTGAGGTCGTCCGGGCACACCCAGTCGAACGTCAGGTTGGTGAACGGCGTCTGCGTGCCCCACCGGCTCGGCACGTTCAGGTTGTAGACGAGCTCCTGGATGCCCTGCTTGACCTGCGCGTACGTGAGCTGGTCCGTGCGCACGTACGGCGCCATGTACGTGTCGAAGCTGCTGAACGCCTGCGCTCCTGCCCACTCGTTCTGCATGGTGCCGAGGAAGTTGACGATCTGGCCGATCGCGGCGCTGAAGTGCTTCGCCGGGCGCGCGTCGACCTTGCCCGGGATCCCGCCCAGCCCCTCCTGGAGCAGCGTGCGCAGGCTCCAGCCGGCGCAGTAGCCGGAGAGCATGTCGAGGTCGTGGATGTGCAGGTCGCCCTCGCGGTGCGCCTGGCCGACCGCGGCCGGGTACACCTGGCTGAGCCAGTAGTTCGCGACGACCTTGCCCGCGGTGTTGAGGATCAGCCCGCCCAGGCTGTAGCCCTGGTTCGCGTTGGCGTTGACCCGCCAGTCGCTGCGGTCCAGGTACTCGTCGATCGACGACGCGACGTCGACGGTCACGGCGGGCGCTGCAGGCTCGGGCATGTCGGTTCTCTCCTCGGTTCGCGGCTCCGGCCCCTTCGGGCGACCACCAGATGTAGTGGCTAACCCCGAGGCGGCTCACAAGATGTGGGCATTTCTATGCCTGGGTCCTCCACCGAGCCGGGACCAAGGTCCCCGTGTCCGACGAGCCCGCCGGTCCTGGACGCGGCGCCCCGCTCAACTCGCGGCGTGTCGCTCCGGGCCCCGCGCATCCCTACGGCGTGTCGCTCCGCCCCGGGTGCGGGTCCGGCAGCGCGCCCCTCCGCCTGTCGGGGCACCGACGGCGCGTCGCGGCCCGGAGGCGTTCACGACTCGGCGTGTACGTAGGCCAGGCGTACACGACCGATCTCGAGGTCGGCTGTGCCGTGACGCGCCGTGGAGGGACGCGCCGGTCCGCGTCCCACCGCGGCTCTCGACCCCACCCCGGAGGTGGGCGTCACTGCGCGAGGGTGAGAGCCATCTGCACCCGGTCGCCCGGCCGGAGCTGGGCCAGCCGGTCGACATCGGTCAGGCGGAGCACCGCGACCACCGGGTAGCCGCCCGTGACGGGGTGGTCGACGCCGAAGACGACCGGGCTCCCGTCGGGCGGCACCTGCACCGCGCCCGGCACCAGACCGACGGGCGCCAGCTCGCGTCCGACGAACCCTCGCGATCGGGTGAGCGGCGGACCGTCCAGCCGCACGGCCACCCGGTCGCTCGCCGGCAGCACCGTGAAGCCCTCGGGTGAGCAGAGCACCGAGGGCCACCGGTCGTCGAACCAGTGCGCGTGCGGCCCGGGCTCCACGCGCAGCACCACGTGCTCCTCGCCGCCCTCGCTCTCGGGTTCCCCGGTCGCCCGGGCGCCGACGTCGTGTGCTGTCACCGAGAGCACGGGATCATCCCCGTGCACTCGACGAGAGCGCGTGCTCTCGAGGTGCGGCGCACCAGATGAGGGCAGCGCGGCTACCGGTAGGACGTCGCCGACGACGAGCGGAGCGGGGCCGATGCCGCCGAGGCGGTCGGTCGCCCTCGACCCCAGCACAGGCTCGACGGCGAGGCCACCTCGCACGGCGAGGCATGTCCGCAGCCCCCGCTCGGGTCGCCCGAGCTCGAGCACGTCGCCGTCGGCGAGCTGCAGCACCTGGACGGCCGCGCCGAGACCGCGCGGAACCGGGACGACCGGCTCCAGGTCCCGCCGCGCCTGGCCTCCCGGACCGAGATCTCGTGGTCTCAGCGAGAGCACGCGATCGGTCACGTGTGCTCGTCGAGGCAGCGTGCTCTGGCCGGCTGGCGGCGGCATGGGACCCGAGGCAGGCGGAGGCGCGGTAGGCGGCGGGGTGGTGGGCAGGGTGGTGGGTGGGGTGGCCGGGATCGTGTGCACCGGGAGTCGGGCGCCGGCGAGGGCGACGAGCAGCGGGCCGTGCGCGCGGAGCCTCAGTCCGCCCATCAGCACCTCCAGGCCGGCGGCGCCGTCGTCGTTGCCGACCGCGCGGTTCGCCGCTCGCAGCGCCCCTGCGTCGGCGGCCCCCGACCGGCCGACGCCCACGTGCGCCCAGCCCGGCCGACCCAGGTCCTGCACCAGCGTGAGCAGCCCGGGGTCCAGCACCTCGAGCGCCGCCGCGGGCACCGCCGCAGTCGTCGGGGCCGCCCCCGTGCCGCTCATCGCGCCGCCTCGAACCGGACGCGCGTACCGGGCGTGAGCAGCGCGGGCTCGGCGCGCGCGACGTCGAACAGCGTGGTCCGGCTCGTCCCGAGCAGCCGCCATCCGCCCGGCGTCGCCGCGGGGTACACCGCGGTGAACCGGTCCGCGACAGCCACCGACCCCGCGGGGACACGCTCGCGCGGACTCGTGCGCCGCGGCACGACGAGCGCCGGGTCCAGCCCGACGAGGTACGCGAACCCCGGCATGAACCCGCCGAACGCCACCGTGTAGGTCGGCGCGAGGTGCCGAGCGACGACGTCCTCCACGGACAGCCCGGTGGCGTCGGCGACGTCGTGGAGGTCCGGCCCGTCGTAGGTCACGGGCAGCACGACGAGCCTCGGCTCGACGACCAGGAGACGCTCGCGCTCGACGCGTGGCGGCGCGTCGCCGGACGCGTCGCGACGAGCCCGGGACGCGCCCGGCCGGTGGGCGGGCCACTCGTCGGACCGGTCGGCGGCCCGGTCGGCGGCCCGGTCGACAGCCTGGTCGTCGGCCTGCTCGTCGGCCTGCTCGTCGGCGCGGGTGAGGACGCTCCGGATCCGGCGCCCGAGAGCGCGCAGGTCGGTGCCCGGCCGCACGCGCACGAGGATCGTCTCCGCCGCGGGCACCTGGTCCTCGACGTCGTCCCATCCGCCGCCGGCGCGGGCGGCCCGCAGGGCGTCGTCGGCGCGCCGCACGGCGGCGAGGTCGGGCACCTCGACGAGCACGGCCGCCGCGCCGAAGCGCACGATCCGCGCGACGTGGCCCCCCGCGTCGCGCGCCTCGTCGGACGCTCTCACGGCAGACCCGCGAACGGCACGACCGTGACGCCCGCGGATGCGAGCTCCGCGCGCACCTGGCGCGCGAGCGCGACGGCTCCCGGGGTGTCGGAGTGCACGCACACCGTCTCGACGTCGAGGGCGACGTCGGACCCGTCGACCGCGCGCACGCGTCGCTCGGTGGCGATGCGCACGACGCGCTCGGCCACCGCACGCTCGTCGATCAGCAGGTCGCCGTCCTGCCCGCGCGGCACCAGGGTGCCGTCAGCGCGGTAGCCGCGGTCCGCGAACGCCTCGGCCACGCCCCGGAACCCGCGCCGGCGCGCCTCGGCCAGCACGGCCGAGCCCGGCAGGCCGACCACCGGCAGCGATCCGACCGACGCCGAGTCCATCGCGTCGAGCACCGCAGCCGCGTGCTCCTCGTGGTGCACGATCGCGTTGTAGAGGGCGCCGTGCGGCTTGACGTACGTGATGCGGGCGCCCTGGGCAGCGGCCGCACCGGAGACGAGCTCGAGCTGGGCCGCGACCTGGGCGCGCAGCTCGTCGGGCGGGACGTCGAGGAACCGGCGGCCGAAGTGCTCGCGGTCCACGTAGGACACGTGCGCACCGAGCGCGACGCCGCGTGCCGCGGCGGCCCGAGCGACGCACACCATCGTCCGCTCGTCGCCCGCGTGCCCGCCGCAGGCCAGGTTCGCGCTGGTGACGACGCCGAGGAGCTCCTGATCGAGGCCGACGACGCCCGGCTCCCACGCGTCGACGCCCTCGCCGAGGTCGCAGTTCAGGTCCAGCGTCACGTCCACGGCGCCACCTTGCCACGCGCGGTCGGGCGGGACGGTCGCTCTCGTCGTGCTGGGCCTCGTCGTGCTGGGCCTCGTCGTCCGGGTACTCGTCGCACCGGTGGGACCATGGGACACGTGACATCGGCCGACGAGCTGCTCGACGTGCTGCTCGCCGGAGGACGCCGGACGGAGCGCGCGACGCACGTGCGCCGGCTCCCGGCGCGCGAGGGTCGGCGCGGGGACTGGCCCGCCTGGGCGGACGGCGACCTGGTGCGCGGCTACCGGGCGCTGGGCGTCGAGGCGCCGTGGGAGCACCAGGTGCAGGCTGCGCAGGCCGCGTGGTCCGGGCGCCACACGGTGCTCGCGACGTCGACCGGCTCGGGCAAGTCGCTCGCGTACTGGCTGCCCGCGCTCACCGCGATCCGGGACCGGACCGCCGCCGCGACCCTCGACCCGGGCCGCATCGAGTCCGCCCGCCGCCGCGCCGGCGTGCTCTACCTGTGCCCGACGAAGGCGCTGGCCGCCGACCAGCTCGCCGCGCTCGAGCGCCTGCTGACCGCCGCGCGGGTGCGGGACGTCCGCGTGGCGCAGTGCGACGGCGACACCTCGCAGGACGAGCGCCGCTGGGTCCGGGACCACGCCGACGTGGTGCTCACCAACCCCGACTTCCTGCACTTCTCCTTCCTGCCGCAGCACGAGCGCTGGTCGCGCCTGCTGTCCTCGTTGCGCTACGTGGTGCTCGACGAGTGCCACGCGTTCCGCGGCGTGTTCGGTGCGCACGTGGCGCTGGTGCTGCGGCGACTGCGCCGCCTGGCCGCCGCCTACGGCGCCTCGCCGACCTTCGTGCTGGCGTCCGCCACGACCGCGGACCCGGCCGCGAGCGCCGCCCGCCTCCTGGGCGTCGAGCCCGACGAGGTCGAGGCCGTCACCGACGACGCCTCGCCCGCCGGCCGCAAGACGGTCGTGCTCTGGCAGCCGCCCGAGCTGCCGGGGTACGGCCCGGACTCGGGCGCCCCGTGGGCGAGCCTGCTCCCCGACGAGGACCCGTGGCGCACGCCCGGCGAGCCCGAGGACCGCCCGCGCCGCACGGCGACCGCCGAGGTGGCGGACCTGCTCGCGGACCTGGTCGCGCACGGCGGCCGGACGCTCGCGTTCACGCGCTCGCGCCGTGCGGCGGAGTCGGTCGCGACCACGACCAGGGAGCACGTCGGCTCGGTGGACCCCTCGCTGCGCGCGACGGTCCAGGCCTACCGCGGCGGGTACCTGCCGGAGGAACGCCGGGCGCTGGAGCGCGCGATCCGCGAGGGCTCGGTCCGAGCGCTCGCGACGACGAACGCGCTCGAGCTGGGCGTCGACATCTCGGGTCTCGACGCGGTGCTGATCGCCGGCTGGCCGGGCACCCGCGTCTCCTTCTGGCAGCAGGCGGGCCGGGCCGGACGCGCCGGTGCGGACGGCCTGGTCGCGCTCGTCGCGCGCGAGGACCCGCTCGACACCTACCTGGTGCACCATCCCGAGGCGGTGCTCGACGCCCCGGTCGAGGCCACGACGTTCGACCCCACCAACCCGTACGTGCTCGCCCCGCACCTGTGCGCCGCGGCCGCGGAGCGCCCCGTGCGGACCGAGGAGCTCGACCTGTTCGGGCCGCGCGCGGCGGCCGTGCTGGACGACCTCGTCGCGCACGGCGTGCTGCGCCGGCGCACGTCCGGCTGGTACTGGACCCACGCCGAGCCGGCGGCACGGCTGACCGACCTGCGCGGCGCGGGCGGGAACCCGGTGCGCGTCGTGGAGAACGAGACGGGTCGCGTGCTCGGCACCGTGGACGCCGCGGCCGCCGACGCGAGCCTGCACCCCGGGGCCGTCTACGTGCACCAGGGTGCGACGTTCGTGGTCGACGAGCTGCACCAGGCGGACGACGTCGCGCTCGTCACGCGCCGCGACGTCGACTTCGGCACCTGGGCGAAGTGGCTGACCACCACCGACGTCGTCGAGGTGCACGACGAGCGCCGCTGGGGACCCGTGACGTGGCACCTGGGCATGGTCGACGTGACCTCGCAGGTGCTCGGCTTCCACCGCAAGCACCTCCCCGACCTGCGCGTCCTGGGGTACGAGGACCTGGACCTGCCGCCGCGGACGCTGCGCACGTCGTCGGTGTGGTGGACCGCTCCGGCCTCCGTCCTCGAGGAGGCCGCGGTGACGCTCGAGGCGCTGCCGGGCGCGCTGCACGCGGCCGAGCACGCGTCGATCGGCCTCCTGCCCCTGCTCGCGACCTGCGACCGCTGGGACCTCGGCGGACTGTCCACGGCGCTGCACCCGGACACCGGCGAGGCCACCGTCTTCGTCCACGACGCCCACCCCGGCGGGGCGGGGTTCGCCGAGCGCGGCTTCGAGCTCGGCCCCATCTGGCTGACGGCGACCCGCGACGCCATCGCCGCGTGCCCGTGCGCGGCCGGCTGCCCCGCGTGCGTCCAGTCGCCCAAGTGCGGCAACGGCAACCACCCGCTCGACAAGGCCGCCGCCCTGCGCCTGCTCGACGCGGTGCTGCGGCACGCCGGCGCACCCTCCCGCTGAGCCGCGCTCACCGGCGCCCCTCACGCGCTCCCCCGAGGTCCGGCCCTCGCCGACGCGACGGCAACCATCCCCGCGCCGCGCGCGGCGACCTCGACGACGAGGACGCGCACGGGCTCGTCGTGGCACGAGCGAAGCTCGGCACCGTTGCGCCGCGCGGCCTCGCCCGCGAGCGCGCACGCGGCCACGGCCGGCTGGCGCCGCAGTGCGCTCGCCCCCGCGAGCGCGGCCAGGTCCGCCGCCGCCTGGGCCCGCCCGCGCGCCGCGTGGGCCGAGGCCACGGCGCCGAGCCCTGCCGCCACGAGCAGCCCGACGAGCACGACGGCGAGCAGGAGCACCGTTCCGGCCCCGCGCTCGTCGTGCCGCAGGCTCCTCACGGCTCGACCCAGGCGGTCGCGCGACCCTCGAGCGTGAGCACGTCGCCCAGACCCGCCATCGGCAGCTCGGCGACCACGGTCACGGTCGCCCAGCCGTCGGTGCGGCTGACCTGCACGTCCGCGCGGTCGCCGGCGACCCGCCGTGCCGCGGCGACCACCTCCCCGTCCGTCTCCCCCAAGGCGGCCACCCGTGCGGCCGTGCGCGCGGCCTCGGCGCACCGCATGTGCTGAACGCCTGCGGTGCCGACGCCCAGCACCGCGACCAGCAGCAGCGCGACCGCGGGCAGGCCGACCGCCAGCTCGGCGGTGACCGAGCCCCGGTCGGCACCGCCGCGCAGCCGGTCGGCCCACCCGCCGCCCGTCACAGCGAGAGCGCCTGCTTGACGATGTTCAGCAGCAGACCCTTGACCTCGTTGCCCTTGAGGATCACGACGAGCAGGCCGGCGAAGCCCACCGCCGCCAGCGTCGCGATCGCGTACTCCGCGGTCGCCATCCCCGCGTCGTGCGCGGCACCCGCGACGCGGCGAGCCACCCGCCGCGGCACCCACCCCACGGCCGGCCCGCACGCCCGGCGCACCCGTCCCGCGCGTGCCGGCGCCGGAGCGGTCCCGGCGTCGTCCCCGCGGATCGGCCGCTCCTGCTCCGGTGCCACCAGTGTCGTCGTCATGCCCCGTCCCTCCCGCCGGCGAGCCGGCGTCGTCCGCAGCGGACCCCCGGCCCGCGAACGCCGGACCTCCCGGCGCTCCTCCACCGTCGCGCGCCGCCCGGTGCCCCGGGCCGGCCGGCGCCGGATCTGGGGACGGGCGAGGGTCCGGCGGGTGCTGGGGTCGGGACGCGACCGGGGTGACCTCACGGCAGTGTCCCGACGAGGTCGCCCGCGAGGCCCAGGACCAGCGGCGCGAGTCCCAGCAGCACGAAGGCCGGCAGGAAGCACAGGCCGAGCGGGAGCACCAGGTGCACCCCGAGCGACCCGCCGGCCGCCCGCGCTCGGCGACGTCGCTCCCGACGCAGCCGCACCGCCCGCGACCGCAGGGCCGGCCCGGGCGCCGCACCCGAGCTCCACGCGGCCTCGAGCGCGTCCCGGACCTGACCGGCGGCCACCGGCGCGTCCGCCCAGGCCGCGGGCCACGACGCACCGAGCACCAGGGCCGTGCCCGCCGTCGCGAGCGCGGTGCCGTCCGCCCCGCCCACCGCGGCGCCCACGGCCTCGAGCGAGCGCGGGACCGACGCCCCCGCTCCGATCGCCGCGTCCACCAGGTCGAGCAGGAGCGCGGCGTCGAGCGGCACGGCCGGCGCGTGCCGGCCCGCGCGCCCGTCCCCGGGGCGGCGTGCGGCGGCCGGCACGGCGGGGCGCCGCAGCGTCCACGGTCCGACGACGAGCGCCGTGCCGAGCACGAGCGTCAGCAGCGTCATCGGTGCGGCCCG
Organism: Cellulomonas fulva; assembly: GCF_018531375.1. Classification (NCBI taxonomy): domain Bacteria; kingdom Bacillati; phylum Actinomycetota; class Actinomycetes; order Micrococcales; family Cellulomonadaceae; genus Cellulomonas; species Cellulomonas fulva. Next base: position 1,701,025 of record NZ_JAHBOH010000001.1, on the reverse strand, counting down.
GGCCGACGCCGCCGCGGCACCTCGCGCTGGGCGCCGTCGATCAGCCGCGCCGTCCACCGCCGTCCGACGATCAGGAGGACCGCGCCCGCCACGCCGGCCGTGGTGCCCAGACCGCCGCCGAGCAGGACGGCGAAGGGGTCGGCGCCGAGCAGCGCGGCGAGCGCCAGGCCGAGCAGCGGGAGCCCCGCGAGCACGCGCGCCGTCGCGCGCGGGCCGGCGAGCGCCGCGTCCACCTCGTCGCGCGCCTCGACGTCCTGCGCGATCGACTCGGCGACCCGGTCGAGCATCGTCGCCAGCGGCGCGCCGAGCTCCTCCGCCGTGCGGGTGGCGGCGACGACCGCGGTGGCCCGCGCGAGCAGGTGCGGGTCCCGCGCACGGCGTGGGGCGCGCGGCCTCGACGGGAGCCCACCCCCACGTTGCCGGCCTGGGCCCGAGTCCAGGCCCCGGTCTCGGGAGCGGGGCCGGTCGGCCGGAGCGCATGCCGCCAGCAGGTCCCGGACGTCGGGCACCGCGCCGGTCGGCGTCCCGAGCGCCGCGGTCCACGCGTCGGCGGGGGACCGCCCGGCCCGGAGCTCCGCCCCCGCCGCGACCAGCACCGCGGCCAGGTCCGCGCCCCGGGCCGGGCGGCCCGCGCCGGCGTGCGCGTCACCCGCGGCCCGGCGCAGCGCCCGTCCGCGCGGTCCCACGAGCGCGAGCAGCACCGTCGCGGACCCGAGCCCGACGATCACGCTCATCCGCGCCCGCGCACGAGCCGCCCCCAGCCCGGCCCGTGCTCCACCGCCCCGGACGGCTCGACGGCGAGCCCGGTCTGCACGTCCCAGCCCTCGGCGGTCCGCCGCACCACCCCGATCTCCGCCAGGTACCGCCGCGCGCGCCCCGGGCCGGCACGGCGCAGGTGCAGCACCGCGTCGAACGCCGCGGACGCCTGCGCCGCGACCGCCTCCCGGCCCATCCCGGCGAGCGCCGCGAGCGCCTCGATGCGCGCCGGCACGTCGGCAGCCGCGTTGGCGTGGACGGTCGCGCAGCCCCCGTCGTGCCCGGTGTTGAGCGCGGTCATCACCTCCCGGACCTCCGGCCCGCGACACTCACCGAGCACGATGCGGTCCGGTCGCATGCGCAGCGCCTGCCGGACCAGCTCGGCCAGGTCCACCCGGCCCGCGCCGTCGACGTTCGCGCGCCGCGCCATCAGCCGCACCACGTGCGGATGGGCGGGCGAGAGCTCGCCCGCCTCCTCGATCACCACGATGCGCTCGTCGTGCCCCACCCAGGACAGCAGCGCCGCCAGGAGCGTGGTCTTGCCCGAGCCCGTCGCGCCGGACACCAGGAGGTTGGCACGCCGCTCGACCAGGTCGCGCAGCACGGGCACGGTCGCGGTGGCGAGCGTGCCCGAGGCGACGAGCTCGGCGACCGACAGCGCCCGCGCGCGCACCACCCGCAGGCTCAGCAGCGTCCCGCCGCCGGCCACCGGCGGGAGCACCGCGTGCAGCCGCGTGCCGTCGGGCAGCCGGGCGTCGGCGGTGGGTGCCGCGTCGTCCAGCCGCTGCCCGCCGGCCGCGGCGAGGCGCACGGCCAGCGCGCGCACGTCCTCGTCGGAGCCCAGGTCCACCGGCGCGCGCTCCAGCCGTCCCGCGCGCTCGACCCACACCTCGCGCGGCCCGTTCACCAGCACGTCGGTGACCGCGGGGTCCTCCAGCAGCGGTTGCAGCGGACCGGCGCCGAAGATCGCGGCACGCACCCGCTCGACGGTCGCCACCAACGCCGCCGAGCCCAGCACGGCACCACGACCTCGCGCCACCTCCTGCACGACGTCGACGAGCGCCTGCGCGGGCGGGACGCCCCCGGTCGTGAGGCCGCTGGTGGCGGACCCGCGCAGCCGGTCACGCACCGCGTCGACGAACGCGGCGTCGTCGGTCGTCGCGGGCGGACCGGTCCCGCTCGCTGCCGGGCCGCGGCCCCACCCACCGGCACCGCCCGGCTCGCCAGAGGCGGGTCGGCGGCGTGCCAGCGCGCCCGCGTCGGTCGTCGTCCTCACGCCGCCGCCAGCAGCTCGCGGGCGACGCGCGCCGCGGTCCGGGCCACGCCGCCCGTCAACGGCAGTCCGCCGCGCTCCGTCGCCGCCGCGGTCCGCCGGTCCACGGGCAGGCGACCGAGCAGCCGCAGGTCCACCGCGAGCGCGAGCTCGTCGGCACCGAGGCCGCCCGGCGCCGGTCCGCCCGCGACCAGGCCCGTGAGGGCGCCGTGCCCGACGAGCTGCGGGCGCAGGGCCAGCACCCCCGCGACGGTCCGCAGGTCGCGCGGCGCCACGACCACCAGCGCGTCGCACGCCGCCGCGACCGACTCCCCCGCGACGACGCCCGAGCGGTCCAGGTCCAGCACCAGCACGCCGCAGACGCCGGTGAGTGCGTGCAGCACGTCGGCGACCACGGCAGGCTCGGGCGGCGTCGGCCGCTGCCGGTCCGCGCTGAGCACCGCGCACGGACCCCACCGCGGCAGCAGCGCGAGCACCTGCGCGCCATCGACCTCGCCGCGCGCCGCCGACAGGTCGGGCCAGCGCACGCCGTCGGCGTCCTCGAGCGCGAGCAGCACGTCGATGCCCGCACCCGCCCGGTCGAGGTCCACCAGAGCGGTCGCCGTCGCGCGCGCGAACCGGGCGGCCAGCGCGGCCGCGAACGTCGACGTCCCGGCGCCGCCACGCCCACCGACGACGCCCACGACGAACGCGCGCTCGCGCGTCACCCCGCCTTTCGCGGCAACCTCTCCCGGCACGGCACGGACGCCTCCCACCTCGACCTGAGGCCACCTCACCGCGTCCGCACCTCCCTTCCCGACCACCGCATCCGCGCCACCATCCGCATCCGCGCCACCATCCGCATCCGCGCCACCATCCGCATCCGCGCCACCATCCGCATCCGCGCCACCATCCGCGTCCTCACCACCCACCGGTCCTCGCCACACACTGCGTCCTCACCACCGCGGCCTCGCCACCGCGTCCTCCCCCACCGCGTCCTCCCCCCGCCGCGTCCTCGCCGCCCACCGCGACTCCCGCTCCCGCGCGTTCGCAGACTGCCTGCAACCGCCGCGCCGCGACCGCAGCCGCGGGCCATCTGTGGACGACCAGCGCAGGCCGGGCACTGAGGTCGGCTGGTGCCCCGCGCATCGCCCGCGGCGGCGTCAGTCGCCGGCGAGGTCGTCAGAAGATGCGCGTCGACGTCAGATGTTTCTGACGAGCTCATGAGAACTCGACGCCGCCGCACGTGTCTGACGACCTCGCGGCCCGACGTGCGCCACGGCCCGGTGTCGGAGCGCGCGGTTAGGCTCGCGGGCGGACGGCACCGCAGGGCGGGGAACGACGGTGCCGCGACGAGAGCGAGGGAGTGCATGGTTCACGACGCCGGGCACGACGCGGGGCAGAGCGCGGCCGCGGACGGCGACCCCGAGCGAACCCCCAGGTCGGGCCCGCGGGTCGGGCGCACGGCCGCGTTCTTCGACCTGGACAAGACGATCATCGCCACCTCGTCGGCCACGGCCTTCTCCCGCGGCTTCCTCGCGGAGGGCCTGCTGACCAGGCGCAACGTCCTGCGCACGGCGGTCGCGCAGTTCCTGTACCTGGTGGGCGGCGCCGACGAGGTACAGACGGAGCGCCTGCGCGCCAACTTGTCGCGCACGGTCGCGGGCTGGCCGGTCTCGCAGGTGTCTCAGGTGGTCGCGGAGACCCTGCACCAGGCGATCGACCCGACGGTCTACGCCGAGGCGGTCGCGCTGATCGAGGAGCACCACGCCGCGGGCCACGACGTGGTGATCGTCTCGGCGTCCGGGAGCGAGATCGTGGAGCCGATCGCCGCCGTGCTCGGCGCGGACCACGTCGTCGCGACGCGCATGCAGGTGGTCGAGGGGCGCTACACGGGCGAGATCGACTTCTACGCGTACGGCGAGAACAAGGCCGTCGCGATCCGGGATCTCGCGGACCGGCACGGGTACGACCTCGCGGCGAGCTTCGCGGACTCGGACTCGATCACCGACGCGCCGATGCTCGCGGCGGTGGGCCACGGCTTCGCGGTGAACCCGGACCGGACGCTGCGGCGCGCGGCGCTCGAGCAGGGGTGGGGCACCCTGACGTTCCGGCGCCCGGTCCCGCTGTTCGACTTCGACCGCGAGGCCCGGGTCACCACCGGTGTCCTGGTGGGTCTCGCCGTCGCCGCGGGCGTCGCCTGGTGGACCGTCCGCCGGGTCCGACGAGCCCGCGCCGCCTGAGCCGAACGGGTCCCGGATCGCGGACGCCACGTCCAGCATGCGGCGCGCCGCCGCCCACGACCTGCACGGACGCCGGCTCGGCTTCCCAGATCAGGCGGACGGGAGTAGGAACGGTCCTACAACTGCAGAGCCGGGAGGGCACCCACGCGCAGGTGTAGCCCACCTTCGGGCGGGTCGACCGGGCTGGTCCCGTTGCGACCATAGAACGCACGCTTGATCACCCTCACGGCGGCAGACCGACGGCGACGTCCCTCCGGGGGCGTCGTCGTTCGTGTGCAAGGTCGTTCGGACACCGCATGCCTGCAAGCCCGCGCGGGCACCGCACGCCGCGAGAGCCGGCCGCTCAGCCCAGCCGGCCCGCCAGCACCGCGTCGGCGACCTCGCGCGCGGCCCCCGCCCCGCTCGCCACAGCGTCGGCGTACTGCGTCAGCCATGCCGCCACGCCCTGCGTCGTGCCGGTCGCGTACCCCGCGGCACCCGCGACGTAGACCTGCGGCGCCGCGGCCCACACGGACTCGGGCAGGACGGAGCCGGTCGGGTCGAGCCCGCCGCACGTGAGCAGCACGCGTCCGACGAGCCGGGCGACCAACCCGTTGCCCGCCACGAACGGCCGCACCGCGAGCACCTCGGCATGCGCCAGCGCGGCGACGACGAGGGCGGGCGCGCTCGTCGTCGCGACCGTCCTCGACAGCAGGTCGATCCGCGCCGCCACCTCACGGCCCACCGGAGCGGGTCCCAGGCCGGCGACGTCGCGAGCGGGCTCGTCGTCGCGCAGCCGGCCCAGGGCGGCGGTCGGCACCCAGCCCGCCGCCACCACCGTGTGGGCCCGCGCCAGCAGCTGCGGCAGCGGCGGCACGGCGGGCGCGCCCTGGCCGGCCAGCTCCGGCATCAGCCGTTCGGCGAACGCGGACCCGCGCACGGCCCCGGTCAGCACGGCCTCGGGATCGGCCACCCCGCCGCCGCCGACGGAACCGGGGCCGAGCGAGGCCCCGGCCGCCCCGGTCGCGATCCCCCGCGCCACGTCGAGCGGGAGCCGCGCCCCCTCGAGCAGCGCGCTCGCCTGGGCGGCACGCAGGCCGGACTCGGCGCGGACCTCGCGCCAGCGCCGGCGGTACGCCTCGTGCCACCGCAGCTCCGCGCACGCGGTCCGGGCGCGCTCGACGCTCTCCGCCGCGACCTCGACCCATCCCGCCAGCACGTCGTCCGCCACGCCCCGACCGTACGGCGTGCCGGGCGCCACGGCCCGCGCCGTCCGGACGCGCTCGGCGTGCACGGAGGGCAGACTGGCGCCATGGCCGGGCCCAGCGTGTCGTCGTCCATCACCGCGCGCCTGCAGGTCGCGGCCCGTCCCACGGCGGTCAGCGAGCTGACCACGGCGATCGAGCAGGCCGGCGGCATCGTCACGGCGCTCGACGTCACGGCGTCCGGGCACGAGCAGATGCAGGTGGACCTCACGTGCGCGACGCTCGGCGAGGAGCACGCGGCCACGATCGTGGACCGGCTGGGCGAGCTCGACGGCGTCCGCGTGGACCGGGTCAGCGACCGCACCTTCCTCATGCACCTGGGCGGCAAGCTGGAGATCACGTCCAAGGTGCCGCTGCGCAACCGCGACGACCTGTCGATGGCCTACACGCCCGGCGTCGCGCGGGTCAGCGAGGCGATCGCTGCGCGCCCCGAGGACGCCCGCCGCCTCACGATCAAGCGCAACACCATCGCGGTCGTCACCGACGGCACGGCCGTCCTGGGGCTCGGCGACGTGGGGCCGCTCGCGGCGCTGCCGGTGATGGAGGGCAAGGCGGTCCTGTTCAAGCAGTTCGCCGGCATCGACGCGTTCCCCATCGCGCTGGACACCACCGACGTGGACCGCATCGTCGACACGGTGGTCGCGATCGCCCCGGTGTTCGCGGGCATCAACCTCGAGGACATCAGCGCGCCGCGCTGCTTCGAGGTCGAGCGGCGGCTGCGCGAGCGCCTGGACATCCCGGTGTTCCACGACGACCAGCACGGCACCGCGATCGTCGTGGTCGCGGCGCTGACCAACGCGCTGCAGGTCGTCGGGAAGCGGATCGAGGACGTGCGGATCGTGCTGTCCGGGGCCGGCGCCGCGGGCACCGCCGTGCTCAAGCTGCTCCTCGCGGCCGGCGCCGACGACGTCGTCGTGGCGGACGTCGACGGCGTGGTCCACCCGGACCGGCCCGGCCTGTCCCCGTCGCTGCAATGGACCGCGACGGCGACCAACCCGCGCGGCGTGACGGGCACCATCCCGGACGCCCTCGCCGGCGCCGACGTGTTCATCGGCGTGTCCGCCCCCGACGTGATCACGGGGGCGGACGTGGCCACGATGGCCGCCGACTCGATCGTGTTCGCCCTGGCCAACCCCCGCCCGGAGGTCGATCCCGACGACGCCGCGCAGCACGCCGCGGTGGTCGGCACGGGCCGGTCCGACTTCGCCAACCAGATCAACAACGTGCTCGCGTTCCCCGGTGTGTTCCGCGGCCTGCTCGACGCGCAGAGCCACCGCATCACCGACGAGATGCTGCTGGCCGCCGCGGGGGCGCTCGCCGCGGTGGTCCGCCCCGACGAGCTCAACCCCACGTACATCGTGCCCAGCGTGTTCAACCCTGAGGTCACCACCCGCGTCGCCGCGGCGGTCGCCCAGGCGGCGCGGGGCACCGACGCCTGACCTCACGCTCGACCCCACGCCTGGACGACCGCCGCGGCCGCGCTGCGAGCCGACCGAGGGCGGTCAGCCGAAGAACGTCCGCAGGTCGGCGGCCAGGACCTCGGGGACCTCCATCGCGGCGAAGTGCCCGCCGGGACCCAGCTCGGCCCAGTGCTCGATGCGCGTGTTGTCCCGCTCGGCCAACGGGCGGATCGTCCGGAAGTCGGAGTCGAGCACGGCGACGCCGGTGCGCCCGTGGCTGACCACGGGAGGACGCCCCGCGCGGGCCTCCGCGTGGTGGTAGCGCACGACGGTGGCGGAGGTGTTCGTCAGCCACATGAGCGAGACCTGCTCCAGCACCTGCTGCCGGCTGACGAGGCTCGTCCCGTTGCCGAAGCTCTCGAACAGCTCGTTGTACGCGAGCTGCCCGACGGGCGAGTCCGAGAGCGCCGCGGCGATGGTCTGCGGGCGGGTCGCGTTCATCTGGTTGTACCCGCCGACGGACTGGAACCAGCCGAGGTGCTCGAGCGCGGCGAAGTCCTGCGGCGTGAACGCCTCGAGCTCGGCCGGGTCGCCGCTCGGGAACGAGAAGAGCTGCAGGACGTGCGCACCGAGGAAGCCCTCGGGCTCCAGCACCGCGAGCTCCCGGGCGACCATCGCGCCCCCGTCGCTGCCGTGCGCCCCGTAGGACCCGTAGCCCAGCCGGCGCATCAGCACGTCGTAGGTCTGCGCCACACGCGCCATGGTCCACGGCTCGTCGCCGACGACCGGCGTGCTGAAGCCGGAGCCCGGCATCGACGGGATGACCACGTCGAACGCGTCCTCGGGACGGCCGCCGTACGCCGCCGGGTCCGTCAGCGGTCCGACGAGCCCCTCGAGCTCGGCGAACGTCCCGGGGTAGGTGTGCAGCAGCAGGACCGGCGTCGCGCCCGGCACCTGCGAGCGCACGTGCACGAAGTGGATCGTCTGGCCGTCGACCTGCGTCGTGAACTGCGGCAGCCGGTTGAGCCGCGCCTCGACCGCGCGCCAGTCGAGCTCCTGCCAGGCCGCCACCATCTCGCGGAGGTAGGACACGGGCGTCCCGTACGACCAGTCGTCGCCGGGTGCCGCGACCGGGAAGCGCGTGGCCGCGAGGCGGCGGTGCAGGTCGACGAGGGCGGCCTCGTCGACCTGGATGCGGAACGGGTGGACCTGGGTGCTCTTCGTGATCTCCATGACCAGCACGCTAGACAGGGTTCCGGAACAGATCGTTCCGCTATTCTCGACGATCATCACGACGTCCTCGGAGAGGTGCGATGCCCACGACCTCGGCACGCCTGCTCGCGCTCCTGGGGCTGCTCCAGTCGCGTGCGGACTGGACCGGACCCGAGCTCGCGGAGCGCCTCGCGGTCACCGACCGGACCGTGCGGGCGGACGTCGCGCGGCTGCGTGAGCTCGGCTACCCCGTCGACGCCGTGCGCGGGCCCGGCGGCCGGTACCGCCTCGGCTCCGGGACCAAGCTGCCGCCGCTGCTGCTCGACGACGCGGAGGCCGTCGCGATCGCGGTGGCGCTGCGCCTCGCCGGCTCGTCGGCCGGCCTGACCGACGCGAGCGCCGGTGCGCTCGTGAAGCTCGACCACGTCCTGCCCGACCGCCTGCGACGCCGTGTCGCGGCGGTCCGCAGCACGCTCGAGGCGGGTCCGGCGTCCACCGGCACCGACGCGCCTGACCCCGTGGTCGACCCCGACGCGCTCGCGGAGGTCTCGCACGCGATCCGGGACCACACGGAGCTCCGGGTCGAGCAGACCGGGCACGAGCACGTCCGCCGGCTCGAGCCGCACCGGCTGGTCGCCTGGCAGCAGCGCTGGTACATCGTCGCACGGGACCCGACGACGGACGCCTGGGAGCCCGTGCGGCTCGACCTGGTGCGGCTGCGCCACCCGGGCGGTCGCCGCTTCACGCCCCGGGACGTCCCCGGCGGCGACGCCACCGCGTTCGTGCTCCGCGAGGTGGCCGCGGCCGGCTGGACGGTCCACGCGCGCATCCAGGTGGACGCACCCGCGCAGGCCGTGCTCGCGCGCATCAACTCGACCGTGGGCGTCGTCGAACGCGTCGACGACGAGCACAGCGTCCTGGTCACGGGCGCGGACTCGGTCGCGACGATCGCCGCGTACATCGGGATGCTGGGGTACGACTTCCACGTCGACGGACCTCCCGAGCTCGTCGCGGCGGTGGCCACGCTGGGCCGCCGCTACCTGCGTGCCACCGGGACCGACGCACCCTGACCGCCGCGGCGCCCCGGCTCACCGGCGGCACCGGCGCACCGGTTCAGCGGAAGGCGCCCCGCACGTACTGCGGCTGGTAGCCGGTGCCGGTCACCCGCTCGAGCGGCACGGCCGCGGCGGGCTCGGGGGTCACGGGCAGCTCGCCCAGACGCACGCCGAGCTCGTGCGCCGCCCGCAGCGCCCAGTGCGGGTCCCGCAGAGCACCCCGCCCGACGAGCACGGCGTCCGCCGACCCCTCGGCGAGCACCTGCTCCGCGAGCGCGGGCGAGTCGAGCAGACCCACCGCAGCGACGGGCATCCCGGAGACCTCCCGCACGCGCCGGGCCGCGGGGACCTGGTAGCCGGGAGCGACGGGGATCGGGGCGAGCGCGTTGCCACCGGTCGAGACGTCGACCAGGTCCACGCCGTGCCCGACGAGCGTGCGCACCACCTCCGCGACGTCGTCCACCTCCAGGCCGCCCTCGGTCCAGTCCGTGGCGGAGACGCGCACCAGCAGCGGGCGGTCGTCCGGCCAGGCGGCGCGCACCGCGTCGACCGTCTCGACCAGGAGCCGCGCGCGGTTCTCGAGCGAGCCGCCGTACTCGTCGGACCGCTGGTTGGACAGGGGCGAGAGGAACTGGTGCAGCAGGTAGCCGTGCGCGGCGTGCACCTCGACGACGTCGAACCCGGCCGTCACGGACCGCCGCGCGGCCTGGGCGAACGCGGCGGGGACCGCGGCGACCTGCGCGCGCGTGAGCGCGGCGGGCACCGCGAGCTCCGGGAACGGCACGGGCGAGGGACCCACGGTGGCCCACCCGCCCTGCGCGGCCGGGACCGAGCCGGTCGCCGACGCGAACGGGCGGTGCACCGAGGCCTTGCGGCCCGCGTGCGCCAGCTGCACGCCGATCCGGGTGCCCCGCGCGTGCACGAAGTCGGTGACACGGCGCCAGGCCGCGGCGTGCTCGTCGGACCACAGCCCGGCGTCCTGCGGCGAGATCCGGCCCTCCGGAACCACCGCCGTCGCCTCGGTGAGCAGCAGCCCGAACCCGCCGGACGCGCGTGCGCCGAGGTGCACCAGGTGCCAGTCGTCCACCATCCCGTCGACGGACGAGTACTGGCACATGGGCGCGAGCCAGGCACGGTTGGTGAACGTGGTGCCGCGCAGCGTGAGCGGCGAGAAGAGATGGGTCACGTGGGTGCGAACCCGTCCGGGCCGCGACCGCATTCCCGCGCGCTCAGTGCACAGACTCGGACAGGAACCGCTCGCGCCAGCGCTCGTTGAGGTCGGTCGCCTGGCGCGCGGTGCCGGCCTCGGGCAGGTGCTCCGGGACCGGCACGTCGAGGCGGGTGCAGACGGCAGCGACGGCCGCCGCCGGGTCCGCGATCAGGTCCTCGTACACGACGACGAGCGGGTCGAGGTCACGCGACGCGAAGAACGCGTCCCACCCGGCGTCCTCCTCCTGAAGCAGCCGGACCCGCTCGGCGATCGCGTCGAAGTCGTACGTCGGCTCGCGCGTCGCGTCCTGGAAGCTGATCCACGCGTTGGTCTGGCTGGCGATCAGCAGCGAGACGGCCTGCGCCACGGTGTCGGTGCGCGTGATCCGCACCCACTCCCGCACGTCGAGCACGTCCGTGAGCGCCGGGTCGGCGAGCACCGGCGCGAGCTGGCGCCAGTGGGACTTGACGCCGAACCAGCCGCTGGGCGACGTGCGGCGCGCCATGATGCCGCGCAGCGTGCTCGCCGCGTCCGCGGTACCCAGGCGGCGCTGCCACGCGGTGAGGTTCTTGAGCTGCAGGTACTCCAGCGGGCTGCCGAGGACACCGGTGGCGTGCAGCAGGTGGCCGAGCATGTGGCTGCCGGAGCGCGGCACCGACGCGATCAGGTACGTGCGCGGCGTCCCGACGAAGGGCGGGTGGTCGTACTGGGCGCCGAACTGGTTCCACGGGCGGGCTCGCGCGGCGTCGGTGCCGTCGCTGGTCATGGCCGCACGCTACCCGAGGCCCGGTCCCAGTCCCCGCCGCGAGGCCGCCGTCGTGCCGCGCGCAGCCGCGCCCGATGCGTCCGCGCGGGCACGGTGCGGCTACCGTGAGCCGGTGCCGAACGATGCCCGTGCGCGTGACGGACGGACGGCAGAGGCCCCCGTGCCGCCGCCTGGCGCCGCCCCGGCGGGCCCGCGACACGGCGTGCGCGCGGACATCCAGGGCCTGCGCGCGCTGGCCGTCGCCTCGGTCGTCGTCTTCCACTTCTGGCCGTCGGTCCTGCCCGGCGGCTTCACCGGGGTCGACGTGTTCTTCGTCGTGTCCGGGTTCCTGATCACCGGGCAGATCCTGCGGGACGTCGACCGGTTCGGCGCGGGTGCGTTCGCGGCGCGGTTCTGGGCCGCGCGGGCGCGCCGCATCCTGCCCGCGGCGCTACTGGTGGTCGCCGTCGTCCTGGTGGCGTCCTGGGCCGTGATGCCGGTGTCGCGGTGGCCCGGCGTCGGCGCGCACGCCCTGAGCTCGGCGCTGTCGCTCGAGAACTGGCGGCTCGCGGCCGAGGCCGTCGACTACGGTGCCGAGGGCGCGGCGAGCAGCCCCTACCAGCACTACTGGTCGCTGTCGGTCGAGGAGCAGTTCTACGTCGTCTGGCCGCTGCTCCTGCTGGCCCTCACCCTGCTGGTGAGACGGTCCGGCGGGCTCGCCCGCCTCGGTCGGCGCACGGTCGTCGGCGCGGTGATGGGCGCCGTGCTCGTCACCAGCCTGGCGTACTCCTTCGTCGTGACGGCGCACGACCCGGGTGCGGCCTACTTCGTCACCCCGGCCAGGATCTGGCAGCTGGCCGCGGGCGGCCTCGTCGCGCTCCTCGCCGTGCGCGGGGTCCGCGGGGTGCCGTGGGCCGGCGTCGCCCTGATCGGTGTCGGGTTCGTCCTCATCGACACCGACACGCCGTACCCCGGCCTCGCGGCGCTGCTGCCGACCGTCGGTGCGTGCCTGGTGCTCGTCGGCGGCCCGACCGGCCGGTTCTCGTTCGACCGGCTGACCAGCGCGCGGCCCGTCCAGCACCTCGGCGACATCTCGTACTCGGTCTACCTGTGGCACTGGCCGCTGCTCGTGCTGACCCCGATCGCCCTCGGGCGGGACCTGACGACCGTCGACCTGGTACTCCTGGTGGCCGTCACCCTCGCCGTGTCCGAGCTCAGCTACCGCCTCGTCGAGCAGCCGTTCCGGCGCGGCCGGGCGCTGCGGACCCCGGCCCGGGCGTGCGTCGCCGGCGCGGTCTCGATCGCGCTCGTCGCCACCGCCGCGGTCCAGCTGGAGCACCGGGGCGACGCGCGCATCGAGGCGGCCGCCGCCGAGCTCGCCCAGGCGGGCACCCGCGGCGCGCAGGACGACTGCCGCGGCGGGGCCGCCCTGGACCACGACTGCGCGGACCCGTTCGGCCCCGTGGCGGCCGACGTCGCCCTCGCCGCGTCCAGCGACCTGCCGGTGGCCTCGAGCGAGCCGCGCTGCTCGGACGACACCGGCCCGTTCAGCACGGTCGTGTGCCGCTACGGCGACCCGAAGGGCAGGCGCACGCTGCTGCTCTGGGGCAACTCGCACGCCTCCGCGTGGAGCGACGCCGTCGCCGTCGCCGGCAAGCGCCTCGGGTGGAAGGTCGTCGTCGCGTCGCGGTCCGGCTGCCCGGCGAACCTGGACCTGCCGTCGACGACCGGCGGCCCCCGCGAGCAGTCGACCGCGGAGCTCGAGGCGTGCGCGGAGCGCAACAGGTGGGTGCTCTCGACCCTCGTGCCGAAGGCGGACGTCGTGCTGATGTCCGACCTGCGCGCGGGCTGGGCCGACGGATCGCGCAGCATCGACGGCTTCGTCGAGGCGATCGAGCAGAGCCGGGAGGCCGGCGCGAAGGTGGTCTGGCTCGGCGACGTGCCCCTGACCGACGGCGTCCTGACCCGGGTCGACGGCCCGCAGTGCCTCCAGCTGCACGGCCAGTGCTCCAACCCCGTGAGCAAGGCGCTGGTGGCCCGCGTCGTGACGGAGCGGGTCGTCGAGCGGGTGCCCGACCTGTCGGTGATCGACGTGACCAGCCGCTTCTGCGACGACGAGCGCTGCTACTCGGGGATCGGCGGGGTGTCGGTCTACTTCGACGGGCTGCACCTGAGCGGCACCTACTCGCACAGCCTCGGCCCCTGGCTGGCGCGCGAGCTCAAGGCCGCGGTGCGCCGGGCGGGCTGACCGCACACCCCGCTACCGGGGACGGGCACAGGGCTGGGGACGGGGACGGGGACGGCCCAACGTCCCACACGACGCCCCGGGCCGCGCGGGAGCCTGGTGCGGTGCTGAGCATCGAGGACGCCGTCGACACCCAGGTGGAGGCCGCGCACCACAAGGTCGACCTGCTGCGGACACCGGGCCTGTTCCTGGTGCGCACCATGCTCGCCGGCGCCTACATCGGCATCGGCGTGGTCATCATGGTCACCGCGGGCGGCCCGCTGGTGCAGGCCGGCTCGCCGTTCGCCCCCCTGGTCCAAGGCACGGTGTTCGGCGTCGCGCTCACGGTCGTCGTGGTGGCCGGCGGCGAGCTCGCGACCTCCGCGATGATGATGCTCACCCAGGGCGCGATGCGCGGCCGCGTCGGCTGGGGCCGGGCGGGCCTCACGCTCCTGGCGGTGCTGGCCGGCAACCTGCTGGGCGCGCTGGTCTTCGGCGCGCTCGTGCACGCGTCCGGCATCGTCGACCCCGGGACCGCGGCGGGCGACACGATCGCGGGCATGGTCGAGCACAAGGCCGCCGAGTCGAACGTGCAGCTGGTGGTCCGCGGCATCCTGTGCAACCTCATGGTCTGCCTCGCCGTCTGGTGCGCGACGCGGCTGCGCAGCGAGGCCGCGCGGATCATGGTCATCTTCGCGTGCGTCATGGTGTTCATCACCTCCGGCTTCGAGCACGTCGTCGCCAACATGACGACGTTCGCGATCGGCCTCTACGGCGGGCTCCCCGGCGCGACCGTGGGCGAGCTCGCGCGCAACGTCCTGCTCGTCGGCCTCGGGAACACGCTGGGCGGCGCGATCCTGGTGGGCGCCGCGTACGCGTACGGCACGGGTCCGCGCGCCGCCTCCCGTCCCCGGTCCGACGAGCGCGCGGTGGTCGAGCGTGCCGACGACGAGCGCGCGGCCGAGGAGCGTGCCGACGACGTGCTCGTCCGACCCGCGCCCGACGAGGCCACGCCCGACACGCGTGCCCTCGACGGCGCCGTGAGGGGCGGGACGGTGGCGTCCGCCCTACGGTGAACTCACGGCGGCGCACCCGGTGCCGCCCGCACCGAGGGGACGCGCGATGAGCACCTCCGACGCCGACGGCACGCGCCGGCCGGACGACTCCACCCACGACACGACGGCGGTCCCGGACCCCGCCGCGCCGAGCCCCGCCCCCACCGACCCCCGCGCCGACGAGACCGCGGTGCAGCAGCCCGTGCAGCAGCCGGTGCAGCCCGCCGCCGACGAGACCGCCGTGCAGCAGCCCGTCCCCGACGAGCCCGGCACGGACACCGGGAAGCACGCGGCCGTGCGGCCCACCCCGGTCCCGCCGCCACCGGCGCCCGTGCGGACCAGCACGCGCGCACCCGGCCCGGGCGCTTCACCGACCGCCGGTCCGGGCGCGTCACCGGCGGCCTCCCCCGTCTCCCCGCAGACCGCGCAGACCTCCGTCATCGCCCCCGGGCCCGTGACGTCCCCCACGCCCGCGGGAGAACCGGCGCCGGGCGCCACGACCGTCCTGCCCGCCACCGCCCCCGCGGCCACGGCACCGGCCACCCCCGTCGGCGGGAACCCGGTCGTCGCCCCAACCACGGCCGCCCCGACCACGGCCACCCCGACCACCGCAGCACTGGCCACTGCGACCCCGGGCACCGCAGCACCGCGGACGACCACCGAGCAGGACCCGGCCCTCTTCCCGGAGCCCAACGCGCCGCGCAGCACGTCGGTGGGCACGCACGTGCTGGGCGTCCTCGTCGGCCTGGTGCTCACGCCGCTCGCCGTGGGCGTGCTGCTGCTCGGGCAGTCGCGGATCCTGGCGGCGCAGCTGCCGAGCTGGGACGCCGCGGTCGACGTCACGGGCATCGTGCTCGTGAGCCTCGGCCTGCTCGCGCTCGGCTGGGTCGCGCTGCTCGCGGTGTGGACGCCGGCCGCGCCCATCACGGGCGGGATCGTGCTCACGGTCGCCGGCGTCGCGGCGCTCGCGCTCCCGGAGACGGTGCAGACCCAGACGCTGCGCCTGCTGGACTCCACCGGCTGGCAGACGACCATCACCCAGGTGACCGTCGCGGGGACGTCCGGCACGCTCGTCGTGGCCGGGTTCCTGGTGCTCGTCGCCGGCCTGGTCGCCGCCCTCGCGCACCGTCGCGGGGTCAAGCTCGGGACGTTCCGCGAGCGGCACCGCTGACCCCCGGCAGGACGACCCGGTCCCGCGCGGAGGTTTCCGGCATCGCGGGCAACTAGAGTCCTGACCGGGACGTTGGTCCCACCGCTGCACCGACGACGCTGCACTGGAGGTCTGCGTGTCCGACCCGACCGCCGGCGGCCTGGAGAACCTGCTCTCCGAGGACCGCCGCTTCGCCCCGTCCCCCGAGTTCGCCGCCCAGGCGAACGCCACCGCGGACCTGTACTCCTGGGCCAATGCCGACCGGCCGGCCTTCTGGGCCGAGCAGGCGCGCGAGCTGCTCAGCTGGAGCACGCCGTTCGAGCAGGTGCTCGACTGGTCGGACGCCCCGGTCGCCCGCTGGTTCGCCGACGGCACGCTCAACGCCGCGTACAACGCGGTCGACCGGCACGTGGAGGCCGGCGACGGCGACCGCGTGGCCCTGCACTTCGAGGGCGAGGGCGGCGACACCCGCACGCTCACGTACGCCGACCTCCAGCGCGAGGTCGCCAAGGCCGCCAACGCGCTGGGCAAGCTGGGCGTCGGCACAGGTGACCGCGTGGCGATCTACCTGCCGCTCATCCCCGAGGCGGTCGTGACCATGCTCGCGTGCGCGCGCATCGGCGCGCCGCACTCGGTGGTCTTCGGCGGCTTCTCGGCGGAGGCGCTGTACTCGCGCATCGTCGACGCGGAGGCCAAGCTCGTCGTGACCGCGGACGGCGGCTACCGGCGCGGCGCCGCCAGCGCGCTCAAGCCCGCGGTCGACGAGGCGCTGGCCAAGGGCGAGACCACGGTCGAGCACGTGCTCGTCGTGAAGCGGACCGGGCAGGACACGGACTGGACGGACGGCCGGGACGTGTGGTGGGCGGACGTCGTCGACACGGCGTCCGACGAGCACGAGCCCGTGGCCGTCGAGGCCGAGCACCCGCTGTTCATCCTCTACACGTCGGGCACCACCGGGAAGCCCAAGGGCATCTTCCACACCACCGGCGGCTACCTGACGCAGGCGGCCTACACGCACCTCAACGTCTTCGACCTCAAGCCGGAGACCGACGTCTACTGGTGCACCGCCGACATCGGCTGGGTCACCGGGCACACGTACGTGGTCTACGGGCCGCTGGTCAACGGCGCGACGCAGGTGATCTACGAGGGCACGCCGGACACGCCGCACCGCGGGCGGTGGTGGGAGATCGTGCAGAAGTACGGCGTGACGATCCTCTACACGGCGCCCACCGCGATCCGGACCTGCATGAAGTGGGGCGAGGAGATCCCGGCGGGGTTCGACCTGTCGAGCCTGCGCGTGCTGGGCTCGGTGGGCGAGCCCATCAACCCCGAGGCGTGGATGTGGTACCGCCGCGTCATCGGCGGCGACCGCACCCCGATCGTCGACACCTGGTGGCAGACCGAGACCGGCGCGATCATGATCAGCCCGCTCCCGGGCGTCACCGAGGCCAAGCCGGGCTCCGCGCAGGTCCCGCTGCCGGGCATCGCCGCGGACGTCGTCGACGACGAGGCGCACCCGGTCCCCGACGGCGGGGGCGGGTACCTGGTGATCCGCGAGCCCTGGCCCTCGATGCTGCGCGGCATCTGGGGCGACCTCGAGCGCTACAAGGACACGTACTGGTCGCGGTTCGACGGCCTGTACTTCGCGGGCGACGGTGCCAAGAAGGACGCCGACGGGGACATCTGGCTGCTCGGCCGGGTGGACGACGTGATGAACGTGTCCGGTCACCGCCTGTCCACCACCGAGATCGAGTCGGCGCTGGTCTCCCACCCGTGGGTGGCGGAGGCCGCCGTGGTGGGCGCGTCCGACGAGACGACGGGGCAGGCCGTGGTCGCGTTCGTCATCCTGCGCGGCGACGCCGGCGGCGGGGACCAGTCGGCCGACGAGGTCCAGACGACCCTGCGCAACCACGTCGCCAAGGAGATCGGGCCGATCGCGAAGCCGCGCCAGATCCTCGTCGTGGCGGAGCTGCCCAAGACGCGGTCCGGCAAGATCATGCGTCGCCTGCTGCGCGACGTCGCCGAGCACCGTGAGGTGGGGGACGCCACCACGCTCGCCGACTCGTCGGTGATGGACCTGATCGCGCAGGGCCTCGCCGCGCCGGGGGCGAAGCAGGAGGACTGAGCGACCCGCGGTCGACGGAGGCCGGGACCCGGGAGGGGCCCGGCCTCCGTCGCGCGTGCAAACGTTTAGGCCGTGGCCGGTCCCCCCGGGCGCTGGTTGTCTCGTGCCCGTACCGCGCCTGCCCGCTCCCAGCCCGACGGCCAGGCGCCCACCACGGCCCGGCGGTGCACGCACGGCCGGGCACACGACCGAGAACACGGGGAGCCCGCGCACTGGCGCTCCCGACGCTCAGGAACGAGGAAGTTTCATGAGGTCTCGTCGACCTGCCCTCATCGCGGGAGCGGCTGCCGCCTCGCTCGTGGCCGCCATCGGCGCGGCCGCGCTGACGTCCACGGCGGCCACCGCCGCCACGCCACCCGGCCTCCACGTGTCCGGCACCCAGCTCGTCGAGAAGGACGGCACGCCCTTCGTCGCGCGCGGCGTCAGCCACGCGCACACCTGGTACACGTCCCAGACGGCCACGGCCATCCCGGCGATCCGCGCGGCGGGCGCCAACGCGCTGCGCGTCGTGCTCTCGGGCGGCGACCGGTGGACCAAGAACGACGCGGCCGACGTCAGCAGCATCATCAGCCAGTGCAAGGCGAACAAGCTGATCTGCATGCTCGAGAACCACGACACCACCGGCTACGGCGAGCAGAGCGGCGCCGTCACGCTGGACAAGGCCGCCGACTACTGGGTGAGCATCAAGAGCGCGCTCGTCGGGCAGGAGGACTACGTCCAGATCAACATCGGCAACGAGCCCTACGGCAACAACGCCACGACGAACGCGGGCTGGGCAGCCGACTCGTCGGCCGCGATCAAGAAGCTGCGCGCCGCCGGCCTGCACCACAACATCGTCATCGACGCGCCGTCGTGGGGCCAGGACTGGGCCGGGGTCATGCGGGACAACGCGCAGACCGTCGCCGCGGCCGACCCGGACGGCAACGTCCTGTTCTCGGTGCACATGTACGGCGTCTACAACAACGCGTCGACCATCAAGGCCTACCTCGACGCGTTCAAGGCGAAGGGGCTGCCGCTCGTGATCGGCGAGTTCGGCAACATGCACTCCGACGGCGACCCTGACGAGGACACGATCATGGCCGAGGCCGTGGCGCGCGGGACCGGCTACTACGGCTGGTCCTGGTCCGGCAACGGCGGAGGCGTCGAGTACCTCGACATGGTGACCGCGTTCAACCCCGCGCAGAAGACCAGCTGGGGCACCCGCATCTTCGACGGGGCGAACGGCATCAAGGCCACCGCCGTCACCGCCAAGGTCTACGGCGGCACCCAGCCGACGCCGACCCCGACGCCCACTCCCACGCCGACGCCGACGCCCACGCCGACGCCCACGCCGACGCCCACACCGACCCCCACCCCCACGCCCACGACCCCGCAGCCGAGCGGCACGTGCGTCGCGACCTTCAAGCTCGTCGGCAGCTGGCCGGGCGGGTTCCAGGGTGCGGTCACGGTCAAGGCCGGCACCACGGCGATCAGCTCGTGGCGGACGTCGTTCACGCTCTCGGGCGCCACGGTCCAGCAGGGCTGGGGCGGCACGTTCACCGGCACCAGCGCGGTGACGGTGAGCAACGCGGCGTGGAACGGCGCGCTCGCCCCGGGCGCGACGGCCGAGTACGGCTTCATCGGCTCGGGCACCGCGCCCACCACCCCGCCGCCGGTGACCTGCAGCTGACCCGCAGCCTGACCTCCAGCTGACCGTCAGCTAACCCGTCCGGGACCACCCGCCGAGCACGTCGGTTCCCGCCGGTACGTCGGACCTCTCCGACGTGCTCGGCGGGCACCGACGTGCTCGCGGCCTCTCCGTCAGGCGCGCGAGGGGAGGGAGAGGTGGGCCAGGAGGGTCTGGACCGCGTCGCGGCCGGCACGGTTGGCGCCGATCGTCGAGGCGGACGGCCCGTACCCGACGAGGTGCACGCGGGGCTCGGCGGCAACGCGCGTCCCGTCCATCACCACCCCGCCGCCCGGTGCGCGCAGGCGCAGCGGCGCCAGGTGGTCGAGGGCCGGCCGGTAGCCGGTGGCCCAGACCACGGTGCGCGCCGGCACGTGCGCCGGGCCGTCGGCCCACGCCCCGAGCGCCGCGGCCGCGTCCGCGGGCGACGCCGGCACCGGCGGGGGCACGTCGTCGTCCCACACCACCCCGTCGGCGACGAGGCGGGAGAACACGGGCCGCGCCCGCAGCACGCCGGCGGCGATCCCGGCGCGGTACTCGTCGGTCAGCGGCAGCCCGGTGACGCTGACGATCGAGCCCGGGGGCAGGCCGGCGCGCGTGCGCTCGTCGACCAGCGCGACCGCCGCGCGCCCGACCTCCGGCGTGAACTCGCCCTCGCGCCAGAGCGGCGGGCGTCGCGTCACCCACGTGGTCGACGTGACGGGTGCGAGTTGCAGCAGCAGCTGCACGGCCGAGGTGCCGCCGCCGACGACGACCACGTGCCCGTCCGCGAGGTCCGCGGGGTCGCGCACGTCGCGGGCGTGGACCTGGCGCCCCCGGAACGCGCCGCGGCCCGGGTAGGCCGGCCAGAACGGCTTGCGCCACGTGCCCGTGGCGTTGACCAGCCCGCGCGCGAGCCAGGTGACCCGCTCGCCCACGGCCTCGCTGACGACACCGCCGGCCGTCTCGTCGGCTGTCCCGCCTGCCGTCCGGTCAGCCGTCCGGTCAGCCGTCCGATCAGCCGCCCGGTCAGCCGCCCGGTCAGCAGGGACGACGAGCGCCGAGTGCACCGCGAGCCGCTCGCCCGCGTCGTCGACCCGGAGCACCCGTACCGGCCGCTGGACGTGCAGGCCGAACGCCTCCTCGTACTGCGCGAAGTAGTAGGGCACGGCACGCGAGGCGCTCTCGGTGGGGTCCGGCACCAGCAGCGGCATGCCCGGGAGGTCGTGCACGCCGTGGGCGTCCAGGACGCGCATCCCCGGGGGCCGGTGCTGCCACGCGCCGCCGGGCGCGGGGGCGTCGTCGAGGACGACGAACGTCGCAGGCGCCGTCTCCCAGCCGCGGTCGCCGACCGCGACCAGACCGGCCCGGTGCAGGTGGTGCGCCGCGGACAGCCCGGCCTGGCCGGCGCCGACCACGACGACGTCGACGGGCACGACCGTCTCCGCACCCCGGTCCGCGGCGCCGCCGTCCGCGGCCTCGCGTGCCCGCCGCGCGCGCCGCCCGCCGGCGGCCGGCTCGGCCTGCGCCGCGCGCAGGCTGCGCCGGGTCGGCTGGTGCGACTGGGTCGACTGGCTCGCCTGGGTCGGCAGGGTCGACTGGGTCGACGGTGGAGCGTCGGAGCCGGCGACCTCCGGGGTCCCCGGACCGACGCGCGGCGGCTCGGGAGTCTGCTCCATGACCGGTCCAACGTAGTTCACGCCCCGGCGCCGCCCCAGGCCCCCGGGCTGCTCGTCCGGGTTCCTCGACAAGGTCCTCACACGCGCGGCCCGGATCGCCCGGGTTCCTCCCGGGCGATCCACCACACCCCGGGACCCCGGTCTCCCTCCTGGTCCTCCCCCGCACGGGTGACGGGGTGCCGCGCGCGGCGGCAGCGTGGTGGGATGGGCGGATGGTCGAGCCGACGAGGGCGCGCGTGGCGGTCGACGTGCGCGCGGGCGCGCTCGGGGCCGAGGAGGCGGACGCGGTGCGCCGCCTGGTCGCGGACGCCGCAGCGCAGGACGGGGTCGCCCCGGTCTCCGAGCAGCCGCTGCTGTGGCTGCGGTCCGACGAGGCGCCCGTGGTGCACGTGCTGGCCCGCTCCGGCGCCGCCGCGGACGGCGAGCTCGCCGGGTACGCGCAGGTCGACGTGGGCGCGACGACGAGCGCGTCCGCCGAGCTCGTCGTGCACCCCTCCGCCCGGCGCGAGGGCGTGGGCACGGCGCTGCTGACGACGGCGCGCGAGACCGCCGCCCGGGTGCCGGACCGCACCCTGCGCGTGTGGGCGCACGGCGCGACGCCCGCGGCGCGCTCGTTCGCGGCCGCCGTGGGCATGCCGGTGGTGCGCGAGCTGTGGCGGATGAGCCTCGACCTCGCCGACCGGCCCGATCGGCCGGACCGCCCGCTGCCGCCGCACGTCACCGTGCGTCCCTTCGTGCCCGGCGAGGACGAGGAGGCATGGCGCCGCGTGAACTCGCGCGCGTTCGCCTACCACCCCGAGCAGGGCCGGATGACGAGCGCGGACCTGCGGGCCCGCGAGGCGGAGGCCTGGTTCGACCCGGCGGGCTTCCTGCTCGCGGAGCGTGAGGGGCTGCTGCTCGGCTCGGTGTGGACCAAGGTGCACGCGGCGGGCGAGCTGGGCGACGAGCCGGTGGGCGAGATCTACGTCGTCGGCGTCGACCCGGACGCGCAGGGACTCGGCCTGGGCGGCGCGCTCACCGACCTCGGGCTCACCCACCTGGCCGCGCGCGGGCTGCGGCGGGCGGTGCTCTACACCGGCGCGGAGAACGAGGTCGCGATCCGGACGTACCGCCGCGTGGGCTTCGAGCCCGAGAGCGTCGACGTGATGTTCGGTTCGGATACCCCAGGTTCACCTGGCGGTGTCACGATGGCCCCATGACGGACGCACCCACGCTCGACGCCGAGCTCGCCGCCCACATCGCGGAGCACGTCGCGGAGGCCGAGCAGCCCGTACTGCGGGAGGCCGAGCCCCTGCCGGACGACCGGTTCCTGGACCGCGAGCTGTCCTGGCTGGCGTTCAACCAGCGCGTGCTCGAGCTCGCGGAGGACGCGAACCTCCCGCTGCTCGAGCGAGTGCGGTTCCTGGCGATCTTCGCGTCCAACCTCGACGAGTTCTTCATGGTGCGCGTGGCGGGCCTCAAGCGGCGCATCGCCACCGGCATCGCCGTCAACGCCGCGTCCGGCCTCAGCCCGCGCCAGGTGCTCGAGGCGATCAGCGAGAAGGCGCACGTGCTGATGGACCGGCACGCGCGCGTGTTCGCCGACCAGGTGCAGCCCGCGCTCGCCCGCGAGGGCATCACGCTGGTGCGCTGGCAGGACCTCGGGGAGTCGGAGCAGGACCGGCTGCGCAAGTTCTTCCGCCGGCAGATCTTCCCGGTGCTGACCCCGCTCGCCGTGGACCCCGCGCACCCCTTCCCGTACATCTCGGGGCTCTCGCTCAACCTCGCCGTGGTCGTCGTGAACCCGACGACCGGCAAGGAGCACTTCGCGCGCGTGAAGGTGCCGCCGCTGCTGCCGCGGTTCATCGCGGTCGACGCGAGCGGACGGCCGAGCGCGCCGGACGAGCAGACCGCGTCCGTGGAGAAGGGTCCGACGAGCTTCGTGCCCGTCGAGGACGTCATCTCCGAGCACCTCGAGCAGCTGTTCCCGGGCATGGAGGTGCGCGAGCACCACACGTTCCGTGTGACCCGCAACGAGGACGTCGAGGTCGAGGAGGACGACGCCGAGAACCTCCTCAAGGCCATGGAGAAGGAGCTCCTGCGCCGCAAGTTCGGCCCGCCGGTGCGCCTCGAGCTCGCCGAGGGCATCAGCCCGCGCATCCGGACGCTGCTGGTGCGCGAGCTGGGCATGGCCGAGGACGAGGTCTACACGCTGCCCGCTCCCCTGGACGCCACCGGCCTCAACGTCATCGCCGACCTGGACCGCAGCGAGCTGCAGTACCCGCGGTTCGTGCCGACGACGCACCGCCAGCTCGCCGAGGTCGAGTCCGCGACGCCGACGGACGTGTTCGCCAAGATCCGCGAGCGCGACATCCTGCTGCACCACCCGTACGACTCGTTCTCCACCAGCGTGCAGACGTTCCTGGAGCAGGCCGCCGCGGACCCCGCGGTGCTCGCCATCAAGCAGACCCTGTACCGCACGTCGGGCGACTCGCCGATCGTCGACGCGCTCATCGACGCGGCCGAGGCGGGCAAGCAGGTCCTCGCGCTCGTCGAGATCAAGGCCCGGTTCGACGAGCAGAACAACATCTCCTGGGCCCGCAAGCTCGAGCAGGCGGGCGTGCACGTCGTGTACGGGATCGTCGGGCTCAAGACGCACTGCAAGCTCAGCCTCGTCGTGCGCCAGGAGGCGGACGGCCTGCGCCGGTACAGCCACGTCGGCACCGGGAACTACCACCCGAAGACGGCGCGGCTCTACACGGACGTCGGCCTGCTGACCAGCGACCCCGACGTCGGCCAGGACCTCACGCGGCTGTTCAACCAGCTCTCCGGCTACGCCCCGAAGAGCCGGTTCCACCGCCTGCTCGTCGCGCCGCGCTCGGTGCGCACCGGCCTGGTCGAGCGCATCGACCGCGAGGCCGAGGCCGCGCGCGCGGGCCGTCCGGCGTGGATCAAGATCAAGGTCAACTCGATGGTCGACGAGGCGACGATCGACGCGCTCTACCGCGCCAGCCAGGCGGGCGTGCCGGTCGACCTGGTCATCCGCGGCATCTGCGCGCTGCGCCCGGGCGTCCCCGGGCTCAGCGAGAACATCCGCGCGCGCTCGATCCTGGGCCGGTTCCTCGAGCACTCGCGCATCTTCGCGTTCGCCCACTCCACGCCGGGGCCGGACGACGGCTTCGAGGGGCCCGAGGTGTTCATCGGCTCCGCCGACCTCATGCACCGCAACCTGGACCGGCGCGTCGAGGCGCTGGTCCGCGTGAACGACCCGGACCAGGTCACCGAGCTGATCGAGCTCGTCGACGACTCCATGGCCGACACGACCGCGACGTGGCACCTCGACGCCGACGGGACGTGGGAGCGTCACGCGCAGGCCGAGGACGGCACGCCGCTGGTCGACCTGCAGTCCGTGCTGATCACCCGCCAGCGCCGCCGGCCCGGATCGGCTCGGTGAGCACCGCGAGCCCACCGGCCGTCGTCGAGGCGGCCGGCGCGCTGGTCTGGCGCGTGCGGGCGGGGCGCCTCCAGGTGGCCCTCGTGCACCGGCCGCGCTACAAGGACTGGTCCTGGCCCAAGGGCAAGCTCGACCCGGGCGAGGCCGTCGTGACAGCCGCGTGGCGCGAGGTCTCCGAGGAGACGGGCCACGACGTCGTGCTCGGCACGCCGCTGCCCCCGCTCGAGTACCCGCTGTCCGACGGCCGGCTCAAGCGCGTGCACTACTGGGCGGCGCAGGTCGCCGGGCGGGTGGACGCCGCCGCGCTGCGCGCGCGCCCGCCGGTCCCGCGCGCCTCGCGCGACGAGATCGACCAGGTCCGCTGGTTCGACGTCGAGGCCGCCGCCGCCCGCCTCACGCGTCCCGCCGACCGCGCGCCGCTCGTCGCCCTGGTCGCCGCGCACGCCCGCGGGCGGCTGGACACGCGCGCGCTCGTCCTCGTGCGGCACGGCACCGCGAAGCGCCGCAGCGCGTGGACCGGGCAGGAGTCCGACCGCCCGCTGACGCCCGTGGGCGAGCGGCAGGCCCAGCACCTGGTCCCCGTGGTCTCCGCGTTCGGGCCGTCGCGCGTCCTGACGAGCCCGTGGAAGCGCTGCGTGGAGACCGCGCAGCCCTACGCGTCCGCCGCGCAGATCCCGATGGAGTCCGCTCCCGTGCTCTCCGAGCACGGGCACCAGGAGCACCCGTCGCAGGCCGCGGCGCTCGTCGTCGACCTGCTGCAGTTCCCGGGCGACTCGCTGGTGTGCACGCACCGGCCGGTGCTGCCGACGCTCGTCGACGCGCTGGCCCAGCACGCCCGGCGCTCCGTGGCGGAGGCGCTGCCCCGGACGGACCCGTTCCTCCACCCCGGTCAGGCGCTCGTCGCGCACGTCGCGCAGACCGCCAAGGGCCCACGGGTGGTCGCGGTCGAGACCCACCGCGCGCCGTTGCGCGTCGGCTGACCGGCGTACGATGGGTCTCGACGCCGGGCCGCGGTAGCCCCGGGCTCCATCTTCAGCCGCTCCGAGCGGCCGTGCGCCGAGAGGCGCTCCCGGTCCGGCGTCGCCCCCGTGCTCGGCCCCACCCCGGCGCCTTGTCGACCGCGCCCTGACGTCCTCGGCCACGCTCGTCGAGGGCGCGTCGGGGGCTCGTCGGGGCTCGGCGAGCGCTCGTCGTGCCGGCCGCCCAGCCGTTCTCCAGCCAAACCCCAGCGCGGCCGGAGGCTCCCCTGTCACCATGGGTTCACACGGAAGACGAACCCCGTTTCCCGTTTCTCGGCCGTGTGACCTAGCCTGTGCCCGACCGTCCTCCCCTCCTCCGGAGCCTCCCGTGCGCCTGCGCCTGACACCGCGCGATACCACGTTCTTCGACCTCTTCGCCGCATCCGCGCAGCACCTGGTGACGGGTGCCAACCTGCTCGGCCAGATGCTCGGTGCGGACCAGCCGACCCGCAAGGAGATCGGCAAGCAGATCTCGGAGGCGGAGCACCAGGCCGACGAGGCCACGCACCAGATCATGCGGCGTCTCAACCAGACGTTCGTGACGCCGTTCGACCGCGACGACATCTACATGCTCGCGTCGAACCTCGACGACTGCATGGACTACATGGACGAGGCCGCGGACCTCATGGTCCTGTACAAGGTCGGCGAGCTCCCCGCGCGGGTCGCCGACCAGGTGCAGGTCCTGCAGCGCGCCGCCGAGCTGACGGCGGAGGCCATGCCCCGCCTGCGCTCGATGGACTCGCTGTCCGAGTACTGGGTCGAGGTGAACCGGCTCGAGAACCAGGCGGACAAGTCGCACCGCAAGCTCCTGGCGCAGATGTTCGACGAGATCGCGGACCCGATCCTGCTCATGAAGCTCAAGGAGATCGTGGAGACCCTCGAGGACGCGGCGGACGCGTTCGAGAAGGTCGCCAACGCGGTCGAGACGATCGCGCTCAAGGAGTCCTGAGCTCCGTGGAGGTCGCGCTCGTCATCCTCGTCGTCGCGCTCGCGCTCGGCTTCGACTACACCAACGGGTTCCACGACGCCGCGAACGCCATCGCGACGTCCGTGTCTACCCGCGCGCTGACGCCCCGCGTCGCGCTCATGATGGCCGCGGTGATGAACTTCGCCGGCGCGCTGCTCGGCACCGAGGTCGCAGAGACGATCGCGAAGTCGATCGTCGACCTCGGCGACGCGACCCCGCACCAACAGCTCGTCGTGGTGCTGTGCGCCCTGGTCGGCGCGATCACCTGGAACCTCATCACCTGGTGGTTCGGGCTGCCCTCGTCGTCCACGCACGCGCTGATCGGCGGGCTCGTCGGCGCGGGCCTCGCCGCCGGGCTCGGCGTCTACGGCTCGTCGATCGTCGACAAGGTCGTCCTGCCGATGATCTTCTCGCCGCTGATCGGCTTCACGCTCGCGTTCGCGCTCATGGTCGGCCTGCTCTGGCTCATCAAGAGCGCGTCGCCGGCGCCGACCATGCGCCGCTTCCGCCTGGCGCAGACCGTCTCCGCGGCCGCCATGGCCCTGGGCCACGGTCTGCAGGACGCGCAGAAGACCATGGGCGTGATCGTCATGGCGCTCGCCGCGGTCGGCTGGGCCACGCCCGGCGAGATCCCCCTGTGGGTGAAGCTCGCCGCGGCCGCCGCCATCTCGGCCGGCACGTACTCGGGCGGCTGGCGCATCATGCGCACGCTCGGCCGCAAGATCATCGAGCTCGACCCGGCGCGCGGGTTCGTCGCCGAGTCGGTGTCCGCGACGGTCCTCTACGTCAACGCGTTCGTCCTGCACGCCCCCGTCTCGACGACGCACACGATCACCTCGGCGATCATGGGCGTGGGCGCGACCAAGCGCCTGTCCGCCGTCCGCTGGGGCGTCGCCAAGAACATCGCGATCGCCTGGATCCTGACCATCCCGGCCGCCGCGCTGGTCGCGGCGGTCTTCACCTGGATCCTGCACCCGCTCCTGAGCTGACCGAGCCGACCGCGCGCGGCGTCAGTCGAGGCGGTCCGACCGCCACAGCGCCCCGGCGTGCTCGAGCTCCTCGGCCGTCCGCAGGAGCGACGAGGCCCCGAGCGTGAGCCGCGCGGCGGCGTCCGGGTCGACGACGTCGAGGTGGTCGGCGTCGAACGCGGCGCCCACGGCGAGCACGCGGCAGAACGCGCCCGCGCGCTCGAGGGCGACCGCCAGGTCCCCGGTGTAGACCCCGGACAGCACGGCGTCCGCGACCGCCCGCACGTCGTCGGGACCCGGCGCCTGCGCCACCCCCGCGACGACGTCGTGCACGGGCACCGCGGCGACCCCCTGCCGGTACCGGTCCGCGACGGTGGCGGGGTCCCGCCGGACCCACTCCCGCAGCACGTAGAGGCGCCAGAGCGCGCCCGGCAGCGTGTGCGCGGGGCTGTCCGACCACAGCGCCGCGACGACGTCCAGCCCCTCGGTCTCGACGAGCGCGACGAGCCGGGCGACCACCTCGGGGTCCTCCGTGGCGCGGCCCTGGTGCACCAGCGCCGCGGCCGTGGTGTGCGCGATCTCACCGCGCAGCGCGGGGTCCATGTCCCCCGGCAGCTCGTCCGCGGCCTGCGGGTCCAGCATCGCCGGCCGTCGCGGCCGGCGTCCCTCGTCGGTCATCTCGCCCACCCCTCGTCGTCCCGTCCGGCTCCCAGCATGCGGCAGGACGCGGCGGGCACCGCGCCCGGCGCGTCGTGGAGGGGGCCTCCCGACGACTCGCCGACGGTCCGAACGCTCCCTCGACGTGCAGCGTCGCACGTCAAGGGCCATTGTGGTGCTGGCGCCGGGTGGCCGGCGGCAGGGCAGGTACAGGAGGTCGCACGATGTCTGCAGCGTCACCCGCGGGAGAGCCGAGCACCGCGCCGGGGATCCCCCGGTCCCTGAGGAACAAGGCGATCGCGCTCTCGGTCGCCGCGGCGGTCGGTGGCTTCCTGTTCGGCTTCGACAGCTCCGTGATCAACGGCGCCGTCGACGCGATCAACCAGGAGTTCGACCTGGTCGACAACGACATCCTCTCGGGCTTCGTCGTGGCGGTGGCCCTGCTCGGCTGCGCGCTCGGCGCCTGGATCGCGGGACGCCTCGCGGACCGCTGGGGCCGCACGCGCACGATGGTGCTCGGTTCCGTGATGTTCCTGGTCTCCTCGGTGATGACCGGCCTCGCCTTCTCCGTCGGCGACCTGATCCTGTGGCGCGTGCTGTCCGGCATCGGCATCGGCATCGCGTCCGTCATGGCGCCCGCCTACATCGCCGAGATCTCGCCCGCGGCGCTGCGCGGCCGGCTCGGCTCGCTGCAGCAGCTGGCGATCACGCTCGGCATCTTCGCGGCCCTGCTCTCCGACCAGCTCCTCCAGGACGCCGCCGGCGGCCCCGAGGAGGAGCTGTGGCTGGGCTTCGCGGCCTGGCAGTGGATGTTCTTCGTCGGCGTCGTCCCCGCCGCCGTCTACGGCATCCTGGCGCTCGCGATGCCCGAGTCGCCGCGCTACCTGCTCCTCAAGAGCCGGCACGACGAGGCCCGTCGGGTCCTCGCGTCCGTCGACCCCGACCCGGACGACGCGGTCCGGCGCATCGAGAACGCGATCGAGGAGGACCAGCGCAACGCCCAGCAGGGCAGCCTCAAGGGTCCCGTGCTCGGCCTGCTCCCGATCGTCTGGGTCGGCATCCTGCTCTCCGTCTTCCAGCAGTTCGTCGGGATCAACGTGATCTTCTACTACTCGACGACGCTGTGGCAGGCGGTCGGCTTCGACCAGGACGACTCGTTCATGGTCTCGACCATCACCTCGATCACCAACGTCGTCGTGACGCTCATCGCCATCGCGCTGGTCGACAAGGTCGGCCGCCGCCCGATGCTGCTCGTCGGCTCGCTGGGCATGACGGTCTCGCTGGGCCTGATGGCGCTCGCCTTCACGCAGTCCTTCGAGGTGCCGGACCCCGAGAAGGCCGGCGAGATGATGACGATGCTGCCGGACGGCTGGGGCACCACCGCCCTGATCGCCGCCAACGCGTTCGTCGTCTTCTTCGGGGCGACGTGGGGCCCGCTGGTCTGGGTGCTGCTCGGTGAGATGTTCCCCAACCGCATCCGCGCCGCCGCCCTCGGCGTCGCCGCCGCGGCGCAGTGGATCGCGAACTTCGTCATCACCGAGACGTTCCCGATCCTGCTCGGTGCGTTCGGCGCGTCCATCCCGTACCTGATGTACACGATCTTCGCGTTCATCTCGTTCTGGTTCGTGCTCGCGAAGGTCCCGGAGACCAAGGGACGCGCCCTCGAGGACATGAACGACCTCAAGGTCGAGCGCGGTAGGCGTCCGGCCCCCACGACCTGACCGGCCCGACCCGCACCCGACTCGCACCCGACTCGCACCCGACTCGCACCCGACTGGCGTGCTCGCGGCCCACCGCCGCGAGCACGCCATCGGCGTCTCTGGCGATCGCCCGATCGACCCTCACCAACACAGTTGCATGATGCACGCATCTGCGGGTATGTTTGCTTGCGACAACCATGAGAAGAGGCGATGACGTGGAGGAGCCGGAGCAGCGGCTGCTGCGCTCGGTCGAGGAGTTCTGGCGCACGCTCCGTGAGGCCGGGCCGGCACTGGTGCGTGACACCGAGTGCAGCCGCTCGACGGCCACGCTGGTCCGCATCCTGGCCACCCGCACCCGCCTGGGCCGCTCCACGCAGGTGAGCGACGTGGCGCACGCGCTGCGGGTCGACATGTCGGTGGCGAGCCGTCAGGTCAGCCAGCTCGTCGAGGACGGCCTGGTGGAGCGCACGGTCGACACCGAGGACCGCCGGGCGCGGGCCCTGCGCCTCACGCCGCTCGGCCTGGACCGCGCGGACGCCGTGGAGGCGCGCCTGCTCGAGCGCACGCTCGAGCTGTTCGCGGACTGGTCGCCGGTCGAGGTCGCGGAGGCGACGGACCTGCTCCAGCGGCTCACGACGACGCTCGACCGCGCGGCCCACCCCGATCCCGAGCCAGCGCTCACGCAGCCCGCGCTCACGTAGCCCGCGCTCAGGTACCCCAGCCACCCCGTTCTGCCCGCCGACGACGCCGGGACCGATCCGCACCCGACCGAAGGAAGCACCGTCACCGTGTCCACAGAGCCCACCACCACCGCGGACGCCCCCGCCGCAGCGGGCGCGCCGACCCCCGGCAGCATGACCCACCGCGAGGTCCTCGAGGCGCTCTCCGGCATCCTGCTCGGGATGTTCGTCTCGATCCTCGCGACGAGCGTCGTGTCGTCCTCGCTCCCCCGCATCATCACCGACCTCGGCGGCAAGCAGTCCGCCTTCACGTGGGTCGTCACCGCGACGCTGCTCACGACGACGATCTCCACGCCCATCTGGGGCAAGCTCTCCGACCTGGTCAACCGCAAGCTGCTCATCCAGCTGGCGCTGACGATCACGGTCGTGTCCTCCGCGCTCGCCGGTCTGTCGCACAACACCGAGATGCTGATCGGGATGCGGGCGCTGCAGGGCATCGGCGCCGGTGGCCTCACCGCGCTCGGCACGGTGCTGATCGCCGACATCATCAGCCCCCGCGAGCGCGGCCGGTACATGGGCATCATGGGCGGCGTCATGGGGCTGTCGATGGTCGGCGGCCCGCTGCTCGGCGGCGTCATCACCGACTCGTCGCTGACGTGGCGCGCCAACTTCTTCGTCGGCGTGCCGTTCGCGATCTTCGCGATCGTGGTGCTGCAGCGCACGCTGCACCTGCCCCCGCTGAAGAGCCGCGTCGTGCGGATCGACTACTGGGGCGCCACGTTCCTGTCGATCGGCATCGCGCTGCTGCTGCTGTGGATCACCTTCGCGGGCGACTCGTTCGCCTGGGGCTCGTGGCAGACGGCCGCGATGGTGGGCGGCGCCGTCGTGGCGCTCGCGATCGCGCTGTGGGTCGAGTCGCGCGTCGACGAGCCGATCATCCCGCTGCACCTGTTCCGCAACCGCACCCTCGTGCTCTCGGTGGTCGCCAGCATCGCGGTGGGCATCGCGATGTTCGGCACCTCGGTGTTCCTGAGCCAGTACATGCAGCTCGCCCGCGGCAAGACGCCGACGCAGTCGGGCCTCATGACCATCCCCATGATCGCCGGCGTCTTCGTCGCCTCGACCGTGACCGGCCAGATCATCTCCCGCACCGGCCGCTACAAGCGGTTCATGATCGCGGGCGCCACGCTGCTCACCGTGGGCCTCGCGCTCATGGGCACGATCCACTACGACACGAGCTTCTGGCTCGTGAGCCTCTACATGGTGGTGCTCGGCACCGGCGTGGGCATGCTGATGCAGAACCTGGTCCTGGCCGTGCAGAACACGCTGCACGTGTCCGAGGTCGGCTCCGGCACTGCGACCGTCGCGTTCTTCCGCACGCTGGGTGGCGCGATCGGCGTCTCGGTCCTGGGCGCCATCCTGTCGACGCGGTCGACGGACCTCATCGCCTCGGGCCTGGCCAAGCTGGGGATCGACCCCTCCGCCATGGGCGGCGACGGCACGCTGCCCGACCTCTCGACGCTGCCGGGGCCGATCCGCCTGGTCGTCGAGCAGTCGTTCGGCGACTCGATCGCGGACCTCTTCCTGGTGGCGACGCCGGTCGCCCTGGTCTCGCTCCTCGCGGTGCTGTTCCTCAAGGAGATCCCGCTCGGCCGCCGCTCGGGCGTGGAGCAGCGGCTGGAGGAGGACGCGACGGCAGCCGTCGCGCCCGTCCCCGAGGAGCTCGTGACGGCGTCGTCGGAGGAGCGCACGAGCACCCGCTGACGTCCGCTCCCGTGGCACCCACATGCCGCCCGCGCCCGCGGGCGGCCGCCGGTGGCGGCCTCAGGCCCCGGCGCTCTCCTGCGCCGGGGTCCTGGTCGTCCAGGCGGTCGTCAGGTCGCGGTTCAGGCGGCCGAGCTGCAGCGTGAGGGCCGCGATCTGCTCGGGCTCCCAGTCGTCGAGGGCCCGGCCGAGGAACGTCCGCCGGCCGGTCTGCGCGGTCTGCAGCACCTGGTGGCCCTCGTCGGTCAGGGACAGGAGCTGTCCGCGGAAGTCCTCCGGGTCAGGGGCCCGTGAGACGAGGCCGATCTCCGCCAGGCGGGCGAGCTGTCGCGACATGGTGCCGCGGCCGACGCCGATGTACGCGGCCAGGTCGCTCGCGCGCACGTCGGGCGTGCCGGAGATCAGTGCCAGCAGCTCGTACGCCGCCGGGTCCAGCTCGGGGTGCACCATCCGCGCCATCGCGGACGACGAAGCCGTCGCCCGGCGCAGGAAGATCCCGAGCTCGCGCTCGAGATGGTGCATGTCGTCGTCTACCACGCGGACATCTTCGCCTGCCGGAGGCCATGCTGGAAACGTTCCCTCACCTGTCACGATGCTCCGAACGGGTGATAACCCTGGGCACTCTGGGTGGCAGCACCCAGCGGTGTCGGGTATGGGCGCTGCGGCGGGCGCGACGTGGGTCAGCGGGCCCAGGTGACGCGCTGCCGCGCCACGTGCGCGATCGCGGAGACCCGGTCCGCGGGGAGCGTGACCGGCAGCGCGCGGACGGCGGCCGGCAGGGTCGCGCGCGTCACGACGAGGGTGCCGTCGGGTTCCGTGCCGCCGCGGGCCTCCAGCGTGCCGCGCACGACGAGCACCGAGCCGACCCGGACGGCCGCGCAGCCCGCGGTCAGCAGCAGGCCCTGGACGCGCGCCGCCTCCATGCGCGCGGCGTGCAGGTGCCCGACCGGCACGCGGTCGACGGTCATGCGCCGTCCCTCGACAACGACGTGCTCCGTGGCCCGGCCGCGCTCGGCGACCGTGAAGATCCCGCCGGGGCCGATCAGGAGGTGCTCGACGACGGTGCCCTGCCGACCGAGGGGCAGGTCGTGGATCACGTGCCAGCCCTCGGCGTAGAGCCGCTCGAGGCGGGTGCGCAGCGGGGCGCCGCGCTGGTCGCGCGGCTCCTCGCGCGGGCCGAGCCACGCCGCGAGCGCGGACTGCTCGGGCTCGCCGAACGGCTGCCGCGGCAGCGGGAGGGTCAGCTCGTCGGACTCCGACCGCAGGAACGCCTGCGCCGCGCGGCGCACGCCCTCCTCGAGCTCCGGCTCCTCGACCACGACCTCGCCGGACTGCAGGTCGACCGACCCGATGCGCGCGCCCGTCTCCTGGGTCACGAAGAGCCGGTCGGCGCCGTAGCGCCGCCACCTCCGCACCGTCAGGACCTGTTCCACGTCGTCATTATCGGCAGCAGAGGGGCCCGGCTTCAGTTCCGCGCGCCACCTGAGACGGCGTGTCGACCGACCGGCCGCCACCCGGGCGTGGCGCTCGCCCTCGGCGGGCCTCGCCGGGTGCGCGCGGTCGGGTGACACGCCCGCCGAGCGACCGCCGAGCGAGCGGCCGCCGAGCGAGCGGCCGCCCTGCCCGACGCCGGCTCAGCCCTCGCCGGGCTCGAACGTCAGGCTGACCGAGTTCATGCAGAAGCGGTCACCCGTGGGGGTCTGGGGGGCGTCGTCGAACACGTGCCCCAGGTGCGACCCGCACCGCGCGCAGCGCACCTCGGTCCGCACCATCCCGAGCGAGCGGTCCTCGAGGAGCTCGACGCTCCCGCCGGCCAGCGGCGTGAAGAAGCTCGGCCAGCCGCAGTGCGAGTCGAACTTCGCGTCCGACGAGAACAGCTCGGCGCGGCACGCCCGGCAGCGGTAGACGCCCGTGCGCTTCTCGTCCAGCAGCGCGCCCGTCCAGGCACGCTCGGTGCCCGCACGGCGCAGCACCTGGAACTCCTGCGGGTTCAGCTCGAGGGCCCACTCCTCGTCGGACCTCGTGACGTCGTACGCCATGACTGACCTCCTCCTGGACCGGGCCCGTGCCCGGCCTCCGCTGCTGTGAACCATCGTCAGGCGCTCGTCGTTCCCCCGCAGCGCGACCACCCGTGCGGCCGCGACGGCAGGCCGCGCGGCGGCAGCGGCCGGGGCGACACTCCCGGCCCGCCTTGCGCCCCGCACCCCGCGACGGCCTACGCTCGGGCAGAAGACGGCCCGGTCCCCCAGTCCGAGCCCGGCAGGAGGTCCGCGTGCCCCGTGGCGCACCGCGACGACGCTGGTCGCTGACGCGCTACTTCGGCGTGGTCAGCGTCCTGGCCATGGCCGCGCTCGGCGTCGCGCTGGTCTGGGTGAGCTCCAACGTCATGCAGGAGCAGTCCGTGCGGGACGGCACGCAGTCGGCGACGTCCGTGATGGCGTACGCGGCGGCGCCCCTGCCGCCGGAGTCCTTCGCGGGCGGCGTGCTGACGATGGACCAGCGGGAGGCGGTCGCCGCGTCCACGGCGGGGTTCGGGGAGCGCATCGTCGAGCTGCGGCTGTGGAGCACCGCGGGGACGCTGATGTACAGCTCGAGCGCCGCGAGCGTGGGCTTCCCGGACATCGAGCGGCTCAACGCGGTCATGGTCTCCGCCGCCCCCGACGCGCAGGTGCTCGACGACGTCGGCCGGGTCGCCCCCGGCTCCGCCGTCGGGGCGACCGTGCGGGAGGTCCTCGACGTGTACGTCCCGGTGCACGCCTCGGACGCGCACGGCGCCGTCGACGAGGCGGCCGACCAGGGGGACGCGCCCGGCACCGACGCCGTGATCGGCGCCGCCGAGGTCATGCTCGACCACACCGCCGCCGTCGACGCGCTGGCGGACGCGCGCCGCACGGTGACGCTCGTCGTCGCGGGCGGGCTGGTCGCGCTGTGGCTCCTGCTGTTCCGCACGGTGCACACCACCTCGAAGCGCCTGCAGGCCACCGCGCTGGAGAACGCGCGGTTGGCGCTGCTCGACTCGCTGACCGGGCTGCCGAACCGGCGCCTGCTCGCGGACCGGATGCGCCGCGACGTCGAGACCGCGCTGGCGAGCGGGGGCCGCGTGGGCCTGGTGCTGCTCGACATCGACCGGTTCAAGGACATCAACGACTCGCTGGGCCACGACCACGGCGACGAGCTCCTCGAGCAGGTCGCCGAGCGGCTGCGGGGCGCGCTCCGCGACGAGGACGTCGTCGCGCGGCTGGGGGGCGACGAGTTCGCGATCCTGCTGCCCGACGTCCGCTCGGTGGCCAACGCCGAGCGGCTCGCCCGTCGCGTCCGGCAGCTGTTCGTGCCGCCGTTCCAGCTCGGCGAGATGTCCCTGCACGTCGAGACGTCTGTGGGCGTCGCCTGCATCCCGGACCACGCGCACGACGCGTCGTCCCTCATGCGCACCGCCGACGTCGCGATGTACACCGCCAAGCACCACCGCACCGGGGTCGCGGTGTACGACCCGGACGAGGACCACTCGTCGCCGGCCCGCCTGGTGCTGCTGGGCGACCTGCACACCGCGATCGACTCGCCGCCGGACACGTCGCAGCTCGTCATGCACTACCAGCCGAAGATCGCGCTCGAGTCGGGCGAGACGGTGGGCTACGAGGCCCTCATGCGCTGGGTCCACCCCGACCGCGGCGTCCTCACGCCGAGCGTGTTCATCCCGCTCGCGGAGCAGTCGGGCATCATCCACGAGCTCACGCGGTTCGCGCTGACCGCGACGATCCTGCAGCTCGCCCGCTGGCAGTCGCACGGCACGCCGCTCCCCGTCGCGGTGAACCTCTCCGCGCACGACGTGACGTCCCCGGCCGTCGTCGACGTGATCGAGGGCCTGCTCGCGGAGCACGGCGTGACGCCGGAGCTGCTCGAGGTCGAGATCACGGAGACCGCGCTGGTCGCCGACCCGTCCCGCATCGTCCCCGTGCTGCAGCGGCTCGACGACCTGGGCGTGAAGGTCGCGATCGACGACTTCGGGATCGGGAACACGTCCATCTCGCAGCTGCGTGACCTGCCGGTCGACGAGCTGAAGATCGACCGGCTGTTCGTGACCGACCTGCGCGAGGGCGGCCGGGAGAGCTCGGAGGTCGTGGTGCAGGCGATGGTGGACCTGGCCCACTCCTTCGGGCTGCGCGTGGTGGCGGAGGGTGTCGAGCACGCGGAGACTGCGGCGGTCCTGCGCCGCCTCGGGGTCGACCGCGCGCAGGGGTTCCTGTGGTCCGCCGCGGTCCCGCCGAGCGAGGTCGTCCCACCCGCGAGGCGCGGGCGCGTGCCGACGACGGGGTGAATCTCGGGCAGACTGTTCAGGAACGGCGCAGACGTGCCGATGCACGATCACCGGACGTTTCGCCCGGGACCGCCAGCCAGGGAGAAGCACTGCCGTGATGGACGACCTGCTCCAGGAGATGGTCAACCCTGCCCCCGCGCAGGGCGAGAAGGCGCGTCGCCGCCGGGTCTGGGCGACGATCACCGTGGTGGGCCTGGCCGCGCTGGGCATCACGTCGCTCACGACGTCGGCGTTCTTCACCGACGAGGACACGACGAACGACGCCATCACCACGGGCACGATCGACATCGCGTCGACCGAGCTGGACTTCGGCGTCCCGGTCGACAACATGCTCCCGGGCGCGTCGGTGGTCTCCCCCATCACCGTCAGCAACGAGGGCTCGCTGCGCTACCAGTACGCGCTCGAGTACAACGGTGCCGACGGCGCCGGGACCGGCTCGGGCAACCTGACCGACCAGCTCCGGGTGCGCGTCTACGCGCTCGCGGCGGCCCAGTGCACGCTCCCCAACACCAACGTCGCGGTGACCGAGAACCGTCTCGACTCGGTCGGCGACGCGTGGGGCCTGCCCGCCGCGGACACCGACCTGATCGGCGAGGTGGGCGTCGACGAGGCGACGGACAACCGCTTCCTGTCCGCCGGCGCGAGCGAGGAGCTGTGCGTCCGCGTCGACTTCAGCTCGGCCGCCGGCAACGAGTACCAGGACACGTCGGCCACGGTGAACCTCGGTTTCTGGGCACGTCAGCTCACCTTCCAGGCGAACCAGCCGGGCGAGTCCAACAACTGACCTGACGACGACCTGAGGACCGATGCCCCGGTCACCGCGACACCCCTCCGCGCCCGCGGTGGAGCGTCGCGACGTGCGCCGGCCGGCCCCGCCCCCGCGGGAGCCGCGCCCCCGCTGGCGCACCGCGCTCTCCGCGGTGCTGTGGACCGTCGTCGCCCTCGGGACGTTGGCGTACGCGACGTCGCTCGCGGTGCCGCTGTGGTTCCAGGCGCACGACCAGCGGCTGCTGATCGTCACCTCGGGCTCGATGGCGCCGGTGTTCGACGCGGGCGACGCCGTCGTCATGCGTCGCGTGGACGACCCCTCGCAGCTCAAGGTCGACCAGATCGTCTCGTTCTGGCCCCTGGGCTCGGAGCGCCTGGTGACGCACCGCATCGTCGACCTGGTGACCCTGCCGACGCTCAAGCAGGACGACGCGACCGGGCGGATGGTGCCCGTCGTCGACCCCGAGACCGGTGAGCCGGCGGAGAGCCAGTACATCATCACCAAGGGCGACGCGAACAAGGAGAACGACGAGAACGCGACGCCCTACACCCGCGTGCGCGGCATCGTGCTCGACGTCCACCCGGGCTGGGGCTGGGTGCTCCAGTGGGCGGGATCGGCGACGGGACGCGCGATCATGCTGGTCCCGCCGCTCGTCGCGCTCGGTACCCTCGAGCTGCTGGCCGTGCAGGACGCGCGCCGGCGCAAGAAGGTCCGCCTGGACCACCGGAACCGGGACGAGAGGCACGTGGATGCGTATCTCCACGGATGAGCGCACGCGCGAGCGCGTGCCGTTCGTCAGCCTCGACCGCGGCTCGGTGGTCCGGCTGCTGGTCGCGGTGGCGCTGGGCGCCGTCGCGCTCGTCGCGCCGCACGTCACGCCGACGTCGGCCGAGATGACCGGGACGGACCAGGGCGTCGCGACGTTCACGACCTCCGACGACTTCGGCACCGAGGCGCCGGGCCCCTGACGCGACGCGTCAGGTGGCCGGGGACGCGGGCGGCTCGGCCGGCAGCCGGACGGTCAGCGTGGTGCCCTCGCCCAGCACGCTCGCGATCTCCAGCGACCCGCCGTGCGCGTCGACCACCGCCTTGGTGATCGACAGGCCCAGCCCGACGCCCGGCACCGCGTGCCGCCGGGCCGTCGTGGACCGGAAGAAGCGCTCGGCGAGCCTGTCGACCTCGTCGGGCGGGATCCCGATGCCCGTGTCGGCGACGACGAGCTCGGCGCCTGCCGGCTCGTCGGACACCGCGCCTGCCGGCTCGTCGGACACCGCGCCCGCCGGCTCGTCGGACACCGCCGTCACGGGGCGCAGCGTCACCGTGACCGTGCCACCGGGCGGCGTGAACTTCAGCGCGTTCCCGACGAGGTTGTCGACCACCTGGGCGATCCGGGTCGGGTCGGCGACCACGCGCGCCGGCTCGACCTGCGTGCGGAGGGTCACGTGCGCGGCCTCGGCCGCGGGTCCCGCCGACGCGACCGACCCGCGCACGACGTCGTCCAGCTGGACGGGCTCGGCGAGGATGGCGAACTTGCCCGCCTCGACCTGCGCCGTCAGGAGCAGGTCGCTCACGAGCCGGAGCTGGCGGCGCGCGTTGCGCTCGACGATCTGCAGGAACTCCCGCTGCTCGTCGGTCAGCGGGTCGGGCCCGTCCTGCAGCAGCTCGAGGTAGCCCAGCACCGCGGTCAACGGGGTCCGCAGCTCGTGGCTGACGAGCCCGACGAACTGGTCCTTCAGCGCGGCGGCCTCGCGCTCCGCCGTCACGTCGGTCGCCACGACCACGTACCCCGTGCTCGCGCCGCCGGGCTCGACGCGCCGCGTGACCGCGAGCCGCACCGTGAGCCGGCCGCCGTCCTTGGTGACGTAGGTCCAGTCCCGCACGCGGGGGGCCGCGTCGCGCTCCGGCGCCACGACCGCGTCGAGCAGTCGGCGCTCGAGCTGCTCGCCCGTGCCGCGCGGGGGCCGGCCGAACGCCTCGGCGTACCGGCGCACGAGCTCGTCGTGGTCGTGGAGCCGGGTCAGCCGCGTCCGCCCGACCACCGCGCCCTGGGCGTACCCGAGCAGGCGCTCGGCGCCCGCGTTGAAGACCTGCACGATGCCGTCGGCGTCGGTCGCGATGATCGCCTGCTCGGTCGCCGAGTCGATCACCGAGACCAGGTGGTCGTACTCCGAGCGGCGGACCTCCGCCTCGCTCGCGATCACCTCGGCGTCCGCGCGGACCAGGTCGAGCAGGCGGTGCTGCTCGCGCTGGAGCCGGTCGAGCGCGGCGTTGCGCACGCGCAGCCGCTCGGTCGCCTCGTGCGCCACGATCGCGACGCTGCAGGCGACGACCGCCACCACCGTGGCCCGCAGCGCGACGGTCGAGTTGAGGCTCGACGGGTTCTCGACCGCCGGTGCGAACACGACGGCCGCCGCCGCGACGGTGCCGAGGACCACCCCGCGCCGGCCGCGCTGCTGCGCCAGCGTCAGCACCGGGATGAAGACGAGCGCCGCGAACACCGACCCCTGGCCGCCCGTGCCCAACCGCAGCAGCGCGACCGCGGCGAGCTCGAGCAGCGGCAGCACGTCGCCCGCCCACTCCGGCAGCCGCCGCCACGGCACGGTGAACGCGAGCACGGGGACGGCCATGGTGGTGGCCGCGGCCGCGAGCACGGCGGCCGGCACGGTCACGACGTCCGGGACCAGCCGCAGCCCGCCCATCGCGACCAGGAACACGAGCAGGAACGGGAGCTGCCGCTCCACCACGCCCGCCTCCGGGCCGGTGAACCGCGCGACCATGCGCATCCACCGTGAGGACCGGCTGCGCCGGTCGTGGACCGCGCGGGCGACCCCCGGGCCGCTCACCGCCACACCTGGAGCGCGACGAGGACGACGCACGTGGCCGCGAGCGCGACGAGGGCAACCAGGAGCACGCGGCGCTCCGCCCGGGCGTCGGCGCGGATCTCGCGGCGCATCGCCTCGGGGGTGAGGGGATCGCCCGGCCCGCCCGTGCTCGTCGGACGCGACGCACGCCGTCCGTGGGCTCCGGTCATCCGACGACCCTCCCGGTCTTCTCGGTCTTGTCCCACGTCTGCGCGGCGCCGCGGGCCTGCTTCACGTACGCGTCCAGCGTGATGGCGCACAGCAGCGGCCCGAAGCCGATGAGGTACAGCAGCGGCACCGCGAGGAACCGGAGCACCCGGACGCCCTCGACCGTGCGGATGAGGAACGCGGCGAGCATCGCCACCAGGGGCCAGCAGTACAGGCCGAGCTGCCAGAGCTCGCGTCCGTCGTCGGTCATCTCGAGGCCCAGCAGCGCGGGGATGCGGACCTCCCAGAGCGCCGGGAACCACGCCGCGCTCATGACCACGAGCGCCAGCAGACCGGGGAACGTCAGGCCCTGCAGCCAGGCGCGGCGCGCGGTCGTCCGGTCGAGCAGCAGCGTGGTCACGGTGACGAACACGTACGCCACGACGGCCAGCCACCACAGCGACCGGAACGCGGTGAGCGCGGTCGTCTGGGAGACGAACCAGAGCCCGACGAGGCCGACCGTCGCCGCCGTCATCGCGACCGGCAGCAGGTAGATCGAGAACCAGACGAAGCCGAACGTGAGCGACCCGAGCCGCTGGCCGCCGCGGCGCAGGGGCCACGGGCGCCGGAACCACACGTCCGAGAACGTGCGCGTGATCTGGACGTTGCCGCGGGCCCAGCGCACGCGCTGCTTCCACAGGGCGCGCACGGAGTCGGGCTCCTCGGCCAGCACCACCGCCGCGGGCTCGAACACCACGCGGCGCCCGTCGAGCTGCGTGAGGAAGGTGGTGAAGGTGTCCTCGGCGAGGGTCGTGGTGTCGATCCGCCCGCCGACGGCCTCGAGGTTGGCCCGCGAGTGCAGCTGCGCCCCGCCCGCGAGGCAGGCCATGGCGCCCAGGACGTTCTGGGCGCGCCGGGCGGCCGCCTGGGCGGTGACGTACTCGTAGCCGATGAACCGGGCGACCGAGCCGGGCCGGCCGCTGCCCTCGCGGATGAACGCCGTGACCGCGCCGACGCCCTCGTCCGCCAGGTGCCGGGTCATCTTGCGCAACGAGTCGGGGCGGTAGATGACGTCGGCGTCCATGATGAGCAGCGCCTGCATCCAGTCGTCCGCGAGCGCGTGCTCGATGCCGTGGTTGAGCGTGTGGGCCTTGCCCTGACCGCCCTGCGCACGGCGCAGGTGCACGATCCGTCCCGGGTGCTCGTCGGCCTTCGCGAGCACCACCTGCGGGGTGT
This sequence comes from Cellulomonas fulva, assembly GCF_018531375.1. Lineage (NCBI taxonomy): Bacteria > Bacillati > Actinomycetota > Actinomycetes > Micrococcales > Cellulomonadaceae > Cellulomonas > Cellulomonas fulva. The sequence goes on along the minus strand of NZ_JAHBOH010000001.1, from coordinate 1,659,514 downwards.
CGTCCGTCGACGCGTCGTCGACGACGAGCACCCGCAGCCGGTCCGGGGGGTACTCGAGCCCCATGAGGCGCTCGAGCGACGCCCCGAGCACCGCGCCCTCGTTCCACGCGGGCACCACGACGACCACGCGCGGCAGGTACGGCTCGGCCCGGCGCAGGTGGTTGCGCCACGCGTGCACGGGCACCAGCGCGTACTGGAACACGCCCGCGAGCACCGGCACCGTCCCGAGCAGGACCAGGACGACGAACGCGACGACGAGGACGTCGTGGCCGCTCACTGCTGCCCCCGCAACGAGCCGTCCCCCCGCAGCCAGCGGTAGGCGCCGACCTCGTCGGCGTGGTGCGCGTCGCTCGACGCGACCAGCCGGACGCCGGCGCCGTGCCACCGTGCGAGCGCGCGCGGGCCCGGGCACCGCCACTTCTCGTTGACCTCGACCGGCGAGTCGGTGGCGAGCGCGGCCGCGGCGATCGCGTCGAGGTGCTCGTCGGACACGTCGTCCTCCGTCAGCCCGATCTTGGGCAGCAGGGAGAACGGGTGCGCGACCTGCCCGCGGCCCACGCGGTGCAGCGCGCGCACGGTCGCCGAGACCAGGAGGTCCACCACGTCGGCGGGCGCCAGGCCCGCGTCCATCCGCTCGCGCGTCGCGCGCGGGCTCCACGGCCCGTCCGGGCCGGGCATCTGGTGGTCCGCGAGCAGCACGCGGCCCACGCCCCCGGGCTCGCCGAGCGCGGCGAGCACCTCCGGCGGGGCGTCCACGTGCCCCGCGGCGTCGAGGATCTTCGCCTCGACCCCCGTGAGCACCGTGAGCCCCTCGACGGCGGGCAGCGCGGCGACCGCCGCGACGAGCTCGGGCACGTACGTCGTCGTGACGCGCACGTGGTCGACCATGCGGACCCGGGCCAGGCCGGCCGCGCGGGCGGCCGCGAGGTTCTCCTCGGGCGTGCTGACCGCGTCGTCGGAGAACGACGAGTGCACGTGGTGGTCGCCGGCGAGGTCGACGCCGAGGCGCTCGACCGCTCCGCCGGCGGTCCCTGCCGCAGGGCCGGTCATGGCGCCGGCAGGATCTGGTCCGGGGGCAGGAACCGGTCCTCGAGGAACCGCACGTTGGCGACCTCGGTGAAGTCCATGCGGCGCGGCACGGGCCGGCCGAGCACGGCGTCCAGCGTGATCGACGGCATGTCGACGCCGGCCGCGATCGTCAGCGGCATCGCGCCGGGGAACCGCGGGTTGACCTCGAGCAGGCCGGGTCGGCCGTCGGCCGTGAGCTTGAGCTGCACGTTGGCGACGGTGGTCAGCCCGATCGCCCGGGCGACCGCGGAGGCCGCCTCGACCAGGCTCTCGTCGTGCACCGTCACGCCCGCCACCGCGACGCCGGAGTCCACGCGCAGCCGCGCCCGCGGCACGGCCGCCACGACGTGGCCGTCCATGCCCGCCAGCACGTCCACCGAGAACTCCTGCCCCGGCAGCAGCTCCTGGACCAGCAGGTCCTCCTCGTCGTGCACGGCGTCCAGCTCCGCCTGCGAGGCGACCGTGCGCACGCCGCGCGAGCCGGCCCCGCGCCGCGGCTTGACGATCACCGGGAAGTCCCAGCCCGACGTCGCCTCGGGCGTGCCGACCAGCTCGGTGCGCGGCACGTGCACCGAGCCGCGCACGCTGCGCTCGCACGCGCGCGCCAGGGCGAGCTTGTCCAGCGCGGTCTCGAGCGTGCGCAGCTGCGGCGAGGCGAGCCGCGTCCCGCCCGCCGCGAGCCGCTCGCGCTCGGCGGCGAGCCGCGGCAGCTCGACGTCGACGGTGGGGAACAGCACGTCCACGCGGTCGTCGCGGCACATCCGCACGACGGTGTCGACGAAGTCGTCGGCGCGCCCGGCGGGGACCAGGCGGCGCAGCGGCGCGTCGACCAGGTAGATCCCGCTCGCCCAGCGGTCCATGTCCGCAGCGAGGACCTCGACGTCGCCACGGCGCAGCAGCGACCGGATCACCGCGACCCCGGCCGGTCCGCCCGCTCCGGTCACCAGCACACGCATCGGGGCCTCCTGAGGCGAGCCGGTCGCCATCGCAGTCGCCATCGCAGTCGTCGTGACAGTCGTCGCCGTCGTCGTCGTCTTCGCAGTCGTCGTCTTCGTCATCGGACGGCGTCGTGCTCGTCGGGGGCGCCCTCGCGGGCGCCGGGGATCGCGTCGCCCGCGGGGACCGCGGCGGCGCTGCCCGCGGAGCCCACCCGGCCGGCCGCGCGGATGAGCTCGAGCGGCTCCACGTACGTGCCCTCGCCGAACCGCGCCCAGTAGCGCGCGGTCGCGCGGACCGCGTCGGGGTCCATGTAGTCGCGGTGGCTCTGCGAGACGTGCGCCGCGAGCATGGCGAGCTTGGCGTCGAGGAAGCCGTCGACCGTGACGAACCGCGTCGGCCGGAAGTCGATGGTCGAGGACGGGCTCTGGTAGCACGCCAGGGTCGCGACCTGCCGCGCGGCGACCTGCACGGCCTGGTGCACGGCACGGTGGTCCTGGTGCCGGTCGTGCGCGGAGTGCGTGTAGACGACCGTCGGCCGGACCTGCGCGATCGTCTCCTCCACCGCGGTGATGAGTCCGTCGGCGGGATCGAGGCGGGTGTCCGCGAAGTCGTGCAGGAACAGGCGTGCGCCGACCACCCCGGCCGCGTCCATCGCCTCCTGGCGCCGGGCGTCCGCGTCGCCTCCCACGGTGCCCGGGGACAGGGTCAGCACGACGAGCGTGTCGCCCGCCGCCCGGTGCGCGGCGAGGGTGGCCCCGACGCCGATCTCGACATCGTCCGGGTGCGCGCCGACGGCCAGCACGGTCTCGCCGGTGCTCACCGCGCGCCGGGCGCGACCGCGCTCGGCGGCGGCGGTCACGCGTTCGACGAGCGTGCCCGCCGGGATCGGCTTCACCAGGAAGTCGTCGGCCTCGCGGTGCAGCGCGTCGACCGCGTAGTCGACGCTGGCGAACGCGGTCATCACCACCACGGGCACGCCGGGCGCCAGCCGGCGCAGCTCACCGAGCAGCTCCAGCCCGGACATGCCCGGCAGCTGGATGTCGGTGACCACGACGTCCGGCGCCTGACGGGTCGCCTCGGCGAGCGCCGTCATCGCCTCGTGCGCCACGACGACGCGCATGCCGGCACGCCGCTCGAGCACCGTGCGCACGAACAGTGCGGTGTCCGCGTCGTCCTCGACGACGAGGACCGTGACCTGGTCGTCGACCATCCGCGACCTCCCTCGTCCGCAATGCCACCATCTGCCGCGGGCGGTGGCAAACGCGTCTCCCTCGCGCCGCCCCGCGGCTCGTCCTGTCCCATCGGCCCGTGGGAGGCTCGGGAATAGGAGTCGGGGCGGCCCGGTTGAGCGGGTCAGTACATGCAAACGCATGGATCTCGAGTGGACCAGAACGAGGCGATCACGATGCAGTTCGGCATCTTCTCCGTCGGTGACGTGACGACCGACCCGACGACCGGCCGCACGCCGGACGACACCGAGCGCGTCCGCGCGATGCTCACCATCGCGCGCCACGCGGACGAGGCCGGGCTCGACGTGTTCGCGACGGGCGAGCACCACAACCCGCCGTTCGTGCCCTCGTCGCCGACGACGATGCTCGGCTACCTGGCCGGCGTCACGAAGCACATCACGCTGTCCACGGCGACCACGCTCATCACGACGAACGACCCGGTACGGCTGGCCGAGGAGTACGCGATGCTCCAGGTCATCTCCGACGGCCGCATGGACCTCATGATGGGCCGCGGAAACACCGGCCCGGTCTACCCCTGGTTCGGCCAGGACATCCGCCAGGGCATCCCGCTCGCGATCGAGAACTACGCGCTGCTGCGCCGGCTGTGGACCGAGGACGTCGTGGACTGGTCCGGCAAGTTCCGCACGCCGCTGCAGGGCTTCACGTCCACCCCGCGCCCGCTCGACGGCGTCGCGCCGTTCGTCTGGCACGGCTCGATTCGCTCCCCCGAGATCGCCGAGCAGGCCGCGTACTACGGCGACGGCTTCCTGCACAACGCGATCTTCTGGCCCATGGAGCACACCGCGCAGATGGTCAACTTCTACCGGCAGCGCTACGAGCACCACGGCCACGGCTCGGCGGACCAGGCGATCGTGGGTCTGGGCGGTCAGGTGTTCATGCGCAAGGACTCGCAGAAGGCGTGGGACGAGTTCCGGCCCTACTTCGACAACGCGCCCGTCTACGGGCACGGCCCGTCGATGGAGGACTTCACGCGCGAGACGCCGCTGACCGTCGGCTCGCCGCAGCAGGTCATCGACCGGTACGGCGCGTTCTGGGAGCAGGTCGGCCACTACCAGCGCCAGCTGTTCCTCATGGACCACGCGGGCCTGCCGCTCAAGACCGTGCTCGAGCAGATCGACATCCTGGCCGAGGACGTGGTGCCCGTGCTGCGGCGCGAGGCCGAGGCTCGTCGTCCCGCGCACGTGCCGGCGAACCCGCCGTCGCACGCCGAGCGCGTCGCCACCGCCCGTGCGGCCGGCGAGGTGCACGAGCAGACCGTCGCGGCAGCCGACCACTGGACCGGCCGCACCGCCGAGGACGACCTGGCCGCCGCGGACGCCGCCGCCACCGGGACGGTGGCACGATGAGCGCGGCACCCTTCTCAGGAGGTCTCATGACCCAGGAGCGCTCGCTCGTCGTCCTCTCGGCGGGCGTCAGCCAGCCGTCATCGACGCGCCTGCTCGCGGACCGGCTCGCCGCCGCGACGGTCGAGGAGCTCGCGGCGCGGGGCATCCGCGCCACGGTCACGACGATCGAGCTGCGCGACCTGGCGCACGAGGTCGTCAACATGACGCTCACCGGCTTCGCGTCCGGCGCGCTGTCCGACGCGCTCACCAAGGTGGGCGCGGCGGACGGGCTGGTCGCCGTGACGCCCGTGTTCACCGCGTCCTACGCCGGGCTCTTCAAGTCGTTCGTCGACGTGCTCGACAAGGACGCGCTGGCCGGGATGCCGGTCCTCCTCGGCGCGACGGGCGGCACCGGCCGGCACTCGCTGGTGCTCGAGTACGCGCTGCGGCCGCTGTTCGGCTACCTGCACGCGGACGTGGTCGGCACGGGCGTGTACGCCGCGACCGACGACTGGGCGGACGCGGGCGGCGACGACGTCAAGCCGCTGCCGGACCGCATCCGGCGCGCGGCGCGCGAGCTCGCCGAGACGGTCGCGGACCGCGAGCCGGCGCGCCCCGCGGGCCTGTACGACGCGGTCCCCTCCTTCGAGGACCTCCTGGGCCACTGACCCGCCCCAGCCGGCCCCACGCGCCGCGCGCGCCCCACGCACGCCCGCGCGCCGAGGTCGTCAGAAACCTGCCGAGCTCGTCGGACATCTCCGACGATCTCCTGCGGATCTGACGACCTCGGCGGCTGGCTGGGCCGGGTGGCGGCGCGTCAGGCCTGCGGGGTCAGCGTGAAGGCCGTGCCGGTGCCGGTGGCCTCGACGTCGAGCCGCTGGTCCGTGAGCGTCGTGGCGGTGCGCTCGTCGACGTAGACGCGGGCGGCGCCCGCCTCCACGACGTCGTCACCGGGCGCCGGGCCCGAGACGAGCGCGAGCTCGAACGCCCCCGACTCCTGTTCCGCGATGCGCAGCCCGCCCGTCTCCACGGGCAGGTCCGAACGTGCGGTGAGCGTCTCGACGGCGGTACGGGCGTTGTCGGTCAGGGTGAGCACGGGTGGCTCTCCTCTCGTCGCCTGGGGACGGTCGGCCGGGGCCGGCCGCCTTCGGTCGCGACCCACCGTGACCAGATCCGCGCCGCCGGTGCAAGCCCGCCGTCCGCGCAGCGAGACGTCTACCGACACACTGCGCACGGCCTCGCCACCCCCGGGCCGCCGCACCTACAGTTCGCCCCCGCGTCGCGGTGCCGCCACCTGCAGGGTCGGCTGCGGGCTCATCATTCGACCTGACCTTCGGCGGCGCGCGCCGCGACCGCTACGGCCAGGACATCTTCGGCTTGTCCGCGACCACCGAGATCGACCGCGAGGAGTACGGGCGCGGCTGGCTCGTCGGGAAGAAGGTCACGATCGAGATCGCGGGCGAGGCGATCCGCCAGACCGACTGAGCCGGACCAGCACGGGATCAGGACAGGAGCGCCACCTGCCCCGCATCCCCGTTGGGCACCGCCCACAGGTACGGGCCGAGCTGCTCGACCCGCGTCGTACCCTCCGGCAGCGAGACCTCGTGCAGCTCCTCACCGTCGAGCGAGACGGCGGCCAGCTCGGCAGCCCGAGGCGTGTCGCCCTCGTACCCGAAGTTGTTCGCGACGACGTAGATGCGTTCGCCGTCGGTCGTGATCGAGACGACGTCCGCCGCGTCGATGACGGTACGCCGCCACAGCTCGTCGCCCGTGGTCCCGTCCGCCGCGACGACGTCGCCCCCGGCGATCCAGTAGAGGACGCCGCCGAGCACCACCAGCGAATGACCCTGCGAGGTGGACGCGACCCAGAGCTCACGGCCCGTGCGCGGGTCCCACGAGGTGAGGCCCCCGAAGTCGGTGAGCAGGAGGTCGCCCAGCGATCCGTCGTCGACCGCCGGCCACAGGATCGAGCCCTTGACCTCGACGTCGACGTCATCGGGTCCGGTGCGCGTCGTGGCGATCTGCCCGTGGTCCCCCCCGACGAAGTACCGGGCGTCGTCGCCCGCACGGCGCTCGACGTAGTCGAAGCCGTCCGGCACCGGCACCCGCCCGCCGTCGGCGTCGAGCACGACGAGCTCGGGCGTCTCCGAGTACCACTGCACCTGCAGATCGTCGCCCGCGGGGTAGACCCCTGCCTGCGAACCGAAGGACTCCAGCCGCTCGAGACCCGGCGGCGGCTCGAGCGACCGCGACCACGCCTCGCGACCCGTCGCCACGTCGTAGGCGCGCACGTCGACTGCGCCGTCGTCCGCGATCGTCCACAGCGCGGCGACGCCGCCGAGCAGGGCGAAGCCGTCGGACAGCGGGACGTCCCAGCGGGCGCGCTCCGTCCCGTCAGCGGGATCCAGCACGGCGACCGCGGCCCGGGAGCCCTCGTGGACCGCCTCGTTGCCCTCGTCGTCCCAGTCCCGGTACCGGTCGGTGACCAGGCAGACCAGGGGCGCCGCATCGGCCGGCCCGTGCCGCTCGCACCAGCTGCCGCCCTGAGAGCCGGCGCCGAGACGTGCCTCGAACCCACTGCCGATCGGTGTGGCCCACAGCTGGTCGCCGTCCGGCAGGCGCCTGGCGACGACCTCGATAGCACCGTCCTGCGCGGTCCGGACGCCGAACGCGACGTCCACGCCGCGGTCCTCGTCGCGACCGATCGACGTGGGCCACCACGTGTCGTCCAGCGTCAGTCCGGCGGTCAGCACGTCGCCGAGCGGACGGACCGTCCCGGGCAGGGCGGCCCACCGGGCGACGCTCGCTCGCTCGCGCGCGTCCAGCACGCCCTGCCCGACGACGAGCCCGAGCACCAGCACGAGCGCCCCCGCGAGCACGGCGACGGTGCCGCGCCGCACCCGACGCCGCGCAAGGACGCCGTCGAGCGACTCCTCATCGGACGTCCCGTCGGCACGCGTCGCCTCGTCGCTGCTGTCCTTCGACGCGTTCCGCGAACCGTCACCCGGCGAGCTCGCCCGGGCGTCCTCCCCGCGGCGGTCACGGCGCCGGCGGGGCGCGACGACGTCCTCGTCGTCCTCGAGCTCGACGCGCTGCATCGCCGTCATGCCCGCACGATAGCCGCCGGAGGTGTCGCGTGTGGGTGGCGTCGGACAGGATGGGGACGACCGCACACCGACCGGAGGTCCGCCATGTCCGTCGTGCTCAACCCTTACCTCGGCTTCGCCGGCAACGCGCGCGAGGCGCTCGAGTTCTACCAGTCGGTGCTCGGTGGCGAGCTGACGATCTCCACGTTCGCGGAGTCCGGCATGCCGGACGCGGGCGACGGCGTCATGCACGGCCAGCTCACCGCGCCCGGCGGGATCACGCTCATGGCGTCGGACAGCCCCACGCCGGTCGAGGCGCGCGCGGAGTCCTCGATCACCATCTCGCTGAGCGGGGACGACGAGGCGACGCTCCGCCGCTACTGGGACGGGCTCGCGGAGGGCGCCTCGATCACGGAGCCGCTCGTCACCGCACCGTGGGGCGACACCTTCGGGATGCTGACGGACCGGTTCGGCACCGCGTGGATGGTGAACATCTCCGCCGCGGGCTGACGCGCCTCACCGCAGCACGGCCACCCACGAGCGCGTGCCGTCCGGGGAGTCCCCGCGCACCACCAGCGTCCGCCCGCGGACCTCGACCGCGTACGCGCCCTCGGGCAGCGTGACGGGGACGGCCACGCCGTCGAGCCCGACGGCTTCGAGCGTGGCCTCGGAGCCGTACGCGTACTCCTGGGCGCCGACGTACAGGCGCCGCCCGTCGGTCGCGAGGAGGGTGCCCGTGAGCGCCTCCGGCAGCGCGTGCCGCCAGCGCTCCGCTCCCGTGGCCCCGTCGAGCGCCACGAGCGACGACGGCTGCAGCGCGTAGAGGACGCCGCCGAGCACGACGGGCTCGGGGCCCGGCGCGGGGGTCACCGGTGACGTCCACCGTGCCGCGCCCGTCCGGGGGTCCCACGACGTCAGGCCGCCGGCGTCCGTGAGCAGCAGGTCGCCGAGCGAGCCGTCGTCGACCCGGGGGACGACGACGTTGCCGCCGACCGTGAGCGCGTCGTCGCCCTGCGTCCGCACGGTCGAGCCGAGCCCCTCGCCCGAGCGGCCGAGCACGCGCAGCCCGCCGTCGGCCACCGCGACCCTCGACGTGCCGGCCGGGAGGGCGGCCACGTCGCCGTCCCGGGTCACCAGCGCGAGCCCCTGGTCGAGGTACCACGTCACGACGAGCACGTCGCCGACGACGTCGAGCGACACCGGCTCGCTCAGGAGCGCGTCGGTCGGGGCCGTGTAGTCGGCCGCCACGGGCAGCGTGCGCGACCAGGCCGCATCCCCGGTCGCCGCGTCGTAGGCGCGCAGCGACACGGAGTCGTCCGCCTCGATCACCGAGACCACCACGAGGTCGTCGAGCGCCGCGAAGCCGTCCGCGACCGGCACCGCCCAGCGGCGCCGCTCGGTCCCGTCGCGCGGGTCGATCGCGACGACCTCGGCGCGGCTGCCCGGGTCGAGCACCTTGCGGCCGTCCTCGCGCCAGACCACGACCCGGTCCTGCACCAGGCACAGGACGGGCGCGCCGGGGCCGCGCCCCAGCTCGCACCCCGCCTCCTCGACCCGGTCCCCCTCCACCGTCACGGGGCCGCTGCCGAGCGTCGCCGTCCACGCCTGGCGCCCGTCGTCGCCTCGGGTCGCCACCACGCGGCGCACCCCGTCGTCCCCGGTGCGCCGCGCGAGCACGAGGCCGGCCACCCCCGCGCCGTCGCCCTCCGCGACCGCGAAGACGCCCGAGGCCTCCACCTGGTCCCCCACGGTCACCCCGGCCGTCACCCCGACCGGACGGACCGTTCCCGGGAGCTCGGTCCACGCCGCGACCCGAGCGCGCTGCCGCGCGTCGAGCACGGCCTGCCCCACCAGCAGCGCGACGAGCACGGCGAGCGCTCCGGCGAGCACCGGCAGGACGCCGCGCCGACGGGACCGCCCCGCGGACGGCCGCCGGTCGCGCCGTCCGTCCGGGTCGTCGTCCGGCCCGTCGTCCCGGTCGTCGTCCGGGGCGCCGTCCGGATCGCCGCCGGCGCGGCCGTCCGCGTGGCGAGCCAGGTGGTCGTTCAGGTGGTCGTTCAGGTGGTCGGCAGCGTGGCCGTCCGTGCCGAGGGGCGCGCGGTCGTCGTCCGCCTCCACCCGCCGCATCCTCGCCACCGCGCCCACGCTAGCCCGGCGCGCCGGGCGGGCGTCACGGCTGCGTCCACGGCGACGGCGCGGGCGGGGCGACGACGGCCGGCCGGTCCTGGCAGGAGATCGTGTTGGGCGTGTACCGGCTGAGCCAGTTCGCAGGCCCCGGCTCCCAGGGCGTGGTCGTCGTGCCGTCGTTGTCCCCCAGGTCCACGAGCGTGAACTCGGAGCCCTTCTCGAAGTCCCACGTGAACGCCCCGCAGTTGTTCACGCCGGCCCAGCCGACGTTGCGCACGTCGACGTTCCGGAACGACGCCGAGCCGGCGGTGCGGGCGCTGACGACGGACGTGCCCGCGCCGTCGACCTGGATGTTCGCGAACTCGAGCCCGCTGATCGACAGCTCGTCCTTCTTGCCGTACTCGGTGACGAGCATGATCGCGTTGTAGGTCGAGTCGAGGTAGTGCTCGCCGCGCACCAGCACCCGCGAGTCGATCGACCGCTCGAGCGCGTAGACCCACAGCGCGCCCATGCCGATGTCCCAGTTCAGCTCGCGGCCGCCCGCGCGGACGGTGGTGTTGCGCTGGAGCCGCGTGGTCCCGGCGAACGGCTCGGCGCCGAAGCGCGTGCCCAGGTGCAGCGCGGACCCCTCGCGCAGCGGGTCCGCGACCAGGTTCTTGGCGACCGTGATGTCGGTCCCGCCGTAGATCGCGATGCCGTTGGCCAGCGTGGGCGACTGGACGGTGTTGCGCCGGAAGACGTTGCGCGCGTTCGTCGTCCCGTCCGCCCACATGGCCAGCGCGTCGTCACCGGTGTTCCGCACCACGTTGTTGACCGCGACGGAGTCGGTGACGCCTGTGTGGAAGTTCAGGCCGTCGGCCAGCTGGTCCACGATGACCGAGTTCTGCACGACGAGGTCGGACATCGGCCCGTCGACCCACACGCCGACCTTGGTGCGCTGGATGTAGAGGCGGTTGAGCACCGAGTCGGACAGCGCGCCGCCGACCCCGTTGACCTGGTCGTCGTCGATGCGCTCGGTGACGTCGCCCACGATCGCGAAGTCCTTGAGGACCACGTCGTGGCTGCCGCCGTCCGCGGCGTCCTTGCCGTAGAAGCCGACGCCGGTGTGCGTCGAGCCGTCGGGGGCGGGCTCGTCGAGGGCGACGGAGCGGCCCCGGAAGATCGTCCACCACGAGCCGGCCCCGGCGATCGTGACGTCGTCCACGACGATGTGCCGGTCCACCCGGTACGTGCCCGCAGGCACGTAGACCGGCCGGTCGGCGTGGCGCGCGACGACGATCGCCTTCTCGATCGCCCGCGCGGAGTCCTTGCGGCCGGTGGGGTCGGCGCCGTACCTCGTTGCGTCGACCGCACGGTACGGCGCGGGACGCGGCCCGCCGACGCGCTGCAGGTCGACGACGTCGACGACCGCCCAGTCGACCTCGGCACCGGCCGGGAGGGTGATCCGGATCTTGGCGCCCGCCGGGACGGTGCGGCCCAGGAGCGCCCGCTGCTCGGCGTAGAAGTGGAACGGCCGGAACGGCTTGCTGATCTGCACGGGCTCCGGCTGCTCCGCGGGCACGCAGCCGCACTCCGCGAGCCACCAGTCGGGGTGCAGCAGGTCGGCGTCCGGGTCGTTGGTGAACGGGTACTGGTTGTAGAGCCACGAGTACCGCGACGTCACCGGCAGGTCGAGCCTCACCTTGGGCGCCGTGACCCGCAGCGTGGCGTCCAGCCCGCCGCCGCCGGGCGCGTCGGGCAGCGCGTACCGGACGGTGATCGCGTCGGCCGGCTGCGTGAGCGTCACCTCGACGTACTCACCGGGCGCGTCGAGCCGCACCGCGGTGCGCCCGGAGGCCTCGGCCTCGAGCGTGTAGGCCTCGCGCCCGGGGCCGATCACGTCGCCGGTGGTGACGGCGTTCTCGGCCTCGTGCTCGACGACCGGCTGCCACGAGCCGCGCCCGGCGCTCAGCGCGGGGTCGAGCCCGGCACGCGTCACGGCCGTGGCCGACCCGCCCGCGGCCTCCGCCGCGGTGCGGGAGTCGGCGGCAGCGGCGGGGACGACGAGCCCACCGACGAGCGCCGCGAGCGCGGCACCGACGAGGAGCGGACGGGGGCTGCGGGGGATGCGGGTGTGCACGGTGGCGCCTCCTTGCGCGGACCGGTGCGCCACGGCGGCGCCCATGGCCCCACACCGTACGGATGGGACAAGAGGCTGACAAGACTTCATCACAGATCGCAAGAAGTTACGTCAGCAACGCAAGATGCTGCGTCACGGGCCCAGGATCGCGCCCCGGCTTGCGTCGTCGCTCGTCGCCACGACGACACCGCCCCGCAGCTCCAGCGAGGTCCATCCGGGCGGCGGGAGGATCTCCGCCTGCGGCAGCCCGTCGAGCCCGTACGCCAGCAGCACGGCCGTCCCGCCCGGCCCGAACAGGGTGCGCGCCTCGACGTACAGCCGGTCGCCGTCGGTCAGGACCCCCGTGCCGTAGCGGCCCGGCCGCGCCGGCACGTGCCACAGCACCTCGCCGGTCGCCACGTCGACCGCGCGCAGCAGGTCGCGGTCGGTCGCCTGGTACGCCACGCCGTCCAGCACGACGAGGCCGCTGTCGCGCCCGGCGACGCGCCACAGCACGCGCCCGTCGTCCGGGTCCCGCCCGCGCAGCCCGTCGTCGACCGTCAGGACCACGTCCGCCGAGCCGTCGTCGAGCGTCGGCAGCGCCACGGCCCCGTCGACGACCTGGTCGGGCGCGTGCGGGCGCACCGTCAGGCTGCCGATCTCCCCGTCGACGACCAGCAGGACCAGTCGGCCCGGTGTCGCCTCGCGCACGTAGGCCGGCTGCCGGGCGCCGTCGCCGCGCTCCTGCCCGTCGGCGGTCAGCAGGTAGGTCTCCTGCCCGGCGGCGACGACGAGCAGCCCCGCGGCGGACTGCAGCTGCACGCGCCCGACGCGGGGCGCGCCGCTCGTCGCGCCGAACATCGGCGTGCCCGACCGCGGCACCGACAGGCTCGTCCGCCAGCGCAGCGCCCCGGTCGTCAGGTCCCGCGCCTCGAGGTCGACCGCGCCGAGCACCCGCCACGCCACCGCGGCCGTGCCGTCCACCACCGCGAGCCTGCTCGCCTGCGCCGGGACCGGGAACCGGGCCAGGACCTCGCCCGCGCGCGCGTCGAACACGGCGACCTGCGCGCGGCGCGGTGGCGCGAGCGGGCCGTCGGCGTCGTGGTGGAAGGTGAGCAGGCACGCGAGCACGGGCCCCTCGTCCGACGACGCGTGCGCGACGACGCAGCCGGTGCCCGGTGCTCCCGAGCGGACGTCCTCGCGCGCGGTGCCGGTGAGCGTCGTGGTCCACCGCCGGGCGCCGTTCGTCGCCTCGATCCCGACGGCCTCGACGCTGCCGTCGGAGCGCGCGACGGCGCCCACGTACAGCTCACCGGAGCCGTCAGTGAGGCGGACCGGCGTCTCCAGCCGGAGCGCCTCGAGGAGCTCGGCGTCGAGCGTCCACCGCACGCTCGGCTCGTCGGGGACCGGCGCCACGGCGCCCGGCAGCGCCGCGATCCGGCGCACGTCGGCGCGGTGGCGCGCGTCCAGCGTCGCCTGGCCCACCAGCAGCGCCCCCGCCAGGACGACGACGAGCACGCCCGCGATGCCGGCGCGGCGGCCGTGCCGTCCGGCGGCGGGCAGGGCTGGTCCGGCGGGCGCACCGTCCTCGGTGAGCTCGACCGTCTGCATCGCGCGTGCGCGAGCCACGTCTCGACGCTAGACCGCGTCGGCACCCTCCGCCCGGCGGCCCGGGCGCCTCAGGTCAGCAGCACGGCCAGCCGGTCCAGCAGCTCGGCCTGCGCGGCGACGACGAGCGCGCGGGCCTCGTCGAGCCCGAGCCACCGGGCCTGGTCGACCTCCGGGACCTCGAGCGTGCGACCGGACCGCGGCGGCCACTCGACGAGCGCGGTGCTCACCAGCCACCGCCCGTCGTCGTCCCGCCACCGCAGGGCCGCGACGTCGAGGTCCGCGGCGCGCGCCCAGGCGTGCACCACCTTGCCGCCCGACTGCGTCACGTGGCCGAGGGCGACGTCGGGCGCCGCGGAGGCCGGCGGCGCGACGCCCAGCTCCTCGGCGAACTCGCGCAGCGCGGCGGCGTGCGGGTCCTCGCCCGCCTCGACCAGGCCCTTCGGCACCGTCCACGCGCGCTCGCGACGCGCCCAGAACGGGCCACCCATCCGAGCGAGCAGCACCTGCGGCCCGCCGTCCGGCGGCCTGCGGTGCAGCAGCAGCCCGGCGCTCACCTGAGCCACGCCCGCCCCTTCCTGCCCTCACGTGCTCACCTCGTGCCCACCCGTGTCGGCCCGGCTCCCATCCTGCCCGCCGGCTGCGCCCTGCGCGCGGGCGTGGTCGCGCTCCCATGTGAATCGATTCGCATCCTGGACGCCAAAGCCCCCGCTGGCGAGTGTGGTCGCAGTCCCGGGACCCGCACCGCGCGCGTCCGGCACCGACGCCGGCGCTCGTCGCCGCTGGTCCGGGGCTCGTGCACCTCCGCCACCGCGCGCACCGGGTCCCCCGGCGGCGCGGCGGGCTCGTCGTCGTGTCGTCGCACGCTGCGCGCCCACCAGCCAGAAAGGTACGGACGATGTCCTCCACCACACGACGGCGAACCGCCTGGGTGGCCCTGGCCACCCTGAGCGTGTCGTCCCTCCTGGCGGCGACGGGGATCAGCCCCGCCACCGCCGCGCCGGGCGCGCTGCCCAGCACCCTGAGCGTCCCGGCCGCCGCGCCCGTGCGCGCCGCGGTCGACGGCGAGTACGCGCAGCGCTTCCTCGCGCAGTACGACAAGATCAAGGACCCCGCCAACGGCTACTTCTCGGCGCAGGGCATCCCCTACCACTCGGTCGAGACCCTCATCGTCGAGGCTCCCGACTACGGCCACGAGACGACGTCCGAGGCCTACTCCTACTGGATCTGGCTCGAGGCGCTGTACGGCCAGGTCACGGGTGACTGGGCACCGCTGAACCACGCCTGGGAGACCATGGAGAAGTACATGATCCCCCAGACGGTGGATCAGCCCACGAACTCCTTCTACAACCCCAACTCCCCCGCCACGTACGCCTCGGAGTTCAACCACCCGAGCCAGTACCCCAGCGCCCTGAACAGCGGCGTCTCGGTCGGCAAGGACCCGCTCGCCAACGAGCTCAAGTCCACGTACGGCAACGCGGACATCTACCAGATGCACTGGCTCGCGGACGTCGACAACGTCTACGGCTTCGGGGCCACCCCCGGCGCCGGCTGCGAGCTCGGCCCCACCGCGGTCGGCTCCTCCTTCATCAACACCTTCCAGCGCGGCCCCCAGGAGTCGGTCTGGGAGACCGTCCCGCAGCCCAGCTGCGAGGAGTTCAAGTACGGCGGCAAGAACGGCTACCTCGACCTCTTCACGCAGGACGCCTCCTACGCGAAGCAGTGGAAGTACACCTCGGCGTCCGACGCCGACGCCCGTGCCGTCGAGGCCATCTACTGGGCCAACCAGTGGGCCACCGAGCAGGGCAAGCAGGCCGACATCGCCGCGACGGTCGCCAAGGCCGCCAAGCTCGGCGACTACCTGCGCTACACGCTGTTCGACAAGTACTTCAAGGCCATCGGCTGCACCTCGCCGAGCTGCCCCGCCGGCAGCAACAAGGAGAGCGCGCACTACCTGCTGTCCTGGTACATGGCCTGGGGCGGCGCCACCGACGCGAACGCCGGCTGGGCGTGGCGCATCGGCTCGTCGCACGCGCACTTCGGGTACCAGAACCCGCTGGCCGCGTACGCGCTCTCGTCGGACCCGGCCCTGACGCCGAAGTCCCCGACGGCGAAGGCGGACTGGACCAAGTCCCTCGAGCGCCAGCTCGAGTTCTACACCTGGCTCCAGGCCTCGAACGGCGGCATCGCCGGTGGCGCGACCAACAGCTGGAACGGCGCCTACGCCACCCCGCCCGCGGGCACGCCCACGTTCTACGGCATGGGCTACACCGAGGCGCCCGTCTACAACGACCCGCCGTCGAACCAGTGGTTCGGCATGCAGGCGTGGGGCGTGCAGCGCGTCGCCGAGCTCTACTACGCGTCGGGCAACGCGAAGGCCAAGGCCATCCTCGACAAGTGGGTGCCCTGGGTCGTCGCGAACATCTCGACGGACGGTGCGAGCTGGAAGGTCCCGAGCACGCTCCAGTGGACCGGCAAGCCCGACACGTGGAACCCGTCGTCGCCCACCGGCAACCCCGGCCTGACCGTCACGGTCAAGGACTACGGGCAGGACGTCGGCGTCGCCGGCGACACCGCGCGTGCGCTGCTGTTCTACGCCGCCAAGTCCGGCAACACCCAGGCGCGTGACACCGCCAAGGCGCTGCTCGACGCGATGTGGGACAACAACCAGGACGCGCTCGGCGTGGCCACGCAGGAGACGCGCGGCGACTTCCTGCGGTTCGACGACAAGTACGTCGCGGGCGGCGACGGCGTCTACATCCCCGCCGGCTGGACGGGCACCATGCCCAACGGCGACGTGATCAAGCCGGGCGGGACGTTCCTCGACATCCGCTCGTTCTACAAGAACGACCCGCAGTGGTCGAAGATGCAGACCGCGCTGGACACGGGCGTCGCCCCGACGTTCACGTTCCACCGGTTCTGGTCGCAGACCGCCATCGCCGCGGCGCTGGCCGACTACGACCGTCTGTTCGGCGACGGCCCCGCGCCGGTCGACACGCAGGCTCCGTCGGTCCCGACGGGCCTCAAGGCGGGCACGGTCACGGGCTCCTCGGTGGCGCTGTCCTGGACCGCGTCGACCGACAACGTCGGCGTCACGGGCTACGACGTCTACCGCGGCACGACGAAGGTCGGCACCGCCACGGGCACGACGTACACCGACACCGGCCTCACCGCCTCCACGGCGTACTCGTACACCGTGCGGGCCAAGGACCTGGCGGGCAACGTGTCCGCCGCGTCCAGCGCGCTGTCCGTCACGACGAGCACGACGACGCCGACGGACACCGTCGCGCCGAGCGTGCCGACCGGGCTGGCCGCCGGCACCGTGACCGGCACGAGCGTCGCCCTCACCTGGAACGCGTCGACCGACACCGGCGGCTCGGGCCTGGCGGGCTACGACGTCTACCGCGGCACCACCAAGGTGGGCTCGTCCACCACGGCGTCCTTCACCGACACCGGCCTGACCGCCGGCACCGCGTACTCGTACACGGTCCGGGCCAAGGACAACGCGGGCAACGTCTCCGCCGCGTCGAGCGCGCTGTCGGTCAGGACGACCTCGGCCGCCGACACCGTCCCGCCGAGCGTGCCCACGGGCCTCGCGGCCGGCACGGTCACCGAGACGAGCGTGGCCCTGTCCTGGACGGCGTCGACCGACAACGTCGGCGTCACGGGCTACGACGTCTACCGCGGGACGACCAAGGTCGGCACCGCGACCGGCACGAGCTACACCGACACCGGCCTCACGGCGGCGACGGCGTACTCCTACACGGTCCGGGCCAAGGACGCGGCGGGCAACGTGTCCGCGGCCTCCGCCCCGCTCGCGGTGACCACGAGGTCGGGCACGACCACCGGTTCCTGCACGGTGGTCTACAACGCCTCGAGCTGGAACACCGGCTTCACGGCGTCGGTCAAGGTCACGAACACCGGCACCACGACCCTGTCCGGCTGGACGCTGAAGTTCGGCTTCACCGCCGGCCAGCAGGTCACGCAGGGCTGGAGCGCGAACTGGACCCAGTCCGGCTCGACGGTCACCGCGACCAACGCGGCGTGGAACGGCACCCTGGCCCCGGGCCAGAGCGTCGACATCGGCTTCAACGGCTCGCACTCGGGCCAGAACCCGAACCCGTCGTTGTTCACGCTGAACGGCGCGGCGTGCAGCTGACGCGCTGACCCCCGCAGCACCCGACGAGCCCCGAGGACCACGGTCCTCGGGGCTCGTCGGCGTCGCGGGGTTCTGTGGGGTTCGCGGGCTCCGTCGGACCCGGGATCCTCGGGGTCAGCCCACGAACGCGAACGTGTCCGGGTCCGGACCGGTCCGCATCCCCCGGTCCAGCGCGGTGATGTCCGCCATGTCGGTGGCCGAGAGCTCGAAGTCGAAGACCGCGAAGTTCTCCTCGACCCGGCGGCGGGTGACCGACTTCGGGAACACGATGTCCCCGCGCTGGACGTGCCACCGCAGCGTCACCTGCGCCGGGGTCCTGCCGAGCTGCTCGGCGATCCGCACCAGGACCGGGTCCTCGAGGACCTGCCCCTTCGCGATCGGCGACCACGCCTCGGTCGCGATGCCGTGCTCGGCGTCGAAGGCGCGGATCTCGTCGTTCGTCAGGTACGGGTGGATCTCGACCTGGTTCACGGCGGGCGTGATCGTCGTCTCGGCGTGCAGCTTGCGCAGGTGGTGCGGCTGGAAGTTCGAGACCCCGATGGCCCGTGCCCGCCCGGACCGGTAGATCTCCTCCAGCGTGCGCCAGCGCGCGACGAAGTCGCTCACGGTGGGCAGCGGCCAGTGGATGAGGAACAGGTCGACGTGGTCGGAGCCCAGCGCCTCGAGCGTGAGCTCGAAGGAGGCCATGGCGTCCTCGGGCGTCAGGTTGCTGTTGTTGAGCTTGCTGGTGACGAACACCTCGTCGCGGGCCAGGCCGCTGGCCGCGAGGGCGTCGCCGACACCCTGCTCGTTGCCGTAGCCCTGCGCGGTGTCGATGTGCCGGTAGCCCACCTCGAACGCCGTCAGGACCGCGTCCTTGGTCTCGTCGGGCGGGATCTGGAACACGCCGAACCCGAGCTGCGGGACCTGGACGCCGTTGTTGAGGGTGACCGTGGGGACGGACGACATGGACGCTCCTTCTCACCGGGGATGTCCGTCCAGTCTCTCCCCGGGGTCCGACGAGCGCGCGACGACCGCCCGTCGCTACCGTGCTCACCGTGACCGTGTGGGAGCTGGACCTGCCCCTGACGACGCCGCGCCTGGTGCTGCGCGGCCACCGTCCGCAGGACCTGGACGACCTGCTGGTGTTCCACTCCGACCCGGCCGTCACGCGCTACATCCCGTGGCCGGTGCGCGACCGCGAGCAGACCCGCGCGGCCCTCGCCGCGAAGCTCGACCGCACCACCGCGGCCCCGGGCGAGTGGCTCGTGCTCGCGGTGGAGGAACGCCGCACCGGGACGGTGGTCGGGGAGGTGCTCCTGCGCCACGCCGACGAGCCGGAGGTGGGCTACGTGCTCCGGGCCGACCGGCAGGGGCGCGGGCTGGCGGCCGAGGCCGTCGGCGCGCTGCTGACCGCGGCCTCGTCGTCCCTGCAGGTCACGACCGTCGTGGCGGTCGTGGTCGACGGCAACGCCGCCTCCGTGCGGCTGCTCGGGCGTCTGGGGTTCCGTGGGGCGGGAGCCGGGCCGCTCAGCTCCGCCGGCGAGCCGACGACCCTCTTCCGCCGCGGCTGACGTCCGCCGGAGGCCGCGCGCGGCGCTCCGGTCGCGCCGCCACCTGCTCGACGAGCCGGTACCGCGAGGACGCGTGCTCGACGGCCACGAGGCCCGCCTCGCCCAGCCGCAGCAGCGGGCGCCGTCGGTGGTGCTCGCCGTGCCGCCGCCCGGCGAGGTCCAGCCCGCGCTGCGCCAGCCGGCCCAGCGCGGCCGAGGACTCCACGTGGTCCGCGAGCAGCACCCGGCCGTCGGGCCGGACCACGCGCGCGAGCTCGCGCAGGACCGCGACCTCGTCGGGCACGCAGCACAGCGCGAAGGTGCACACCACGGTGTCCATCGACGCCGCCGGGAAGGGGAGCGCCGCGGCGTCGCAGCGCAGCGCGGTGACCTCCACCCCGAGCGCGCGCGCCCGCGTCCGCGCCAGCCCGAGCATCTGCTCGCTGCGGTCGGTCAGCGTGACGTCCGACGCGCGGGTGGCGTAGTCCGCGAGCGTGCCGCCCGTCCCCGCCGCGACCTCGAGCGTGCGCCCGCGGACCCGTTCCCCCACCCACGCCCGCGCGTCCGCCAGCAGCCGCCGCTCCACCCAGGCCGTCGAGCGGTCGTAGGTCGCCGCCTGCGCGTCCCAGTAGGCGGCGTGGTCGGCGGGCACGGGGTCACGCCCGGGGGTCCGGCCGGTCCGCGAGCGTGACGGCGTCGGGATCGGCGTCGGCGCCTCCCGCCGACGTCCGCACCCGCCGCCGCGTCCACCACCGGCCGTTGGTCCCCGGCAGGCCGGCGGGATCGGCGACCAGCCCTTCGAGGTGCTCGCGCAGCTCCCCGTGCACGGCGTGCGCGACGTCGCGCGTGAGCCGCTCGCGCACCGCGGCGCGCTCGGCGCGCTGGTACGCCGCGTGCTCGGCGAGGAACGCCTTGATGGTCGCGATCGCGATGAGGATCATCACGACGCTGAACGGCAGCGCGATGAGGATCGCGGCCGTCTGCAGGGCGGTGAGGCCACCCGCGACCAGCAGCGCCGCCGCGAGCAGGCCCGTCATCACCGACCAGGTCACGCGGGTCCAGGTGAACGGTGTGGGGTTGCCGCCCGAGGTCAGCATCGACACGACGAAGGAGCCGGAGTCGGAGCTGGTGACGAAGAACAGCGCGATCAGCAGCACCGCGCCCACCGACATGACCACGCCGCCCGGCAGTCCGCCGAGCAGGTCGAACAACGCGGTGTTCTCGTCGACCGTGCCGCCCGCGCCGATCAGGCCGCCCTCGCCGAAGATCTCGCGGTACAGGGCCGTCCCGCCGAGCACCGAGAACCACAGGAACGTCACGAGCACCGGGATGATCAGCACGCCCATGACGAACTGGCGCACCGTGCGCCCGCGGGAGATGCGCGCGATGAACACGCCGACGAAGGGCGCCCAGCTGATCCACCAGCCCCAGTAGAACGTGGTCCACGACGCCTGCCAGGCCTGGCCCGCGTCGCCCTCGAACGCCGTGGTGTCGAACGTGAGCGGGACGACGTCGCCCAGGTAGACGCCGATCGACTGCACGAACTCGCGCAGCAGGAACAGCGTCGGCCCCAGCACCAGGACGAGGACCAGGAGCGTCCCGGCGATCCCGATGTTGAGGTTGGACAGCCACTTGAGCCCCTTGTCGAGTCCCGAGACCACGGACGCCGTCGCCGCGAGCGTGATCACCAAGATCAGCACCACCTGGACCGTGGTCGACGAGTCGATCAGGTCGAGGTGCTCGAGCCCCGCGGAGATCTGCAGCACGCCGAGCCCGAGCGACGTGGCAAGCCCGAACACCGTGCCGACCACGGCCGCGACGTCGATCGCGTCCCCGAGGCGACCGCGCGTGCGCCGCTCCCCCAGCAGCGGCTCGACCGCCCACCGCACCGCCACGGGCCGGCCGCGCCGGTGGATCGCGTAGGCCAGGCCCAGCCCGACGACGACGTACACCGCCCAGGCGTGCACGCCCCAGTGCAGGTAGGTCTGGGCCATCGCGGCGTCGGCGAGCTGGTCCGGCGCGCCGGTGACGCCGGGCTTCGGCTGCGCGTAGTGGCTCAGCGGCTCCGCGACGCCCCAGAACACCAGGCCGATGCCCATGCCCGCCGCGAACAGCATCGAGAACCAGCTGCCCATCGAGTACGCGGGCGTGTCGTCGTCCTGACCCAGCATGATGTCGCCGAACCGGCTGACGCCCATCCACAGCGCGAACACCACGAAGGCCGCCACGACCAGGACGTAGTACCAGCCGAACACGCCGATCACGTCGGTCTGGATGGTGCCGATCGCGGACTCGGCGAGGTCCGGGAAGAGCACCGCGAACAGGCCGACGACGAGCACGATCGCCAGTCCGGGCAGGAACACCGCCTTGGCGATCGCCGGCCGCGCCCCGGACGACGGGTCCGCGGGCGGCGGGATCGGCGCGGGCTCGTCGGGGGGACGCCCGGCGTCGGCACCGGGCAACGGCGTCGCTGACGTGCTCATACGTGACCTCCGCTGTCAGTGCCCAACCTAGGGCGACCGGCTGCCCCGCGCACAGGGGCACGGCCGGGGACCGGGCTCACCGCTCGATCGTCGTGCGCACCGCCGTCACGGTCGGCTCGCGCGGGACCGACGAGAAGCCGAAGTGCACCGCACCGGTGTCGACGAGCCCGCCGCACGGCTCGTCGCCCCAGGTGACCGCGGCGTCGACGACCCGGTGCTGGTCGCGCGCGCCGTACCACTCGCGTCGGCCGCCGCCCGCGGACCCGCGCGTGCGCACCCCCGGCAGCAGCACCCGCGCGAGCGGGTCGGCGGCGGTCGCGAACGCGCGCGAGCCCGTCAGCCCCACCGGGACCGCGTGCAGCAGCGTCCCGAGCGGCGTGCGACCGCCCACCGTCGCGTGTGCGACGAGCGGGCCGGCCGTCACCGTCCACCGGCGCGCGACCTCGTCGCACACCACCCGCACCGGCACGACGAGCACCTGGTCGAACGTGTACGTCGCCGCGACCTCGTCGGCGATCGCCCGCGTCGGCGCCAGCAGCGTGCGCCACCCGGCTGCGTCCTCCGTCATGACGTCGGCGAACGGCGGCCACGGCGAGCGCAGCCACCGCCCCACGACGACGCGCCGGCCGCCCGACGTCCCGAGCCCCAGGATGTGCCCCTCGTACCTGTCGATCACCCGCCCAGTGTTCGCCGACCGGCGCGCACCCGCGCGTCCGGCCGCCCGGGCGCGGCGTCGCGCCCGGGCGGTGGGACGGGCTAGTTGAGGGTGATGCTGTCGAGCTCGGCGTACCCGACGCCGCCCGTGAAGTTCGGCGATCCCTTCGCGAGCCGGATCACGTTGTACCCGGCGTTCAGGTTGACCGAGACGGTGGTCGAGGCGAACTGCGCCCAGCCCGCGGTCGGCGGGTAGGACACGGTCGACCACCCACCGCCGTTGTAGGCCAGCCCGTGCGTCGACGTCGCGCCCGTGCCGTTCGCGTAGCGGATGCTCATCGTGTACGCCCTGGTCGAGGGGACCTGCACGATGAAGTCGACGAAGCTGTCGGCACGCGAGCTCCCCGTCCCGTCGATCTGCCCGACGTACGAGCCGTTGCTCGCGTTGCCCGTCGCGAAGCGGTTCGCGTTGACCACCGTCGCGTTCTCGGCCTCGTACACCTTCTGCCACGACGACGTCGGGCCGGACGCCGGCGTCACGAGCACCTGGTACGCCCCGAGGTAGTCCTGGTCGACGATCGGGACGGTGATCGCACCGTTCGACACCGTGTAGTTGCTGGACGAGACCTGCGTGGGCGCCGTGACGTTGGCGTACCTGCCCGAGGCGGGGGTGTGGCTCACCGTCACGCGCACGCTCGAGCCGAATCCTGACAGGCCCCGCACCTGGACGCTGTTGGTGCCGTACGTCCCGCCGAGCACGACGTTGACGATCTTGCGGCTCGAGTCGTACGCGGCCACGCCGTCGAGGTCGCCCGACGGGGTCGTGCGCACGATGTTCCCGGCCATGTCGCCGTACCACTTGTAGGCCCAGTAGCTGCCGGTCGGACGGTTGTTGTGGAACAGCCCGCCGATCGTCCCCGACTCGTACCAGTAGGCGCGCTCGGCGTCCTTGATGCCGGTGCGCTCGAACTGGGCGAGGTAGTGCGCCGCGACGCTCGGGGTGTCGACCTGGTTGGGCGACCCGTACTCGTTGATCGAGATCGGCCGCGGGCTGATCCCGAGCGAGGCCTCGATCGCGCGGTAGTCGGCGACGTGCTCGTCGATGTTGGCCCACCCGAAGTCGTCGAGCTCGTGCCACACGATCACGTCGGGAACGGTGTTGGAGGCCTTCGCGGCCGTGAGGAAGCTGAGCATCCACGAGTGGTTGTAGACCGAGTAGCTCGGGCCGACGATCGGGGTGACCGCGTCGAGCGAACGGACGAGCTTGAACGTGCGGGCCCACCCCGAGGTGAAGCTCCCGGCCGACCCGGTGCTCCACGTCCAGTCCGGCTCGTTCCACAGCTCCCAGCCGTTGATGTTGGTGACCTGCGCCGCACCGACGCGCGCGTTCACCATGGTGCGCACCTTGCTCTCCCAGTCCGCCCAGCTCACCCACCGGTACGGGAAGTCGCGGTAGATGTCGGGCATCCGGACGTACGTCTGCGCGCCGGCGCCGATCGCGCTGGGCGCGACGACGAGCGCGTCGCCCGTCGGGACGGTCGCGCCGTTGCCGAGCTGCTGGACGCCGGGGGCGGGCTGCGTGAGCTGGTTGAGCCGCAGCGGCTTGAGCAGCGCCGGATCGGGGGTCGACGTGGTCGCCAGCGCGTACAGGCCGCCGGACCCGACGTGCGTCACCGGCCGGACCGGGGAGGCGACGTCGACGACGAGCGTGTTGCCGGCGGCCGTCGCCGGCCCGACGGGGACGAGCAGGCTCGTCACCGCCGCGGCCGCGAGCAGCGCGACGGTCGTTCTGCGGTGTCTCATGAGATGGCTCCTTTGCCCTCTTCCGTCCGCAGACCCCGGTGAGCCCGCGGCACATCGCAGCGCAGCCGGGGGGTCAGCTGGCGGTCGGCGCCCGATCGGCGTCGGGGTGGCGCTCGCTCGTCCCGCGCTCGACGCTCTCGGCCGCGAGCACCAGGTAGACCGCGGCCGTCCACGTGTACGCGCGGTCGCGCAGTCCGGCGCCCGTGCGCGCGTCGAAGTTCTCCGCGAACCCGGACCGCTCGCACGTGGCGCGGAACCGCGCGCTCACGGTGTCGGCGAGGTCGGGCCGTCCCGAGGCGCGCAGACCGTCCTCGACGAGCGCGGTCGAGGGAGCCCAGATCGGGCCGCGCCAGTAGCCGTCGTCCTCGTAGTGCGGCGACGTCACGGGCTCGGTGGCCGGGCCGTGCTCCGTGAGGTGCCCCTCGAGCCGGCGCGTCATGGCCTCGCGCACCGGCTCGGGGAGCCGGTCACCGAGCACGAGCGGCAGCAGGTTCAGCAGGCTCGTCGTGGTGCTGCGCCGCCCGGAGGCCGCCCCCACCGCGAAGAACGCCTGGCCGTCCCAGCGCTCGGCCAGCAAGACGCGCAGCACCTCGGCCGCCGTGTCCCGCCACTCCTTCGAGGGCTCGCCCAGCTCGTCGGCGAGGTCGGCGAGCACCTCGAGCTGCAGGACCAGGAAGGCCGCGAGGTCGGGCGACTCGATCACGCGGTCGACGTCGAACGTGGTGGAGTTGTCCCAGCCGCTGTCGTTGCCGTGCTGGTAGTAGGGCAGCACGTGCCCGGGGACGCGGCGGCGGTCCAGCCAGAACCGGGTCCACCGCACGAGCCCGGCGTGGATCTCCCGCAGCTCCTCGCCCGTCAGCGAGCGCGGAGCCCGCGCGCGCAGCCGGCGCAGCGCCCACCCGTGGATGGGCGGCTTCACGTAGTTGTAGAGCACCTCGGAGTGCGTCACCGAGTCGGGCAGCGCACCCGTGACGTCCTGGTGGTCGAAGGGTGCCAGGAGCTGGTCGATCGCCAGGTCCGGCAGCCCGCCCGCGAGCGCGAGCGCATTGAAGCAGTGGTCCCAGCTCCAGAGCTTGTCCATCCAGTGCTTCGACATGAGGACCGACTCGCGGCCCAGGTACCCCTCGGGCGCGACGGTCGCGGACCACAGGACGTACGCCGCGAGCTCGGCCGCGGGCGTCGCGGCCGTGCGCCACGGCGCGATCGTCTCGACGTACTCGTCGAACCGCGCGGCCACGTCCGCGACGACCTCGTCGAACGTCCGGTCGAGCGGACGCGGCTCCTGCGCGGAGTCGATCTCCTCGAGGAGCGCCTCCCACTCGCCGGCGCCGGTCCCGAGCACCACCGCGCGGTCCGCGACGCCCAGCGCCTGCTCGCCCTGCACCGTCACGACTCCGGGCTCGCCCGAGACGCGGTACCGGCGGCCGGTCTCGTAGGACGTGAACACCGCGCTCCCGTCGACGGGGTCGGTGAAGAGGTAGGTGCCCGTGAACGGCGTCAGCCCGCCTGCCGCGTCCGCCAGCCGCAGGCCGAGCCCGCTGCCGCGCAGGCGCAGCGCGCGCACGCCGTCGAAGACCGCGGTGACGGCGGCGTCGCCTCGACGCCAGGTGAACGTCGCGGGCGTGGCGGCCCAGTCGGCCGCCACGACGGAGCCCGTCGCGTCGAGCGGCTCGCAGCGCAGCACGGCGTGCATGCCGTTGCGGTGCGAGACGAGGTGCACCTGGTCGGCCCGGGTGTGCAGCGCGACGACCGGGGACAGGTTCAGCCAGGACCCGCGCACCGAGAACGGGATGTCCCGCACGTCGAACGCGGGGCATGCGGCGGCCATCAGCTCTTCACCGCGCCGGCGGTCACGCCGGCGGCGACGTAGCGCTGGGCGACCACGAGCAGGATCGCGGTGGGCACGGAGGCGACGACGGCGGTGGCCATCATGGGACCCCACTCCTGGTTCTGTGAGCCGATGTAGTCGTAGATGCCCATCGTGATCGGGCGCAGCGCGCCGCCCTCGCGGTCGAGCGTCGAGGCGAACAGGAAGTCCGACCACGCCCACAGGAAGGCGAACAGGGCGACCGTGACCGCGGCGTTGCGGGAGACCGGCATGACGACCGAGCGGAACACGCGCCAGTGGGACGCCCCGTCGATCTGCGCCGCCTGCAGCAGCTCGCGCGGGATCCCGGCCATGAACGCGGTGAACAGCATCACGCCGAACGGCACCGCCAGCGTGGAGTCCGCGACGATCAGGCCCGGCAGGGTGTCGAGGATCCCGAGGCGCGAGTAGATCGTGTAGAAGCCGAGCGCCATCACGACCGCGGGGATCATCTGGCCCACGATCAGGAGGAAGTTCAGGACCCGGCGGCCGGGGACCAGCAGCAGCGAGAGCGCATAGGCGCCCGGCGCCGCGATCAGCAGCGTCAGGGCGACCGTCCCGAGCCCGACGACGAGGCTCGTCGCGAGGTGGGGCAGCTGGTCCTGCAGCACGATCCCGTAGTGCTCGAGGGTGGGACTGTGCGGGTACAGGTCGCCCTTGCGGATGTCGGTGCGCGGGGTGAGCGAGACGTTCACCATCCAGTACACCGGGAAGAGCATGACGACGACGAGGGCGAGCCCGATGGCCGTCTTCCACCAGACGCGGTCGTGGCGTTCCATGGTCAGTCCTCCTGCCGGCGCTGGGCCGCGAGGTAGACGAAGCCCATCACCAGGGCGATCACGAGCAGGATCGTGCCGACCACGGCCGCCTGCGAGTACTGGATGACGGCGGTGCCCTTGCCGAACGCCATGGCGTACGCCCAGGTCGCGAGGGTCTGGGACGTGCCCGTCCCCGCCGTCATGATCCAGATGATGTCGACGACCTTGAGCGTGTACACGAAGCCGAGCAGCAGCGTGATCGCGGTGACCGGGCGCAGCAGCGGGAAGGTGATCGACCAGAACTGGCGCCACCGGCTCGCGCCGTCGAGCGACGCGGCCTCGTAGAGCTCGGTCGGCACGTTCTGCAGGCCGGAGTAGAGGATCACCAGGTTGAACGGGATGCCCAACCAGATGTTCGCGATCGTGACCGACATGAGCGAGTTCTCGGCGTTGAGCCACCACACGGGGTCGATGCCGAAGACCCCGAGGAAGCTGTTGAGGACGCCCGAGTCCGCGTCCATCATCCACTGCCACGTGGTCGCCGAGACGATGATCGGCAGCAGCCACGGCACGAGGAACAGCGCCCGCAGGATCGTCGAGAGCGGGAAGCTGCGCTGGAAGAACACCGCGAGGGCGAGCCCGATGCCGTACTGGAAGACGAGGGACACCACGACGAAGACCGCGGTCTGGCGCACGGTCGGCCAGAACGGCGCGGAGCCGATGACCTCGCGGTAGATGTCGGCGCCCGCGAAGGGGGCCTCCCCCGTCACGAAGGTCGCGCGCGTGAAGCGGTGCACGCTCATCGAGACGTTCTCGACCAGCGGGTAGGCGTAGAACACTGCCAGGTACGCCACCAGGGGCAGCGCGAACCCGATGGCCGCCCACGTCGTCGGCCTCATCCGGCGCCTGCGCCCGTTGCGGCTGGCGTCCTGCGCCGCCGCCACCCGCCGCGCGGGCGGCGGGGCCTTGACCTTGACCTGCGTCACCGTTCGTCCCTCGTCCTCGTCCGTTCTCTGCTTGCCGGTCTGTGCTTGCCGGCCGGCGCGGCGGTCCGGTCACCCGGACCGCCGCGCGGTGCGTCAGCCGCCGATCGCCTCGAACGCGGACTGCACCTGGGCGGTGTCGCCCGCCGCGTTCAGCGCACCCTGCAGCGCCGTGGACAGCGCCGCGGAGGTCGCGGTGTAGTCCGGCCCGAGGTCGGTCGTACGCCCCTCGGCGCTCTCGATCGAGGTGGCCCACGGCTCCCAGATCGGGTCGCTCGCGACCTGCTCCGAGCGCAGGCTCGCGTTGGCGGCGAAGTAGCCGAGCGCGTCGGCCGTCTTCACCTGGTTCTCGGAGCCGACGAGGCAGTCGATCACCTTCGTCGCGTTGGCGTAGTGCGCCTCGGCGTCGTCCTTCTGCATCGGCGCGAGGACGAACTCGCCACCCGTCGGCGCAGGGGCGGCCCCGCCGTCCTTGCCGGGCAGCGGCATCGCCACGGCCTCGAAGTCCGTGAGCTCCGAGGCCGCCTTGGCGAACCACGAGCCGTTCTCGGCGAACGCGTACTCACCCGTGAGGAACAGGTCCCACGAGGCCGACTGGTTGTCGGTCAGCGAGGACTTCGGCGCGTACCCCTCGCCGACCCAGCCGGACAGCAGCTGCCCGGCCTCGACCGCCTGCGCCGAGCCCGGGTCCTCGAGCGAGGCGCCCGCGCCCCAGAACCACGGCAGGAACTGGAAGACGCCCTCCTCGCCGGCGATGCCGGAGAACGTGATGCCCTTGTGGCCGGCCGCGGTGACCTTGGCGAGCGCGTCGGTCAGCGTGTCCCAGCTCGTGATGCTCGCGGGGTCGACGCCCGCGTCGGCGAGGATGTCCGCGTTGTAGTACAGGCCGAGCGTGTTGGCCCCGATCGGCACGCCGTAGGTCGTCCCGTCGACGGTGCCCGGGCCCGCCAGGTTCTCGTCGAAGCCGGACGTGTCGATGCCGACCTCGTCCGCACTCGCCAGCAGGCCGGAGGCGGCGGCGTCCGGCACGGCCGGGTTGTCGAGCATGACGACGTCGGGGGCGTTGCCCTCCTTGACCGCGGACGTGAGGTCGTTGAGCAGGTCAGAGGTCGCGGCAGACGTGCGGGTGATCGTCGTGCCCTCCGGTGCGCACGCCTTCACGTACGCGGCCCAGTCGGAGCTGTCGTCGTACTGCGGGTACGGGTCCCACACCTTGATCTCGGTCAGGGTCGCGCCACCGGTGGTGGACGACGAGCCGGGCTCGTCGTCGCTCCCGCAGGCGGTCAGTCCGCCGACGAGGAGGGCGGCGATGGCCACGCCGGTCGCGTGCTTGGTCTTGGTGTTCAACACGGGTTCCTCTCTGAATCGTGTGTCACGGGCGTCGAATCGGTTCGAAAGACAGCCGTCTGCGCTGTGCTGGGCTAGCGCGTGCTCCCCCGGTCCGTGAGGACGGGAGGAACGAACCGGACGAGCGAGGGACCCGCGTCCGGGGACTTGGTGATGCGGCGGACGAGCTGGGCGACCGCGCGGCGCCCGAGCTCGCCGGCCGCGGACTCGACCGCGGTGAACGGCAGCGAGAACTCCTCGCCGAAGTCACGCGAGTAGAGGCTGACGACGCTGAGGTCGTCGGGCACGCGGACGCCGCGGTCCCGCAGGATCGACGGCAGCGCGGCGATCGTCGCGTCGTTGTGCACGATCAGCGCCGTCGCCTTCGGGTGGGCGTCGAGGAGCGCGTTGA
The DNA here is from genome assembly GCF_018531375.1 of Cellulomonas fulva. Classification (NCBI taxonomy): domain Bacteria; kingdom Bacillati; phylum Actinomycetota; class Actinomycetes; order Micrococcales; family Cellulomonadaceae; genus Cellulomonas; species Cellulomonas fulva. The sequence goes on along the minus strand of NZ_JAHBOH010000001.1, from coordinate 1,630,036 downwards.
CCGAGGTGGTGATCGCCGGCTGGCGCGACTCGCCGTAGTACGGGTGGATCTGGATGCCGTAGCGCGCCGCGCGCTCGACCGCGCCCTCGCGGAACCTCCAGACGTAGGAGCCGCCGCGCTCGACCACGTGGTACGGCGGCGAGACCAGAACCAGCTCGCGGTGCCCCCGCTCCTGCAGGTGGTCGACGAGCATGCGCGCCGCCTCGCCGAAGTCCAGGTCGAAGACGTCGACGCCCGCGGCTCCCCCCGGCAGACCGATGAGCGCGGCGGGCTTCTTGACCTCGGCGATCGCTGGCAGCCGGGGGTCCGCGTGCGTGACGTCGAGCAGCACGATCCCGTCGACCATGTCGGAGTTCGCGATGCGCCGGATCGCCTCGGGTCCGTGCGGGTCGGTGACCATGAGGATGTCGTAGCCGTGGTCGCGCGCCGCCTCCGAGACCGGAAGGACGTACTGCAGCATCGCGGGCGCGAACTCGTCGGCGTGGAACTGCAGCAGCAGCCCCAGCACCATGGTCTGCGCGGTCTTCAGCGCGCGCGCCCCGGCATTGGGCGTGAACCCCAGCTCCGCGATCGCCTGCCCGATCCGGTCGCGCGTCTCGTCGGAGATCGCGCGCTTGCCGGACAGCGCGTAGGAGACGGTGCTCCGCGACACGCCCGCGTGCCGCGCGACGTCACCGATGGTCGTCATCATGCTCCGCTTCATCGTCGAACCGGTTCGAAAGCACGTCTCCCGCGCCGCTCGGCCTCGGGATGACGCGATGTTAGCGCTCACCTAGCGGCGCCACAAGAGCCCGAGCGAAAGGAGGCGCCGCCCGGGCGGAGCACCCGGGCGACGCCTCCCCGTGCTCGCACTCAGCGCAGCGGCACCGTGACCAGGTTGCCGCCCGTCTCCGAGAGCACGTCCGTCGTGATCACCAGGCCCCGCGGCGTCCACTCCACCGCACCTGGCATCGGCAGGTCGACCAGCGGCTTCGCCGTGTGCGACCCGCGCGTCACGACCGTCACGCCGGACCCGAACAGCTCCGCGACGTAGACGTCACCCCGCGGCGAGACGGCCAGGTCGACCGCAGCGGCGAGGTTCGACGCCACCAGGCGCGTCTGGCCTGTCCACGGGTTCACCTTGTAGACGGACCCTCGCGCCCCGAACGACGGGTCCTCGGGCCCGCCGGGCAGCGTCGTGACGTAGAGCCACCCGTCCGGGCCCAGCTCGACGTCGGTCGGGACCGGCTCGAACGCGTACGCGTGACCGTAGGCGCACTCCGGTGCACCCAGCCCGGCCAGCGCCTCGTCGGACAACGTCGCGGTCTGCGGGGGCAGCACGACGAGGGGCCGGACCTTGCCGTGCCGGTCCACCTTCCACAGCGCGTTGGCGCCCGCGTCCGCCACGATCGTGTAGCCGAGCGCGGAGATCGTCGCGTACGGGTGGGAGTACACGGTGCCGGCGCCCTGCGGGATGTGCTCCGGGATCTCGCACGAGTCGTCGAGCCCCTGGAACCCGTAGGTGTTCGCGCCGTCCGGGTTGTACCTGCGCTCGGCCGCCTCGAGGTCCGCGACGGTCGACACCGCGCCCGAGCGCGACATCCGCCGGAGCACCGCGGTGAAGTCGTCGGGGTCCTCCTCGCTCGACCAGCTCTCCGCGAAGGTGACCGTGCCCGCGAACGCCGACACCGCGCCGAGCTCCGTGCCGGGGCGCTCGACCGACGCGACGACCGTCGGGTCGCCGTGCCGAGGGATCGTCGTCAGCAGCCCTGCGAAGTTCTGCGTGACGTAGGTGGTGCCGTCCAGGTCGACGGCGACCTTGAGCGGGGTGACGAGCCCGGAGGCGACCGTGGTCGGCTCGGACGGGCCGGGGCGGTGACCGCCGTGCGCCTGCGCGGACGTGGCCGCGAGTGCGAGAGCGAGCGTGACAGCGCCGATGCTGAGCGCGCGCGTTCGGGTGTGGGACATGCGGGGGCGCCTCTCGATGGCCGCGCCGACGCGGGGGCGCGCCGGTGTGCGGGACCACGTGGGTCGCTACCTCAGGTTCCCGCTGCGCTATGCCAGATACATCCCGGTCCGTCCCGGTTCGCCCCTGCGGTGTGTGGGCCCCGTGGGGATCGAACCCACAACCCGCGGATTAAAAGTCCGCTGCTCTGCCAGTTGAGCTAGAGGCCCCGGTCCCCGGGACTCTATCCGTCGCGCCGTTCGACGGCGTCGACGAGGGCGGTCCCGCCGCGGCTCGAAGACGCAGGGTGTCAGCGAGCCCCGGCGGGGGTCACCCGGCCTGCGGGCTCAGAACGTCACGACGACCTTGCCGCACACCGTCCCGGCGTCCAGCAGCTCGAACGCGTCGACCGCCCGCTCGAACGGGACCGTCGAGCCGACGAGGGGACGCACGGTGCCGCGTGCCACCAGGTCGAGGAGCTCCGCCACGTCGGGCTCGTCGGCGTGCGCGGTGAGCGTCGTCAGCCGCTGCGGCACGACGAACGTCAGGAGCCGCGCCGCGACGATCCGCGCGAGCGGTCCGACGACCCGCCCACCGCGCCCGGTGACGAGGACGACGGTCCCGCCGGCGCGGGTGGCGCGGCGCAGCGACGCCAGCGGGCGCCCGCCGCCCACGTCGACCACGACGTCGAGCTCCCCCGGCGGCAGCGCGGCGCCTCGCGCCACGTGCCAGGCCCCGAGCGCGCGCACCGCATCCGCCTTCGCCGGGACGGACTCCCCGGTCACCTCCGCCCCCTGCGCCCGGAGCAGCTGGACCACGAACGAGCCCACGCCGCCCGCCGCGCCCGTCACCAGCACGCGCGCGCCCGGTCGGACCGCGTCGCCCGCGAGCCGCACGGCCTGCAGCGCAGTCACGCCGGCGAGCGGGACGGCCGCGGCCTGCGCCCCGGTCACGTCGTCGGGGACGACGGCCAGCACGTGCGCGGGCGCTCTGACCTCTCGCGCGAGCGAGCCGGGCGACTCCCCGGCCACGCGGTCCCCGACCTTCAGGCTCACGACGTCCGGGCCGACCGCGGTCACCACGCCTGCCAGGTCCCGCCCGCGCACGCGCTGCCGCGGCCGCCGCCAGCCGAAGGCCGCGCGCACCAGGAGCGGCTCCCCGCGCGCGAGCAGGACGTCGGCCGCGTTGAGCGAGACCGCCTCGGTCCGCACCAGCACCTCACCGGTGCGCAGCGCGCCGACCTCGACCCGTTCGTGCCGCAGCACGTCGCGCACCGGTCCGTAACCGGTGCTGACGACCGCGTCCGTCGTCCTCGGGCTCACTCGACGGTCCGCAGGATCCGCTCCACGCCGACCACCCGGGCGTGCAGCTCGGCGAGGTCGGCGGCCGCGCGGGTCTGGGCGTCCAGCGTCGCGGCGGCGAGCTCCTCGTAGCGCCCGACGAGGCGCTTGACCTCGTCGGCGCGCGCCTCGTCCAGGTCGAGCTTGCGGGCTTCGAGCCGCGTCGTCACGACGGCGATGCCGACGATCAGGACGACGACGAGCACGCCGAGGAGCAGGATCACGGTGGGCCAGTCCATCAGGAGTCCTCCTGTGCCGAGGTGGCGGGTGGGGTCAGGGTCGCGGCCGCGTCGACGACGAGGCCGGGGGTCAGGTGCAGGTCGAGCTCGGCGAGCTCGAAGTACTTCATCGCCTTGCCGTCCGCGGACAGCTCGAGGTTCCCGACGACGAGCCCGGCGGCCTCGAGCTTCTGCAGGTGCAGGTGCAGCAGCGGGCGGCTCACGCCGATCTCCCGCGCCAGGTGGCTCACGTAGTCCCGGCCTCGCGAGAGCTGCGCGACGATCCGCAGCCGCACGGGGTGCGCCAGCGCGGCGAGCACCTCGACCAGCCGGTCACCGTCCAGAGTCGTCATGACAACCAATCACCTGTCAGTTTTTGCTTACGCATGAAAGGTAGAGGCGACGCGAGGTCGCGCGCAACCCCTCCTGGCCCGCGTGACCCGCGGGTCGTTATCCGAACGGAACCCTCGTTACCTGAACGGGACGGTCGCGTGACGGTCCCGTGCTGGCCCACCCCCGCCGGGGCCGCGACGCTTCAGACCTCGGACGAAGGGGGCTCACATGAGCAGGCGCGCGGCGGACACGGAGGTCAGGACGGCGCGGGGCGCCCGGCCAGGTGGGCGCCCGTCCGCCTCGGTCCGGACGTTCGCGGCCGCGCTGGCGGTCGCCCTGGTCGGCGCGCTCGGGGCGTGCACGGCCGCGGACGACCGTGGTTCGGCGACGTCCGGCATGGACCTCGGGTACGACGACCAGAGCTGGCGCGAGGCTCCGCTGGACGATCAGGAGGAGTACGACGACTCCCCCGAGCAGCCGTTCCAGGACGTCACGACGAGCCCGCTCTCGACGTTCGCGTCCGACGTGGACACCGCGTCGTACAGCAACCTGCGCCGGCAGCTGCGGCAGGGCGTCGCGCCGGAGGGGATCCGCATCGAGGAGCTCGTCAACTACTTCGACTACGACTACCCCGCCCCGGCGCCGGACGCCGCGGACCCGTTCACGGTCACGACGCAGGTCGCCGACGCGCCGTGGGCGTCGGGCCACCAGCTCGCGATGATCGGCGTGCAGGCCACCGAGACCACGCCCACCACCGCCGGCAACAACGTCGTCTTCCTGCTCGACGTGTCCGGCTCGATGGACGAGCCGAACAAGCTGCCGCTGCTCGCGCAGTCGTTCGAGCTCCTCGTCGAGCAGCTCGACGAGGACGACACGGTCTCGATCGTGACCTACGCCGGCAGCGACCAGGTCCTGGCCGACTCGGTCCCCGCCGACCGGCGTGGCGAGCTCGTCGAGATCCTGCGCAACCTCGAGGCCGGCGGGTCGACGGGCGGCGCGCACGGCCTGGAGACCGCCTACGAGCTGGCCACCGAGAACTTCGTCGAGGGCGGGAACAACCGCGTAATCCTGGCGACCGACGGCGACTTCAACGTCGGACCCTCCACGCCCGCCCAGCTCACCGACCTCATCGAGGACCACGCCCGGTCAGGTGTCTACATCTCGGTGCTCGGCTTCGGGATGGGCAACCTCAAGGACAGCACGATGGAGGCCATCGCCGACCACGGGAACGGCAACTACGCGTACATCGACACGCTCGACGAGGCCCGCAAGGTGCTCGTCGACGAGTTCGACTCGACGATGTTCGTGGTCGCGCAGGACCTCAAGGTCCAGGTCGAGCTGAACCCCGCGACCGTGTCGCGGTACCGCCTCCTGGGCTATGACAACCGCCGCCTCGAGGACGAGGAGTTCGACGACGACACCACGGACGCGGGCGACGTCGGCGCCGGTCACGAGGTCACCGCGTTCTACGAGCTGATCCCCGCCGAGGGCGCCGCACCGGAGGACGGGCTGAGGTACCAGGACGTCGCCGCCGGTGACTCCACCGACTACCTGACGGTGCACGTGCGCTACAAGCACCCCGGCGAGGACGCCAGCGCCGAGGTCGTCTTCCCCGCGGGTGCGGACGCGTACACCTCGAGCCCGACGAGCGACTTCACGTTCGCGGCGGCGGTGGTCGAGTTCGCGCTCGTCGCGTCCGGCTCGCAGCACGCGGGCGACGCCGACACCGGACGCGCCCGCGAGCGCGCGTCGTCGGCCGTCGGAGAGGACCCCTACGGCCTGCGCTCGGAGTTCGTCGACCTGATCGGCGACTACCAGCGCCTGGTCGGCTGAGCCCGCGCACGCTCGGCTCGGGGAGACTGTCCGGGACGACGACGAGCGGAGCGAGCCACGCATGGAGCTGGACCCCGTCGCGGCCCTCGAGGACGCGCGCACCGAGTACGACAAGATGATCGCGGGCGACTGGTACCGCTACCGCCACGGGCCCGAGCTGGCGGAGCTCACGACCAGCACCCAGCGCACGTGCCGCCGCATCACGGCCCTGTACGACGAGGACCGCGCCGGCGCGCTCGCACTCTTCCGCGAGCTGCTCGGCACCGTCGGCGAGGGCGTCGACTTCCGTCCGCCGCTCTACCTGGACTACGGGCACCGCCTGCACATCGGCGACCGGACGTTCGTCAACGCCGACTTCCTCACGCTCGGCGGCGGCGAGATCCGGATCGGCGCGGACGTGCTGATCGGTCCGAGCGTGCGCATCTACACCCCGACGCACGTGCTCGACCCCGAGCTGCGCCCGCAGGGCTGGGAGCGGGTCGACCCGGTCACGATCGAGGACGGCGTCTGGCTCGGCGGCAGCGTCGTCATCTGCCCGGGCGTGACCATCGGGGCACGCTCGGTCATCGGCGCCGGCTCGGTCGTCACCAAGGACGTCCCGCCCGACGTCGTCGCCGCCGGCAACCCCGCGCGCGTGCTCCGTCCGCTCGACCCCGGCCGGGTCCCGCCCGCCTAGGTCCCCGGCACCGGGTAGAGCGCCGGCACCTCCGGCGGGTCCTCGCCCGCCACGCCGTCGATCTGCTCGCGGAACAGGTCCGCCTGGCCCGTGTGCCGGGCGTACTCCTCGATCAGGTCGACCAGCCGACGCCGCAGGCTCGGCCGCTCGTCCCGGCCGGGCATCCAGACCATCCGCCGGTCGAGGCCACCGTCCGCCAGGGCCTCCGCGACCGCCGCGCGCGAGGCCACGACCGTGGAGCGCCACAGCGCGTAGAGCTCCTCCGGCGAGTCCTGCGCGGCCGAGGCCCACGGGTACTCAGGCTCGTCGTCCCAGTTCACCGTGTCCCACGGCGGTCCCGGCGGACGCCCGTGCAGGCTCGTCTGGAACGCGAGCTCCTCGACGAACGACAGGTGCTTGAGCATCCCGCCGAGCGTCATCGACGACGCCGCGACGGTCCGCCGCAGCGCGGCCTCGTCGAGCCCGCCGACCTTCCACGCGAACGTCGCGCGCTGGCGCTCCAGACCACCCAGCAGCGTCGCGACCTCGTCACCCGCCTCCGGCGGCCAGAAGACCGCCCGCGGATCGACCTGCTCCGTCATGGTTCCTCCCCGTTCCGACCGATCGGACGGGGCCGACGCTAGACCGCACCACCGACACGCGGCCGCGGGACGGGGGCGCCGCGACTCCTACGAGACGCCGCCGGCGATCGCCGAGGTCGGGACCCAGCCGGTCACGCCGTTGACCGAGACGTTCGTCCACCAGCCCGACACCCGCCCGGGCGCCACCCGGGCACCCGCCGGCGCGGTGTACAGGGCCTTGGATGTGGACACCGCCGACGAGCGCACCACCGTGGACGTGGCCAGGTGGTACGCCTTGGACTGCGAGATGTAGTCGGTGTGCACCCACCCGCGCAGGACCGTCGAGGCGTCCATGCGCACGGAGACCGGGATGAACCCGTTGATCTTGGTGCCGGGCTTGTTCCAGAGCCGGGTGTTCGCGTCGAGCGTCGCCAGGACGGTCGTGCTGGTCGACGCACCCGCGCGCAGGTTCAGCCGCGTGGTCGAGTAGTACGTGCACGACGAGGGGGTCGGCGCGACGCGGTCGGCCGTCGCCTGCGCGGTCACCGGCAGGCCGTAGCCCTCGAGCCACGCCCGCGGGTCGTGCGAGGTGCCCGTGTAGTAGCCGCCCGTCCACACCTCGAGGTGCAGGTGGGGGCCGGTGGCGGGGCCGGACGCGCCGACGTCCGCGATGCGCTGGCCCGCCTTGACCTTGTCCCCGACCTTGACGTACTTGCCCGGGTTCCACGGGTGCAGGTAGCCGAGCCACGTGGGGACGCCGTCGACGAGGCTGCGCACGACGATCGTGCCGGGCGCGCCCCCGGAGGGCTGCCGGACGTCGGTGACGACGCCGCCCGTGACGGCGTAGACGGGCGCGCCGTCCGCGGCGCCCATGTCCAGGCCGTAGTGGAAGGTGGTCGCGCCGCGCGTCGGGATGCAGCGCGGCCCCCAGCCGGAGGTCAGCGCGTAGGTCTTGTTGACCAGCGGGAGCAGGACCAGCCGCCCCTTCGGCGTCCGGCTGGTCGACACGTTGGCCGGGACCGACGTGGCGGCGGGTGCGACGACCACAGCCTGCGCGGGGGCCGGGCTCGGGGCCGGACCCCCGGCGACGGCGGGGGCGGGCAGCGTCGCGATCGCGAGGCCGCCCGCGAGGACGAGGGACCACACGGCGGACCGGGTACGCATCGAACGACTCCTGCGGTGCTTGACGGGATTCCTCCCAGATCGGCAGCCGACGCCCGGTTCTGGAGGAGTTCCGGTCACCGAATCGCCCCCGGCGGCGCTGCCTACCCGCCCTCGGAGCGCTCCAGGTCCAGCTCGAGCCAGCGCGCCAGGTCCGTGATCTCGTCGTCCACCGCCGCCCGTACGTCGCGCGGCCAGGGGAAGTCCTGGTGCACGGCGTGCACGACGAGCCGCCCGGCCTTGCGGTCCGCCGCGGCGTCGAGCTTCCCGACGAGCCGGTCACCGTGCAGCACCGGCAGCGCGTAGTACCCCCACCGCCGCGCGGCCGCCGGCTTGTACATCTCGAGCGTGTACTCGAACTCGAACAGCCGCTCCATGCGGGTCCGGTCGAACAGCAGCCGGTCGAGCGGGGACAGCAGCGCGGTCCGGGGCTCGAACGGCTCCGCGAGCAGCCCGGGCGCGACCCGCCACCGCCCCTTGACCCCCTCGATCACCGCGAGCTCGCCCTGCTCCCCCGCGTCCAGCGGCTCGGTCTGCGTGGCCGGCCCCGTCGCACGCACCACGCCCAGCGACCGCAGCCGTCGCTCGTCGCGCCGGCGCAGCGCCTCCGCCAACGGCACGGGCTCGACCGCGGGGTACACGCGCTCGGCCAGGTCCCAGAGCTTCTCGCGGCCGCGACGACCCGCCACCGCCACGTCGCCCGCGCGCACCATCTGCTCCAGCAGCATCGTCACGTTGCGGCGGTTGTTCCAGCCCGACGAGCGCCACGGCCGGGCGCAGGTGTCCGGCAGCTCGGCCGCGGTGAGCGGGCCGTCGGAGCGCAGCAGGTCCAGCACGTCCGCGCGCGCACCGCGGTTGTCCTCCAGCCACCGTGCGTTCTGCTGATGCCAGCTCTCCGGGTCCGGCCCGGGCCACTGCGCCATCTCCGCGGTGAAGAGCGCCAGGTCCTCCGCCGGCCGCAGCAGCCCGTGCAGGTCGATCACGCGCTGCTGGTCCAGCAGGTCCGCCAGCTCACGCGGGTCGTACGACGAGCCCAGCCGGCTGAACAGCACCAGGTCCGCACTCGGCGCGACCGCGGCGATGGGGTCGTGCTGCAGGAAGGACAGCGCGCGCACCGCGTCGAGCACGCCCTCCGGCCGCCGCGCGGTCAGGCGCTGCGCACGCACCGCGACGCGACGCGCGTCCTGCCGCGTGAGCTCCAGCACCATCCCCGCAGCGTACGAGCGCCCACCCACACGCGGGCACGACGACGAGCGCCCGTCGCAGCCGCCGCACCGAGCCCGCCTCCGGTGACCTCGTGAGCTTCGTGCGGGCTCGTGCCGTCGAACGCACGAGCTCGCGTCGTTCTCACGACCTCGCCCACGGCGCCGGACGGGCAGGGCCTGGAGGCGCGGCCGGGTGGGCGCGGGTCAGGGGGACGACGAGCGCGGGCGGGCACGCACGTGCATCCGCTCGCCCTGCGGGCCGTAGAGGGTGAGCAGCTCGACCGGCCGCGGGCCGGGGTTGCTCAGCACGTGCGGGGTCCGGGTGTCGAACTCGGCGACCTCCCCCTCGCCGAGCACGAAGTCGTGCTCCCCCAGCACCAGCCGGAGCCGGCCGGCCAGCACGTAGATCCACTCGTACCCCTCGTGCACCTTGGGCTCGAGCGGGCGCGGGGGCTCCACCGGCATCACGATCTTGTACGCCCGCAGCCCGCCGGGCTGACGGTTCAGCGGCAGGTAGGTGGTGCCCCCGTGGACGAACGGCTTGGCGTGCACCCGCGGGTCGCCCGTCTCCGGCGCGCCGACGAGCTCGTCGAGCGGCACCTGGTGCACCCGTGCCAGCGGGAGCAGCAGCTCGAGCGTCGGCCGCCGCTGCCCGGACTCGAGCCGTGACAGCGTGCTCACCGAGATGCCCGTCTGCTCCGCGAGCGCCGCGAGCGTGACGTCCCGCTGCTTGCGCAGCGCGCGCAGCCGCGGTCCGACCCCTGCCAGCACGTCGTCCACCATCCCGCCATGTTGCCATTCCGGCAACGTTCCTTGCCATCCCGCGCACCTGCGGACGAGAGTCGGACCAGCACGACCAGACCTGCACGACACGACCAGGCCAGCACGACGAGACCGGCGGACGGCACCGGCGGCGCCGTGCCCGAGGGGATCGAGGACCACCGTGGAGCAGCACTCGCACGAGCACGGCCGGCACCAGCACGAACCGACCGGCGGCACGGGGGCCGGCACGGGGGTCGGCACGGGCGCCGGCACGTGGGCGGGGGTGACCCCGCGGGACGCTTCCGACGACGAGCGGTGGGACACCGTCGTGGTCGGCGGCGGAGCCGCCGGGCTCGGGGCCGCGCTGGTGCTGAGCCGGGCACGACGACGCGTCCTGGTGGTCGATGACGGCCACCCCCGCAACGCCCCCGCCGCGCACGCGCACGGCTACCTGACGCGGGACGGCATGCCGCCGCGCGCGATCCTGGCGCACGGCCGAGATGAGGTCACCGGCTACGGGGGCGAGGTCCGGCCGGGCCGGGCCCGGTCCGTCACCGGCGAGCTCGGCGCGTTCGACGTCGAGCTCGAGGACGGCACGCACGTGCGCGCCCGCACGGTGGTCAGCGCGACGGGTGGCACGGACGAGCTCCCCGACGTCCCCGGCCTCGCGGACCGGTGGGGCCGCGACGTCCTGCACTGCCCGTACTGCCACGGGTGGGAGGTCGGTGACGGGCCGGTCGTCGTCGCCGCCGACGGCCCGCTGGGCGTGCACGCCGCGCTGCTGTGGCGCCAGTGGACGCCTCGCGTCACGCTGCTGCGCGCGGACGCCGCGCTGCCGGCCGACGAGGCCGCCCGCCTCGCCGCCCGCGGCGTCCGCGTCGCGCAGGGCGGGCTCGCGGGGCTCGTCGTGACCGACGACCGGCTCACCGCGGTCCGGACCTCGCACGACGAGGTGCTGCCCGCCGACGCGCTCGTCGTGCGGAGCGTGCTGCGCGCGCGGGCCGACCACCTGGCGCCGCTGGGCCTCCTGCCCGAGCCGGTCGAGCGCGCGGGCGTGCTGATGGGCACCGCCGTGCCGGCCGACCCGACCGGCGCCACCGCGGTCCCGGGCGTGCGCGTCGCGGGGAACGTGTCCGACCTCGTCGCGACGGTGCTGGCCTCCGCGGCGCAGGGCGCTCTCGTCGCCGCCATGCTCAACATGGACCTCGTCGAGCTCGACGCGCGCGCCGCGACCGAGCGCTGGCGCCGCCTCACGGCCGGCGACGCGGACGTCCGGGACGGTGAAGACTACTCGTCCTGGGCGCTCGACGAGGCCGGCTGGGAGGAGCGGTACGGCTCGGTGACGGCCGTGTGGAGCGGACGACCCAACGCGAGCCTCGTCACCCACACCGCGCACCTCACGCCGGGCAGCGCGCTCGACCTCGGCGCGGGCGAGGGCCGCGACGCGGTCTGGCTGGCCGAGCGCGGCTGGGCGGTCACGGCGGTCGACTTCGCCGCGAACGCGCTGGCCCGGGGCCGCGCGGCCGCGCAGGAGACCGGGACCACCGTGCGCTGGGTGCACGCGGACGTCAGCAGATGGGAGTCCGACGAGCAGTACGACCTGGTGACCTCGCACTTCATCCACCTCGCGCCCGAGCTGCGCCGCGGCTTCGTGGCCCGCGCGGCGGGCATGGTCGCCCCCGGCGGCACCCTCCTGCTCGTGCAGCACGACGCGCTGGACCTCGCGGCGCCGATCGGCCGGCCGCGCGACCCGAGCATGTTCCCCGGCGCCGACGAGGTGCGCGACGAGCTCCTGACGCTCGACGCCGGGTGGCTGGTGGAGGTCGCCCAGTCCGCGCCGCGTCAGGCCACGACGAGCGAGGGCGAGGTCATCACCATCCACGACGCGGTGCTGCGCGCCCGCCGCGCCTGACCCCCGTCCCTGCGGGCGCGCCGGGTCAGTCCCGGCGCGGCCGCAGGGCTCGGAAGGCTCCCGTGGACCACAGCGCCCACGCGACGAGCACGGGCTGGAAGAACAGCCGCACCAGGCGCTTGGTGTCGGTGTCCAGCCCGAACCCGTCCTTGTGCTCGAGCCACTGCGCGAGGTTCCCGGGGAACACGGCGACGAAGAACGCCGCCGCGACGAGGCCGAGCACCACGCGGTAGCGCGGGAGGACGACGAGCGACGAGCCGAGCGCGATCTCGACCGCGCCGGACGCCAGCACCGTGATGTCGGTGTCCACGGGGAACCACGACGGCACCTGCGCCTGGAACTCCTCGCGCGAGAACGTGAGGTGCCCGATCCCGGCGAAGACCAGCCCCAGGCCGAGCCCGACACGAGCCAGCATGCGGGGCAGGGAGTCGGCGGGCGGATCGGCCCTGACCAGCGTGGAGAGCGATGTCATGGCCACAGCATCACCCGGTGCGGCCGACCGTGCCCGCCGCGCGTCGTCCCCCGAACAGGGGCGACGGGAACGACGGTGCCACCCGGCCGCCCGCCAGCCACGCCGTGAGGCGGGCGACCTCCGCGTCGATCGCGGCCCGCGCGCGGCGACCCACGTCCTCGAGCAGGGCGAGCTCGACGACCCCCGTCGCCGCGGCCCACGCGCCGACCACACGCCCGTCCACCCAGGCGGTCGGGCCGGCGTTGCCGACCGAGTCCACGACCTCGGAGGCGTGCGGGCCCAGGTACCAGTCCCGCCCGGCCCACCCCATGGTCGTCGGGTCCAGGCCGGGCAGCAGCGCGACCCACGGCCCCACGTCGGGGACGGGGTCTAGGTCGTCCGGCAGCAGGTAGCCGATCTCGCCGGCGTCACCGGACGCGCCCGGCCCACCCGCACCGCCCGCGCCGACGGTCGGGACCTCCGGGGGCAGCAGGACCGGCACCGCGCCGAGCGTCACGAGCGAGCGCCGGACGGCGGTCAGCGTCGAGCCCAGCCACCAGGTCACGTCCCGCTCCGTCCCGGGCCCGAACGCGCGCAGCCACCGGCCGACCAGCTCGTCGTGCGCCGCGTCCGCGTCGACCTGCGCGACGGGCGCGCCGAGCCAGGTCTCCGGGAGCGTCCAGGCGGGCCGCGAGGACGTCCAGCCGCCCCGGTTGGGACCGCGGAGCAGGACGCCGCGCGCGGCGAGGTACGTGAGCACGCGCGGCAGCGCCGGCATGGTGGTCGACCACCGCGTGCCGGGCCCCGCGACGACCGTGCGCCCGAGCTCCGGGAGCTCCGCACGCAGCTCGGTCGCGGTCCGCGGCCGTCCGTCCGCCAGGTGCGCGACGACGCGCGCCGCCGCGGCGTCGAGCCAGGCCTCGCCGTCCCCGTCGCCCGCGGGGTCGAGGTCCAGCTCCTTGACCAGCCGGCGCCGCTCCTGGCCGGCCACCCGCGCGCCCGGGCCCGCGACGAGCGCCGGCAGCAGCGCCGCGTCGGCGACCCACAGCGTCCGGCGCATCGCGAGGTGGCGCACCAGGGTGCGGTCCTCGAACAGCGCGGCGTCGAGGTCGCTCGTCGTGAAGCCGGGGACGCGGGCCCACGACGCGACGTACGGCCCCGACGCGTCCGTCCCGTGCAGCGCGACGAGCTGGCGGGAGGCGGTCGGCGCGTCGTCGAACGGCACGACGAGCCCGTGACGACGGGCGAGGCGGGCACGCCGCTGCGCGACGTCGACGACGAGACCGGGGACCGGACGGGCAGCAGCAGGCACGCGCCGATCATGCCGTCCCGCGCCGACACCGCCCCAGACAGATGTTTGGACATGTGTGATCTTGTTCGTTCTTGGTCGAAAGTCCTTCCGTCCTGCCGTCGCGGCGGCTAGGGTCGAGCCATGACTTGGCTCGTGACCGGCGGCGCCGGCTACATCGGCGCGCACGTGGTGCGCGCGTTCGCGAAGGTCGGCCTGGACTGCGTGGTCCTGGACGACCTCTCCAGCGGCCACCGGGGCTTCGTGCCCGAGGGCACGCCCTTCGTCCAGGGGTCCATCACCGACACCGACCTGGTGGCGGACACCCTCGCCCGGCACGGCGTGGTGGGCGTGGTCCACCTCGCGGCGTTCAAGTACGCCGGCGTCTCGGTCCAGCGCCCGACGCACACGTACACCCAGAACGTCACGGGGACGGTGAGCCTGCTCGACGCGATGGCGTCGCAGGGCGTCGACGCGATCGTCTACTCCTCCTCCGCCGCGGTGTTCGGCACGCCGGACACGGACCTGGTGACCGAGCAGACCCCCACCACGCCGCAGTCCCCGTACGGCGAGTCCAAGCTCGTCGGCGAGTGGCTGCTGCGGGACCAGGCGACGGCGGTGGGACTGCGCCACACGAGCCTGCGCTACTTCAACGTGGTCGGCTCGGGGACCCCCGAGATCTGGGACACCAGCCCGCACAACCTCTTCCCCCTGGTCTTCGACGCCCTGCTGGACGGCCGCACGCCGATCATCAAGGGCGACGACTACCCGACGCCCGACGGCACGTGCGTGCGCGACTACATCCACGTCGCCGACCTGGCCGACGCGCACGTCGCGGCGGCGCAGACCCTCGCGGCGGGCGGCTCGCTCGAGCCCGCGTACAACCTGGGCTCGGGCGACGGGATGTCGGTGCGGGAGATCATGACGGCCGTCGCGCGCGTCACCGGCATCGACTTCGAGCCCGTCGTCGAGGACCGTCGCCCGGGCGACCCGGCGCGGATCGTGGCCTCCGGCGAGCTGGCCGCACGCGACCTGGGCTGGCGCATGACCTACTCGGTCGACGAGATGGTCCGTACGGCGTGGGAGGCGCGCTCGGCGCACCGCTGAGCGCGGTCGCCGCAGGGACGACGAGGGGCACGGCCGAGGTCCGGCCGAGGTCCGGCCGAGGTCCGGCCGCGCCCCTCGTCGTGCGCGTGGGCTCAGAGCCGCGCGGCGAACGCCTCCAGCGTGCTCTCCCGGCCCGCGTAGACGCCGTCCTCCCGCGGCCAGTGCACGACGACGTCGGTGAAGCCGAGCGCCGCCGCGCGCTCGACCCCCTCGAGCGCCAGCTCGAGCGAGGTCAGCGAGTACACGGGCGCGCCGTCCAGGCTCAGGTAGCGCCGCAGCGGCACGTCGCCCGGCCGGTGCGCGCGCTCGATCTCGTCGAACGCCGCGACCTGCTCGGCGAGCGCCGCCCACCAGCGCTCCTGCGCGACCGCCGGGCTGTCCGCCGCCCCGTCCTCGGTCGCGTAGCTGGCGCCGTAGGTGATCCACCCCTGACCGCGCTGCGCCGCGAGCGTCATGGTCCGCGGGCCGGCCGCGGCGACCAGGAACGGCGGGCGGGGCTGCGCGACCGTCCCGGGGACCATCCGGGCACCGTCCGCGGTGTAGAACTCGCCCGCGTGCTCGGTGACCGGGTGCGTCAGCAGCTCGTCGAGCAGCCCGACGAACTCGACGAACCGTCGCGTGCGCTCGCCGCGGGTCGGCGCCGGTCCCGTGACCGTCGCGTCGAACCCCTCGCCCCCGGCGCCGATCCCCAGCAGGAACCGCCCGCCGCTCACGTCGTCGAGCCCCATCACGTCCTTGGCGAACGGCACGGGGTGCCGGAAGTTGGGGTTCGCGACGAACGTGCCGAGGCCGATCGTGCTCGTCGCCTCGGCCGCGGCCGCGAGCAGCGGGACCGTGGCGAACCACGGCTCGTCGACGAGCGTGCGCCACGCCAGGTGGTCGTAGGTCCAGGCGTGGTCGAAGCCCCACTCCTCCGCCTGCCGCCACCTGTCGCGCTGGGTCGCCCACCGCTCCTGCGGCAGCAGCACGATCCCCACCCGCGGTCGCTCGCTCGTCATGTCCTGACCTTAGGTCCGCCCCTGCGACGACGACAGGCGCCCGGGCGCAGCGCGTGCTCAGGCCCAGCCGAGCTCGTGCAGGCGGTCGTCGTCGATCCCGAAGTGGTGCGCGATCTCGTGGACCACGGTGATCGCGACCTCCTCCACGACGTCCTCCCGGCTGTCGCAGATCGCGAGCGTGGGGTTGCGGTAGACGAAGATCCGGTCCGGCAGCGAGCCGGCCGCCCACGAGTCCGTGCGCTCGGTGAGGGCGACGCCCTCGTACAGCCCCAGCAGGTCCTCCTCGCCCGGCGGCGGGTCGTCCTCCACCAGCACGACGACGTTGTCCATGACCCGCGCGAGCTCGTCGGGGATCTCGTCGAGCGCGTCGCGCACCAGGTCCTCGAACTCCGCCCGCGACATCTCGACCATGCCCTCATCCTGCCCCGGAAACCGGGCGGGACCAGCGCCACCGGGGGCCACTTTGGAGATCCGGGCTCCTTGCCCGTATGGTTGTCCACGGTCAACCGACGCCTCGACGTCAGGGGCGACGCCCTCATCGTCTAGCGGCCTAGGACCCCGCCCTTTCACGGCGGTAGCACGGGTTCGAATCCCGTTGGGGGTACGGCACGTGCAGTGAAAAGGTAGTACCAGGTCTCACCACGAGGCCCCGTAGCGCAGTTGGTTAGCGCGCCGCCCTGTCACGGCGGAGGTCGCGGGTTCAAGTCCCGTCGGGGTCGCTCGACACATGCCGGTCACTCGTGACCGGCATCGTCGTTCGGGGGCACGTCCCCCACGGCTCTGTAGCTCAGTTGGTAGAGCGTTCGACTGAAAATCGAAAGGTCACCGGATCGACGCCGGTCGGAGCCACCGCCGCAAGCACGCCGCAAGCCCCGCCAGGGTCCCTCGGAGGATCCCGTGGCGGGGCTTCGTCGTTCCCGCGCCCGCGGACGTCCCGGCGTAGGTCACGGCGCAGGTCCCGGCGCAGGTCCCGGCGTAGGTCACGGCGCAGGTCACAATGGGCGGCAGCTCTCCGGCGCCTGGCGGAGACAGCACCAGGAGAACGCCATGGATTACGCCCGTCTGCTGCCCGTCGTGCTGGTCTCGGCCGTCGCGCTCGTCGTCGTCGCCGCCATGCCGGCCAAGGCGCGCCTCCCCCAGGTCGTCGTGCTGCTCGTCGGCGGCGCGGTCATCGGTCCCGACGTCCTGCACCTGTCCGCACCCGCGGACGTCGAGCTGCTCGCCGACCTGGGCATGGGCTTCCTGTTCCTGCTGGCCGGGTACGAGATCGACCCGGGGATCGGCCGCCGGCCGACCGGCCGCCTGGCGGCGCGGTCCTGGCTGACGTCCGGCGTGATCGGGCTGGCCCTGGTCGCGGCGCTCGACAGCATCACCCCGTTCACCGCGTGGGTCCCGCTCACGATCGCGCTCACCACCACCGCGCTCGGCGTCCTGGTGCCGATCCTGCGCGACGAGGGCCTGTCCGGCACGCGCCTCGGGCAGCACGCGATCGCGAACGGCGCCGTCGGCGAGCTGCTGCCGATCGTCGGGATGGCGCTGTTCCTCGGCACCCGCGGGACCGTCGGCGCGCTGGTGGCCCTGGTGCTGTTCGCGATCGGCGTCGTGTGGCTGACGCTCGCGCACCGCCGGCCGACCTTCCGTCGGCTGCGAGAGGTCATCAAGCCCCTGGGCGACGGCACCGGTCAGGGCGAGATGCGGTTCACCCTCCTGCTGCTGGTCGCGCTGCTGGCCTGGGCGACCGCGATGGGCTTCGACGCGGTGCTCGGGGCGTTCCTGGCCGGCATGGTGCTGCGCGCCTGGTCCCCGGTCGACAACCAGGAGCTCGAGCGGAAGCTCGACACCGTGGGCTGGGGCGTCTTCATCCCGGTCTTCTTCGTCTCCTCCGGCATGGGCCTCGAGCTCGACGCCCTGGTGGAGCACCCGTGGCTCCCGTTCGCGTTCGCCGGGATGATCCTGGTCGCGCGCGCGACCCCGGCACTGCTCTGGTACCGCCGCGAGCTCCCCGTCCGCGGCCGGGTGCAGCTGGGCCTGTACACCGCCACGACGCTGCCGCTCCTGGTCGCGCTCACCGAGATCGCGGTCGACGACGGCTCGATGCAGGCGGGCACCGCCGCGTGCCTGGTCGGGGGCGGGGTGATCACCGTCGTCGTCTTCCCGCTGCTCGCGCGGTACGTCGGACGGGAGACGGCGGGCGCGTCCGACGAGGGTGCGCCCGACCCCACCGGCGGCACGCCGACCACGCCCGAGCCCGCAGGGTCCCCCTCCGCGGCACCCGCCGCTGACTAGGCTGGCGGCACCCCCGCCGACCCCTGGAGGACGCCGTGACCAGCGAGCCTGCCCCCGAGCGCCGCCGTTTCCTCGACCGGTTCACCGACCCGATCGCCGAGCGCGCCCGCGAGAAGCTGGGCCAGGCCGAGGACCGCGTGCGCGCGTCCATCCAGGCCGAGATCGACGCGGTCGGCGCGAGCGTGCGCGCACGGGCCGTCGAGGTGCGCCCCTCGGCCATCGCCTTCGGGGTGGCGGCGCTGCTCACGTTCTTCGGGGCCGCACTGTTCGTCACCGCGGCGGTGCTGGGGCTCGCGTACGCGCTCGAGCCGTGGCTCGCCGCGCTGCTCGTCGGCGCCGCCCTGGTGCTGGTCGCCTCGGGGTTCGCCGCGTGGGGTCGTCGTCACCTGCCGCGCACGCCGCGCGTGGTGGTCCGCGTCACCGAGCCGACGCACCCCGCGGGCGAGCAGGTCCATCCCTGGGCCGACTGAGCACCCGCCCCGGCCGGCCGCGCCGCCCCACCCGCGGCGGCGTCCCCTCGCGGCATGCGCCGCTGACCAGCACACTGGTGGCTCAAGGCGGCGCGACGCCCGCCGGGCACGACGAGAGGCAGGACGATGACGACGCACACGGCACCGCCGAACCCCGAACGCTCTCTCGGCCAGCTCGTCAGCGACCTGAGCGAGCAGACCTCGCGACTGGTCCGGGCCGAGATCGACCTGGCGAAGGCCGAGGTGACGGGGCGGCTGAAGCTGGTGGGAGCGGGGGCCGGGCTGCTGGCCGTCGCCGGGCTCCTGGCGCTGTACCTGCTGGCAGCGCTGATCGCGACGGCGATCATCGTGCTCGACCTGTGGCTCGACCTGTGGCTCGCGGCGCTGATCGTCACCGTGGTCCTGCTGCTCGTCGTGCTGGTGCTGGCCCTGCTGGGGCTGAAGAGTCTGAAGAAGGGCAACCCGCCGACGCCCGCGCGCGCGATCGAGAACGTGCAGCAGGACGTCGCGGCGGTCAAGGAGGGTGTGCAGCGATGAGCGACGAGAAGTCCGAGGACACGCCGGTCGTGCCGTTCACGACGCCCGAGATCCTGGCGCTCGAGGCCCAGATCGCGGTCACGCGGCAGCAGCTCGCGTCGACCGTCGACGAGGTCGTCACGCGGCTCGACCCGCGGACCCAGGCCGCGGCCGCCGCTGCGGCGTCACGGCAGATGGTGCACGACGCTCTCAGCGAAGATGCGGCACCCGAGGACCAGGCGCGCGCCCGCAAGGTCCTGGGCGGCGCCGTGGCCGGCGTCGTCGTCCTGGTGGCCCTGGTCGTCCTGCGCGCTCGCCGTCACGACTGACGAGCGACGCAGCAAGAGCCGGACGCAGCAAGAAGCCGGACGCAGCAAGAAGCCGCCGGGGCACGAGGCCGCCGGCGGCCCCTAGGCGCGTGGCGCGCTCAGTCGGTGGCGCGCTGCTGCTGCGGGACGCCCGACAGGAGCGCCTGGACCTCGGACTCGAGGTAGCGGCGGTGGCCGCCCAGCGTCCGGATCGAGGACAGCTTGCCGGCCTTCGCCCACCGCGTGACGGTCTTCGGGTCCACCCGGAAGAGCGTCGCGACCTCGGAGGGCGTGAGGAGGTTCTCGTTGGGAGCGGGCTTGACGGTCATGACGGTGCCTCCTGACGCGAGCTGCGACCCACCGGAACTCCCCGCCCGGCGTGGCCACCTGGTCGATGGTCGTGCCCCGCGCCGGTCCTCCGGTCGGCCCGGGACCCGTCCCAGACCGCTCCGATGGCCCTAGCATGCGCAAACCGCTCATGGCAGTTCATTCAGGACACGATTTCGTTACGAAAGGGTACAACCCGGTCTTGTGAACCGACGAGTCTGCTGGTGAGCGCCCCGTGGAGCCACCATAAACCGGACTTTTCACCCGCGCACGGTGAGCGCGCAGATCCGTTCGGGCGTGTCGCCCGGCTCCCCGGCCGTGTCGTCCGGCGCGGTCGGCCACTCGCTGGCAACGTCACCATACGACACTGCGACCCCACCGCGGAGGCGGCAGCACGGCGTCCGCGGACCCTCCCGACCAGCCGTGCGGCCGGTCGTGGGGAGGTGGGGTGAACGTGACGCGCGTCGCCGCCCCGCAAGTGGCCGGAATACTCGTGTTGCATGTACCGTTGCCGCACGAAGAGACGATCCAGCACCCCGGGGCCGCACGTGTACGCACGGTGCCGCCCCGCATCCACGTAAGAGGGGGTCGATGCCATGGGGCGCGGCCGTCAGAAGGCTAAGCAGACGAAGGTGGCCCGGGAGCTGAAGTACTTCAGCCCGGACACCAACTACCGAGCCCTTGAGCAGGAGTTGTCGTCGCGCGGCCATGATCTCGGTGAGCGACGCGGCGGCGGTGCCGCGGTGGACACCGACGAGTCGGACGAGGCGGACTACGGCCGCTGGGTCGACGACGAGCGCTGAGATCGTCGGCGCCGGTGACCTCGTCGGCGCGGAGCTGGTCGGCGCGGAGATCGTCGACGCTGGTCGTCGACTACGATCCTGGGCGCTGACCTCGTCGGCGCCGAGCCCCGCCCGCAGGGCGTCTCGGCATCGACGCTCGAGGTCCGCTCCGCCGCACGCCTCTCGCTGCTGATCCCGGGTGGCGCCCGGTTCCTCGCGGACCGGGTGCCACCCGGGTCCCGCGTCGGGGCCCGGACCGCTCTCCCTGCCGGAGGTCAGACGCGGTAGGACCCGGTCAGGCGCACCGCGCCGCCGTCGACGCCCTTGGTGCCGGAGACGAACCCGGGCGCCCCGACGACGTCACGCTCGTCGTCCACCGCGCGCACGGCACCCAGCGGCCACGCCGGCAGACCGAGCTCGGCGGCCTGCGCGAGCACGCCGTCCACCGCCTCGGGCGCGACGACCGCAACCATGCCGACACCGAGGTTGAGGGTGCCCTCGAGGTCCGTCCACGGCACCTGGCCGAGCCGCTGCACCAGGCTGAAGACGGGCGGCAGCGTCCAGCCGCCGCGATCGACGTCGGCGACGAGGCCGGCGGGCAGGATGCGTGCGACGTTCGAGGCCAGCCCCCCGCCGGTGACGTGGCTGAACGCGTGGACGCCGGCGACGCCCGCGCGGCGGGCGATCGCGAGGCAGTCGGACGCGTAGACGCGCGTGGGCTCGAGCAGCTCCTCGCCCAGCGTCCGGCCCAGCTCGTCGACGTGCCGCTCGAGGCCCCAGCCCGCGGCCCGGACGACGGCCCGCACCAGCGAGTACCCGTTCGAGTGCAGGCCGCTCGACGCGAGCGCGACCAGGACGTCGCCCTCGCGGACCCGCTCCGGGCCCAGGAGCTCGTCGGCCTCGACGACGCCCGTCGCGGCGCCCGCCACGTCGTACTCGTCGGGCGCCAGCAGACCCGGGTGCTCGGCGGTCTCGCCGCCCACCAGGGCAGTCCCGGCGACGGAGCACGCCTCGGCGATGCCGCGGACCACGTCCGCGATGCGCTCGGGCACCACGCGGCCGGTGGCGATGTAGTCGGTCATGAACAGCGGCTCGGCGCCGACCACGACGATGTCGTCGACCACCATGCCGACCAGGTCGAACCCGATCGTGTGGTGCACGTCGAGCGCCTGCGCGATCGCGACCTTGGTGCCCACGCCGTCGGTCGACGTCGCGAGGAGCGGCCGGCGGTACCGGGTCAGGAAGCTCGCGTCGTAGAGCCCGGCGAAGCCGCCCACTCCCCCGAGCACGCGGGCACCGTGCGTCGCGCGCACCGCGTCCTTCATGAGCTCGACGGCCTTGTCGCCCGCCTCGGTGTCGACGCCCGCGGTGGCGTAGGTGATCGGCGCCGCCTGCGCGGCGTCGGTCGGGTGGGTCACGGCTGCTCCAGTGCGGTCGCGGCGCCAGCGCCGGGGATGATCGAGACGAGCCCGTCCTCGGGCGCGCCGAGCGGGAGCTCGTTCTGCTCCAGCAGGTGCTTGCCGAGCCGGTCGGCGGGCGGCAGCTCGATGGGGTAGCGGCCGGAGAAGCACGCGGTGCAGAGCTGGTGCGCGGGCTGCTCCGTCGCCTCGATGAGGCCCTCCTCCGAGATGTAGCCCAGGGAGTCGGCGCCCAGCGACGCCGCGATCTCGGCGGGCGACAGGCCGTTGGCGATCAGCTCGGCTCGGCTCGCGAAGTCGATGCCGTAGAAGCACGGCCACTTGACGGGCGGCGAGGAGATGCGCACGTGCACCTCGGCCGCGCCGGACTCCCGCAGCATGCGGATCAGGGCGCGCTGCGTGTTGCCGCGCACGATCGAGTCGTCCACCACCACCAGGCGCTTGCCGCGGATCACGTCCCGCAGCGGGTTGAGCTTGAGCCGGATGCCGAGCTGGCGCAGCGTCTGCGACGGCTGGATGAACGTGCGGCCCACGTAGGCGTTCTTGGTCAGGCCCTGCCCGAACGGGATGCCGGACTCCTGCGCGTACCCCACCGCGGCGGGCGTGCCGGACTCCGGCACGGGGATGACCAGGTCCGCCTCGACCGGGTGCTCGACGGCCAGCCGACGACCCATCGCGACGCGCGCCGCGTGCACCGAGCGGCCCGCGATCGTCGTGTCCGGCCGGGCCAGGTAGACGTACTCGAAGATGCAGCCCGCGCGCTCGGCCGTCGCGAACTTCGTCGAGCGCAGACCGTCGGCGTCGATCGCGATGAACTCGCCCGGCTCGACCTCGCGGACGTAGCTGGCGCCGACGATGTCCAGCGCGGGCGTTTCCGAGGCGACGACCCAGCCGCGCTCGAGGCGGCCCAGGACCAGCGGCCGCACGCCCTGCGGGTCCCGCGCGGCGTAGAGCGTGCGCTCGTCCATGAACACCAGGCTGAACGCGCCGCGCAGCCGGGGCAGGACCTCGAGCGCCGTGGCCTCGAGGGTGTGGTCCGGGTCGCCCGCCAGCAGGGCGGTCACGAGCGCGGTGTCCGTGGTGTTGCCGCGCGCGAGCTCGCCGCGGCGCTGGCTGCCGTACCGCTCCGCGACCAGCTCGACGAGCTCCGCGGTGTTGGTCAGGTTGCCGTTGTGGCCGAGCGCGACCGTGCCCGCGGCCGTGGGACCGAGCGTCGGCTGGGCGTTCTCCCAGTTGCTCGCGCCGGTGGTCGAGTAGCGGGCGTGCCCGATCGCGATGTGCCCCTGCAGGGCGTTGAGGGCGGTCTCGTCGAACACCTGCGAGACCAGGCCCATGTCCTTGTAGACCAGGAGCTGGGAGCCGTTGCTCGTCGCGATGCCCGCGGACTCCTGCCCGCGGTGCTGCAACGCGTACAGCCCGAAGTAGGTGAGCTTGGCGACCTCCTCGCCGGGAGCCCAGACACCGAAGACGCCGCAGGCGTCCTGGGGGCCTTTCTCGTCGGGGAGGAGATCGTGGTTCAGTCGACCGTCTGCGCGGGGGGCCACGTGCTCCATGGTCGCACACGCGCGAACGCGGCCGCCGCGACGTGTCAGGTCGCGGCGGCCGCGGCGCCGGCTCACCGGTGCGGACGGTCCGGTGCGCCCGTCACCAGTGCGCGTTGCGCGCGAGCTCGAGGGCGATCTCCTGCCACCACGCGCCGGCGGCCGGACCGCCGTTGCAGGTGCCGTCGGACTCGCCCGGGAGCTTGACCCACAGCAGGGCGTCGAGGCCGGTGGAGTCGTTCACCAGGCGCGGCTGGTCGCCCAGCGCACGGCCGCGCGGGTTGCACCACTGGCCGTTGCTGCCGTTGCCGTTGCGCGAGGTGTCGATCACGTAGCCCTTGCCACCGAGCCGCTGCGAGATCTGCTCGGCGTACGACTGCGTCGTGGAGGTCGTCTGGTAGTTCGACGTGTTCAGCGCGAAGCCGACCGCGTACTCGAACCCGACCTGGTTGAGCCGGTTCACCGCCGTGTCGACCGAGAGCCACGACGAGTGGCCCGCGTCGATGTACACGCGGCCGCCGGCCTGCGTGAGCGACTTCGCCGCGTACCGCAGGAAGCCGATGCGGTCGCCCTGGCCGCCGCAGTCACCGAGCTGCGCGAGCGCGTCCGGCTCGAGCACGACGATCGGACGTCCCGTGATCCCCTGCGCGATGGTGTCGATCCAGCGCGCGTACTCGGACTCGGCGACGCCGCCGCCCGAGTAGGAGCCGCAGTCGCGGCCCGGGATCGCGTAGACGACGAGCGAGACGGTCTTGCCCGCCGCGGCGGCGCGACCGGTGACGTCCCGCACCTCGGCCTGCGCGTGCGAGGCGTCGGTCCAGTTGCCGACCCAGTACGACTGCGGGGTGAGCGCGATCTTCGCGAGCAGCTGCTTGTCGGTGCCGGACGCGCGCTGCCACGCGGCGTAGCTCTGGTTCGACGTGTCCACGTAGAGCTGCCCCGCGGGCTGCGGGGGCGTCGTCGGGGTGGGCGTCGGCGTCGGCGTGGGGGTCGGCGTCGGCGTGGGGGTCGGCGTCGGCGTGGGCGTCGGCGTCGGCGTGGGCGTCGGCGTCGGCGAGCTCGTCGGCGTCGTCCCCGTGCACACGGTCCCGTTCACCGTGAACGACGACGGCGTGGGGTTGGCCGTGGCGTACGAGCCGATGAACCCGAACGACGCGCTGGCCCCGGTGCCGAGCGCACCGTTCCAGCCGACGTCCCGCACCGAGACGCTCTGCCCGCTCGTCGTGACAGTCGCGTTCCACGCCTGCGTGACCCGCTGCCCGGCCGCGAACGACCAGTCCAGCTTCCACGACGAGAACGACGAGCCGAGGTTGGTGACCTTGACGTCGGCCTGGAAGCCTCCGGGCCACTGGCTCTGGACGGTGTAGTCGACGCGGCAGCCCTCGGCGGCCTGTGCGCCGGTCGCTGCGGCGGTCAGGCCCGCGACGGCCAGAGCGGCCGTCGTGAGCAGCGCGAACGCGGTTCTCCGGGTGGACATGGGTGCTCCTCGTGCGGTTGCGGACACGGTCGCCCGGCCCGTCGTCCGCCGTCTCGTCCACGCGCGTCGGCACTGACGCGAGGACCGCCGCGGCGCCGGGACCGGTCCCGACGAGCAAACCCGACGCTCACCGCACGAGGCGAGGCCCCGACGTCCTCCGGATCGATTAGGCCGTGCGACTCAGCGCAGCGGGTCGCGGCTGCGGCGGTCCGCGAGCACCGCCAGGCCCCCGCCGACGAACCCGCCGACCACCGCCCCGGTCACGCCCAGCACGGTGTTGACCGCGCCCTGGCCGTCGAGGAAGGAGATGAACCCGGTGCCGGTCGGCACCGAGGAGGCGTCCGCGTCGTCGTCCGACCCGCCCAGCAGCAGGGCGAGCAGCAGCGCGACGACGGCGCCGACGACGGCGCCCGCCCCGATGAAGACGCTGAACTTGGGCGCGCGGCGCACCCGGGCCGGCGCGGCGACCCGCTCGAGCTCGGCCTCGCTCGGGACGGCGGGCTCGCTCACCTGCTCCGGGCTCGGCACAGGCGTCGGCACCGGCTCCTGCTCGGGTCCGGCGGGCTGATCGGGGGTCGACGGCACCCCAGGATCTTAGGCGAGTGCCGGGACCTGACCCGCAGCGCGGCAGGTCACGGACGCGGGCGGGCGGCCTGCAGCGGCAGCCAGTCGACGAGGCTCGCGCGCTCGCCGGACGCGTGCACCCGACCGTCGCGGACCGCGTCGTCCCAGGCCAGCGCGCCGGTCACGAGCTCGAGCCACGTCTGCGGGTCGGTCTCCACCACGTTGGGCGGTGTGCCGCGGGTGTGACGAGGGCCCTGCACGGCCTGCACCGCGCCGTCCGGCGGCACGCGCACCTCGACGCTGTTGCCGGGCGCGACCTCGGCGAGCTCCTCGAGCGTGAACCGTACGGCCGTCCGGCGGTCGGGCAGCGACGAGGGGTCGGTCCGCCACGCCGCGAGCGCGGCGCGGCCGACCACGGGCTCGGTACGACGACGAGGCACGTCGTCGATCCTGCCCCAGTGCGGCGCGGACCTCGACCCGGCGGCAGCCCCGGCCTCGGGCCCACCGACGTCACTCGCCCACGACCCCCGTGACCACGACCTGCGTCAGGTCGTCGACGCCGTCCACCGCCAGCGGGCTGGCCACGTCCAGGACCAACGGCGCCGGGATCGCCCATGCCCGCGCCGAGAGCCGAGTGACCACGCGACCGTCCCACTCGAGGGTCGTGCTGCCGGCGGCGTCCGTCTGTCCCGAGTTGCGCAGGGCACCTCCGGAGAAGCGACCGTCATCGACGAACACGTCGGGCGCCGGCCTGCCTCGCCAGAGCACCGTCGTCTGAGCGTGGACGAGCTCGCGCTCGACGCGGACCGGCGCAGGAAGAGTCCACGAGGTGCCCAGGACGGCGTCGACGTGCACCGGCCGCCGGTAGCCCCAGCCCAGCCCGTCGCGATACGTCGACACCTCGACCTCGTAGCCACCCGGCACCAGCCGGTCGACCTCGAACGCCCCACCCGGCTCAGTGATGACGGAGACGCGCTCGCGAGACTGCGGGTCCTGCGTCGGCCGCACGGCGACGGTGACCCGTTCGTCGTCGGCGACCCCCACCACGCGGCCGTGCACCGTCACGGTGCGGTCCGACGCGGTCAGCGGCCCGACCGCGGTCGTCGTCCCGCGCCGGACCACGACGCCTGCCCGGTCGGCGTACCGGCCCTGGCTCGTCAGGACGATCCCGTAGGTACCGGGGGCGAGCCCGCCGACCGCGAGCGTGGTGCTCGGACCCGCGGCCAAGCCGTTCGTCACGGCGCGGAGCCGGCCGGTGGCATCGTGGACCTCGAGGCGGACCCACTGGCCGGCCGTGGAACGCGCCGTCACCGAGATCCGGCCCTCGACCGTCAGGTGCACGTCGACCTCGTCGACCTCACCCGCCTGGACGGCGACCTTGCGTTCGACGCCGGACCAGCCTTCACGCGTCCTGCCCGCCTCATCGGTGTTCACCATGAGATGCCATCCGCCGGGCGGCAGCCCGAGCAGGAAGTACCGGCCGCGGGCGTCGGTGGTGCCGCCGACCATCGCCCCGTCCGCGGCCCTGACCGCGAGCACACCGACTCCGGCGGCGGGCCGACCGGCGGGGTCCGTGATCGTCCCGGCGAGACCGGTGCGGGTCCCGACGGCGACCCGCACGCTCGTCGTCCGGCTCGGCGAGACGCGGACCTCTGCGGAGCCCGCCTCCGCCATGCCGAACTCCCACAGGACGGACACGCGGTACCGACCCGGGGCGAGCCGGGTGAAGCTCCACGCGGTCGAGTCCCTCGAGCCGCAGGACTGCCTCACGGGTGAGCCGTCCAGCAGGAGCAGGCGAACGCAGCTGACCGGCGCGCCGACCGTTACCGTGAGCGCGCCTCGCTCGACGAGGATCTGCGTCCCCACCTCCACGGTGCCCCCGGCCGTGATCGGCTCGAGCAACGGGTACGCGGCGGCGTGCGTCCCGCCCCGGCCGACGAACTGCGTGACGTGATCGGCGCTCGGGGTGGTGATCCTCAGGTAGACCCCCCGGCCGGCGGCTGTCCGGGCGCTGACCGTGAAGGCACCAGCCCGGCCGACCGGCGCGGAGGCGACGACGAGCTCGTCGGGGTCACGGAGCGGACGCGCGGCGTCAGCCGCGAGGACCTCGACGCGGGAGGCCGCCGAGCCGTCAGGGAGCAGCGCGCGTCCGGTGAGCTTCGTGGTGACGGTCGGCGCAGCGTCCGCGGGTGCGGCCGCGGGGACGAACGCCGTCGCCGTCGCCAGCGCGGTGGCGACGACGAGCGCGGCAAGACGAGCGGAGAACATGGTGCGGCGCGCCCCCTGGTCGTGGTCGATGGCCACATCATCGGCCACCCGCACCCGATACCCGACGCGTCCGCCGCGGTTCACCCGTCCGGCGGAGCGTTCAGGGTCGGGGCGCACCCGGTCCGCGCCTGCCGCGGTGGTAGTCCATGGTCACGCGCTTCCACCGGGCCTTCTCCGCCGCCGCGAGCCGGACGTCCGCGCGCCGCTCCTGGTACGCGGCCTCGCGCTCGAGCTTGCGCCAGCTCGTGAACCGGCGCTCGGTGAGCTCGCCGTCGTCGAGCGCCCGCCGGACCGCGCAGCCCGGCTCGGTGGTGTGCGCGCAGTCGGCGAACCGGCACCGGGCGGCGATCTCGGCGACGTCGGCGAACGTGTGCTCGAGCGCCGCGGCGTCGGCGACCAGGCCGACCGCGCGGATGCCCGGGGTGTCGATCAGCAGCGCACCGCCGGGCAGCGGCACCAGCTCGCGGTGCGTCGTGGTGTGCCGGCCCCGGCCGTCGCCCGCGCGGCGCTCCCCCGTCGCCATGACCTCGCGGCCCGCGAGCGCGTTGACCAACGTGGACTTGCCCGCGCCGGACGGGCCGACCACGACGAGCGTCGCGCCCGGGGTCAGCAGCGCGCGCAGCGGCTCGAGGCCCTCGTCATCGGTCACCGAGACCGCGTGCACGGGCACCGCGAGCGCGACCTGCGCGACGTCCTGCGCCATGCCGGCGGGGTCCGGCACCAGGTCCGCCTTCGTCAGCACGACGACGGGCTGCGCACCCGAGCGCCACGCGAGCGTCAGCAGCCGCTCGACGCGGCCCAGGTCGGGGTCCGGGTCCAGGTGCTCGACGACGAGCACCACGTCGACGTTCGCCGCGAGCACCTGGGTCAGCGACGTGCGGCCCGCGCTGTCCCGGACCAGGGCGCTGCGCCGCGGGAGGAGCCCGACGAGCGTCGTGCCCTCGTCGTCGAGCAGCACCCGGTCCCCGACCGCGGGGACCAGGCGCGCACGCTCGTCGGACGGCCCGTCCGGGACGCTCGCGACGAGGCCATCCCGGTCGAGCGCGACCCGCACCGGTTCGCCGGTCGCGGGACCGGTCGCGGGCACGACGAGCACCGCGCCCTTGTCGGCGCGCACCACGAGCCACGGATCGGTCACGGTCCGACGGTAGGCACCGCGGGGCTCGTCGTCCGAACGATTTCCGTGCGCGGGCGCTCAGGGACGCGCGTTGCGCGCGAGCTCGAGCGCCATCTCCTGCCACCACCGACCGGCCGCCGGGCCGCCGTTGCACGCACCGTCCGACTCGCCCGGCGCCTTGACCCACAGCAGCGCGTCGAGCGCGGTGCCGTCGTCGACCAGGCGCGGCGGATCGCCCAGCGCGCGGCCCCGCGGGTTGCACCACTCGCCGTTGCTGCCGTTGCCGTTGCGCGAGGTGTCGACCACGAAGCCGAGCCCGTCGAGCAGGCCGGCGACCTGCTCGCCGTACGCGCGCTCGTCGGCCGTCGTCTGGTAGTTCGACGTGTTGAGCGCGAACCCGGCCAGGTGCTCGGTGCCGACGCGCTCGATCCGGCGCGCGGTCTCCGCGGCGGGGTGCCATCCCGAGTGGCCCGCGTCGAGGTAGACCCTCGCCCCGGCCGCGTCGAGCGCGCGCGCCGCGGCGGCCAGGTAGCCGACGCGGTCGCCCTGGCCGTCGCAGTCGCCGAGCTGGGCGAGCGCGTCCGGCTCGAGCACCACGATCGGGTGGCCCTCGACGCCGTCAGCGACCGTCTCGACCCAGCGGACGTACTCGCCGGCCGCGACGCCGCCCGCGGAGTGCAGACCGCAGTCACGGCCGGGGACGGCGTACACGACGAGCACGGCGGTCGAGCCGGCGTCGGCGGCGGCACCGGTCACGCGCGCCGCCTGGTCCCGGGCCCCCGCCGCGTCGGTCCACGAGCCGAGCCACGTCGCCTGCGGTGTGTGCGCGATCGCCGCGAGGAGCTCCTTGTCCGTCCCGGTCGCCGCCGCCCAGGCCGTCAGCGCCTGCGTGCCGTCGCCCACGTACAGCCCGCCGACCGCCTCACCCGCGCCGCCGCCGGTGTCGTCAGTCGTGTCGTCGGCCGTGTCGTCGGTCGTGTCGTCCGCCGTGTCGTCGGTCGTGTCGTCGTCGACGTACTCGCCGCTCACGACCACGACCGTGCACGGGTCGCCGTCGAGCGTGAACCGCGTCGGGTCCGGGTTCTCACCGCTCCACGAGGCGTTGAAGCCGAACGACGCGCGCGCGCCGGGCGCCAAGGTCGGCGCCCAGGTGGGCGCCGCCGCGGTCACGCGCGCGCCGTCCTGCTCGACCTGCGCCTCCCACGACTCGGTGATCTCCTGGCCCGCGTCGAACTCCCACGCCAGGACCCAGTCCTCCCGCGAGGGGCCGTCGTTGGTGACCTCGACGCGCGCACCGAAGCCGTCCGGCCACGCGTTGCCGACGGAGTAGGTCACCGTGCACGGGGCGTCGGCGTCGTCCGCCCCGTCGTCCGTGGTGGCCGACGAGCCCGACGAGCCCGACGAGCGGGTCGCGGCGGCCGTCGGCGTCGCCGCCTGCGGGTCGCGCTGCGCCGGGCCGTCGCCGGTGCACGCCGTCAGCAGCAGCACGCCGCCGAGCACGCCCAGCAGACCCCTCGCCGCCACCGCGGACGCGACGGCGCGTCGGCCGGTGCGCGCACGCTCGTCGGACCCCACCCGTGCGTCACCCATGAGGGTGACTGCGGCACCCGGCGGACCGATCTTCAGCCCGGGCAAGGGCGATCACCCGATCGGCCGTGCCCGCCGGTCGTGCGGGTCAGACGACGCCCTGCGCCAGCATGGCGTCGGCGACACGGACGAAACCCGCGATGTTGGCGCCCGCGACGTAGGAGCCCGGCACGCCGTACTCGTCGGCCGTCGCCAGGCAGCGGTCGTGGATGTCGCCCATGATCTCGGCCAGCCGCGCCTCGGTGTGCTCGAACGTCCAGGAGTCCCGGCTCGCGTTCTGCTGCATCTCGAGCGCCGAGGTGGCGACGCCGCCCGCGTTGGCCGCCTTGCCGGGCGCGAACAGCACGCCACCCTCCTGCAGGAGGGCGACGGCCTCCGGCGTCGTCGGCATGTTGGCGCCCTCCGCGACCACGCGGACCCCCGAGGCCAGGAGCGCGCGCGCGTCGTCCTGGTCGAGCTCGTTCTGCGTGGCGCACGGCAGCGCGACGTGCGCCCCGACCTCCCACACCCGGCGCCCGGGCACGTACGTCGCGCCGCGACGTTCGGCGTAGACGGACACGCGCTCGCGCTCGACCTCCCGCACCTGGCGCAGGAGGTCGAGGTCGATCCCCTTCTCGTCCAGCACGTAGCCCGACGAGTCCGAGCAGGCGACCACGTGCGCGCCGAGCTGCTGCGCCTTCTCGATCGCGTACAGCGCGACGTTGCCGGCGCCGGAGACGACGACGCGGCGGCCGTCGAAGGCCTCGCCGGCCGTCGCGAGCATGCTCTGCGCGAAGAGCACGGTGCCGTAGCCCGTCGCCTCCTTGCGGACGAGCGAACCGCCCCAGGTCAGCCCCTTCCCGGTGAGCACGCCCGCCTCGTAGCGGTTGGTGATGCGCTTGTACTGCCCGAACAGGTAGCCGATCTCGCGGCCGCCCACGCCGATGTCACCCGCGGGCACGTCGGTGTGCTCGCCGACGTGCCGGTACAGCTCGGTCATGAACGACTGGCAGAACCGCATGACCTCGCCGTCGGACCTGCCGCGGGGGTCGAAGTCGGAACCGCCCTTGCCGCCGCCGATCGGCATGCCCGTGAGCGCGTTCTTGAACACCTGCTCGAAGCCCAGGAACTTCACGATGCCCAGGTACACCGACGGGTGGAAGCGCAGCCCGCCCTTGTACGGGCCGAGCGCCGAGTTGTACTCGACGCGGAAGCCACGGTTGATCTGCACGCGACCCGCGTCGTCGACCCACGGCACCCGGAAGATGATCTGGCGCTCGGGCTCGCAGAGCCGGTCGAGCACCGCGCCGTCGACGTACTGCGGGTTCTTGGCGAGCACGGGGCCGAGGCTGTCGAACACCTCGAGCACCGCCTGGTGGAACTCGCGCTCACCGGGGTTGCGCGCGAGCACCTGCTCGAGGGCGCGCTCCAGCTGGACCTTCATGATCGGCTCCGCTCTGCTCAGCGATCCGGGGAGGACCACGCGAGCGTAGCCGTCGGCCGGCGCCGCCCTCCGGACGGCCCGACCTGCGGTCGGGCCGCGTCGGCTGGTCCCCGGATCAGCCGAAGTGGCGCGGGAGCGTGGCCTCGAACGTCTCGCGGGCCTCGGTCAGCGGGATCGTGAAGAGCCTCTCGACCTCGACGGCGGCCCCCGCCTCGTCGTCCCCCGACGACGCGACCTCGGCCGTCTGGCCGATCCGCAGGGCCGGGACGCCGCGGGCGACGCACAGGTCCGCGAGGCGGACCTCCTCCGAGCGCGGCACCGCGACGAGCGCGCGCGCCGTGGACTCGGAGAACAGCGCCTCGAACGGCGTCACCCCGTCCCGCTCGCACAGCGCGTCCAGGCTGACCTGCACGCCCACGCCGAACCGCAGCGACGACTCGACGAGAGCCTGCGCGAGGCCTCCCTCCGACAGGTCGTGCGCGGCGTCGACCAGGTCGTCGCGGGCGGCGTTCTGGAGCACCGCCGCCAGGCGACGCTCGGCGGCCAGGTCGACCGCCGGCGGCAGTCCGCCCAGGTGGCCGTGCACGACGTCGGCCCAGGCCGAGCCGTCGAGCTCCGCACGCGTGGTGCCGAGCAGGTAGACCGCCTGGCCCGGCGCGGTCCAGCCGGACGGCACCGCGTCCGCGACGTCGTCGAGCACGCCGAGGACGCCGACGACGGGCGTCGGGTGGATCGCCGAGTCGATCTTGCCGGGCTCGCCGGTGCCGTTGTAGAGCGAGACGTTGCCGCCGGTCACGGGCACCTCGAGGGTCTGGCACGCGTCGGCCAGGCCACGGATCGCCTCGACGAGCTGCCACATCGAGTCCGGGTGCTCGGGGCTGCCGAAGTTGAGGCAGTCCGTCACCGCGAGCGGACGGGCACCCGTGGTCGCGACGTTGCGGTACGCCTCCGCGAGCGCCAGCTGGGCGCCCGTGTACGGGTCGAGCTTGCCGTAGCGGCCGTTCGCGTCGGTCGCGAGCGCGACGCCGAGCCCGGTGCTCTCGTCGACGCGGACCACGCCCGAGTCGTCGGGCTGCGCGAGCGCGGTGTTCCCCTGGACGAACCTGTCGTACTGCCGGGTCACCCACTCCTTGGACGCGAGGTTGGGCGAGCCGAGCAGCCGCAGCACGGTCGCGCGGAGGCCGTCGGCGCTCGTCGGCCGTTCGAGCGACGCGGCGGTGTCGGCGTTCAGCCCGTCCTGCCACGCCGGCCGCGCGTACGGCCGGTCGTAGACCGGACCCTCGTGCGCGACGGTCTTCGGGTCCACGTCCACGATCCGGTGGCCGTGGTGGTCGATGGTGAGCCGGCCCGAGCCGGTCACCTCGCCGATGATCGCGGTCTCGACGTCCCACTTGCCGGTGATGGCGAGGAACTCGTCGAGCTTGTCCGGCGTGACGACCGCCATCATGCGCTCCTGCGACTCCGACATGAGGATCTCGCCGGCGGTCAGCGTGGGGTCGCGCAGCAGCACGTTCTCGAGGTCGACGTGCATGCCGCCGTCACCGTTGGAGGCGAGCTCGCTCGTCGCGCAGGAGATGCCGGCCGCCCCGAGGTCCTGGATGCCCTCGACCACGCGCGCGGCGTACAGCTCGAGGCAGCACTCGATGAGCACCTTCTCCATGAACGGGTCGCCGACCTGCACCGACGGGCGCTTGGACGGCTTGGTGTCGTCGAACGTCTCGCTCGCGAGGATCGAGGCGCCGCCGATGCCGTCGCCGCCGGTGCGCGCACCGAACAGCACCACCTTGTTGCCCGCGCCCGAGGCGTTGGCGAGGTGGATGTCCTCGTGCCGCAGCACGCCCAGGCACAGCGCGTTGACCAGCGGGTTGCCCTGGTAGCAGGCGTCGAACACGAGCTCGCCGCCGATGTTCGGCAGGCCGAGGGAGTTGGCGTAGCCACCCACCCCGGCGACGACGCCGTGCACCACGCGCGCGGTGTCCGGGTGGTCGACCGCCCCGAACCGCAGCTGGTCCATCACCGCGACCGGGCGGGCGCCCATCGAGATGATGTCGCGCACGATGCCGCCGACGCCCGTGGCCGCGCCCTGGTACGGCTCGACGTAGGACGGGTGGTTGTGCGACTCGACCTTGAACGTCACGGCCCAGCCGTCGCCGATGTCGACGACGCCCGCGTTCTCGCCGATGCCGACGAGCAGGTGCTCCTTCATCGCCGGCGTCGTCTTGTCCCCGAACTGGCGCAGGTGGTTCTTGGAGGACTTGTACGAGCAGTGCTCCGACCACATCACCGAGTACATCGCCAGCTCGGCGGCCGTGGGGCGGCGGCCCAGGATGTCGCGGATGCGCTGGTACTCGTCGGGCTTGAGGCCCAGCTCCGCGAACGGCTGCGCGAGGTCGGGCGTCGCCGCCGCGTCCTCGACGGTGTCGTAGTGCTGGTCGCTGCTGGGGCGCGCGGGTGCGGAGGTCATCGGTTCCCTAGGGCGAGATCGCACGCGGCCCGTGCTGTCGGCAGGGCGCGCGGCCGTCGTCGGCGGACGGGGCCAGGATACCGACGCACCGGACGTCTCCCGACCCGTGTCCACCCGCGCGGGCGCCCGGCGACGGTGTTCTGCGGCGGTCGGCCGCGGCGGTCGGCTGCGGCGGTCGGTGACGGCCGTCGGTTACGGTCGGCCGCGTGCACCGGACCGCGCCCAGCGTCGGCGGCCGCCGCCGGGCCGTGGCGGCCGGCGCGCTGGCCGCCGTCGCGCTCGTCGTCGCCTCCGGATGCGGCCTCGGCGGCGGGACCGCGCGGGACAGGGTCCCGACGAGCACGAGCACGACGAGCACGAGCACGAGCACGACGAGACCGGCGCCGGATCCCGAGCCGTCGTCCGCCGCGGGGAGCCCCGTCGAGAGCCCTGGCGAGAACACCTCCGAGCTGCGCGAGCGCGTGCTACGGGACGGCGTCCCGCTCACGTCCGGGGACGTCACGCTCGTCGTGCTGCCCGTAGCACCGCACGCGGGCGAGCCGAGGACGCAGGACGACGGCAGCGCGCGGTGGGAGCCGGCGGCGGACGACGCCGGCGCGACCGCGTCCGCGACGTCCCCGACCCTGCTCGTCGCGGCCGCCGCACCCCTCGACCTCGACCTGCTGCTCGACGGCACGGTCGTCGTGCGCCGGGGCGACGCGCCCGTCGCGGGGCTGTCCGCGACCGGCGCGGGCCGACTGACCGGGGACGGCGACGTGCTCGAGCTGCGCGGCGACGGGACCGCCGGCGTCTGGCTGGCGACGACGATGGTCGAGGACCTGGACTGGGGCGAGCGGGAGGGCGGCCGCTCGCTCGCCGTCACGCCGTCGGACTGGGCGCGGAGCGGCGGGCTGGCGGCCGACGAGCTCGTGCCCGCCCAGGTCGTCGCCGCAGAGCCGGAGGCCGGCACCTCGACGATGCGCGACCAGCTCGCGTGCCACCAGCTCGGCGCGCCGGACAAGGCGACGTGGAACCTGGAGCCGTGGCGCCCGGACGTCGGTCCGCTCGAGGTGCTCGTCGCCCGCTGCAACCCCACCTGATCCTCCCGTCGCCGCCGTGACGCCGTGGTCATCGGGGCGGGCGTGACACCATACCGCCCGGTCGGTATGGTGTGGACGGACGACGAGGTCCGCCGGAGGGAGCGACGTGGAGATCCTGGGTGCCGTCCTGGAGCGGACCGGCTCGGCCGCGCCGTTCGCCACGTCGCGGCCGTTCACCGTGGGACCGCTCGAGCTCGACGGTCCGGGGCCGGGCGAGCTCCTGGTCCGGATCGA
Organism: Cellulomonas fulva; assembly: GCF_018531375.1. Classification (NCBI taxonomy): domain Bacteria; kingdom Bacillati; phylum Actinomycetota; class Actinomycetes; order Micrococcales; family Cellulomonadaceae; genus Cellulomonas; species Cellulomonas fulva. The sequence continues at coordinate 1,594,407 of NZ_JAHBOH010000001.1, read as the reverse complement.
GGCCGCCGGGGTGTGCCACTCGGACCTCTCCGTCGTGGACGGCAGCCGCGAGCGGCCCACCCCGATGCTGCTGGGGCACGAGGCGGCGGGCGTGGTCGAGCGCGTCGGTCCGGGCGTGGTGGACGTGCGGCCCGACGAGCGCGTCGTCATGACGTTCCTGCCGCGCTGCGGCGCGTGTCCCGAGTGCGCGACGGACGGCCGGCTGCCGTGCCGGGTGGGGAGCGCGGCGAACGCGGCGGGCACCCTCGTCGGCGGCCACCGGCGCCTGCACCGCGCGGGCGCGGCGGGCGACGAGGACGTGCACCACCACCTCGGCGTCTCGGCGTTCGCGACGCACGCCGTGGTCAGCCGCACCTCGGTGGTCCCGGTCTCGCGCGAGGTGCCGGCCGAGGCCGCGGCGCTCCTGGGCTGCGCGGTACTGACCGGCGGCGGCGCCGTGCTCAACGCGGGGCGCCCCGCGCCGCGCGAGCGCGTCGTCGTCGTCGGGCTCGGCGGCGTCGGCATGGCGGCGCTGCTCGTCGCGCTGGCGAGCGGGCACGAGGTGGTGGGGGTCGACGCGGTCCCCGACAAGCTCGCGACCGCTCTCGCGCTCGGAGCCCACGGAGCGCTCGCCTCGCAGACCGCGCTCGACGACGGCCTGCTCGCCGGCGTCGTCGTGGAGGCCGCCGGCAGCGCGCGGGCGTTCGAGACGGCGCTCGCCCTCACCGCCCCGGGCGGCACCACCGTCACCGTCGGCCTCCCCGCCCCCGACGCCCGGGCGCAGGTCAGCCCGCTGACGCTGACGGCCCAGGCGCGCACGGTCGTCGGGTCCTACCTGGGGTCCGCCGTGCCCGCACGGGACATCCCCCGGTACGTCGACCTCTGGCGAGAGGGCCGGCTGCCGCTCGACGCGCTGGTGTCGGGGCGCATCCGGCTCGACGAGCTCGACGTCGCGATGGATCGGCTCGCCACCGGGCACGAGCTGCGCCAGCTCATCACCTTCTGACGGACCCGGTCCGACGAGCCGGACCACCTGACCGCTCCGACCACCGGACCCACCGACCGACCCGCCCGAGCCGATCCGCCCGAGCGGGACCCACGAGAGGACGCCACCGTGACCGCACCAGCACAGCCCGCAGCACCCGCCGAGCCCACCCCGCCCGACGTGCGGACCGCGATCGTCACCGGGGGCGCCCGCGGGATCGGCGCCGCCACCGCGATGCGGCTGGCGGCCGACGGCCACCGGGTCGCCGTCGTGGACCTGTCCCTGAGCGACGCCCAGCAGACCGCCGACGCGATCGCCGACGCGGGCGGCGACGCGCTCGCGGTCAGCGCCGACGTGGGCGACGAGACCGCGGTCGGCGCCGCCGTCGAGCGGGTCGCCGCCGAGCTCGGTCCGCCCACGGTCCTGGTCAACAACGCCGGGATCCTGCGGGACGACCTGCTGTTCAGGATGTCGGCCGACGACTGGGACGCCGTGCTCCGGGTCCACCTCCGCGGCGCGTTCCTCATGAGCCGCGCGGTGCAGCGGCACCAGACCGCGGCCCGCTGGGGGCGCGTCGTGAACCTGTCGAGCACCTCCGCGCTCGGCAACCGCGGCCAGGCGAACTACGCGGCGGCCAAGGCCGGGATGCAGGGGCTCACCAAGACGCTCGCGCTCGAGCTGGGGCCGTTCGGCGTGACCGTGAACGCGGTCGCGCCCGGGTTCGTCGCGACCGAGATGACGCGCGCGACGGCCGAGCGGATCGGGGTGCCGTTCGCGGACTTCGTCGCCGCCGCGGCGGAGCAGACGCCGGTGCGCCGCGCCGGACGGCCGGAGGACGTCGCCGCCGCGGTGGCGTTCTTCTGCTCACCCGAGGCCTCGTTCGTCTCCGGCCAGGTGCTCTACGTCGCGGGCGGGCCGCGCTCGTGAACGGGCCGCTGCAGGTGATCGCGGCGCCGTCCGTGGCCGCGCTGCCCGACGTCGTCGGGCGCAGCGCGACCGGGCACTGGTTCACCGTGTCCCAGGACCGGATCGACCAGTTCGCCGACGCGACGGCGGACCACCAGTGGATCCACGTCGACCCGGTGCGCGCGGCGGCGGGACCCTTCGGCGCGACCGTCGCGCACGGGTTCCTGACGCTCTCGCTGGTCCCCGCCCTCACCGACGGGCTGCTGGCGGTCGAGGGCGCCGCGATGGTGGTCAACTACGGGCTCGACAAGGTCCGGTTCGTCAGCCCGGTCCGCGCGGGGTCGCGCGTGCGGGCGACGACGACGGTGGTCGGCGTCGAGCCGACGCCCGCGGGCACCCGGGTGCTCTCCGACGTGGTCGTGGACCTGGAGGGCGCCGACAAGCCGGCCGTCGTCGCCCGCACCATCACGCTCGTCGTCCCCGCCCCACCCCCACCCGCTGGTCCCGCCCGCTAGTCCCACCCGCTAGTCCCACCCGCACAACCCACCGCGACCCCGTGATCTCTCCGGCTCTGGAGCGTCAGAGCCGGAGAGATCACGGGGTCGCGGGCTTCGGACGGGGTCAGACGGCGCGGTCCAGGACCATCGCCATGCCCTGGCCGCCGCCGACGCACATGGTCTCGAGGCCGTAGCGGCCGTCGCGCTCCTGGAGCCCGTGGATCAACGTCGTCGTGATGCGCGCACCCGTCATGCCGAACGGGTGGCCCACCGCGATCGCGCCGCCGTGGACGTTGAGCCGCTCGAGGTCCACCCCGATCTCCTTGGCGGACGGCAGCACCTGCGCGGCGAACGCCTCGTTGATCTCGACCAGGTCGACGTCGTCGATCGTCAGCCCCGCGAGCGCGAGAGCACGCCGGCTCGCCTCGACCGGGCCGAGCCCCATGATCTCGGGCGAGAGCCCGCTGACGCCGGTCGAGACGATGCGGGCCAGGGGCGTCAGGCCCAGGTCCTCGACCACCCGGTCGCTCACGACGACGAGCGCCGCGGCGCCGTCGTTGAGCGGGCAGCAGTTGCCCGCCGTCACGGTGCCGTCCGGCCGGAACACCGGCTCGAGCGCGGACAGCGTGTCGACCGTGACGCCCGCCCGCGGCCCGTCGTCGGCCGCGACCACCGTGCCGTCGGGGAGCGTGACGGGGGTGATGTCGCGGGACCAGAAGCCGCTCGCGACCGCCTCCTGCGCGCGCTGCTGCGAGAGCGCCGCGTACTCGTCCTGCTCGCGCCGCGAGGTCCCGGTGAGCTGGGCGACGTTCTCCGCGGTCTGCCCCATCGCGACGTACACGTCCGGCAGCTCGCCGTCCTCGCGCGGGTCGCGCCAGGTGGTGCCGCCCTCGGCGGCGGTCGAGGTGCGCGCGGTCGCGTGCGCGAACCGCGGGTTGGTCAGGTCCTCGCCGGGGATGAAGTCGGCGTGCCCCCGCGCGTACCTGCTGACCAGCTCGACGCCCGCGGAGACGAACACGTCGCCCTCACCGGCCTTGATCGCGTGCAGCGCCATGCGCGTGGTCTGCAGGCTCGACGAGCAGTACCGGTTCACCGTGGTACCCGGCACGCCGTCGAGCCCGGCGAGGACCGCGACGACGCGCGCCATGTTCATCCCCTGCTCGCCGCCGGGCATGCCGCAGCCGAGCATCAGGTCGTCGATGCGCGTCGGGTCGAGGTCGGGGACCTGGTCGAGCGCCGCGCGCACCATGGTCGCGGCGAGGTCGTCGGCACGCAGCTCGCGCAGCGACCCCTTGAACGCGCGGCCGATCGGTGAGCGGGCGGCGGCGACGATGTAGGCCTCGGGCACGGTCGTCCTCCTGTCGTGGGTGCGGGTTCCGGGCTGGGGCGGGCGGTCAGACGAACGCGGAGACGCCCGTGATCGACCGCCCGACGATGAGCTGGTTCATGTCGCGCGTGCCCTCGAACGAGTACACGGCCTCGGCGTCCGCGAAGTACCGGGCGACGCCGTGCTCGAGCGTGATGCCGTTGCCGCCCAGCAGCTCGCGGCACCACGCGACGACCTCGCGCATCCTCGTCGTGACGAAGCTCTTGGCGAGCGCCGCGTGCTCGTCGCGCTGCCGGCCCTCGTCCTGCATGCGCGAGACCTGCATGCACATCGCGATGCACGCCGTGATGTTGCCGAGGCAGGAGGCGAGCCGGTCCTGGACGATCTGGTAGTGCGCGATCGTCTTGCCGAACTGCTCGCGCTCGCCGGCGTAGCGCACCGCGGCCTCGTACGCGCCCACCGCGACGCCGATCGCCTGCCACGCGACCTCGGCCCGGGTGAGCCGCAGGACGATCGCGACCTCGCGGAACGAGTGGACCTCGGGCAGGCGGTCGGACTCGGGGACGACGACGTCCTCGAGCGTGATGTCGGCGTTCTGCACGATCCGCAGCGCCTGCTTGCCCTCGATCTTGGACGTGGTGAACCCGGGCGTCCCCCGCCGCACGAGGAACCCCTTGACCTGCTGGTCCGCGACGTCCCGCGCCCAGACCACCGTGATGTCGGAGAACGTGGCGTTCCCGATCCAGCGCTTGGCGCCGTTGAGCACCCACCGGTCGCCGTCGCGCCGCGCGGTGGTGCGCAGGCCGCGCGCGGTGTCGGAGCCGGACAGCGGCTCGGTCAGCCCGAACGCGCCCATCACCGTGCCGTCGGCCATCGCGGGCAGCCACTCCTCCCGCTGCTCCCGGGATCCGCCGACGTGGATCGCGCCCATCGCGAGTCCGGACTGCACGCCGACGAAGGTGCACGTCGACGCGTCGACGCGGCCGAGCTCCATGCCCGCCCAGCCGCGGTAGACCGCGCTGTTCTCGAACCGCGCCACCTCGGGGATGAACGCGCCGAACGCGCCGAACCGCGCGAGCGGCTGCACGACCTGGTGCGGGAACTCGGCCCGCGCCCAGTAGTCGTTCGCGATGGGGCGGACCTCCCGCTCGAGCAGCTCGCGCAGCCGCAGCGCCGCGTCCTGCTCGACGGGCGTGAGGTCCGCCTGGAAGCCGTAGAAGTCGGCGTGCAGGGTCTCGGGCACCGCGGGCGCCAGGAGGGTGTCGGTCATCGCTCGTCTCCGATCGTCGTCGATCGCCGGCGTGCGTCGCCGGTCCCGTCCCACAGCGTGCATCATTTTCAGGAATGTTGCACCATCGACCGCCGTCAGGTCTAGAGTGCGGTCCATGCCGACCTCGACGACGAGCGCGGGACCCGCCCCGGAGGCCCGCACGGGAGCCCCGCCCGACGAGCCCCACGCGCCCGGCACGCACGGCACGGACCTCGCCCGCGCGGGCACGGCCGCCGCGCCCTCCTGGCTCTCGCAGCGGCTCGAGGACGGTGCGCACCCGGACGCGGTCCACGCGTTCCGTCTGGCGCGGGAGACGTTCATCGCCGGGGAGCGCATCGACATGGGGCGGCTCGCGCTGCGCATCGGCATCGACCGCACCTCGCTGTTCCGGTGGGTCGGCAACCGCGACAGCCTGCTCTCCGAGGTGCTGTGGTCCCTCGCCGTCCCCACGCTCTCGCAGGCGGACGCCACCGCACGGGACCGCCGGGGCGCCGACCGCGTGGTCGCGGTCCTCACCGCGTTCGTCCGCGACCTGATCGCCGCGCCTTACTTCCGCGACTTCCTGCGCCGCGAGCCGGCCCGCGCGCTGCGCCTGCTCACGACGAACGAGAGCGAGATCCAGCGGCGCTACGTCGCGGTCGCGGAGAAGCTGGTCCGCGACGAGCTCGGCGAGCGGCCCTTCGGCCGCGTCCCGCCGCACGACCTGGCCTACCTGCTGGTCCGCATCTCGGAGTCCTTCACGTACGCCGACCTCATCACCGGCGACGCACCGTCCGTCGAGCGCGCCCGCGCGGCGTTCGAGCTGGTCCTGCGTCCCGACGCACCGGGAGGTGCGGCGTGACGGAGCGCTACGGCCACCACGCCGTCGTCCCGACGCGGTGGAACGACAACGACCAGTACGGCCACGTGAACAACGCCGTCTACTACGAGGCCATGGACACCGCCATCAACCGCTGGCTGGTGCGCGCCGGGCTGGACCCGCGCGGGGGCGAGCACATCGCCGTGTGCGCGTCGTCGTCGTGCGAGTACCGGGCGTCGGTCTCGTTCCCGCAGTCGCTGCGCATCGGCCTGCGCGCCGCCCGCGTCGGCCGGACGAGCGTGACCTGGGAGCTGGGCATCAGCGCGGTACCGGAGCCGGCAGAGCCCGGGCAGCCCGGCCCGGAGCCCGCGCTCGCGGCCACCGGCCGGTTCGTGCACGTCTTCGTCGACGCCGTCTCGCGACGGCCCGCGCCGATCCCGGAGCCGTTGCGCGCCGCGATCGAGCGCGAGCTCGTCGTGACCCCCTGACCCGGCGCGACGTCACGACATGCGCCGGACAGCTCCCGGGTTCCCCACATACCGACCGCGCGGTATGCTGCTGGGCAGCGGGCGATGGCGCCCGGCCGAGCCCGGACGACGACGAGGTGGTCGAGGATGACCGATGCTCCGGGCACCCCGCCCGGCCTCGACGTCGCGCGGCTGCAGGCCTGGCTGCGGCGGACGCACCCCGGGCTCGCCGGGAGCGGCACGCTCACCGCGAGCCTGCTCACCGGGGGCCGGTCCAACCTCACCTACCGGGTCGACGGAGCGGCGGTGCCGCTGGTGCTGCGGCGGCCCCCGCTCGGCCACGTCCAGGCGACGGCGCACGACATGGCGCGCGAGCACCGGGTCATCAGCGCGCTCGGCCCCACGCCGGTGCCGGTCCCCCGCGCCCTGGCGCTGCACGACGACGCCGACGGCACGGCCGGCACGGGCACGCCCTTCTACCTGATGTCGCGGGTGCCCGGCCAGGCGCTGGCGAGCCCCGAGCAGAACGCCGCGTTCACGCCGGACGGCCTGCGCGACGTGAGCCGCGAGCTCGCACGCCTGCTCGCGGAGCTGCACACGCTCGACCCGGCGCGGGTGGGACTGGCGGACCTCGGCCGGCCGGACGGGTTCCTGGCCCGCCAGCTCGTGCGGTGGGGCAAGCAGTACGACGGCTCGCGCTCGCGGGCACTCCCCGAGCTCGACGAGCTGCAGGAGCGCCTCCGCGTCGACGTGCCCGGTTCCGACCGCCCGGCGCTGGTGCACGGCGACTACCGGCTCGACAACGCCCTCGTCGTGCGAGAGCCCGCGGGGCCGCGCATCTCGGCGATCCTCGACTGGGAGATGTCGACGCTGGGCGACCCGCTGGTCGACGTCGGCATGCTCGGCATGTACTGGGCGATCCGCGAGGTCGCGCCGGGAGCGGGCGCCTCGGCGGTCGACCCGGCCGCGGGGTACCCGCCGTTCGCGGAGCTGCTCGACGCGTACGCCGAGCACCGGGGCGTCCGGATCCCCGACCTGCACTGGTACCGCGCGTTCGCCGCGTACAAGCTCGCCGTGATCCTCGAGGGCGTGCACTTCCGGTTCCGGGCGGGCGAGACCGTCGGGACGGGCTTCGACACCATCGGCGACCTCGTCGTCCCGCTCGCGCGGGACGGCCTCGCCCACGTGGCACGCACCGGCGTGCGCTGACGGAGGGAGACCCATGGACTTCGCCCACGACGCCCGCACCCGCGCGCTGGTGGCGCAGGCGGGCGCGTTCGTCGAGTCGCACGTCCTGCCGGCCGAGCCGGTCCTGGCCCGGCAGCTCGCCGAGGCGCCGGACGCGTGGACGTTCCCGCCGGTGGTGGCCGACCTCCAGGAGCGGGCGCGCGCCGAGGGCCTGTGGAACCTGTTCCTGCCGGGAGAGCACGGCGCGGGGCTGACCCAGCTGCAGTACGCCCCGGTCGCCGAGGTCCTGGGCCGCAGCATGCCGCTGGGCCCGGTGGCGACGAACTGCGCCGCCCCGGACACCGGCAACATGGAGCTCCTGGCCGAGTTCGGCACCCCCGAGCAGCGCGAGCGGTGGCTCGAGCCGCTGCTCGACGCGCGCATCCGGTCGGCGTTCTGCATGACGGAGCCGGGCGTGGCGTCCTCCGACGCGAACCAGATCGCGACGCGCATCCGGCGCGAGGGCGACGAGTGGGTGGTCACCGGGCGCAAGTGGTGGTCCACGGGCGCGATGAACCCCGACGCGCGCCTGCTCGTCGTGATGGGCCTGACGGACCCCGAGGCGCCGCGCCACCGCCGTCAGAGCATGGTCCTGGTGCCGCGCGACGCCCCGGGGGTGCGGGTGGTGCGCCCGCTGACGGTGCTCGGGTACGACGACCGCGACCACGGCGGCCACGCCGAGCTCGCGTTCGAGGACGTCCGGGTGCCGGCGGACGCGATCCTGGGCGGCCCCGGTGACGGCTTCGCGATCGCGCAGGCGCGGCTCGGTCCGGGCCGGATCCACCACTGCATGCGCGCGCTGGGCACGGCGGAGCGCGCGCTGGACCTGGTCCGCGAGCGCGCGGGCTCCCGGTCGACGTTCGGCCGGCCCCTGGCCGAGCGCGGGGTGGTCCGGGAGTGGGCAGCCCGCGCGCGCATCGAGATCGAGTCGCTGCGCCTCCTGGTGCTCAAGACCGCCTGGCTCATGGACACCGTCGGCAACAAGGCGGCGATGACCGAGATCCAGGCCATCAAGATCGCGGTGCCGAGCGCGGTGCAGCGCATCGTCGACCACGCGATCCAGCTCTTCGGCGCGGCCGGCCTGTCCCAGGACCAGCCGTTGGCCGCGATGTGGGCCGGGGCCCGGGCGCTGCGCCTGGCCGACGGTCCCGACGAGGTCCACCTCTCCTCCCTCGGCAAGGCGGAGCTGGCGCCCCGCCCGGCCACGACGTGAAAGGACGCACCATGAGCGAGGCACCGAACGTGCCCCCGGCCGACGACGCCCTGACTGGGCCCGGCCACGGCACGCTGTCCGTGGCCGCGATCCTCGCCGAGACCGCGCGGCGCAAGCCCGAGCGGACGGCGTTCGTCATCGGTGGCCGGCACGTGCGCTACGGCGAGCTGTGGGACCAGACCCGGGCGTACGCGGGCGCGCTGCGGGACCGCGGGGTCGGTCCGGGCGACCGCGTCGCGCTGCTGGTGCCCAACGTGCCGGACTTCGCGCGGACGTACTACGGCGTGCTCGCGCTGGGGGCGGTCGTCGTGCCCGTGCACCTGCTGTTCAAGGCGGAGGAGATCGAGTACGTCCTGCGCGACTCGGGGGCGACGCTGCTGGTCGCGGCCGCGCCCATGCTCGCCGAGGCGCTGCCCGCCGCCGCGGCCGCGGGGGTGCCGGTGGTCACCGTCCTGGTGCCCGACGAGCACGCGGCCGCGGTCCCCGCGCCGCGGCTGGAGGACGAGGCGGGACGGGCCGCGCCGATCGCGCGGTACGCGTCGGTCAACCCCCTGGCCCCCGCCACCATCCTCTACACGTCCGGCACCACCGGACGCCCCAAGGGCGCGGTGGCCACGCACCTCGCCCTGGTCGAGCAGGTCCACGTCACGCTGATCGACGCGGGGGACGTCCGGCCCGACGACGTCGTGTTCGGCGGGCTGCCGTTCTTCCACACCTTCGGCCAGTCGGCCGTCCTCAACACGTGCTTCCGCGTCGGGGCCGCGGTGCTGCTGCTGCCGCGGTTCGACCCCGACGAGGCGCTCGAGCAGATGGTCGAGCACGGCGCGACGATCTTCACGGCCGTCCCGACGATGTTCCTGGGGCTGGTGCAGGCGGCGGAACGGTCGGCGGTGCGGCCGACGCTCAAGTACGCCGTCTCCGGCGGAGCCGCCCTCCCCCTCGCGCTCCTCGAGGCCTTCGAGAACGCGTTCGACGCGAGCGTCCACGAGGGCTATGGCCTGACCGAGACGGCCCCGACGGTGTCCTTCAACCACGTGGGCGAGCCGATCCGGCCCGGGACGGTCGGCCGGCCCATCTGGGGCGTCGAGGTCGCGATCGCCGACCCGGACGTCGAGGACCGGATCGAGCTGCTCGGCCCGGACGTGCTCGGCGAGGTCGTGGTCCGCGGCCACAACCTGTTCAAGGGCTACCTGGGCCGCCCGGAGGCCACGGCCGAGGTCGTCGTCGACGGCTGGTTCCGCACCGGCGACCTGGGCACCATGACCGCGGACGACGTCGTCACGATCGTCGACCGCAAGAAGGACATGATCGTCCGCAACGGCTACAACGTGTACCCCACCGAGATCGAGGACGTGATGGTGCGGCACCCGGCGGTCGCGCAGGCGGCGGTCTTCGGGGTGCCCGACGAGCAGCGCGGCCAGGAGGTGCACGCCGCGGTGGTCCTCATGCCGGGCCGGCAGGCCACGGCGGAGGAGATCGTCGAGTTCACCAGCTCCCGCGTCGCGGCGTACAAGTTCCCGCGCGTGGTGCACCTGACCGAGACGCTGCCGCTCGGCGGATCCGGCAAGGTGCTGAAGCGCGAGCTCGTCGCCACGTACTCCCCCGCGCCCGTGCCGCGCTGAGAGCGGCGCCCGGCCGTCACGGTCTGGTCCGCGACCGGCCGGGCGCCGCCCGCGTCACAGCGCGCGCAGCGTGTAGCGCTGGCAGATGTTGTCCAGCCACGACCACTGGACCAGCGCGTTCCCGGTGGACAGCCCGCAGCCCGCCAGGTCGAGCGCCTTGCCGCTGTGCCGCGCCACCAGGCGCACCGAGCCGTCGGCGAGCGGCTCGATCCGCCACTGGCTCCCCGACGCCGAGCAGGAGCCCTGCTGGAGCGCGGCCCCGTCGGCCGTCGAGCCGCCCGCCACGACCAGGCAGCTGCCCGGTGCGGACTCCGGCCGCAGGCGGTAGTAGCCGTTGTCGGTGTGCGCGAACGTCCACCGCTGGCACGCGGCGCCGTTCCAGGGCCACGAGCGCACGGACGCCCCGTTCGCGGTGGAGCAGTCGGCGACGTCGACGACCTTGCCGCTCTGGCTGCTCACCACGGCGACGGTGCCGGACGGCGCGAGCCGCCACTGCTGGCAGGCCGTGCCGTTCGAGGTCCAGATCCGGATGTCGGTGGCGTCGGCGGCCCCGCAGGAGTCGAGGTCGAGCACCTTGCCGGTCGCGCGGTTGGTCAGCCGCGACCAGCCGTCGGAGGTCGGCGTGACCTGCCACTGCTGGCACGCGTTGTCGAGCCAGGCCCACTGGCGCACCGCGGTGCCGTCCGCCGACCCGCAGCTCGCGACGTCGACGACCTTGTTGCTCGACTTGTTCACGAGCCGGTAGTAGCCGTCCGCGGTGGGGTCCAGCACCCAGCGGCTCGACGTCGGGTCGCAGCCGTACTGCGCGATGTTCGCGCCGTCCGCCCCGGAGCCGCCCGCCACGCCGGCACAGCGGCCCGTGCTGCGGTTCACGAGCGTGTACGCCACGCCCTCGACAGCCGCCGTGAGCGGCCCCTTCTCCCCTGACGGCACGGCGAGGTCGGTCGACGTCGACACCGGCGAGCCGAAGCTCGGGGTCCCGTCCGACGCCCAGGTGAAGGGCTGGACGCGGGTCGAGCGCGTGCTGCCGCACCCCTGGCTGCTGCTCGCGTTGCCGTGGTACACCAGCCAGTCCTGCGTCCCGTCGGGCGACCGGAAGAACCCGTTGTGGCCCGGGCCGTAGACGCCGTTGCCCGTCTGGAGCACCGGCGTCGACCGCTTGGTCCACGACGACGCGGACATCGGGTCGCCGCCGGTGAGGGTCAGCAGGCCCAGCTTGTAGTCCGGGGTGTTGCAGGAGCTCGCCGAGAACACGACGTGCGTCCGGCCGTTCCGCTGGATCACCTCCGGCGCCTCGTTGGTCCGGCCGCCCTGGGTCTCCCAGGCGTACGTCGGCCGCGAGATCAGCACGCGCGAGCCGGTGACGGTCCACGGGTTGGTCATCCGCGAGATCCAGATGCTCTGGTCGGGCCCCTGCCACTCGGACCACAGCAGGTAGAGCTGGCTGCCGACGGTCAGGTACGTGCCGTCGATGTTCCAGGTCGACGGCATCGGCGTGCTCTTGAACGCGTACGGACCCATCGGGTCGTCGCCGGCGCTCTCCAGGACCCGGAGCTTCTGGCCGTCGAGGTTGGCGCTGGTCCCCGCGGTGTACATCAGGTACCAGCGCGTCCCGTTCGGGCCGTTCAGCCGGTGGAACTCGGGCGCCCAGAAGTTGAACCCGCTGTCCGCGGCGGTCTCCGACCAGACGTGGACCGGCGCGGCGGTGCGCAGCCCTGCGAGCGTCGGAGCCTTGCGCATCACCAGCTGCGAGCTCCACGTGGTCGTGGCGAGGTAGTAGTTGCCGTCGTGGAACTGCAGCCACGGGTCCGCACCGTCGGCGAGCAGCGGGTTGCGCACCGTGTCCTCGCCGACGGCGCGGGCCGCGGGGCCGGGCGCGACGAGCAGAGCGACGACCGCGAGGGCCGCAGCGAGGAGCAGCGCGACGAGCGGCGGCACGACGGGACGCGCCGCCCCGCGTGCAGCACGCGGGGCGGGCGGCGCGAGCTCGCGCGCCGGAGGTCTCGCGGCCGGGCCGACGAGGTGGCGGGAAGTCATGTGGGTGGTCCTCTCCATCGATGTGAGCGCACACATGCCGCAGGTCTGCGAAGACGACCACCGCCCGCGCGGGCGCGTCAACGGTCCGAACCGATTACTCCCCGGCGCCGAGGAAAAACGTTTCGGTAGTGCCGCGCGAACCGCACGGGTGGGATTGTGAGCGCTAACACGGCGCACTCGCGCCGAGTCGTCAGGACCCCGTCACAGCGACGTCACGGAGGAACACCCATGACCCCACCACGCCTCGGCCGGCTGCGCCGGCTGGTCTCCCTGTCCGCGATCGCGGCCCTGGTCGCCGGGACGGCGGTCACGGCGCTCGCACCCGCCGCGCAGGCCGCCGGCACCCCGCTCGTGTCCGCGCAGTCGGGGCGCTGCCTCGACGTCGCCGGCAACGACGCGACGCCCGGCGCGAACATCCAGATCTGGGACTGCAACGGCGTCGCCGGGCAGGGCTGGACGCTCACGTCGGCCGGTGAGCTGCGGACGTTCGACGGCACCCGGTGCCTCGACGCCCTGAACTGGGGCACCACCGCCGGGACCGCGCTGATCTCCTGGAGCTGCACCGGCGGCGCCAACCAGCGGTTCGCCTGGGGCGCGAACGGGAGCCTGGTCCACACGCAGTCCGGCCTGTGCCTCGACGTCGACGGGCGCCGGACCGCCAACGGCACCGCGGTCCTGCTGTGGACCTGCACCGGCGCCACGAACCAGCGGTGGTCGACCCCCTCGTCGTACCCGGGTCCGGGCGCGGTCACCGGCGCGACGTGGGCGCACGACCCGACCGTGGTGAAGCGCCCCGACGGCACGTACCTCGTCGCGACCACGGGCCGCGGCGTCCCGCTCAAGACCTCGTCGGACCGCACGTCCTGGAGGGACGTCGGCGCCGCCTTCCCGGGCGGCACCCCCTGGACGTCGGCGTACACCACGGGCGACATGTGGGCGCCGGACCTGTCCTACCACAACGGCCAGTTCTACCTGTACTACTCGGCGTCCAAGCAGTTCGGCCACTCCATCTCCGGCATCTACCTCGCCACGAGCCCGAGCGGGAACCCCGGCACCTGGACCAACCGCGGCCTCGTGGTGTCCAGCACCGACTCGAGCGGCTACAACGCGATCGACCCCGACCTCGTCGTGGACGAGCAGGGCCGCTGGTGGCTGAGCTTCGGGTCGTTCTGGTCCGGCATCAAGCTCGTCGCGATCAACCCGTCCACCGGCCTGCGCTCGGGCACCTCGATGACGTCGCTCGCCACGCGCAGCGCCGGGATCGAGGCGCCGGACATCTACTACCGCGGCGGGTACTACTACCTGTTCGTCTCCTTCGACGCGTGCTGCCAGGGCGCGGCCAGCACCTACCGCATCGCCGTCGGTCGGTCGACGTCGGTCAACGGCCCGTACGTCGACCGCAACGGCACGGCCCTGACCAACGGCGGGGGCACGCAGATCCTCGCGGGCCACGGCTCGATCCACGGCCCGGGGCACTCGGCCACGCTGACCGACGGCGACGGGACCGTGCTCTTCTACCACTACTACACCGACGCCGGGGATGCCCGCCTCGGCATCAACCGCCTGAGCTGGGACTCCGCCGGCTGGCCGGTCGTCAGCTGACCCGTCGTCGGCTGACCGGTCGTCAGCCGACCGGTCGTCAGCCGACCGGTCGTCAGCCGACCAGCACCGGACGCCCAGCGTGTGCGCGCTGGGCGTCCGGTGTGCTGACCGGGCTCACTCGGTCGGGACGCCCGCGTTCGCGAGGGGCACCGCGGCGCCGTCGAACGGCTCCACGCCCCCGTCCGCCGCGTCGGTCGTGAGCACCTGCCCGTCCACGTAGGCCTGCACCCCGTCGTGCACCTCGGTGATGCCGGCGCCGTGGAACGCGGAGTGGTCGTCGGCGGAGAACGCGAGCGGCAGGACCCCGTTGCCGGTGACGTCACCGGACTCCAGCGCCGCCACCAACGAGTCGCGGGTCGGGTCCTCCCCGGCACGCAGGAGCGCCTCCGCGAACGTGTACGCGACGGACATCCCGTAGATGGTGTTGCCCGTGAACGGGGCCCCGTCGTTGTACTCGTCGTTCACCTGCTGGAAGAGCGTCACCCACTCGTCCGACGCCCCGAAGGGCAGGTAGTTGGTCGAGACCAGGCCCTCGAGCAGGACCGGGCCGAGGTCCTCGCCCAGGAACCCGACCAGGGTCGGGTAGTCCCCGCCGGACGAGGACGTCGCCCACGTCGCGGGGTACTTCATCTGCGCCGCGGTGCCGATCGCCATGGCGGTGAAGCCGTTCACGGTCGCCAGGAAGTTCACGGTGCAGCCCGCCGCCTGCATCGCGCCGATCTGCGCCGTGACGTCGTCGTCGGACACCGCGTACGTCTGGACCGACGCCAGCTCGACGCCGTGGCCGATGCCCGACGCGAGGTCCTCCCCGAACTCGTCGTCCTGCCGCAGCAGGCAGTAGGTCTCGTCCGGGTGCTGCTCCGCCACGTAGTGCGCGAGCACCTTGCCCTCGGTGACGTAGTCGGTGTTGAACCCGAAGGTCCAGGGCATCGCCTCGGGCTGGTTGAACGAGGCCGAGCCGGACGCGACGAAGAGGTCCGGCACGCCCTGCTTGTTGAGGTAGTCGAGCACGGCCAGGTGGGTGGGCGTGCCGAGGCCGTTGACGATCGCGAACACGTCCTCGTTCTGCACCAGGTCGCGCACCACCGTCGAGGTGGTCGCCGGGTTGTACGAGTCGTCCTTGACGACGTACTCGATCGAGCGGCCGTGGATCCCGCCCTGCGCGTTGAGGTACTCGAAGTACGCGGTCGCGGCCGCCGAGATCGAGCTGTAGCCCGCGGCGGCCGGACCGGTGAGCGGGGTGTGCGCCCCGATCGTCACCGTGTCGTCGGTGACGCCGGGCGTGTCGGCGGCCTCGGCCTCGGGCGTGCTGCAGGCCGCCAGGCCGCCGAGGGCGAGCGCGGCGACGGCCGCGACGGCGGTCGCGCGCGGTCGGGTGAAGGGCTGCTGTGCTGCGGAGCGTGACATCGTCGTCCGTCCTTCGGGTAGCAGGGGTGGAGCGGGCTGTGAGAAGGGCTGAGCGAGGGGCCGCCGGGATGACGTGCGGCGTCGGAGGTGGTGCGCAGGTCCTCGATCGGTCAAGGGGCCTCCCGTCCGGGACGACGCGCCGCACGACGACGTGCCGCGCGACGACGCGAGACCGCGCCCGCCACGCCCTCCGGCGCGAGCACGGTGAGCACGACGAGCAGCACGCCGAACAGCAGGAGCGCGAGGTTGCCGTCGAGGCGCCGGGCCAGCTCGGCGCCCAGCGGCAGCGCCTCGGTGAGCAGCGAGACGAGCCAGGGCAGCACCACGACGAGGACGGCGCCGACCACCGCGCCGGCGAGCCGACCGACGCCGCCCACCACGACGCCGACCAGGAGCAGGAGCGACAGCGAGACGGTGAACGCGCCGGGCGAGACGTTCTGCGTGACGAAGCAGAGCAGCGCGCCGCCGACGCCCGCGGCGGCCGCGGAGAGCACGAACGCGACCACCTTGGTGCGGCCGACCGGCACGCCCGCGAGCGCGGCCGCGACCTCGTCGTCCCGGACCGCGCGCTGGCGCACCCCCGTGCGCCCGGCGTCGACGAGCACGAGCGCGGTCACGACGACACCGGCGACCACGGCCACCACCCACGCCTGCCACTGCTCGAGCGCGATCACGGCGTCGAGCGCGTCCGGAACCGGCTGGAACGGCACGGTCAGCCCGCGGTCGCCGCCGAGGCCGGGCACCGTCGTCGTGATCGCGGGCAGCGCCATCACCAGCGCGAGCGTCAGTCCCGCGAGGTACGGGCCGTGCAGCCGTGCGCCCGCGAGCCCGACGAGCAGCCCGACGACGGCCGCGACGACCACCGCGACCAGCAGGCCGAGCACGGTCCGCAGCCCGTCGGGCAGGTCGGCGGCCGCACCGGCGGTCAGGGCGTAGCCGTAGCCGCCGGCGGCCATGAGCGCGGCGTGCCCCAGCGAGAGCTGCCCGGACCGGCCGACCAGGAGCCCCAGGCCGGCCGTGGCGCACAGGTACGCCCCGACGAGGGCGAGCAGGTAGTTGCGGTACGGGTCGAGCAGGAAGGTCCCCGCGACCACCAGGAGCACCACGAGCACCGCCCGGGCGACCGTCCGGCGCACCCGCGGCCGCGCTGCCCGCGGGAGTGCCCCGCGCACCTCGTCACCGGCCGGGGCGGCGTCCCGCGTCGTCGTCGAGCTGGTCATACCCGCCTCGCCTCCACGGTCGCGAACAGCCCCGTCGGCCGGACCACCAGCACCACGACGAGCAGGATCAGGAGCGCGACGGGCGCGACGCCCGCGCCGAGGTAGCCGGTGACCAGCGTCAGGACCACGCCGACGAGCAGACCGCCCACCACGGCCCCGGCGGGCGAGTCCAGCCCGCCGATCACGGCGACGGCGAACGCCCCGACGAACAGTGCGTCCGTCGCGTGCGGGTTGAGGCCCAGCCCGCCCGGCACCGCGAGCAGCGCCGCCAGCCCGCCGACGGCGGACGCGAGCACCCAGCCGAGCGTGCGCATGCGCGCCACCCGCACGCCGAGCAGCCGCGAGACTTCGGGCGCGAAGGCCGCGGCGCGCAGCTGCAGCCCCAGCGTGGTGCGGCCGAACAGCAGCCGCAGGCCGCCCATCAGCGCCAGCGCGACGACCACGACGAACAGGTCGTAGGGCGACAGCAGCGGGACCCCCGCCACCTGCAGGGCCCGGTCGTCGAACGGCGTCGGCACGGGCCGGTACTGCGGTCCGGCGACGATCCCGACGAGCGCCTGCAGGATCATCACCACGCCGACCGCGAGGATCACGCCGGACAGCGGCGACCGGTCGGAGGCGAACCGCATCACGCCGCGCTCCACGCCCACGCCGAGCAGCGCGCCGCACGCGACCGCCGCGAGCAGGCCGAGCCAGTAGCTGCCCGTGACGGTGGTGACCGCGAGCGCGACGTAGCAGCACACGACCGCCATGGCTCCCGCGGCGAAGTTGACGATGCGCGTCGAGCGCCAGATGAGCACCAGCGAGAGCGCGAACAGCGCGAGCACGACGCCCCGGGCGACGCCGGTGCCGACCAGGAAGACGAACCTGTCCATGAGCCCTCCTAGAACCCGAGGTAGGCGTGCCGGAGGGTGGTGTCGTCCGCGAGGACGAGCGCGGGACGGTCCGCGACGACCGCACCGAGCTGGAGCACGAGCCCGCGGTCGGCGACGGACAGCGCCCCGGCGGCGTTCTGCTCCGCGAGCAGGACGGTCAGGCCGGTCTCGTCGCACAGCGTGCGCAGCGTGCCCAGGATGCTGAGGACCACCTGGGGCGCCAGGCCCAGGGACGGCTCGTCGAGGAGCAGCACCCGCGGGCGGGCCACCAGGGCGCGGGCCAGCGCGAGCATCTGCCGCTCGCCGCCCGAGAGCTGGTGGCCGAACGCGGACCGCCGTCGCGCGAGCGGCTCGAACCGCTCGTACTGCTCGGCCACGGCCGCCGTGAGGCCCGCCGCATCGTGCCGCCACAGGCCGCCCAGCCGCAGGTTCTCGTCCACCGTGAGCTCGGTGACGACGCCCCGGCCCTCGGGGACGTGCGCGAGCCCGCGCCGCACGCGCTCCTCGGTGGGCAGGCCCGTGAGCACCTCGTCGCCCAGGGTCACGCGGCCCGCCGCGGGCAGGAGCCCGGTGACGGCCCGCAGCAGCGTCGTCTTGCCCGCGCCGTTGCCGCCGAGCAGCGCGACGACCTCGCCGTCCCCGACGTGCACGTCCACCCCGTCCAGCACCGGGTCGCCGCCGTAGCCGGCGACGAGCCCGCGCACGTCGAGCGCGGTCACCGCGCGACCTCGATCCCCAGGTAGGCCTGCTCGACCGCGGGGTCGCGCCGCACCTCGTCGGGCAGCCCCGCCGCGATCACCCGGCCGAAGTCGAGCACCACGACGCGGTCGCAGACGCTCATGACGAAGTCGACGTGGTGCTCGACGAGCAGCACCGCGCACCCCTGCCCCGCGACCTCGCGCACGGTGGCGCCCAGGTCCGCGACGTCCTGCGGGCCGAGCCCGCCCGCCGGCTCGTCGAGGAGCAGGAGGCGGGGGGCCGTGGCGAGCGCGCGCGCGAGCGCGACCCGCTTCTGCTCGGGGTACGGCAGCGCGCCCACGGTCCGCCCGGCGACGTGCGGCAGGCCGACGCGCTCGAGCGCGCCCGCCGCCCGCTCGTCGCGGTCCGTCCGGTCCAGCACCGCGACGAGCACGTTCTCCAGCACCGTGAGGCTCGGCAGCACGCCGACGCCCTGCAGCGTGCGGGCGACGCCCGCGGCCAGCAGGCGGTCCGGGCGGCGCGGCGCCGGGGCACCCGCGATCTCGACGTCTCCGGCCGTGGGCCGCACGAGCCCGCACACGACGTTGAAGAGCGTCGTCTTGCCCGCGCCGTTGGGTCCGATGAGCCCGACGACCTCGCCCTCGGCGACCTCGAGGCCCACGTCGGTCAGGGCGTCGAGACCGCCGAACCGCACCCCGAGGCCGCGCACGCGCAGCCGCGCCGGGCGGGGGTCCGGACGGTCTCGGGGACCGCTCGCATCAGTCATCGGCACCTCGTCGTGTCGGAACGTGCTAGGCAGCGTACGACAGAAACCGACCGGACGGTATGGGCCGGAGGGAACAGGCATCCAATCGTGTCCTTCCTGTGACCCGCCGACCGTCGTGGTCAGGCGTGCGGTACGCCGGCGATCATCCCGCCGTCGACCACGAGCTCGGTGCCGGTGACGTACGCCGAGGCGTCGCCGACCAGGAACATGACCGCCCCGACGACGTCGGCCGGCACGGCCACCCGACCGAGCGGGATCCGCTGCCGCGACTCGTCGAGGCCCGCCGTCATGGGCGTCTGCACGAACCCGGGGTGCACGGAGTTCACCCGGATCCCGTCCCGCCCCAGCTCGACGGCGAGCGACTTCGTCAGCCCCCGGACCCCGAACTTGGAGGCGACGTACCCGTGCAGCGCCGCATCGCCCCGCATGCCCTCGACCGAGGAGACGTTGACGATCGAGCCGCCCCCGCCGGCGCGCATGGCGCCGACCGCGGCGCGCACGCCCAGGTACGTGCCCGTGAGGTTCACGGCGATCACCGCGTCCCACTGGTCGCGGCCGTAGCGCTCGATCCGGCCCGCGTTCGCGATGCCCGCGTTGTTCACGAGCGCGTGCAGCCCGCCGAGCGCGACGGCCGCGTCGACGGCGGCCGCCCAGTCGCCCTCGTCGGTCACGTCCAGGTGCACGAACCGCACCGTCCCGAGCGCGCCGTGCGAGCCGTGTGAGCCGTGTGAGCCGTGCGAGCCGACCGGACCGCCCGAGAGCTCGGCGGCCAGGGCCGCACCCTCGTCGTCCCGCACGTCGCCGACGACCACGGACGCACCCGCCGCGTGCAGCGCGCGCACGTACGCGGCCCCGAGGCCGCGGGCACCGCCGCTCACCAGCGCGACGCGCCCGACGAGCGAACCCGCGGTCATGCGAGACCGACCGCGAGCCGGCCCACGGTCCGGCCCGCCGCCAGGCGCGTGAGCGCCTCCGGCGCCCGCTCCCAGGGCACCACGTCCGCCACGACCGGTCGCAGCCCGCCCGCGACCAGGCGCAGCAGCTCGTCGTGCGCCTGGTCCACCAGGTCCGGGCGGCGCTGCAGGTACAGCGCCCAGTGCAGCCCCAGCACGCTGTAGTTCTTGACCAGCACGTGGCCGGGCCGCACCTCCTGCACGCGGCCGCCGGCGAACCCGACCAGCACGATCCGGCCGTCGAGCGCCACCGCGCGCGTCGACGCGTCGTAGGCGTCGCCGCCCACCGGGTCGACGACGACGTCCGCGCCGCGGCCGTCGGTGGCCGCGAGGAGCGCCCCGGCCAGGTCCTCGGTGCCCCGGTCGACGACGACGTGCGCGCCGGCTCGTCGCGCCGCGTCGCCCTTCGCGGCGCCGCCGACCACCGCCACGACGCGGGCACCGGCGGCGGCCGCGAGCTGCACCGCCGCGAGCCCGACCCCGCCGGCGGCCGCGTGCACCACGACGGTCTCGCCCGCCCGGAGCTGCGCCCGCCGGTGCAGCGCGAACCACGCGGTGTGGAAGGACACGGTCAGCACCGACGCCTCGGCGTCGCTGAGCTCGTCGGGCGCCGCGTGCACCGCGGACTGCGGCACGACGACCTCCTGCGCCAGCGCGCCGATCAGGGACGCGACCACCCTCTGACCGACGCTCACGCGCGTCACGTCCGGACCGACCTGCTCGACGACGCCGCACAGCTCGATCCCCGGGGAGAAGGGCAACGCCGGGCGGACCTGGTACTCCCCCCGGCACAGCAGGACGTCCGCGAAGTTGATCCCCACGGCCCGCACGGCGACCCGGACCTCTCCCGGTCCCGGCACCGGCCGGTCGACCTCGACCAGCCGCAGCGCCTCGTCGGGCTCCCCCAGCGACGTCACCTGCCATGCCTGCACGGCCCCACCCCTCGACTACCCCTGCGCGTGGACCGCGGCGCCGGGTGGCGCCGCGGGCTGCGTCGCCCGGGCGGACACGGACACCAGGAACAGGTCCGTGAGCTGCTCGGCGAGCTCGGTCTTGCCCTCGGCCCCGGTGGGCCGGAACCAGTAGGACAGGTAGTGCAGGTCGGAGAAGAAGTGCGCGACCATCACGCTGCGCGGGATGTCCGTGCGGTAGACCCCCTCCTGCTGGCCCCGCTCCAGGAGCCCCGCGAACGTGTCGTGGTACGCGCGCCGTCGCCGCGTGACCTCCTGCTGGCGCGGTGCCGTGAGCATGTGCTGGCTGCGGAAGAACACGGTGCCCTCGAGCAGGAAGTCCACCGACGTCTCGACCACGTCGAGGCACACCGCGCGCAGCGTCTCCTCGACCGGTCCGCCCCGCGCGATGATCGCGTTCATGCGGTCGGTCTGGACCGTGAGCATCCGCTCGTAGATCGTGAAGAGCAGGTCGTCCTTCGACTGGAAGTAGTGGTAGAGCGCACCCTTGGTCACGCCCGCCGACTCCACGACCTGCTGCACCGAGGTGTTGGCGTAGCCCTGGGCGGCGAACAGCTCCAGCGCGGCCTGCATGACGTCCTCGACGACACTCGTCTGCCTCATGCGCCCATCCTTCACCCCACCGGCCGCACGGACGCGCCACCGTCGACGACGAGCGCGTGTCCCGTCACCCAGGAGGCGTCCGACGAGAGCAGGAAGGCGATCGGGCCCGCGACGTCCGCCGGCTCGCCCAGGCGACCCAGGGGGTAGGCGGCGAGCGCCTCCTCCTCCCGGCCCGCGACGAGCGCGGTCGCCAGGCGCGTGCGCACGATGCCCGGGGCGACCGCGTTGACCCGGACCCGCGGCGCGAGCTCGACCGCGAGCTGCTGGACCAGGTTGAGCAGCGCGGCCTTCGAGACGCCGTACATCCCGATGCCGGGGCTGGCCGCGAGGCCGGCGACCGACGCGGTGCACACCACGGAGGCGCCGTCCCGCTCCCCCAGGCCGGCGTCGACGCACTCGCGGACCCAGTCGAGCGCTGCGAGCAGGTTGACCTGCAGGATCTTGGCCGCCGCGCCCGGCTCCGTGCGCAGCAGCGGGCCGTGCACCGGGTTGATCCCCACGTTGCTCACCAGGTGGTCGAGCCCACCGAACCGCTCGACGGTCGCACGCACCGCGGCCGCGCGGTGCTCGGCGTCGTCCGCCTTGCCCGCGACCGCCAGCACCCGGTCCGGCCCCAGCCGCGCCTCCGCCTCGTCCAGCGTCTCCGCGTGCCGGCCGGTCATCGTGACGGAGGCCCCCTCGCGGACCAGGCGCTCGACGGTGGCGAGGCCGATGCCCCGGCTCGCCCCGGTCACCAGGGCCACCCTGCCCGTGAAGCGCACGCCGCCTCCTCGTCGAGAACGTCCGTCCCGTCCCGCCCGTCCGGCGCGACGCGGTGACCGTCCGGCGCCGCGACCTGCCCGACCGCAGCCGTAGCGCCGCAGTCCCGTTGCAGTCCTGCACCGCCATACCGACCAGCCGGTTTGCACCGTACACGACTCAGCGGCCCGCTGTCCTGGACATGCGTCCATTCGGGTGACGGCGTGGACCCCGCGCCCGGTTCGCCCTAGTCTCTCCCGCGGCCCATCCGCCCGTTTCGTCCGGTGCACCCGTTTCACCGGCTTCGCCCGATTCGAGGACCATGCACCCGCGCACCGCCGCCGTCCCTGCTCTCACCACCCTCCTCCTGCTCGGCGGCTGGACCGGCGCCGTGGCGGGCGGGTCCGACGGCACGCCCCCCTACGCGGTCACCCCGACCGCCCTGGTGCTGCCCGCCGGCGACGAGCTGCGCGCGTACGACCACGTGAACGTCGCCTACGCCGTCGGTGGACGCCTCGGCTCCGCGAACCTGCACGTCGAGCCGGGCACGGGGACCGGCAGGTTCGTCGGGCGCTCGAGCGTCACGTGGCCGGAGGTGGGCGTCCCGGCGGGCGCGTGCGTCACGTGGGTGCAGGTCAGCGGGTACGACGAGCACTACGGCGAGGGCGACCAGCCCCCGGTGTGCACCACCACGCCGACCCCGTCACCGACGCCGTCCGCCTCCCCCACGCCCAGCCCGCGCCCGAGCCGCTCCCCGGACTGCACGCCCACGCCGTCGCCGACGCCCTCGCCGACGACGACGCCCTACCTGCCTCCGCCCCCGCGGCAGACGCCGACCCCGACCACCACCCCGTCCGCGCGGCCGACGCCCTCGGCGTCCCCCTCGACCTCCCCCTCGGCGACCGCGTCGCCCACGCCCACCCCCGCACCGCCGACCGACGAGCCCACCGGCACCCCGTCCGCCACGCCCCCTGCCCCTGGCCCGGTCGACGAGGAGACGGGCGCGCCGACCCCGCCGGCGCCCTCGGCCTCCCCGACGCGGGACGTCCAGGTGCTCGGCCCGACGCCGACGGCCTCGCCGTCCGTGGACTCCGAGGTGCTGGCCGACGGCCCGGACGACACCTCGGGCGGCGACGCGCTCGCCACCACGGGCGGCTCGCCCGCGCCCGGCCTCGCGCTCGGGATCGGCGCGCTCGCGCTCGGCGCCGGGCTCGTCGCGGTGCGCGCGCGCACACGCCACCGCCCGGCCCACCGCCGGGACGCCTGACCCCGCGGCGGGTCAGCCCGCGCGCTTGACGCGGCGGGCCTTGAGCAGCCAGCCCGTCAGCCCGCCCAGGACGAACGTGATGGCGAGCAGCACCCACAGCGGCATCGTCACGTTCATCCAGAAGATGTGCACCGGCGCGTCCTGCGAGTTCTGCGCGATCAGGACCACCGCGGCCACGAGCACGACGATCCCCAGGATCATCCGCCAGCTGACGCCGTTGCCCTGCTCGACCTGCTGCTGCGACATCGGGACCTCCCGTGGACCCGGGCGGTCGAGCGCCGCCCCCGTGCGGCCCATCCTGCCGCGCCCGACGACGCGCGGCCAGGGCACGCGCGGCGCCGCGCGCGGGCGTCGGGGACGGCTCAGCGCACGTGCTTCTCCGGGACCGCCTCGCGGCCGGCCGCGCGCTCGGCGCGGTAGTAGGCGCGCGCCTCGTCCTGCCGCTGCGCCTCCTGCCCGGACGCGATGGGGGCCCGCAGGTGCTCGGGCCCGTAGCCGAACGCGTCGACCAGGTCCTGGGCGTGCGGCCGCAGCCGCACCAGCAGCCGGTCGATGTACGACGAGACCGTGCGGGCCCGGCCGGCGGAGAGCCGCCCGTTCACCAGGTACCAGGCCAGGTGCCGCTCGACGAGCGTGAGCCCGAACAGGTCCCGCAGCCAGGTGAGCACCTGCTGCGTGCCCGGGTCGGTCGCGGCGTGCACCCCGCGCGTCAGCGCCTCCCACTGCACGCGCTCGGCGTGCGCGCGGGCCGCCTCGATGAGCTCGTGCTGGTGCGAGTTGACCAGGGACGCCGCCTCGGCCGGCGGCAGCTTGGCGGCGGGCCGCAGCGCCGCGGCCAGGTCCGCGACCATGACCTCGACGCGCTCGGTGAGCAGCTCGCGCTGCGTGTCCTCGTCGCGCAGCTGACCCGCCGAGCGGCGCGCGTCTCCGACGTCGGCGAGGGTCTGGGCGGCGCGGACCAGCGGCGTGCGGTGCACGGCCTTGTCCGCGACGTACCGCGCGACGTCGCCGGCACCCCCGGACCGCAGCGCCTTGGCGTAGTCCGTCAGGAGGCGCTTCCCGACGAGCTGGTACAGCACGGTGTTGTCGCCCTCGAACGTCACGTAGACGTCGAGGTCCTGGTGCAGCCCGACCAGGCGGTTCTCGGCCAGGTACCCCGCCCCGCCGCAGGCCTCCCGGCACTCCTGGATGGTGCGCATCGCGAGCCACGTGGACGTCGGCTTCAGCGTCGCGGCGAGCGTCTCCAGGTCCTCCCGACCCTCGGGCGTCTCGCCCCGGCCGGAGAAGACCTCGTCGAACGCGGCCAGCAGCTCCTCGTGCGCGAAGGTCGTCGCGTACGTCTCCGCGAGCAGCGGGAGCAGGCGGCGCTGGTGCCGCTGGTAGTCGAGGAGCACCACCTCGTCGGGCCCGGCGCCCGCGAACTGGCGACGCTCGTTGCCGTACCGCACCGCGATGCCCAGCGCGAGCTTGCTCGCGTTGGCGGCGGCGCCGTCGAGCGAGACGCGGCCCTGCACCAGCGTGCCGAGCATGGTGAAGAACCGGCGCCCGGGGCTCGCGATCGACGACGAGTACGTCCCGTCCGGCGCGACGTCGCCGTACCGGTTGAGCAGGTGCGTGCGCGGGACCCGGACGTGGTCGAAGTGCAGGCGGCCGTTGTCGATGCCGTTGAGCCCGCCCTTGAGCCCGTCGTCCTCCCCGCCGACGCCCGGCAGGAACTCGCCCGTCGCCGCGTCACGGATCGGCACGTAGAAGGCGTGCACGCCGTGGTTGACCCGCTGCGCGCCGGCCGGCGCGGTGACGAGCTGCGCGAAGACCACCGCCGCGGTCCCGTGCAGGCCCGCGTTGCCCAGGTAGTCCTTCCACGCCGCACGGAACGGCGTGTGGATCACGAACTCCTGCGTCGCCGGGTCGTACTCCGCGGTGGTGCCGATCGCCGCGACGTCCGAGCCGTGGCCGGCCTCCGTCATCGCGAACGCGCCGGGCACGGCGACCGACATCGCGTCCGGCAGGAACGTGTCGTGGTGGAACGCGGTGCCCAGGTGCAGGATCGCGCTCGCGAACAGCCCCCACTGCACGCCCGCCTTGATCTGCAGCGACGGGTCGCCCGCGACGAGCTCCTCGAACCGCGCGAGGCTGCCGCCGTGGTCGTCGGCGCCGCCCAGGCGGGAGGGGAACGCGCGCAGGACGTCGTGGTGCGCGACGAGCTCGCGCAGCTGGTGCAGCACGCGCTCGCGCTGCTCCGGCATCGGCAGCCCCTCGATCTTCTGGAAGTCCGGCTCGCCCGCGACCGCCCGCGCCCCACGGCGCAGCTCCGCGTACTGGCCGAGCAGCTGCTCGGTGAGCGCCGCGACGTCGACCCGCGGGTCCGCCGTCGAGGAGAGGGCGACGCGCGGCGCCGGGGTGCGGGTGGTGCCCTGCCGGGCGTCGGTCGTGGCGGTCATCGGATCTCCCAGGGCGTGCGGGTGGTGCGTTCGCGGGCCAGCAGGCCGACCGGCCCGGCCCAGAGCCAGGCCGCGACCTGCGCGGTGAGGGTCTCGCGGTCCGGCGTGCCGGCCTCGTCGCGGTGGGCCATCCACCACTCGCCGGCGCCACGCACGAAGCCGACCGCGCCGGCGGCCCACGCCTCGGCCAGCGCGCTGCGCGCGGCGGTCGCGGGGTCGGCGGCG
The DNA here is from genome assembly GCF_018531375.1 of Cellulomonas fulva. Classification (NCBI taxonomy): domain Bacteria; kingdom Bacillati; phylum Actinomycetota; class Actinomycetes; order Micrococcales; family Cellulomonadaceae; genus Cellulomonas; species Cellulomonas fulva. The sequence continues at coordinate 1,568,311 of NZ_JAHBOH010000001.1, read as the reverse complement.
AGCGCGTCGTGGACGGCGAGAGGTGCGGACGGCTGGTCGTCGCGCGCAGCCTCGTCGGGCGCGACCTCGTCGGGCGCGACCTCGTCGGACACAGCCTCGTCGGACACAGCCTCGTCGGACGCGCGCTCGTCGGACACAGCCTCGTCGGACACAGCCTCGTCGGACGCGCGCTCGTCGGACGCAGCCTCGTCGGACGCGTGCGCGTCGCCGTCCGCGAGGACGCGCGCGAACGGCAGCGCGACGAGGTGCGTGACGGAGTCCAGGAAGTGCCCCAGCGGGCCGCCGGACTCGACGGAGCCGTCGCGGGTGACGAACGCGTAGACGTTCGGCGAGGACTCGATCATCTCGAGGTAGACGGCGACCATCGCGCGCAGGCCGTCGCGCGGCGTCGGCGCGACGCGGAGCACGCCCTCGAGCGCGCCCTGGATCTGCAGCACCACGGCCTCGGCGACCGCGATCTGCAGCCCGGTCTTGTCCGAGAAGTAGCGGTAGACGATCGACTTGGACGTCCCCGCGGCGGTCGCGATCTCCTCCATGGAGACGTCGGGCCCGCGGTGGTGGACCGTGCGCCGCGCGATGCGGACCAGCTCGGCGCGGCGGGCCTCGCGGTGGTCGACCCAGCGCGCGGACCGCCCGTCGACCGCGAACGGGTCGACGTGCGGGACTGAGGGCCCCGGGGGGGCAGGCCTGGGGGTCGCCCTCGTCGTCGAGGCGCCCGGTGTGATCGGACTCACGAAACCGAAGGTATCAGGTACTGTGAGTTCTGGACACCACCGGAGGACGAAGGTCCCTCGACACGAGGGCCCGACCCGCTGATCGCGACGACGCGAGAGGAGCGCCATCGCATGGCACCCGAGAAGACGGCAGCACCCGGCACGCCCCGCCGCGCACTGGTCCTGGGCGGCAACCGGATCCCCTTCGCGCGGGCGGGCGGTCGCTACGCCCACGCGTCGAACCAGGACATGCTCACGGCGGCGCTCGAAGGGCTGGTCGCGCGGTACGGCCTGCAGGGCGAGCGGATCGGCGAGGTCGCAGCCGGGGCGGTGCTCAAGCACAGCCGCGACTTCAACCTCACGCGGGAGGCCGTCCTCGGCTCGTCGCTCGCGGCCACCACGCCGGCGTACGACGTGCAGCAGGCGTGCGCGACCGGCCTCGAGACGCTCGTCTCGCTGTCGAACAAGATCCGCCTCGGCCAGCTCGAGTCGGCGGTCTCGGGCGGTGTCGACTCGACGTCCGACGCACCGATCGTCGTGACCGACCGCCTGCGCCGCGCGCTGCTCGACCTGTCGCGCGCCACGACCCCCGGCCAGAAGCTCGCCGCGCTCGCGCGGATCCGGCCCAAGGACCTCGCGCCCGTCGCGCCGTCCACCGGCGAGCCCCGCACGCACCTGTCGATGGGCGAGCACCAGGCGCTGACCACCGCGCAGTGGCAGGTCACGCGGGAGGCGCAGGACGAGGTCGCGCTCGCCTCGCACCAGCGCCTCGCGGCCGCGTGGGACAGCGGGTTCTTCGACGACCTCGTCACGCCGTACCGCGGTCAGACGATCGACGGGAACCTGCGCCCGGACACCTCGCTCGAGAAGCTCGCCGCGCTCCGGCCGACGTTCGGCACCGGGCTCGACGCGCCCGCGACCATGACGGCGGGCAACTCGACCCCCCTCACCGACGGCGCGTCCACCGTCCTGCTCGGGTCCGACGCGTGGGCGGCCGAGCACGGCCTCACGCCCCTGGCCGTCGTGGTCGACGCCGAGGCCGGCGCGGTCGACTTCGTGCACGGCGAGGACGGCCTGCTCATGGCCCCGGCCTTCGCGGTGCCGCGGCTGCTCGCGCGCCAGGGGCTCGCGCTCGCGGACCTGGACCTCGTCGAGATCCACGAGGCGTTCGCGTCGACGGTCCTGACGACCCTCGCGGCCTGGGAGTCGCCCGAGTTCGGCCGCGAGCGCCTGGGGCTCGACGGTGCGTTCGGCAGCGTGGACCGCGACCGGCTCAACGTGCACGGGTCGTCGCTCGCGGCGGGCCACCCGTTCGCGGCCACGGGCGGTCGCATCGTCGCGACGGTCGCGAAGGAGCTCCACCTGCGCAAGCAGCGCGACGGCGGCACGCCGCGCGCGCTGGTGTCCGTCTGTGCGGCCGGCGGTCTCGGCCTCACCGCGATCCTCGAGGCGGCGTGACCATGGCGAACCCGATCACCGCGACCCTGTCCGCCAAGCTCTCCGGGCTGCTCGGGTTCTCCCCCGCGGTGCCGCTGCGGCGCTGGGCGCCGGACCAGCCGCTCGTCGACGGGACGGTGCTCGTGCTGGGCACCGGCGCGGACGCCGACGCCGTCGCCGCCCTGCTGTCGGGCGCGGCCTCGTCGGAGACGGGAGAGGGTCCCGGCTGGGGTCTCGAGGTGCACCGCCACCCCGCGCCGGACCGGCGGTACGCCGCGGTGGTGGCCGTGCTCACCGGGCTCGAGCACCCCGACGAGCTGCACGCGCCGCTGCTCGCGGCCGCGAGCACCCTCAAGGGCCTCGGCCGCGGTGGCCGCGTCGTGACGCTCTCGCGCGCAGCCACGTCCGACGACGCGCCCGCCGTGGCCGCCGCGCGGCAGGGCGTCGACGCCGTGGTGCGCACCATCGCCAAGGAGTCCCGCGGCGGCACGACCGCCAACGGCCTGGTGCTCGCCGAGGGCGTGCCGGTGACGGCACCGTCGGTCGTCGGCGGGCTCCGGTTCCTGCTCTCGACCCGCTCGGCGTTCGTGCACGGCCAGCTCCTCGCGGTCGACACCGCGGCGGGCGCCCTGCCCGCCGACTGGGAGAAGCCGCTCACCGGCCGCGTGGCGGTCGTGACGGGCGCGGCGCGCGGGATCGGCGCATCGATCGCGCGCACGCTGGCCCGCGACGGCGCGACGGTGGTCGCGGTCGACGTGCCGACCGCGGGCGAGCAGCTCACGGGTGTCGCCAACGCGGTCCGCGGCACGGCGCTGCAGCTCGACATCACCGCGCCGGACGCGGGTGCGCGCATCCTCGAGCACGCGCTCGCGCGGCACGGCCGGCTCGACGTCGTCGTGCACAACGCCGGCATCACGCGGGACAAGCTGTTCGCCAACATGACCGAGGCGCAGTGGGACGCGGTGATCGCGGTGAACATCGCCGCGCAGCTGCGGATCAACGAGGCGCTCCTGACGTCGGGCGACTTCACCGACGCCCCGCGCATCGTCTCGATCTCCTCGACCACGGGCCTGGCCGGCAACCGGGGCCAGGCCAACTACGCGGCGACCAAGGGCGGCGTGATCGGCATGGTCCGCGCGACCGCGCCGCTGCTCGAGGCGTTCGGCGGCACCGCCAACGCGGTCGCGCCGGGCTTCATCGAGACCGAGATGACCGCGAAGATGCCGGCCGTGACGCGCCAGGTCGCGCGCCAGCTCAACTCGCTGCAGCAGGGCGGTCTGCCGGTCGACGTGGCCGAGGCGGTCGCGTTCCTGTCCTCGCCGCAGGCGGGCGGGATCCTCGGGCGCACGCTGCGGGTGTGCGGGCAGAACGTGGTGGGCGCGTGACGCTCGTCGACCTGCCGGCCGTCCCCGGTCTGGGCGGGCTCTACGCGCGCGGCGCGGCCGCGTCCGGGCGCCTGGCACTGGCTCGTCGGACCGGCGGCGGACCCACCGCGCTGCCCGACGTCGCCTACCGCGTGCGGGGCGTGCGCGGGGACCTGGAGCACCTCGCCGCGTTCCAGCGCCTCGTCGGGGAGCCCGTGGCCGACACCCTGCCCCCCGGGTTCGTGCACGTCCTGGCGTTCCCCGTCGCGACGGCCCTCATGGCGCGCTCCGACTTCCCGCTCCCGCTGCTCGGGATGGTGCACCTCGCGAACGTCGTCGAGCAGCACCGGCCGGTCCGGTACGACGAGACGCTCGACGTGGTCGCGACGGCAGGCGGCCTGCGGCCCCACCGGACCGGCACCCAGGTGGACCTGGTCGTGGACGTCACGGTCGACGACGAGATCGTCTGGCGCGGCACCTCGACGTACCTCGCCAAGGGCGTGCGGCTGGGCGGCGAGGCGCCCGACGACGACGAGCGCGTCCCGTTCGACCCCCCGCTGCCCACCGGGCAGTGGCGGCTCGGCAAGGACACCGGCCGGCGCTACGCCGCGGTCTCGGGCGACCGCAACCCGATCCACCTGTCCGCGCTCTCGGCCAAGGCGCTCGGCTTCCCCCGGGCCATCGCGCACGGGATGCACACCGCGTCCCGCCTGCTCGCGGACGTCGGCCCCGCCCGGGGCGACGCCTTCGTCTGCTCGGTCGACTTCGTCAAGCCCGTCCTGCTCCCCGCGACGGTCGCGACGAGCGTCCGCCGCGCCCCGACCGGCGGCGCGACGTTCGAGCTCGCCGCCTGGCACCCCCGCACGGGCAAGCCCCACGCCCTGGGCACGGTCCGCCCCCTCTCCTGACGCACCGGGCCCACGCGATCGGCCGGCGTCAGGAGCGGGGTCAGCGAGCGGGGTCAGCGAGCAGGGTCAGCGAGCAGGGTCAGCGAGCAGGGTGCGTCGCGGGCGGGACCCAGCCGGCGAGGACGGCGATCTGCCGGGCGACCGCGGAGGGGTCGGCCGTCGTCGTGTCGAGGCGGTGGACCGAGGGCGGGCAGCCGCGCTCGAGCTCGACGGCGGCGCGGTCGCTGCGCTCGACGTGGCGGGCGAGCTCGTCGCCGGTCTCGCGCTGGGCGAGGCGGTGGTGCGCGGCCTCGTCGTCGGCCGTCAGGAGGACCGCCGTCACGCGTGGCTCGTCGCCCATGGCCGCGGCGAGGTCGTCGGCGTACCGGGGACTGACGGTGTTCGTGTAGACCAGCCGTCGGTAGCCGAGCTCGCGGTAGCCCGCCCACACGGCGCGCAGGTTGCGCTCGGTGAGCCGGTGCTCGTGCGGCGCGGGGTGCGCGAGGTCCAGGTAGTCCCCCTCGATCACGGCGTGCCGGACGTCGGCCTCCGTGAGCAGGGCGTGCAGCGCGTGCAGCGTGCTGGTCTTGCCGACCCCCGACCGGCCGCCGATGAGCACGAGGTGCGACCGGTCGGTCGCGGCGTTCACTGATCGCGTGGTTGAACGACTCGCCGTGCCCGACGCGGCGTGGCGTTCAACCACGGGTTCGCTGAAGGTCGCCGGGGCGGCGGACGGCTGCGCGGCGGCGACCTCCGGGGCGAGGCGCGCGAGCAGGCGGGCCCGGGCCTGCGGCCACTCGTCGGCCAGGATCGAGAAGTACGCCGAGTCACCGCGCGAGCCGTCGGCGGCCACGCGGTGCCCGCGCAGCGCCCCCTCGTCGACCGCGCCCAGGCGCCGGATCGCGGCGACCGACCGCGCGTTGCGCGCGTCGGCACGGAACGCGACGCGGTGCACGCCCCACGCCTCGAACGCCTGGGTCATCAGCAGCAGCTTGCACGCGGGGTTCACGTGCGTGCCCCACACCGCCGGCGCGTAGAACGTGTGGCCGATCTCGAGCCGGCCCATCGCGCGGTCGACGTCGTAGAACGACGTCGAGCCGACGACGTCGCCCGCCCCGTCCAGCACCGCGAAGGCGTAGCGGGCGGGGGTCGCGAGGGCGGTCTCGACGACGCGCGTCAGGTCCGCCGTGCCGCGCGGCGTCGCGCTGGTCATGCCCCGCCAGACGCGCTCGTCGACGAACGACGCGAGCGCCGCCGCGTGCCGCACGGCGAGCGGGACGAGGGTGACGCCGTGACCGGTCAGGGTGATGTCGTGCTGCACGGGCGTGATGCTGCCATGCGGTCACCGTCCGTGGCCCACGCTTTGCCAGGAGTGCGCGACGAGCGCGCGGGGTGCCAGGGTGGTGCGGTGCGACTCGAGAGCGGTGGCGACTACGACGGGCTCACGCTGAGTGACGAGCGGTTCGACGAGCAGGACGGGAGCGAGGCGCGGTTCCTCGACTGCACGTTCACCGCGTGCGTCCTGGACGGCGCGGACCTGTCCCACGCGCGGTTCGTGGACTCGACCTGGGACGCCGTGCGCGCCGCGGCCCTGACCATGCCGAGCGCCACGTGGCAGGACGGCACGTGGACCGGTTGCCGGCTGGGCGCGGTCCAGGCCTACGGCTCACGCCTCACGCGGCTGCACGTCGTCGGCGGCAAGGTCGACTACCTCAACCTGCGCGACGCGACGCTCGAGGAGGTCCGGTTCACGGGCGTCGTGGTCGACGAGCTCGACCTGGCGCGCGTGCGGGCGCGGCGGCTCGTCTTCGAGGACTGCCGGGTGCGGCGCCTCGACGTCACGGGCGCGACGCTCGCGGACGCGGACGTGCGCGGCGTCGGCGACCTGCAGCACCTCGACGGGGTCACCGGCCTGGCCGGAGCGACGATCAGCGGCGAGCAGCTCGTCGAGCTCGCCCCCGCGCTCGCCGCCCACCTGGGGCTGCGGGTGGTGTGAGCCTCAGGCCAGGACCATGGCGAGCGCGGTGCGCGCGAGGCCCGGGTCCTCGAGCGCCTCGAGCCGGACGAGCTCGAGCTGCTGCAGCCCCAGGACGGTCGCGAGCGCGACGAGCGAGCGACGCCGCGCCTCCTCCGGCGCGTGCCCGAGCTCGACGAGCAGGCCGGCCAGGTAGTCGACGCGGCGCTGGGAGACCCGCCGCACCGCGTCCCCGACTCCCTCCGCCGCCGCCTCGACGTAGAGCAGGGCGGCGGCGTCACGCCGCATGCGGGCGACCGCGGCGAACAGCGCCTCGATCCGCTCGCGCGGCGTGCCGCCCGTCTCCGCGAGCTCGATCACCGCGTCGGTCTGCGCGGCCTCCCACCGCTCCACGACCGCGCGCACGAGCTCCGGCCGGTCCGCGAAGTGCCAGTAGAACGACCCCTTGGTCGCTCCCACCGCGCGTGCCAGCGGCTCGACCCGCACCGCGTGCAGCCCGTCCCGCAGGAACACCGCGTACGCGGCGTCGACCCACGCCTGCTTCGTCGTCGAGGGCTTGACCACCGTCCGTACGCTACCGTACGGTCCGTTCCGTACGGCACCGTACGGCGAGTGGGAGTCCACGGGAGGACCCATGTCCGGCACCACGGCGACCTGGTCGGTCGCGCTGAGCGAGTTCACGCCCGACTACGCCGAGTCGACGTTCACCGCGCTGCCCGCGGGCGCGACCACGGACCCCGAGGCGTGGGCCCGGACCGTCTTCGGGCTGGCCTCGATGCCGGTCTGGGTCCGCGCGGCGCTCGGTCTGCGCCAGCTGCTGGTCCCGCTGCTCGGCATCCCCCGGGCGCCGCGGGACACCTTCGCGGTCGACGCGGTGGTGGGCAACGAGGCGCTCATCCGTGCGGACGACGCGCACCTCGACTTCCGGTGCGGCATCGCGGTCGACGAGGCCGCGGGCCTGGTCCGCGTCACGACGAGCGTGCGCCTGCACAACCGCCGCGGACGCCTCTACTTCGCGCCCGTGCGGCTGGTGCACCCCACGGTCGTCGACTCGATGCTCCGCCGGGCGGCCCGCCGGCTCGCGCCGGCGCACTGAGCGCGGCCGTCAGTCGAGGGCCGGGCCGCAGGCGGCCGCGGCGGTCCCCGCCAGGTGGTCCAGCCCGTGCACCGGCAGCAGCGGACGCGTGTCGTCGACCACGGCCCAGCAGCCGTCGACGACCTCGTACGACGAGCGCGCGCCCTGCTCGACGTACTGGCGCAGCGCGTCGACCAGGCGGTCGACCGCCTCGCTCGTCGTGCCGACCCCGACCGACGCGCGGATCGCGCCCTCGGACGCCCCGAGGCGTGCGAGCAGCGGGTGCGCGCAGAACCGGCCGTCGCGCACGCCGATGCCGTGCTCGGCCGCGAGGTAGGCGGCCACGAGGCCCGGGTTCTCGCCCGCGACCGTGAACGTCAGGACGCCCACCGGCTCGTCGGAGTCCGGCCAGATCCGCGCGACCTGGACGCCCGGGAGCTGCTCGAGCCCCGCGACCAGCCGCGCGCGCAGCGCGGTCTCGTGCGCCTCGAGCGCACCGGCGGGCAGCGCGGCGAGCGTGTCGCACGCCTCCGCCAGCGCGATCGCGCCGACGACGTTGGGCGAGCCGGCCTCGTGCCGGGCGGGGGCGGGCTGCCAGACCGTGCGATCGGTCCGCACGTCGCGCACCGCACCTCCCCCTGCGAGGTACGGCGTCCCGGTGTCGAGCCAGTCGCGCCGGCCGACGAGCGCGCCCGCGCCGAACGGTGCGTACGTCTTGTGGCCGGAGAAGGCGATGTAGTCGACGCCGCTGCGCGCGAGCGAGAAGCCGCGGTGCGGGACCAGCTGCGCGCCGTCCACGGCGACGCGCGCCCCGGCAGCGTGGGCGATCTCGACCACGCGGTCGAGCGGCAGCGACTCACCCGTGACGTTGGACGCGCCCGAGACGGTGACCAGCGCGTACGGCGTGCGGGCCAGCTCGGCGGCCAGCACCTCGAGCGTCGCCGCGACCGTGGCCGCGACGGGCAGGATCGTCGTGCGGTGCCCGCGCGGGTCGCTCGACTGGAGCCACGGGAGCAGGTTGGCGTGGTGCTCGAGGTCGAGCACCAGCACGCGCTCGCCGGCCGGCACGACGCCCGCGAGCAGGTTGAGCGAGTCCGTGGTGTTGCGCGTGACGATCGCGACGTCGTCCTCCCGCGCGTCGACGAACCGCGCGATGGTCTGCCGCGCGGCCTCGTACAGCGCGGTCGACACCTGGGACAGGTAGCCCGCGCCCCGGTGCACCGACGCGTACAGCGGCAGCACCTCGGTCACGCGGTCCGCGACGGTCCGCAGCGCGGGCGCGCTGGCCGCGTAGTCGAGGTTCGCGTAGACGACCTGCGAGCCGTCCACCAGCGGCACCGTGGTGTCGCCGCCGACGACCGGGAGCAGTGCTGCCACCTCGTCGGACGTCGTCCCGGACGCGCCGGTCCGGACGTCGGGACACGACTGGCGCTCAGCGATCGCGGTCATGGGGCACCTCCGTGGGTCCGGGGACCCCGGCTCCGCCTGGCCCCGCGCTTGCCCGCACCGAACGGTGCAGGCCTGGTCGTCACCCGGGGCACCCCACCGCGGAGGAGGGTTGCCGGCCAGCGAGCCGGGGCTTCGCGCTGGCACTCATGACCTTGGTCGCAAGGGTGACGACACCCGCGCCGGGCTGTCAACGCCGACCGGCCGCCGTCTCGCAGAGCGGGACATCATGTTCACCAGGTGGATGCCGCGCGATCGCGGGCGTTACCCTCGTCGGACCATCCAGAGCGGCCGAGAGATCTGGCTCGACGACGCCGCAGCAACCCGCAGGCCCCGGCCTGGCCGAGGGTGCTACCGCCAGGACCGATGGAGGAGCAGATGTCCTACGCAGGTGACCTCACCCCCCAGCAGGCCTGGGACCTACTGCAGTCCGACGAGCGCGCGCTGCTCGTCGACGTGCGCACGGAGGGCGAGTGGCAGCAGATCGGCGTGCCCGACGCCGACGAGCTCGGCGGGCGCGCGGCGTTCATCGAGTGGGTCACGCCCCTGGGCCCCAACCCGGGCTTCCTCGACGAGCTCGGCGCGACCGGCCTGACGACCGGTGACGGGCGGCCCGTGGTGTTCCTCTGCCGCTCGGGCGTGCGCTCGATCGCGGCGGCGCAGGCCGCCACCGCGGCCGGGTACGGCCCGGCCTACAACGTGCTGCAGGGCTTCGAGGGCGACGTCGGCCCCGACGGGCAGCGCGGCCGCTCCGGCTGGCGCGCCGACGGCCTGCCCTGGCGGCAGGCGTGACCGCGGGGGCCCCGGGCCCCGGCTCGTGGGACGCCGGCCGCGCGGCGGTCGACTCGCTGCGGCCCGACACGCTCGCGGTCCGCGGCGGGCACGTCCGCTCGCAGTTCGGCGAGTTCTCCGAGGGCCTGTTCCTCACCCAGGGGTTCACCTACGACACCGCGGGCCAGGCCGAGGCGGCGTTCGCGGGTGACGTCGACCGGTTCCTGTACTCGCGCTACAACAACCCGACCGTCTCGACGTTCGAGGAGCGCCTGCGGCTGATCGACGGCGCGCAGGCGTGCTCCGCGACCGCGACCGGGATGTCGGCCGTCTTCACGGCGCTCGCCGCGCTGGTCGGCCAGGGCTCGCGGATCGTCGCCGCGCGGGCGCTGTTCGGGTCCAGCGTCGTCATCTTCGACGAGATCCTCGCGAAGTGGGGGGTGCGCACCGACTACGTGGACGGCCACGTCCTCGCGCAGTGGGAGCAGGCGCTCGCGACGCCCGCCGACGTCGTCTTCTTCGAGACGCCGTCCAACCCGATGCAGGACCTGGTCGACATCGAGGCGGTGAGCCGGCTCGCGCACGCGGCCGGTGCGGTCGTCGTCGTCGACAACGTCTTCGCGACCCCCGTGCTGTCCCGGCCGCTCGACCTGGGCGCGGACGTGCTCGTGTACTCCGCCACCAAGCACATCGACGGCCAGGGCCGCGTGCTGGGCGGGGCGATCCTGGGCTCGTCGGACTTCCTCGAGGGGCCGGTGCGGACGCTGATCCGCAACACCGGACCGTCGCTCTCGCCGTTCAACGCGTGGGTGCTGCTCAAGGGCCTCGAGACGATGTCGCTGCGCGTCCGGCACCAGGCCGCGTCGGCGCTCACGCTCGCGCGCTGGCTCGAGGAGCACCCGGCGGTCGCCTCCGTGCGCTACCCGTACCTGCCCTCGCATCCCCAGCACGAGCTCGCGCTGCGGCAGCAGTCGGGCGGCGGGACCGTGGTGACGTTCGACCTGCGGGTGCCCGAGGGCGCCCCGCCCGAGGTCGCGAAGAAGTCCACGTTCGCGTTCCTCGACGCGCTGCGCCTGGTCGACATCTCGAACAACCTGGGCGACGCGAAGTCGATCGTCACCCACCCGGCGACCACCACGCACCGCAAGCTCGGCCCCGAGGGCCGCGCCAGGGTCGGCATCGGCGAGGCCACGGTCCGGTTCTCGGTCGGCCTCGAGGACACCGAGGACCTCACCCAGGACCTGGACCAGGCCCTCACGGCCCTCCGCGTCTGACCGGCCCCACCGCCCCGACCCAGCGATCCCTCCGGTTCCGCACCGTCGGCGCCGGAGGGATGACGGGTCAGCGAGGTCGGAGGGCTGCGGCGACCTCGGCGGAGCGGGAGGCGGGCGTCAGGGCCAGCTCCACCCTGTCCACGCCCGTGCGGCGGGCCAGCGCGCGCGCCGCGTCCGCGAGCGCCTCGACGGGGGCGACGAGCCAGGTCTGCTCGGTCGAGCGCGGGGTGTGGCTGAACGCCGCGGTGTAGGCCAGGTCGGACCGACGGCGCGCGGCGTCCGCCTCGTCGCGGGCGACGACGGTCTCGACCTCCAGCACGAGGCGGACCTCGGAGCGCCCGCGCCCGGCGCGCGCGATCTCGTCGTCGAGGAGCCCGACGAGCGCGCGCACCGCGGCAGGCGTGGGAAGCGCCGGCGAGAAGCGCAGCCGGAGCACGTCCGCGCGGGCGACGACGTCGGCGATCGTCGTGCTGTCGAGCGCGGTGTCGTCGAGCGCCACGTCGTGCGGGCCGGCGGCAGGTCCGGCGATCGCGACGGAGGCGGGGGCCAGGACAGCGGGGAAGGCGGGCTGAGCCACGGGAGGGTCCTCAGGGTGGTGCGGGGTGCGCAGCGAGGGCCGTCAGGGCCGCGGGCGCGCGGGGTCGTCGGCTAGCGACAACACACCCGGCACGAGGACATGCGGCGAGGCTAGCCGCCGCACCGCGCCGTTGGCCACCCCCCGTGGCGCAGATCACCCACCCACCGTCGCGGCGCCAGACCCTCAGAGCCGGACGGTCTCGTTCTCCCCGCCGTCGTACCGCTCGCCCGTGACCTTCGCCTTGACCAGGCTGACCACGGTCGCGATGCGCCCGCCCGGCGAGTCCCAGTACTCCGCGGTCTCGCCGTGCACCACCACGAGCACCAGTCCGGGCGTCTCGGGGCCGTCGGGGTACCAGGCCTCGGCGGTCGCGCCCCACAGCTCGCGCTGCTTGGCGACGTCACGCACCACCTCGGCCGGGCCGGACACGGACAGCCACGACGAGCTCGTCGTGAAGGACGCGTTCGCGGGCGACCCGTGCTCGATCTCGGCGACCTTGTGCGAGTCGGCGTCGGCGAAGAACCAGAGGTCGCCGTCGAAGTCGACGTCCTGGACGCCCATGGGCCGGGACACCAGCGCGCCCTGCGCACCGACGGTCGTGAGCATCGCGATCCTCGCGTCCTTGACGATCTCGGCGACCTTGGCGACCTGCTCGTCGTGCACGGCGTTCGACATCGGGGAGCTCCTTGGCTGCGGACGTCCTCACGGCGCCGGCGTCGGCGCCTCGGACGGCCACGGTAGGTCGACCGTCGGGCCCCCGCATCCGCTCGGCCCGGTCGGGCGCGTCACCCCAGCAGCCACCGCAGCGTGCGCGCGTTGCGCACCGCGTTCCCGCCGCCGTCGTTGTTGAGGTAGACGAGCACGTCGCGACCCTGCGCGTCCCACTCGCGGCAGCGGTCGGCCCACCACGCCAGGTCGGCGTCCGCGTAGGACCCGCCGTAGAGGTGGTCGTGGTCGGGCCCGTGCAACCGGACGTAGACGAACGGCGCGGTGGCCCGCAGGACGCACGGCAGGCGCGCGCCGCTCATCACCACGTATGCCGCGCCGTGCCGCTCGAGCAGCCCGTAGACCTCGTCGTGCTGCCACGACGGGTGCCGCAGCTCGACCGCGACGCGCATCCACACCGGCAATGAGCCGAGGAACCAGTCGAGCCGGGCGTCGTCACGCTCCTGGTCGGGGCGCAGCTGCACCAGCAGCGCCTCGCGGCGCGGCCCGAGCTCGTGCCAGGCGCCGGTCAGCCGCGGCAGCCACGGCTCGGGTGCGTACAGCCGCTTCGCGTGCGTGAGCCCCCGCGGCGCCTTGACCGCCATGCCGAAGCCCTCGGGCAGGCGTCGCCGCCAGCTCGCGAAGGACGAGTCCCGCGGCCACCGGTAGAAGCTTGCGTTGAGCTCCACCGTGTCGAACTCGGCCACGTACCGTGCGAGCCGGTCGCGCGGCGGCGTGCCCGGCGGGTAGAGCACGTGCTCCCAGTGGTCGTAGGACCACCCGGAGGTGCCGACCCGGATCACGCCTCGGCGGGCACGCAGATGTTGAGGCAGCCCGGGCGCACGCGCACGTCGAGGGTGCGGCCGTCGTCGATCAGGTCGCCGTCGACCTGGCGCGGCTGCGGGCGGTCGCTGCGCACCCGCACCCGCTCGGCGCGGAACAGCTCGCGCCGCGGCACCCGCTCGCGCCGCAGCGCGACACCCACCACCAGCTGCAGCCAGTGCCCGATGTTCCGCGGCGCGACCACCGCGACGTCGAGCGAGCCGTTCGCCGCCTGGGCGTCCGGCATCAGGACGAGCCCGCCCTGCAGCCTGCCGACGTTCCCGACGAGCACGGTGCGCGCGTGCCGGGTGATCGGCTCGTCGTCGTCGAGCCGGATCTGGACGTGCATCTCCCGCTCGGCGAGGTGCTTGAACGCCCCGACGACGTAGGCGAGCCAGCCCGCGCGCGCCTTGAGCGCGGTCGGCGCCGCGGACATGACCTGGGCGTCGAAGCCCATCCCGGCCATGATCGCGAAGGCCTGCCCCTCGATCTCGCCGACGTCGATCGTGCGCCGGCTGCCCGTGAGGACCACCTCGAGCGCGTCGTCCAGGTCCGTCGGGATGCCGAGGTTCGCGGCGAGCAGGTTGCCCGTGCCGCCCGGCAGGATCGCGAGCGCCGCGTCGGTCCCGACGAGCCCTTCGATCGCCGAGCGCACCGTCCCGTCACCGCCGCACACGATCACGACCTCCGCGCCGTCGGCGACCGCCTGCTCCGCCTGACCCTTGCCGGGGTCCTCGGCCGAGGTCTCGAACCACGCGGGCGCGGGCCAGCCCGCGGCGGCGACCCGCTCCTCGATCCGTGTCCGCAGCACGTCCGCGTCCTCGACCCGGTTGGTGTTGACGACGAGCGCGGACCGCGGGCCGCCGGCCGTCGGGTCGACGGCCGGGGCGCTCTGCGTGGAGGTGTTCACGCCGTGAGTATCGCGGTCGCCGGTCCGGGACGCGCGGTGAGAGCGATGCGAGCCCGCGCCTCAGGCCAGGGGCTTGGCGAACCAGAACGTCCAGAAGTCGCCGGCGGGGTCGGTGAACGGACGGACCGGGCGGTAGCCGGCCGAGAGGTACAGCGTGATCGCCTCGGGCTGCCGGGTGCCCGTGCACAGCACCACGCTCGCGAGGCCGCGGCTGCGCGCGTCGTCCTCCGCGGCGGCCAGCAGGGCCCGCGCGGCCCCGGCGCCACGCGCCGCGTCGTCGACGAAGAGCTTCTTGAGCTCGACCGAGCCCGCCGGGTACCCGTCGCGCGCGGCCCGCAGCGTCACGCACCCCACGGCCCGGCCGTCGATCCGCGCGACCCACGTGGCGAGCACGCCCACGCCCTGCCGCTCGTCGTCCGACGCGAAGCCGCCGTCGGGCTCGCCCGCGAGGTCCGCGTAGAGCGCCGGGTAGTGCCCGGAGTTGAAGGCGAACATCGCCCGGCGCAGCGCGGTCCCGTCGGGGTCGCCCCACGGCACGGCCTGGACCGTCACCGGCCGGCGGGGGGGACGCGACGAGCCGCCCCGCGCCGCGGGCCGGTCGGCCGCCTCGTCGGACAGGTCCTTGGCGAAGCAGCGCGACGACGGCTCGTCGACGTACTCGGCGTAGTTGTCGATCGGGCGGTGGCCGAGCGCCAGGTAGAGCCCGATCGCCTCGGGCTGCAGCACGCCGGTCTCGAGGACGAGCCGGCGGACGCCGCGCTCGCGCGCGACCCGCTCGAGCTCGACCACCGCGCGACGCGAGTGCCCGCGACCGCGCGCGGCGGGGACCGTGTAGAGCCGCTTGATCTCGCCGACGCCCGGGCCCAGGTCCTCCGACGCGTCGCGCAGCGCGACGCACGCCACGGGCTCGTCGTCCTCCCGCACGACGAGCATCGCGACGATCTGCTCGCCGGTCATCTCGTGACCGATGTCGTCGTCGCCGTACCGCTCGCGCAGCTCGGCCTGCTGCGCGGTGCGCAGGCGCGTCGCGTCCTCGTCGTCCCAGCCGACGAGGACGACCGCGGGCGTCTCGCTGCGCGGGCTCACCCGGGCCGTCAGCCGACGAGCGCGGTCAGCACCGACGTGAAGAACCGCAGGCCGTCGGTGCCGCTGCGGGGACCCTGCGCACCGTCGGGACCGAAACCGGCCTCGACCGCGTGCTCGGGGTGCGGCATGAGGCCCACGACGTTGCCCCGCGCGTTGCTGATGCCCGCGATGCCCCGGCGCGACCCGTTCGGGTTGCCGTCGAGGTAGCGGAACACGACCCGGCCCTCGCCCTCGAGCTCGTCGAGCGTCCGCTCGTCGGCGACGTACTGGCCGTCCTGGTTCTTCAGCGGGATCGTGATGCGCTCGCCCTGCGCGTAGTCGCGGGTCCACGCGGTGTCGACGTTCTCCACCGAGAGCACCTGCTCCCGGCAGACGAAGTGCAGGTGGTCGTTCTTGATCATCGAGCCCGGCAGCAGGTGCGCCTCGGTGAGGACCTGGAAGCCGTTGCAGATGCCGAGCACCGGCAGGCCGCCGTGCGCCGCGTCGACGATCTCGGTCATGACGGGCGCGAACCGGCTGATCGCGCCTGCGCGCAGGTAGTCGCCGTAGGAGAAGCCGCCGGGCAGCACCACGGCGTCGACGCCGTGCAGGTCGGCGTCCGCGTGCCACAGCGACACCGGCTCGCCACCCGCCAGGCGCACCGCGCGCGCGGCGTCCCGGTCGTCCAGCGTGCCCGGGAACGTGACGACACCGATCCGGCTCATGCCTGCGTCCCACCCGCGCGGACCTCGTCCGCGTACACGGCGACGACGTCCTCGATCACCGGGTTGGACAGCACCTGCTCGCCGGCCTCACGGGCGGCGGCGAGCACCTCGCCGGTCACCTCGCCCTCGACCTCGAGCTCGAACCGCTTGCCCTGCCGGACCGAGCCGAACTGCCCGAAGCCGAGGCGAGCCAGCGCGGAGGCCACCGCCTTGCCCTGCGGGTCGAGGATCTCCGGCTTCGGCATCACATCGACGACGACTCGTCCCACAGGTCTGCTCCTGGTTGCGCGGGGTGACGGGGTTCGGCCGGAGTCTACCGACCGCGCCGCGAGGCCCGGACGCGGGCCCGCCACGCGGACGCGTGCGCGTCGACCAGCGCCGCGCCTTCCAGCTCGCCGGGTTCGACGACCTCGACGTGTCACGGTTCATCCCCGGGCATCACGTCGGTCGACGCCCACCACGACGTGGCCGAGGCGGCGGTCGGCCTGCTGCACCGCCAGATGGCAGGCTGGACCAGTCCCGCGAGCACGTCGTGGCGCCCGTCCACCTCGTCGTGCGTGGATCCACCCGCGGCGGGGGCTAGCCGCACGCGAGCGAGCGGCCCCCGTCACGAACGTCGTTACCCGGTCGAAGGAGACCCATCCCGTGAGCACCCCTGTGCCCCCTCTCGTCCCCCCGGCGGGCCACCCTGCCGGCCCCGGGACGACGACCACCACGACCGCGATCATCGACCTCGACCTGCCCGGTGCGACGATCAGCCGGCACGTGTACGGGCACTTCGCGGAGCATCTGGGCCGGTGCGTCTACGGCGGCTTCTGGGTGGGAGAGGACTCACCGCTCCCCCACGTGCGTGGCATCCGGTCCGACGTCGTGGCGGCCTTGCGGGCCCTGCAGGTCCCGAACCTGCGCTGGCCCGGCGGTTGCTTCGCCGACGACTACCACTGGCGCGACGGGATCGGCCCGCGCGACCAGCGGCCTCGGATGGTCAACTCGCACTGGGGCGACGTCGTGGAGGACAACGCGTTCGGGACCCACGAGTTCATGGACCTGTGCGAGATGCTCGGCGCGGACCCGTACGTGTCGGGCAACATCGGGTCCGGCAGCGTGGCGGAGATGTCGGACTGGGTCGAGTACCTGACCCGGGCGGACGAGTCGCCGATGGCGGCGCTGCGGCGGGCGAACGGGCGCGACGAGCCGTGGCGCGTGCCGTTCTGGGGGTTGGGGAACGAGGCGTGGGGGTGCGGGGGGAACCTGCGCGCGGAGCAGTTCGCGTCGTTGGCTCGGCAGTACGCCACCTACTCGCGCAACCACGGCGGCAACGCCCTGTACCGGATCGCTGCGGGCGCGAACGAGTCGGACCTGCACTGGACCGAGACCTTGATGCGTTCGTTCGACGACCTGGCCGCCGACCCGGCCGAGCCGGCTCGGCCGTTCCAGGCCGTGTCGCTGCACTACTACACGATGTCCGGCTCGTGGGGTGACAAGGGTGACGCCACCGGCTTCAGCACGGACGAGTGGTACACGACGATGGCCAGGGCTCACCGCATCGAGGAGCTGCTCACCCGCCACTCGACGGTGATGGACCGGTACGACCCCCATCGCAAGGTCGGCCTGGTCGTCGACGAGTGGGGCACCTGGTGGAACGTCGAGAAGGGCACGAACCCGGGGTTCCTGTACCAGCAGAACACGCTGCGCGACGCGCTGGTCGCGTCCGTGCACCTCGATGCGTTCCACCGGCACGCCGAGCGGGTCGTGATGGCGAACATCGCGCAGACGGTCAACGTGCTGCAGGCGATGATCCTGACCGACCCCGACACCGGCGCGCTGGTGCTCACCCCGACCTACCACGTGTTCGCGATGAACACCGGGCACCACGACGCCGCCGCGCTCGCCGTGCACCTGCGCGGCGTGGAGACCCGGACCGTCGACGGGACGGAGCTGCCGCTGGTCTCGGCGTCCGCGTCGGTCAAGGGGGACACCGCCCTGGTCTCGTTGTCGAACCTCGACGCGGACAGCGACCGCACGGTCGTGCTCGACCTGCGGGGCCGCGACGTCGTCGGGCACGAGGCGCGGGTGCTGACCGCGCCCGCCCTGGACGCCCACAACACTCCCGGTCGGCTCGACGCCGTCGCCCCGACCGCGCACGACGGCGTGCGGCCCCACCCACGCGGGCTCGAGATCGACCTCCCCGCCCACGCGTACGTCACCGTCCGTCTCGGCCTCCGGTGACGGACCACGGCAGCCGGGCGCTCCCCCTCGCCGACCCGGTCCTCGACGACGTCGACGGCACAGCGCCATGACGGCGCGACTGGTGCCGGAGCTCGAGGCGCGCCGGCACCTCGTCGAGGACTACGCGGAGCCCGGGGAGATCCCCGAGGCGGTCGCCGCGCGGTGGAAGGCGCCGTTCGGGCCGCCCGAGGACTGGAACCTGACCGTGGTCGACCAGGTGGTCCCCGGTCGCCACGGCCCGGTACCGACGCGCGTCTACGCGCCGGTCGGCGCGGTGCCCGACGCCGGCCGACCGTGCCTGGTCTGGATGCACGGCGGCGCCTTCGCGTGGGGCGACCTCGACATGGCGGAGGCGCACGAGGTCGCCCGTGGCATCGCCGGCCGCGCGAACGCCGTCGTCGTCTCGGTCGACTACCGCCTGTGCCCGGTGATGCCCGAGCTCGGCGGCACGGTTGGCGACCGCGTCGACGAGCGCGGCGAGCCGGTCCGGTTCCCCGTCCCGCAGGACGACTGCATGGCCGTGCTCGACGCCGTGCGCCAGGAGCCGGCACGCTTCGGGGTCGACGCGGCTCGGGTCGCGATCGGCGGCGCGAGCGCGGGCGCCTTCCTCGCGGCCGCGGTGACCCTGCGAGCCGTCGAGGACGGCGAGGCGCCCTGGCAGGCCTTGCTGGTGTACCCGATGCTGCACCCCGAGGTGCCGCCGCTCGGGGCCGAGCTCGCGGAGGCGGTCGCAGCTGCCCCGCGCGCGCTGCAGTTCCCGCAGTGGATGGTCGAGGCCACGAACCGCACGGTGCTCGGCCGCGAGCCGGGACGGTCCGACGACGAGGCGTTCCCCGGCCTCGCCGCCCGTCTCGAGGGGTTCCCGCCGACCTACGTGGAGAACGCCGAGCTCGACGCGTTCCGGGCGAGCGGCGAGCTCTTCAGCAAGCGGCTGCGTGCCGCCGGCGTCGACGTGGTCGAGGTCACCCGGGCGGGCGTGCCGCACGGCCACCTCGACTCGACGGGGTTCGGGCCCGCGTGGGACACCCTGGACGGTCTCGCCCAGCGGCTCGGCGCCCCTGCGACAGCGGATCGGCAGCCGTCGACCCCCCGGACCTGACCCGTCGACCATCGTGAGGTGCCCGGCCGGGAGGGACCGGAGGAGGCACCGTGGACCAGAGGAGACCTCCATGCCCCACGACGCGCACGCGCTCGACGAGCTCCGCGTGGACGGGGCGCCACCGTCGGACGCGCCGCTGAACCACGTGTGGAACCGGTGCGTGGGTGCGGGCCGGGCCAACGAGGCCCTGCGCGCGGACTGGCAGGCCCACTTCCGCGAGGCCGTGGACGTGCTGGGGGTCCGCTCCGTGCGCTTCCACGGGCTGTTCCACGACGACATGTTCGTGTACCGCGCCACCTATGGCGGCGGCTTCGCCCCGCCGGAGGTGCTGCCCCAGCCGCAGATCACCTTCAGCTACGTCGACATGGTGTTCGACGCGATCCTCGACGCGGGCGCACGCCCGTTCGTCGAGCTGGGGTTCATGCCCCGGGAGCTGGCCACCCAGACCGAGACGCTGTTCTGGTGGAAGGCGCACTGCAGCCCGCCCACCGACATGGCGGAGTGGGTCCGCCTCGTGACCGCGACCGTCGAGCACTGGGTCGAGCGCTACGGCCGCGACGAGGTGCGGCAGTGGCGGTTCGAGGTCTGGAACGAGCCCAACCTGGTGCCGCACTTCTGGACCGGGACCCGCACCGAGTACTTCGAGCTGTACGAGGCGACCGCGCGCGCGATCACGTCGATCGACCCGCTGCTGAAGGTGGGCGGCCCCGCGACCTCGGTGTTCGTCCCCGACGCGCGGTACAGCGGCGACACCTACGACCGCACGGCCGAGCTCGCCACGGCCCAGGCGCCCGACCCGGACGCGCTCGACTGGCAGCCGGTCTGGGTCCGCGAGCTCATCGACTACTGCGCCGAGCGGGACCTCCCCGTGGACTTCCTCTCGACCCACCTCTACCCGACGGACTACGCGGCCGACGGGACCGGCGGCGGGTTCACGGCGATCCACCGCCACGTGGACGCCACCGAGCAGGACCTGCGCCTCCTGCAGGAGCTCATCGCGGCGAGCCCGTACCCCGACGCCGAGCTGCACATCACGGAGTGGTCGAGCTCGCCGTCGAGCCGCGACCGCACGCACGACACGCTGTTCGCGGCCACCTACATCACGCGCGCCTTCCTCAAGGGCGCTGCGCTGGCCGACTCGATCTCCTACTGGACGTTCACCGACCTCTTCGAGGAGGGCGGCGCGGGTCTCGGCCCGTTCCACGGCGGCTTCGGGTTCGTCAACGAGCAGGGCATCCACAAGCCCACGTTCCACGCCGTCGCGATGCTGAGCCGGTTGGGCAACCGCGTCGTGCACCAGGACGAGCAGGGCGTCATCACGCGT
This sequence comes from Cellulomonas fulva, assembly GCF_018531375.1. Lineage (NCBI taxonomy): Bacteria > Bacillati > Actinomycetota > Actinomycetes > Micrococcales > Cellulomonadaceae > Cellulomonas > Cellulomonas fulva. The sequence continues at coordinate 1,547,913 of NZ_JAHBOH010000001.1, read as the reverse complement.
TCCTCCGAGGACGGCCGCGTATCGGCGGTGTTCCTCAACTACCCCGCCGAGATGGGCACCCGCGGTGTCGAGCAGCACGACTCGTACGCCGCGGCGCGCGCGTACCGGGAGATCGGGACGGCGCGGCGGGTGCGCCACACCGTCACCGGCCTCGAACCGGGGACGGTCTTCGGCGTCGAGCTGCTCGACTGGGAGCACGGCAACGCTGCGGAGGCATGGCACCGGATGGGAGAGCCGGTCAACCTCACCCGCGCCCAGACCGCCGAGCTGAAGGCCGTCGCGGACGGCTTGCGCCGGTGGACCGTGCCGGTCGCCCCGTCGGGCGTCCTCGAGATCGACATCGACCTGCCGGCCTGGGCCGTCGCGTCCGTCGCCCCGGTCGCGGCCCCACGACCGTCCTCGACACCGAGGCCGTGACGGAGCAGGCGTGACGTCCGGGGACCGGCACGTCGTCGAACCGCAGGTCAGACGACGAGCGGCGGGACCCCCGTGAGCCGCTCGTACGCCTCGAGGTACCGCTCGCGCGTGCGCCGGACGACGTCCTGCGGCAGCTTGGGCGGCGGTGCGTCGGACGCCCGCTCCCAGCCCGACGCCGCAGAGGTCAGCCAGTCGCGCACGAACTGCTTGTCGAAGCTGGGCTGGGGGTGGCCCGGCTGCCACGCCGCGGCGGGCCAGAACCGCGACGAGTCGGGCGTCAGCACCTCGTCGCCCAGCGTGACGGCGCCCGTGACCGGGTCGGTGCCGAACTCGAGCTTGGTGTCCGCGAGGATGACGCCGCGCTCGCGCGCGATCGCCTCGGCACGGGCGTAGACCGCGAGCGTGAGGTCCCGCAGCGTCGCCGCGGTCTCGTCGCCGACGGTCGCCTCGACCACCGAGAACGGCACGTTCTCGTCGTGGTCGCCGAGTTCGGCCTTGGTCGCGGGCGTGAAGATCGGCTCCGGGAGCCGCGAGCCGTCGACGAGCCCGGCGGGCAGCGCGATCCCCGTGACCTCGCCCGACCCGCGGTACTCCGCGAGCCCGGAGCCCGTCAGGTACCCGCGCACCACGCACTCGACGGGGAACATCTCGAGCCGCCGGCAGATCATCGCCCGGCCGGCGACGGCCGCGGGCACCGCGGTGGAGACCACGTGGCTCGGCACCAGGTCCGCGAGCTGCTCGAACCACCACAGGCTGAGCTGCGTCAGGACCACGCCCTTGTCGGGGATCCCGGGCGAGAGCACGTGGTCGTACGCCGAGACTCGGTCGCTCGCGACGACGAGCACGACGTCGCCGTGCTCGGCGCGGACCGCGCGGCCCTCGTCGGACTCGTCGGGCACGTACAGGTCCCGGACCTTGCCGGAGTAGGTGTGCGCCCAGCCGGCGAGCGAGGCGGGCAGGACATCCGTGGCGTCAGCAGTCACGGACCCAGTGTGACGGCCCGGGGCGCTCCGGGGCACCCCTGCCCACGGCCGGCGCACCCGGGCGCACGCACGGGGCCCGGGGATGGGCGCCACCCCCGGGCCCCGCGCGCGGTGCTCAGCCGGCCGTGCAGCTCACCGGCGTGGCGGTCGTCGGGGCGGAGCCCGACCCGGTCCAGCCGTAGGAGGTGCTCGCACCCGCGCCGAGCGCACCGTTCCACGCGGCGTTCGCCACGGTCAGCGTGCTCCCGGACTGCGAGAACGTGCCGGACCACCCCTGCACCCCGCCGGTGCTCGCGAGCCCCAGCGACGTGGTCCACCGGGAGATCGTCCCGGCGCCGGCGGTGACCGTCACCGTGGCCTGGTAGCCGCCGCCCCAGGAGTTGATCTCGGTGACCCGGGCCGAGCAGCCGCCGCCCGTCGGGGTCGGGGTGGCCGGGGTCGCGCTCGGCGTCGTCGGCGTGGGCGAGGTCGTGGCCGTCGGCGTGCCGGTCGGGGTCGGCTCGGGGCTGCTGCCGCCGAACGTGATCCGCAGCGTGCCGTCGGCGTTGAACGACCACGCCAGCGCCCCGGAGTACGCCGAGCAGGCCGAGCTGTTCGAGCCGGACCAGAACGCGTTGTTGCCCCGGTCGGTCCCGACGATCCGGTCGTTCGACCCGCTCGAGCAGGAGACGTTGCCGCTGAAGACGGACGTCCCGCCGTCGAAGTTGAAGTTCCGCTCCTCGTTCCCGACGCTCACGTTGTTCGAGATCGTCATCGAGCCAGGGTTGCTGTTGAACGTGAACCCGTGCTTGCCGTTGTCGACCGCGTAGCTGTTCCTGACCACGTGGTCGACCTTGATGTCCTCGCCGCCGAGCTTGAACCCGTTGCGGTCGCCCGCGCCGGCCTGGCCGCCGCCGCTGAGCGTGCCGTTCTGGAACGCCAGCGAGTGCTCGATCGTCACCGGGCCGATCGCCCCGGTGTCGGTCTTGGTGTAGAGGTCCCAGCCGTCGTCGATGTTGTGGTGCGAGACGGTGTCCCGGAACACGTTGCCCGTGCCGACGGTGAGCTTCGCCGCGAAGCCGTCCGCGTCCTCGCCGTCCGAGTCCACGTTGTCGTGCGACTCGCTGCTCACGACCAGGTTGTTCGAGGGCCAGTCGGCCTTCGGGGTGTCGGAGGCCATGCGCGAGATCTGCAGGCCCGTGTCGCGGTTGTTCCGCGTCACGACCCGCTCGACGACGTTGTTGCTGCCGCCGAGCGAGATCCCGTTGTCGCCCGCGCGCTGCACGACGATCCCGTACAGGTGCCAGTAGTCCGCGTTGAGCGACAGGCCACGGTTGGTCGAGAGCTCCGTCTGGGCCGAGAAGTCCAGAACCGGCGTCTCGCCCGGGTACGCGGACAGCAGCGTGCGGTCCCCGGCCGTCCCGTCCTTGCCGGGCGGGATCACGACGGTCTGCGAGAGCCGGTACGTGCCGCCCCGCAGGAAGATCTCGCCGCCGGACGCGACCCTGCTGATGGCCGACTCGAGCGTCGTGGGGCTGCTCAGCGTCCCCGCCGCGCTCGCGCTGCCGGTGGGCGCCACGTAGAGCGTGCCGGCGCCGGGCGTCGGCCCGCCGGTCGGCGACGGCGTCGGCTCGGGGCTGGACGTGGGCGTGGGGGTGGGCGTCGGGCCCGAGCCCGCGTACGTCTGGAGCTCGGCGACCTGCGGGGTCCCGCTCGCACCGGTGATGTCCAGCGTCACCTTCGTCAGCGAGGTGGCCGGGAAGGCGATCGCGCCGGCCCCGCTCCCCGTGGCCAGGACGGCGCCCGTGCCGCCGTCGAGCACGCGCCACGTGCCGATCCGCCCGGTGGCCCCCGGCGCCTCGACGACGACGAGGGACGAGATCGTCTTCGCGCTCGACCACTTCACCGAGATGCGGCCCGTGGTGCCGACCGGCGACCAGTAGGTGCTCGTCGAGCCGTCGACGACGTTGCCGTAGCTGGTCCCGCTGGCCTTGCTCGATCCGTCGGCGCCGGCCCCGATGCTGAGGTTGGTGCCCGAGGGCGGCGTGGTCGGGTTGCTCGTCGGCGTGGTGGTCGGGGTCGGCGTCGGCGTCGGCGACGTGGTCGTCGTCGGGGTGGGCGTCGGCGTGACCGGGTTGCACGAGCCGTCGGCCACCTGCAGGCCCTTGTTGGCGCCGGCGGTACGGCTCACGATGTCCGGCACGCAGCTCGCGGAGTTCAGGGTGTACGAGTACGGCACGCTGAACGAGGTGGTCGAGGCGAACGCCGGTCCCGCCGGGTTCATGTCCTCGCCCTTCGGGGACCACGTGACGTTGTCGAGGATGTTCCCGCTGGTCTGCCAGGTGCCCGGCAGGTCGGTGTAGAACGTGCCGAGCACGTCCTTGCTGTCCTCGAAGTAGTTGTTCTCGACCTTCGCCTTGCCGCCCGCGCGCGGGTTGATGCCCGACTCGTTGAGCGAGTGGTACCAGTTGTTGTAGATGTGCGCGGTCGCCCCGCGCAGCAGCGGCGTGCGCGAGTCGATGTTCTCGTACTTGTTGTGGTGGAAGGTCACCGGCCCGTTGCCGAGGTCGCTGTCCGACGAGCCGACGAGGCCGCCGCGGCCCGAGTTGCGCAGCACCGAGTACGAGAGCGTGACGTACTTGACGCCGGCCTTCATGTCGAACAGCCCGTCGAAGCCCTCGGACTCCCCGCCCGCCGCCTCGAGCGTCACGTGGTCGACCCACACGTTGCTGACGCTGCTCTCCATGCCGATCGCGTCGCCGCCGTTCGACGTCGGGGAGCCCGACTTCTTCACGTTCTTGACGGTGACGTTCTGGATGACGATGTTCTTGGCCTCGCGGATGTGGATGCCGATCTGGTCGAACGTGGCACCGCTGCCGACGCCGACGAGGGTCACGTTGCTGACCTGCTTGAGCTCGATCACCCCGGCGGCCGTGTTGCAGCTGTCGCCCGAGACCTTGGCCGTGTTGCCCACCGTGATCGTGCCGCTGACCTGGATCGTGATCGGCGTGCTGTCGCTCGCGCGACTGCACAGCGCCTGGTGGATCGCGGTGCCCGTGGTCGCCGTGACCACCGCGCCGCCCGCGCCACCGGTCGTGCCGCCGTTCTGCGTGGCGTACCCGGTGACACCACCGGTCGCGGCCTGGGCGGCGGTCAGGGACGTGATCCCGAGGGCGGCTGCGACCGCCACCGTGGACCCGACTGCGACGAGTCGTGCTGCGACTGGTCGTCTCATCACTTGCCTCACCTTCGACATGACGGATGTGCGAGGGCGCGCGCCGCGACGGGCCTTCCGTCGCCTGTGGGCGTGCATGGTCGGCGCGACGGGTCCGTGCGCTGGGGCACGGCCGACGTCGCGCTCGCGCGCGCACCGGGTGGGTGCGGTGCCGGGCCGGCGGCGGCGGCCGTGACGGCGCCTCGTGCGCCGTGCGTACCTCCGGCGGCCTCGTCGGCAGCGCCCCCACGTTGGGACCTTCCGTCGCGACGAGCCGTGCCGAACCCGCGTCACCCCACTCGGGTAACCGGTTTCTCGATCGTAGGCAAGCGCATTCCCGGGCACAACAGGTGGGCGCGACCAGCAGTCCGCCCAAACGATTCAGGCGTGCCCGGGCTCTCCGGGCCGGCGCAGGGGCCGCTCTCGCTACGGCGCGACGGCGGAAGCGGCGATGTCGGTCCGGTGGTGGCTGTCCGCGAGCTCGATCTCGGCGACACCGGCGTACGCGGCCGCACGGGCCGCGGTCAGGTCCGGACCGGTCCCGACGACCGAGAGCACGCGCCCGCCCGCACTCACCACGTGGCCCGCTGCGTCGAGCGCCGTACCGGCGTGCAGCACGTGCGCGTCCGGCACCCCCTCCGCACGGTCGAGCCCGTGGATCGGGTCGCCCGTCCGCTGCTGGACCGGGTAGCCGGACGACGAGACGACGACCGTGACCGCCGCGTCGTCGGACCAGTCGAGCGGCGGCAGCGCGGCGAGCGCGCCGGTGGCGGTGGCGAGCAGCACGCCGGCGAGCGGCGTGCGCAGCCGCGCGAGCACCACCTGGGTCTCCGGGTCGCCGAACCGCGCGTTGAACTCGACGACGCGCAGCCCGCGCGAGGTCAGCGCCAGGCCGCAGTAGAGCACGCCCACGAACGGCGTCCCCCGACGAGCCATCTGCGCCACCGTGGGCCGCGCGACGGTCTCGAGGACCTCCGCGACGAGGCCGTCCGGCGCCCACGGCAGCGGCGTGTAGGCGCCCATGCCGCCGGTGTTGGGCCCGTGGTCGCCGTCCAGCAGGCGCTTGAAGTCCTGCGCGGGGACCAGGGGCACCACGTCGGTACCGTCGGACAGCACGAACAGCGAGACCTCGGGCCCGTCGAGGTACTCCTCCACGACGACCGCGCCGCCGTCCTTGGCCAGGCAGGCGCGCGCGTGGTCGTACGCGATCGCCCGGTCCTCGGTGACGACGACGCCCTTGCCGGCGGCCAGGCCGTCCTCCTTGACCACGTAGGGCGCGCCGAACGCGTCGAGCGCCGCGGCGATGTCCTCGACCCTCGTGACCAGCCGGGGCTCGGCCGTCGGGACGTCCGCTTCCCGCATGACCTCCTTGGCGAAGGCCTTCGAGCCCTCGAGCCGCGCCGCGGCGCCGGACGGCCCGAACACGGGGATCCCGATCGCCCGGACCGCGTCCGCGACGCCCGCGACGAGCGGGGCCTCGGGTCCGACGACGACGAGGTCCACCCCGAGCCCGCGGGCGAGCTCCGCGACCGCGAGCCCGTCGAGCTGGTCCACCGCGTGCAGCGTCGCGAGCGTCCCGATGCCGGGGTTCCCCGGTGCGGCGTGCAGCCCGGTGACGGACGGGTCGAGCGAGAGCGCCCGGACGATCGCGTGCTCACGGGCTCCGGTACCGACGACGAGGATCTTCACGCGGCGAGCGTACCGGCGCCGCCCGGCGCCGGATCGAGGCGTCCGCGGGGTCAGTCGTCGACCGGCAGCGGGAACACGTCGAGGTAGACCCGCACGCGGCGGCGGCCGTCCCGCTCGCCCGCGTCCTTGCGTGCCTTGGCCGCGTCCGTGTGCCGGTCGAGCACCTCCTGGAGCTCGCGGCCGAGCTCCGCGGCCTCGTCGAGCGTCAGGTCCGACGAGGACGCGGTGTGCAGCGCGGACTCGTCCCACGGCGCCGCGGACTCGATCGAGGCGAACCACGCCTGCAGCGTCTCGGCGCGCTCCTCGATCACGGCGCGCAGCGCCGTCTCCGCGGCGAGCCGCGACGCCGGGTCCTCGAGGTGCCGGCTGTCGAGGCTGAAGCCGATCGGCCGCCACCAGCGCTCGCGCCCGCCCGTCGGAGCGTTCGGGTCGTCCTCGATCAGGCCGTGCCGCTCGAGCTGCCGCAGGTGGTAGCTCGTCTGGCCCGTGCTCTCCCCCAGGGCGCGCGCGACCTGGCTCGCGGTGCCCGAGCCGTGCGCGGACAGCCACCGGTACATCGCGATCCGGAGCGGGTGCGCGAACGCCTTGAGCGCCTCGGTGCCCAGGGGGTGGTGCAGCCCGTCGACGGGGGTCTTGCGCTCGGCCATATGCAGAGATACCTTTGCATCGCTTCCTTTGCAGAGATCTCTTTGCATCGAGTTCTCTGCATCCTTCGACGATCGTAACGGGGTAGGCCATGACGACCAGCACGCACGCGCCGCGCAGCACCGCCGCTGGCGCACCCTCGACCGCGGCGGGCACTGCCGGCACGGCGGACGCCACCGGCGCCGCCACGCCCGTGCCCGCCGACGCGCCCGCCCCCGTCGAGCCGCTCGGCCGGCGCTTCGGCGCGCTGCTCACGGTCACCGGCCTGGCGAACCTCGGCGACGGCATCGTCCAGATGGGCGCACCGCTGGTCGCGCTCACGCTGACCCGCTCCCCCGGGCAGATCTCCCTCCTCGCGGCGGCGACGTGGCTGCCCTGGCTGCTGCTGGGCATCCTCGGCGGCGTCGTGATCGACCGCACCGACCGCCGCCGGGCCCAGGCGATCGCGCTGGCCGGCCGCGCGGTGCTGCTGGGCGTCGGCGCCGCGCTCGCCCTGACGGACCGGCTGTCGATGCCCGTGCTCGTCGTGCTCGTGCTGGTCTACGGCGTGACCGAGGTGTTCGCGGACCTGGCGCAGACGTCGCTGGTGCCGGACCTGGTGCCGCGCAGCCGGCTCCAGGCGGCCAACGGTCGCGTGCTCGCGACGCAGCAGGTGCTCAACACCTTCGTCGGCAGCCCGCTCGCGGGCGGGCTCCTGGCGCTCGGCACCGGCTGGGTGCTCGGCGTGCCCGCCGCGCTCGCCGTCGCTGCGGTGCTGGTGCTCCTGCGCGGCATCCCGGGGCGCTACCGCGCGGAGCGGACCGAGCCCACGCGCGCCTCCGCCGACGTGCGCGAGGGCGTCCGGTACGTGTTCCACCACCCGGTGCTGCGCCCGTTCGTTCTCGGCGGCGGCGTGATGAACATGGCGAGCACCGCGTACACGGCCGTGTTCGTGCTGTGGGTCGTCGGCCCCGGGTCGCGCATGGAGGTCGCCCCGACCGTCTACCCGCTGCTCGCCGCGGTGATCGCCGTCGGCGCGGTGACCGGCTCGCTGCTGACCGAGCGCCTGGTCCGCCGGCTCCCGGAGCTGCGCGTGATGTACGTGTGCTGGCTCGTCGTCGGGCCGCTCTTCCTGGCGCCGGTCCTGGCGCCGAACCTGCCGGCGCTCGTCGTCGTGCTGTTCCTGGTCGGCGCCACGAACACGATCGGCAACACGATCTCGATGTCGCTGCGCCAGCGCGTGGTCCCGCGGGCGCTGCTCGGACGCACCGCGGGCGCCGGGCGGACCATCGGGTACGGCCTGATGCCGGTCGGTGCCCTGCTCGGCGGTCTCGTGGCCGAGCAGGCCGGGGTCGGCGCCGTGCTCGTCGGCGCCGCCGTGGTCTCGCTGCTCGCGGCGCTCTACCCGGTCCTGACGGTGAACCGCGGCACGGTCGTCGCCGCCGAGGCCGCGAACGCCTGACGGCGGGTCATGCCGTGCCGTGAGGTCGCGCCGAGCAACGCGCGACCTCACGCACAGGCGCGACCTCACACGTCGGCACCGGGCCGACGGACGTCAGTCGAGGAGGTCGTGCTTGATGATCGTCGCCTCGCGCCCCGGGCCGACGCCGATCGCGCTGATGCGCGTCCCGGACACCTGCTCGAGGTGGTCGAGGTAGCGCTGCGCGTTGACCGGCAGGTCGTCCCACTCCCGCGCGCCCGAGATGTCCTCGCTCCAGCCGGGCAGGTACTCGTACACGGGCGTCGCGTGGTGGAAGTCGCTCTGGTCGTCGGGCATCTCGTCGAACCGGCGGCCACCGACCTCGTAGGCCACGCACACCGGGATCTGCTCGCGGCCCGTCAGGACGTCCAGCTTGGTGAGCACGATGTCCGTGAGCCCGTTGACGCGCGCGGCGTACCGGGAGACCACCGAGTCGTACCAGCCGGTCCGACGAGGACGCCCCGTGGTGGTGCCGAACTCGCCGCCGGTCTGGCGCAGCCACTCGCCGTCCGCGTCCAGCAGCTCGGTGGGGAACGGGCCCTCGCCGACGCGCGTGGTGTACGCCTTGGCGACGCCCACGACGCGGTCGATCCGCGTGGGCCCCACGCCCGAGCCGGTGCACGCGCCGCCGGCGGTGGCCGACGACGAGGTGACGAACGGGTAGGTGCCGTGGTCGATGTCCAGCATCGTGGCCTGACCCGCCTCGAACACCAGCGTCTTGCCCGCGTCGAGCGCGCGGTTGAGCTCGAGGGGCGTGTCCGCGACGTACGGGCGCAGCCGCTCGGCGTACTGCAGGAGGTCCTCGACCGTCTCGTCGACCGTGATCGCGCGGCGGTTGTAGACCTTCACCAGCAGGTGGTTCTTCTGGTCGAGCGCGCCCTCGACCTTCTGCCGCAGGATCCCCTCGTCGAACAGGTCCTGGATGCGCACGCCGACGCGGTTGATCTTGTCCGCGTACGTGGGGCCGATGCCGCGGCCCGTGGTGCCGATCCGGCGCTTGCCGAGGAAGCGCTCCGTCACCTTGTCCACGGTGCGGTTGTACGGCGCGATGACGTGCGCCGCGGAGGAGACGAGCAGGCGCGAGGTGTCCACCCCGCGGGCCTCGAGCGCGTCGATCTCCGAGAAGAGGACCTCGATGTCGATCACGACGCCGTTGCCGATGACGGGGACGACGCCGGGCGACAGGATGCCCGACGGCAGCAGGTGCAGCGCGTACTTCTCGCCGCCGACGACGACCGTGTGGCCGGCGTTGTTGCCGCCGTTGAACTTCACGACGTAGTCGATGCGCGATCCGAGCTGGTCGGTCGCCTTGCCCTTGCCCTCGTCGCCCCACTGGACGCCGAGCACCACGACGGCGGGCATCTGATCACCACTCCTAGGCTGTGCCACGTCTGCCGGAGGACGCGCCGCGGCCGAGGGAAGCCCAGGGGGCGTCGGCCGGACGGGCACGGGGCGGCAGAGGCCCGGTACCTCCGAGAGGGTACCCGAGGGTCAAGGAACGGTCATGTCCCGTCCGCGCTCAGCGGAGCGCCGAGACCTCCTCCGGGGACGTCCCCGAGTCCGCCAGGAACTGCTCGCAGCGCTGGGCCTCGTCCTGCTCGCCGATCGCCTCGGCGGCCTCCGCGAGCGCCAGCAGCGAGCGCAGGAACCCCTGGTTCGGGGCGTGGTCCGCCGGGACGGGGCCCTGCCCGCGCCAGCCCGCGCGCCGCAGCGCGTCGAGGCCGCGGTGGTACCCGGTGCGCGCGTAGGCGTACGCGGCCACCGGGTCACCGGTGTCCCGCAGCGCCTCCTCGGCGAGCAGCGCCCAGACCAGCGAGGCGCTGGGCGCCACGCGCACGGCGTCACGGTACGACGAGCCGTCCGCCAGGACGGAGCGCGCGTCGGCATCGGGGCCCTCGGCGGGCAGCAGCGTGGGCGCCGGCCCACCGAGCAGGTTCTCGTGGCTCATGCGGACCAGTCTGCCTCGTCGGCCCGGTCGCGGGGCCACGGACGCCCCGGGACCAGCACGACGCGCGAGAGCGTCAGGCGTCTCGGCGCCGCTCCGGCGTGGGTACGCAAGGATGGGCCCTACTCGGTCACCGTGACCTGTGCCTCGTCGGCGTCGGGCACGTTCGTGGCGACGACGGTGGCAGCACCAGCCGAGACGTCGGCCGGAAGCACCGCCTCCAGGGAGGCGTCTCCGTCCGAGTCGGCCGGGGCTGAGCCGAGCTCGAAGGTCTCACCCCCCGGAGCGCAGCACCAGGTCGACCGAGTCGATCGGCGGCGCAGCGCCCTCTCCCTGGTCGTGGCACGCGCTGTAGGCACCCTCGACCGTGACCGTGACCGTCCCGCCCGCCGGCACGCTCGCTGACGACAGGGTGATCGTCGGCGACTCGCACGCCGACTCGCCCTGGGTGCAGCCAGCCAAGGCGAGCCCACCCACTGCAGCAAGACCGACGAGACCCATGGCCCCCCACGCACGATCTCGACTCACGGTCCGGATCTCCTCGCTCACGGGAACAGCATCACCCAGGCCCGCAGGTCACCGGCACCGAGCTCTCGACAGCATGCCGCACAACTGGCACTGCGCGGGCCGTTGCCAGCAAGATCGGCGTCGCAGGTGTTCACCGCGCCTCGCCGGCGCCCGCAGGAGACCGCTGCGCGTCCCCTGAGTGCGCGACTCCAGGGAGCACTCCGGTCGTCTCAGGCGGACGTCCTCCGCGTGTGACCGGTGTGGTGACGTCACCGCAATCGTGCGTACCGGACAGATGTCCGACTCGCCGCGCGCGAGCGGATGCGCGGCGCTGGGAGCGCAACTACAGTCGAGCGGGCCGAGACCCCGCGGCCACCCCGAGCAAGGACCGGACATGATCGAGATCTCCACGTCGCCGACGAGCACGACGCTCGTGATCAGCGGCGACCTCGACCTCGCGGAGCGGGACCAGTTCCCCGAGGTCGCCGCGCGCGTGGTCGGGCTGCGGCGCCAGCTCGTCGTCATCGACATGTGCCGCGTGACGTTCATGGACTCGACGGGCGCGGCCTTCCTCATCGCGCTGGCCGACTCCGCCCGCAAGCGGGGCGGCGCGGCCGCGCTGCGCGGGGCGAACCCGCGGGACCTGTTCGTGCTCGAGGTCTGCGGCGCGCTCGACCTGTTCCGCATCGACCCGGAGCACCGGTGCGAGGACGCGGTGCCGCAGACGGACTTCTCGGCCCCGGCCGCGAACTGAGCCCCACGCGGTTCTCCCGCTGCGCCGGAGGCGCGGCGGCGCAGCGGCGCTCGTCGTGACGTGCCTCTGAACCGCGCGTCCTGACGCGCGGCTGCGACGCCTCAGCGCGCGGAGGAAGGCAGCGCGCCCGGCCGCACCTTGGCCCAGACGACCTTGCCGCGGCTGGACTGCCGCCAGCCCCAGTCGGCCAGCCGCTCGACGATCTGCATGCCGAACCCGCCCACGCGGCCCGGGTGCCCGTCGGTCGTCACGGGCGGAGCCGAGTTTCCGTCCTCCACCTCGATGCGCAGCCCGTCGCCCGTGTCGTAGAGCTGCAGCGACACGTGGCCGTAGCCGTGCAGCACCGCGTTCGCGACGAGCTCGGAGACGACGAGCTCGGCGTTGGAGGCGTCGGGCATGTCCCACGCGTGGCACGTGCGGACCACCGCGTGCCGGGCGCGGCCGACCGACGCGGCCTCGCTGGGCAGGGACCAGCGCCGACGACGAGGGCTGCGCCCGCGCTCGGCGGCGTCGCGCGGGTCCGGGACGCGCACGACGACGACCGCGACGTCGTCCTCGGGGTGGTCGGCGAGCCGGGACAGCAGCTCCTCGCCGATGCCCGCCGAGTCCCGCGCCGTGACCGCGCCGACGATGCCGCACAGCGCCTGCAGGCCCTCGCGCAGGTCGCGGTCGCGCCGCTCGATCAGGCCGTCGGTGTAGTACACCAGGACGTCGCCAGGCTCGAGCCGCACCGTCTCGGTGGCACGCGCGCCGCTGCCGAACCCGATCAGCGGGCCGCCGGCGCCGGACAGCTGGTCGACGTGCCCGCCCCGGGCATGCAGCGCCGGCAGGTGCCCCGCGCGCGAGTACTCGAGCGACCAGCCGCCGCCGTCGCGCCGCAGCGTGGACAGCACCAGACCCGCCGACCGCGGGATCCGCATGCCGGCGACGAGCTGGTCGACGCGCTCGAGCACGGGTCCGGGCGTCGTCACGTCGAACGCGTAGGAGCGGACCACCGAGCGCAGCTGCCCCATGGCGGCGGCCGCCTCGACGTCGTGCCCGACGACGTCGCCGATCACGATCCCGACCACGTCCGGGTCGATCTGCAGCACGTCGTACCAGTCGCCGCCGACCTGGGCGTTCTCGGAGTTGGGCGCGTAGTAGGTCCACACGTCGAGCCCGTCGACCTCGGCCTGCTGCGGGAGCATCGCGCGCTGCAGCGTCTCCGCGAGCCGGTGCTCACGGTCGTACAGCCGCGCGTTGTCGAGCGTCAGGCCCACGCGACGCGCCGTGAGCTCGACGACCGTGCGGGTGGAGGTCTCCAGGCCGGTCAGGCCCCCGCCGTAGCGGCCCACGACGACGAGCACGCCGATCACGCGGCGCCGGCCGGGGACCGGGTAGACGACGACCCGCCCGTCGGTGAGGTCCCCGAGGTCGTCCACGCCCGCCTGGGCGGCGAGCCAGTACGACGCCGAGCCGCGCGGGTAGTCGCCGCGCACGTCCACCTCGACGGGCCGGTCCCGGTCGCCGTCGAGCAGCGCCTGCACCGCGTCGCGCTCGACCGCGGCCTCGTCGCCGCCGTCGGGCCGACGGGACTCGCCGTGCCGGCTCCCGCGGCCTGACGGCGGACGGCGCCCGTCGAGCTCGTCGGGCGTCCGCAGGCCCCCGTCGTTCACGTAGAACGCCGCGCCGCCGACGACCGAGCGCCGCAGGAGCGTCGCGACCTCGTGCAGCGGCGTCGCCATGTCCGTGACGTCCATCAGCAGGTCCGAGACCTGCGCGATGATCCCGAGGCAGCGCCGCTCCCGGCGCTCCGACTCCATGAGCGCGGCCTGCTCGGCGTCGTGCGAGGTCTGCTCGGTGAGGTCGTGGAACGCCGCCACCCAGGTCGCGACCGGTGCGTCCTCGCGGGCCGGGCCGCCGGCGATCGGCGAGACGTGCACCTGGCAGGGGAAGAGCGTGCCGTCCGCGCGCCGCAGCGTCAGGGTCGCAGAGGTGGCGCGGCCCGCGCGGATGGCCTCGCGTGCGGCCGTGAGCTCGTCGTGCCGGCGCACCCCGGCCGGGACCAGGTCGTGCTGGTGGGCCCGCGCGCCCGACGCGTCGTACCCGGTCATGCGCGCGAACGCGTCGTTCGCCCAGACGACCTCGAGCGTCCCGCCGTCGAGCAGCGCGAACGGCACCAGGGTGTGCCGCATCGCCTCCGCCAGCACGGCGTCGTGGGCCGGCAGACCGGCGGTCGCGGTGGCCTCGTCGATCAGCTCGGGCACATTCGTCGGCCCCGGGGTGTTGACCACCACCACCTCCGATCGTCTAGCGTGCAAAACATGACCGCGCCCCTGCAGCGCGGCTCGTGGAAGGAGCACCGTGCGCGACGGTAACAGCACGAGCGGGACCGAGCCCGCCCACCGGCCGGCCGACCCGGCACGTGGCGAGGGAGAACCGGGCGGCGTGCACGTCATCGTCGGGGCCGACGCCACGCGGATCGTCCTGTCCGGGGAGGTCGACGCCGACCTGGGCACAGAGCTGCAGGAGGCGACCGCCGCGGCGGAGAACGCCGGCCTGCCGATCGAGGTCGACGCCCATCACGTGACCTTCATGGACTCCTCCGGCGTGGCGTTCCTCGCCCGCCTGTCGATCCGCTCGCAGCACCGCGTCCGGCTGCTGCGCGTCCCGCCGACCGTGCGCTTCCTGCTGGAGGTGACGCGGATCGGCGAGCTCATCGACGTGGTCGACGAGCCCGACGGACGCGAGTTCCAACCGGTCGCACCGGACACGCTGCTGTCCTGACGACGCCCCCGTGACGCACGAGAGCGCGGCCCCCGCAGGGACCGCGCTCTCGACGTGTCGACGCTCGGAGGAGCAGCGTCAGCGGATCTTCTGGCCCGCCGAGCGCAGCTGCTGGCACGCCTCGACGATGCGGGCGGCCATGCCGGCCTCGGCCAGCTTGCCCCAGGCGCGCGGGTCGTAGGCCTTCTTGTTGCCGACCTCGCCGTCGACCTTCAGCACGCCGTCGTAGTTGCGGAAGAAGTGGTCCGCGACGGGCCGGCTGAACGCGTACTGCGTGTCCGTGTCGATGTTCATCTTGATGACGCCGTTGTCGACCGCCTCGGCGATCTCCTCGGCCGTCGAGCCCGAGCCGCCGTGGAAGACCAGGTCGAACGGCGACTCCTTGCCGATCTCGGCGCCGACGGCCTTCTGGATGTCCGCGAGGATCGACGGACGCAGCTTCACCGCACCCGGCTTGTAGACGCCGTGCACGTTGCCGAACGTGAGGGCCGTCAGGTAGCGGCCCTTCTCGCCCGAGCCCAGCGCCTTGACCGTCGCCAGGCCGTCCTCGGCCGTCGTGTACAGCTTGTCGTTGATCGCGGCCTCGTGGCCGTCCTCCTCGCCACCCACGACGCCGACCTCGATCTCGAGGATCGTGCGCGCGGCCTGCGAGAGCTCGAGCAGCTCCGCCGCGATGACCAGGTTCTCCTCGAGCGGGATGTCCGAGCCGTCGAACATGTGCGACTGGAACGTCGGCTCCTCGCCGCGCTTCACCTGCTCCGCCTCGAGCGCGAGCAGCGGGCGGACCCACGAGTCCAGGTTCTTCTTCACGCAGTGGTCGGTGTGCAGGGCGATCGTGACGTCGTAGCCCTTCGCGACCTCACGCGCGTAGGCGGCGAGCGCGAGCGACCCGGCGATGCGGTCCTTCACGGTCGAGCCGGCCGCGTACTCCGCGCCGCCGACGGACACCTGGATGATGCCGTCCGACTCGGCCTCCGCGAAGCCCTGGATGGCGGCGGTGACGGTCTGCGACGACGTGATGTTCACGGCCGGGTAGGCGAACTTGCCCGCCTTCGCCCGGTCGATCATCTCGGCGTACACCTCGGGGGTGGCGATGGCCATGCGCTCACATCTCCTGTGGCTGGATGGGGGTGGTGTCGCCACCGAGTTTGCCACTACCGGCGGACGCCGTGCGCAGGACGTCCTGCCCATGGACGCAGGCGCCCGTCGTCGGACGCCGCAGGCGTCACCGCACGACGACGGGCACCGCGGCGGACGACCCCGCGTACACCGAGCTCGGGACGTAGACCGCGGTCAGGCGGTGGGTCCCCCGGGTGGTCAGCCGGACCGAGGTCCGCACGACCCCGTGCGCCCCGGCGGTGAGCGAGAGCGTGCGCACCGTCGTCGTCCCGTCCTTGACCGTCACCTTGCCGGTCGGGACCACGCCCGACGAGCCCGAGACCGCGACGAGGAGGACGACCGACCCGTCCCGCGGGACGGATGAGGCCGAGGCGACCACCGCGGTCGACGACCGCAGCCTCGGCACCGTGACCGCCGCCGAGACCGAGGTCCCGCTGCCGGTTCCAGCCCGCTGCGCCGTCACCCGGACGGCGAGCGTGCGGCCGACGTCTGCGGTGCCGACCCGGTAGGACGCGCGGGTCGCACCGGCGACGGGCTGCCCTGCGCGGAGCCACTGGTAGGTCACGTACGGGTCGGTCACCGCCCACCCGCCTGGGCTCGCGGTCAGCGAGCCACCGACGACGGGGGCTCCGGAGACCTGGGGTCGGGACCACGCGCGGACGAGCGGCTGGAACCTCAGGAGCAGCCCGCGGCCGGCGTCGGCCACGTAGACGCGTCCCGCCTCGTCGGTCGTCACGGCGGCGGGGCGGAGCAGGTAGTCGGGCAGGGCGGGGTCGGCCTGCCCGAAGGCCGTCTGGAACCGACCGTCCGCCGAGTAGATCGCGACGCGGTGCCGTTCCGGGTCGACGACGTAGGCCCGGCCGTCGGCGTCGACGGCCACGTCCTGCGCGGACCTGAGCCGCTGCTCGGACGTCCCGGTCGACCCGAACGTCGCCAGCAGCCGGCCCCCCGCCGTGAACCGGCGGACGACGCCGAGCGAGCCGTCCGTCACGTACACGGTCCCGTCGGGCGCGGCGTCCATGCCGGTCGGGAACGCGAGCTGGTGCTCGTCGGACCACTCGGTGAGGAACGTCAGGTCCGCCGCGAACACGCTGACGGAGTGTCGCACCACGTCGGCGACGTACACGCGACCGTCGGACGCGACGGCCACCGCGGACGGCCTCCCGAAGCCGCCGGGCTTGGCCAGCGTGTTCGTGGTGAGGGGCCGACCGTGCGCGACCTCGCGGGACGCGACCACGACACGGGAGTTGATGTAGTCGGAGACGATCGCGTCGGTCGGGGTGAGGTCCACGTCCCAGGGGGTGATCGAGAGCCCGTCCACGGTCCCCCAGGCGGAGCCGTACCCGCCGTACCGCAGCCCGACCGGGTACTCCTCCGTGTCGGTGGGCGTCGAGACCACCCACCGTTCCCCACCGGCGACGGCCGCGCCCATCAGCGTCCCCGCCCGGTGGAAGCTCTCGGCTCCCTCGTACCGGAGGAACCCCACGGTGGCGGCGTCGCTCCGCGGCGCGGCCACGGGCACGACGGCGAGCGCCAGCGCGACGACGAGCGCTCCGCCCCTGGCACGACGACCGAACTGGACCACGACGACTCCGATCCGCCGGCACCCTCCGACGGGTGCGCTCGGATCCGATGGTCGCGGTCCGGCGCCCCGGAGTCTCCTGGATTTCGCTCGCCGCGGTCACGGCTCCAGGACACCCGCGTGCCGGGTGATCCAGGAGTGCATCGCGATCGCGGCGGCCGCGCTCGCGTTGATGGACCGGGTCGAGCCGAACTGCGCGATGTGCAGGACGTCGATGGCTGCCGCGCGCGCCTCGTCGGACAGCCCGACGGACTCCTGGCCGAACAGCAGGACGCACGACCGCGGGAGGGGGTACCCCTCGAGCGGCACCGAGCCCGGGAGGTTGTCCACGCCCAGCACGGGCAGGTTCTCCTGGTTCGCCCACGCGATGAGCTCGGCGACGTCGGGGTGGTGCCGCACGTGCTGGTAGCGGTCGGTCACCATGGCGCCGCGGCGGTTCCAGCGGCGGCGGCCGACGATGTGCACCTCGCAGGCGAGGAACGCGTTGGCGGTGCGGACCACCGACCCGATGTTGAGGTCGTGCTGCCAGTTCTCGATCGCCACGTGGAAGGAGTGCCGGCGCCGGTCCAGGTCGGCGACGATCGCCTCGACCGTCCAGTACCGGTACCGGTCCGCGACGTTGCGCCGGTCGCCGTGCGCGAGCAGCTCCGGGTCGTACCGCTCGTCGTCGGGCCACGCGTCCTCGCCGCCGGGCCACGGCGGCACCCCTACGTCGGACTCGTCCACGCCCCCACGGTAGCGAGCCGTCGTGGGGGCGCACGCGGAGGCATGCCGAGACCTGCCGCGAGACCCGCGGCAGGCCCGCCCGGTCCGCACAGCGTCCGCACAGCCGGCCCACAGGCGCGCCACGGGCCGCACCGTAGGCTGGCCGCATGCTTGCCACGACCGCGCTCGCCGCCCTGCCCGGGGTCGGCCCCGTCGGCGCTCTCGGGCCGGACTTCCTGGACGCCGACCACCTGATCTCCTCGTTCGGGACCTACGCGCTGCTCGGCATCGTGATCGTCGTGTTCGTCGAGACGGGGCTGCTGTTCCCCCTCCTGCCCGGCGACTCGCTGCTGTTCACCGCGGGGGCGCTCGTCGCGCAGGAGGTCCTCGACTTCCCGCTCTGGCTGCTCTGCCTGCTGATCTTCCTGGCGGCGTTCCTCGGCGACCAGACCGCGTTCCTGATCGGGCGCAAGCTCGGGCCCAAGGTCTTCAGCAAGCCCGACTCGCGGTTCTTCAAGCAGGCCTACATCGACCAGACGTACCGCTACTTCGACCGGTACGGCGGCCGGACGATCATCGTCGCGCGGTTCGTCCCCATCGTCCGGACGTACGCGCCGGTCGCGGCCGGCGTCGGGAACATGCGGTACCGGCACTTCGTGTCGTTCAACGTGATCGGCGCCCTGCTGTGGGGCGTCGGCGTGACGCTGCTCGGCTACGCGCTCGGCACCATCCCGTTCGTCAAGGACAACATCGAGGCGCTGCTCGTCGTCGTGGTCCTGATCTCCGTGCTGCCCGTCGTGTGGGAGCTGTGGCGTGCGCGTCGCCGCGAGCGCGACCCGCGGTACGACGAGCCGCACGAGCGGGCCGAGGTCGAGAAGGAGGCCTTCGAGTGACCCGCGAGATCCGGTCCTGGCTGTCCGACATGGACGGCGTCCTGGTGCACGAGGGGATCGCGGTCCCCGGCGCCGCGGAGTTCGTGCGCGCGCTGCGTGACGCCGACCGCCCGTTCCTGGTGCTGACCAACAACTCGATCTTCACGCCGCGCGACCTGCGCGCGCGGCTCGCCGCCACGGGGATCGACCTGCCCGAGGAGTCGATCTGGACCTCGGCGTTGGCCACCGCGCAGTTCCTGGTCGACCAGATGCCCGACGGCTCCGCGTACGTCATCGGCGAGGCCGGCCTGACCACCGCGCTCTACGAGGCCGGGTACACGCTCACCGCCGCCCAGCCGGACTTCGTGGTGCTCGGGGAGACCCGGACGTACTCGTTCGAGGCGATCACGCAGGCGATCCGGCTGATCCAGGGCGGCGCCCGGTTCATCTGCACCAACCCGGACGTGACCGGCCCGTCGATCGAGGGCGACCTGCCCGCGACCGGCGCCGTCGCCGCGATGATCCAGGCCGCGACGGGGCGCCAGCCCTACTTCGTCGGGAAGCCCAACCCGATGATGATCCGCTCGGCGCTCAACCGGATCGACGCGCACTCGGAGTACACCGCCATGGTCGGTGACCGCATGGACACCGACGTGGTCGCGGGCATCGAGGCGGGTCTGCGCACGTTCCTGGTCCTCACCGGCTCCACCCGCGAGTCCGACGTCGAGCGCTTCCCGTTCCGTCCGTCCGAGATCGTCGCCTCGGTGGCGGACCTGGTGGACCGCGTCCGCTGACGGCTCGTCAGCGGACCGTCAGAACTGGACCGTGGGCGCCTGGCGGACCTGCGGGTCCTCGACCTCGAAGTACTCGGCGCGCTCGAAGTGGAACATGCCCGCGATGACGTTCGTCGGGAACGTCTCGACCTTGGTGTTCATGGCGCGGACGTTCGCGTTGTAGAAGCGCCGGGACGCGGCGATCCGGTCCTCGGTGGTCGTCAGCTCGGCCTGCAGCTGCTGGAAGTTCTCGCTCGCGCGCAGCACGGGGTAGTTCTCGGCGACGGCGAACAGCCGGCCCAGCGCCTGGGTGAGCTGGTTCTCCTGCGCGGCCTGCTCCGCGACGCTCGCGCCCGGGCCGGCGGCGGCCGCGCGGGCCTGCGTGACCTCGTCGAACACCGCGCGCTCGTGCGCCGCGTAGCCCTTGACGGTCTCGACGAGGTTCGGGATCAGGTCGTGCCGGCGGTGCAGCTCGACGTCGATCTGCCGCCACGACTCCTGGACCAGGTTCCGCAGCCGGACCAGGCCGTTGTACTGCGCCACCGCCCAGATCAGCACGATGACGACGAGCGCGACCACGACGATCGCGACGATGGCTCCAGCGGTCACTGCAGTTCCTTCCGTCGGGGTCCGTCCAGCCTAGCGAGCGAGCGGGTCGTACCCGTGGTCCAGCCAGACGTGCCGGGGCACGGCGTCGGCGATCGCGGCGAGCAGCATGATCCGGCGGTCCAGACGGTCGACGACCGTGCTGCCGGGGCTCCACGTCAGCACCGAGGTCCCCTCGATGCGCCACGGCGGTGCGGACGGCTCCGCGAGCAGCCGCTCGACGAGCCGCGGGTGGAGGATCGCGTGGCCCACGGCCAGGTCGGTCGCCCGGGACGCGAAACGCCTGTTGAACTCGTCCGACTCGACGTCCAGGCTGTGCGCGCCGAAAGCCGTCGCCAGGCGGGAGGCCACCGTCTCCGGCGCGACCTCGAGGTCCGGCAGGAACGCCGGCAGGTCCATCGCCACGACGTGGAACCGGTGCGTGGTGGTCTCGGTCTCGCCCTTCGCGTTCGTCGTGCGGGTCTCGTAGCTGTACGCGAACGACCGCACGGGCCGGCCGCGGTAGGTGCCCTCGACCGTCTCGCTGATGCGGCGCCGGTCGCCGGTGCCGAACGGGCGGCCACGCCATCGCGTGACCAGGGCGCGGTCCTCCGGGACGCGGCGCCACCCACGGGCGAGCGCCCAGGCGCTGATCGCCTCCTGCCGCTTGCGGTGCTGGTGGGCGGACAGCACCAGGACGCCGACGACCGCCAGGGCGCCGAGCACGAGCACCGCGACGAACCCGCCGCCCTCCATCGTCGTCCCCTCGTCGGGTCTCAGACGAGGCCGAGGTCCGCGAGCGTGAACAGGGCGTGGTACGGCACCCCGAGCGCCTCGATCTTGGCCTGCGCGCCAGTCGCCCGGTCCACGATCACGGCCACGCCGAGCACCTCGGCTCCCGCCTCACGAGCGGCCTCGACCGCAGCGATCGGCGAGCCGCCCGTGGTCGAGGTGTCCTCGAGCACCACGACCTTGCGCCCCGCGACGTCCGGGCCCTCGATCCGGCGCTGCATGCCGTGCGCCTTGGCCTCCTTGCGCACGACGAACGCGTCCACGTCCTGGCCGCGGCTCGCGGCCGCGTGCAGGATCGAGGTCGCCACCGGGTCCGCGCCCAGCGTCAGCCCACCGACGGCGTCCACCTCGGCGGTGCCGAGGCCCGCCTCCTCGAGCATGTCGAGCATCAGGTGGCCGATCAGCGGCGCCGCGCGGTGGTGCAGCGTGACGCGTCGCAGGTCGACGTAGTAGTCGGCCTCGCGGCCCGACGAGAGCGTGACCTTGCCGTGCACCACGGCCAGGTCCTGGATGAGGGTGAGCAGCTGCGCGCGCGGCGAGGCGCCAAGGATGTCGTCGGTCACGGCCCCGAGGCTACCGGCCGGCCCCGACGCGCTCGTCGGACCGCGTCGTCAGCCCTCGCCCTGCTCGATCGCCTTGCGGTAGCGGCCCACCGCGCGCACGGCGCTGCGCGGCGCGAGCCGCGCGACGGCGGACACCGCGCGGTACCGCAGGCTGGGGGTGGAGATCACGACGGCGTGCCGCACGTCGGCGAGCGCCGTGGCGACCACCTTGTCCGCGTTGAGCCACGCGACCTCGGGGTACGCGCTCACGTCGATCGCGCCCCGCTCGTGGAACTCGGTGTGCACGAACCCCGGGCACAGCGCCGTCGCGGTGACGCCGGTCCCCTTGAGCTCGACCGCGAGGCCCTCCGTGAACGAGCGCACCCAGGCCTTGTGCGCCGAGTACGTGCCGGACGCCAGCAGCGCCGCCACGGACGCCACGTTGAGGATCGCGCCGCGGCCCCGCGCCACCATCGCGCCCGCGGCCGCGTGGGACAGCACCAGCGGGGTGCGGACCATGAGGTCGAGCGCCTTGACCTCCGCCGCCAAGTCACCGGTGACGAAGCGCTGGTTGAGACCGAGGCCGGCGTTGTTGACCAGGAGCCCGACGGGGTCCTGGTCCTGGCGCAGCCGGTCCGCGACGCGCTCGACGTCCCCCGCATCGGTCAGGTCGGCGACGAGCGTCTGCACGTGGACGCCCGCGGCGGCCTCGAGCTGTCCCGCGAGCCGCGTGAGCCGCTCCTCGCTGCGCGCGACGAGGACGAGGTCGTGCCGGGCCGTCGCGAGCTGCCACGCGAACTCCAGGCCGAGTCCGGCGGACGCGCCGGTCACGAGTGCGGTTCCCATGCGGCAACCCTACGGAGCACCCGGCTGTTTGGTCATGCGGTGCGCGGCCGCTCCGCGCTGTGGATCGCCGGCCGGGGACGTCGGTGGCGGCTCGTAGGGTGGGCGCGTGAACCCGGACGAGCTCGCGGCAGGCTCCCTCGACGCGCCCTGGCCCGACGAGCCGCCGTTCGACCCGTTCTACGACGAGGCCCCGCCGGACCTCGGCGAGCGGGCGCACGGCGTGCCGCACGACGCGGGGTCCGACGAGCTCGCGGCTGCCGTCGCCGCGACCACCGGGTCGGGCCGTCGCTCGTCGGAGCGCTCGTCGGAGCGCTCGTCGGACCGGACGCGTGCCGCCGGACCCGTCCACGCGACCCCGGCCGCCGGGGGGACGCCGCTCGAGGTGCTGCGCCGCGTCTGGGGCTACGACGAGTTCCGCGGGGACCAGGCGCGGATCATCGACACGGTGGTGAGCGGCGGCGACGCCCTGGTGCTCATGCCGACCGGCGGCGGGAAGTCGCTGTGCTACCAGGTCCCGGCGCTCGTGCGGGAGGGCACCGGCGTGGTGGTCTCGCCCCTGATCGCGCTCATGCAGGACCAGGTCGACGCGCTGTCGGCGCTCGGGGTGCGGGCCGGCTTCCTCAACTCGACGCAGCAGCCGTGGCAGCGACGCGAGGTCGAGGACGCCTACCTGGCGGGCGAGCTCGACCTGCTCTACCTGGCCCCCGAGCGGCTCGCCGTCCCGGACACGGTCGACCTGCTCGGCCGGGGCACCGTCGCGCTGTTCGCGATCGACGAGGCGCACTGCGTGTCCCAGTGGGGGCACGACTTCCGGCCGGACTACCTGCGCCTGTCGATGCTGCACGAGCGCTGGCCGGACGTGCCGCGCATCGCGCTCACCGCGACCGCGACGGCCGTGACCCACCGCGAGATCGCGCAGCGGCTGCAGCTCGAGGACGCGGAGCACTTCGTCGCGAGCTTCGACCGGCCCAACATCCAGTACCGGATCGTGCCCAAGGACAACCCGCGCTCCCAGCTGCTCGACCTGCTGCGCAGCGAGCACGCGGGCGACTCGGGGATCGTCTACTGCCTCTCCCGGGCGTCGGTGGAGCAGACCGCCGAGCACCTGGTGGGGCAGGGCATCGACGCGATGCCGTACCACGCGGGGCTCGACCGGGCCGTCCGGGCGCACAACCAGGCGCGGTTCCTGCGGGAGGACGGCGTCGTGATGGTCGCGACCATCGCGTTCGGCATGGGCATCGACAAGCCGGACGTGCGGTTCGTCGCGCACCTCGACCTGCCCAAGTCGGTCGAGGGGTACTACCAGGAGACGGGCCGCGCGGGGCGCGACGGCCTGCCGTCGACCGCGTGGATGGCCTACGGGCTCGCCGACGTGGTGCAGCAGCGGCGGCTCATCGACACCTCGGAGGGCGATGCCGCGCACCGGCGCCGGCTGACGCAGCACCTGGACGCGATGCTCGCGCTGTGCGAGACGGTGACCTGCCGCCGCGTCCAGCTCCTCAACTACTTCGGCCAGAGCGGCGAGCCGTGCGGCAACTGCGACACGTGCCTGGCGCCGCCGACGACGTGGGACGGCACCGTCGCGGCGCAGAAGCTGCTGTCGACGGTGGTGCGGATGGCGCAGCGCGGTCAGCGCTACGGCGTGGGGCACGTGGTGGACGTGCTGCGCGGCAAGACGACCGCGCGCGTGACGCAGCTGCGGCACGACGAGCTGTCGACGTTCGGCATCGGCGCGGACCTGTCCGACGCGGAGTGGCGCGGCGTGGTGCGCCAGCTCGTCGCGGCCGAGCTCCTGGGCGTCGACAGCGAGGGCTACGGCACGCTCGAGCTCGTCGAGGCCTCGGGCGAGGTGCTGCGCGGCGAGCGGACCGTGGCGATGCGCAAGGAGCCGGAGCGGGCACGGCGGCGCTCGTCCGGCTCCGGCTCGTCGGGCGCGTCCGGCTCGAAGGCGGCCGCGGACCTGGACGGCGAGGCGCTCGAGGTGTTCGAGCGGCTGCGGACCTGGCGCGCGGGCGCGGCCAAGGAGCAGGGCGTGCCGGCGTACGTCGTGTTCCACGACGCGACCCTGCGGGACATCGTGCTCCGCCGGCCGTCGTCGCTCGACGAGCTGGGCACCGTCGGCGGGGTGGGCGTGACCAAGCTCGAGCGCTACGGCGACGGGGTGCTGGCCGCGCTGGCCGGCTGACCTCACAGCGGGGCCCGCGCCGCTGTGCGCTCGCCTGGGCCGTACGGCCCGAATTGCACGGCCCGGGCCGGGGAAAACTCCTCCCATGAGGGAGCAGCAGACGCCCGGACGCGTGGTCGTCGTCGGGGCAGGCATGGTGGCGCACCGGTTCGCGGAGCAGCTCGTCGAGCGGCCCGGCGCGTGGCGGCTGACGGTGGTCGGCGACGAGTCGTGGGCACCGTACGACCGCGTCCACCTGTCCGACGCGATCACCGGTCGCGCGCCGGAGGACCTGCTGCTGGACCCGACGGTCTGGGACGACGAGCGCGTGGAGCTGGTCACCGGCGACTACGTCGAGTCGCTCGACCGCGACGCCCGCACCGTCACCACACGCTCGGGCCGTGTCCTCGAGTACGACGACCTGGTCCTCGCGACCGGGTCATGGGCGTGGGTGCCGCGCACCGAGGGCGCGGACCTGCCCGGCGTGCTCGCGTACCGCACGCTCGACGACATCGCGCGGATCACGGCCTGGGTCGATGACCGGTCCCGGGCACTCGGGCGGCCCGTGCGCGGCGCGGTCGTCGGCGGCGGCGTGCTCGGCCTCGAGGCCGCTGCGGCGCTGCAGAACCTGGGGGCGACGGCGACCGTCGTGGAGTTCGCGGACCGGCTCATGGCGGTCCAGCTCGACGCGGGCGGCGGCGAGGCCCTACGCGTGCTCGTCGCGGACAAGGGCATGGACGTGCGCACCACCACGGCGGCGACCCGCGTGGTCGCGGGCGCCGACGGCGCGGTGACCGCGCTCGAGCTCTCGGACGGCGACGTCCTCGACGTCGACGTCGTGGTCTTCTCCACCGGCATCCGGCCCCGCGACCGCCTCGCGCGGGAGTCGGGTCTGGGCATCGGCGAGCGGGGCGGCGTGCTCGTCGGACCCACGTGCCGCTCGTCGGACCCGCGCGTCTGGGCGATCGGCGAGTGCGCATCGCACGACGGCGAGTGCGCGGGCCTGGTCGCGCCCGGCAACGCGATGGCCGACGTGGTGGCCGACCAGCTGTTCGGCGGCTCGTCGACGTACACGCGCGCCGCCGACGGCACCAAGCTCAAGGGCGTCGGCGTCGAGGCCGCGAGCTTCGGGGACGTCCTGGCGCTGACGCCGGACGCGCTCGAGGTCACCTTCGCGGACCCGGTCGCCAAGTCGTACCGCAAGCTCGTCGTGTCCGACGACGCGCGCACGCTCCTGGGCGGCGTCTTCGTCGGCGACACCGCGCTGTACTCGTCGCTGCGGCCGCTGCTCGGCCGCCCGCTCGGCGCGGACCCGTCCGCGTTCCTCGCCTCCGGCGGCGAGGCGCCCGTGTCGGCCGACCTGCCCGACGACGTCGTCGTGTGCTCCTGCGCCAACGTCACCGCGGGCACCATCCGCGGCGCGGTCACCGAGCACGGCTGCCAGTCGGTCGGCGAGGTCAAGACCTGCACCAAGGCGGGCACGGTCTGCGGCTCGTGCGTCCCGTTGCTCACCAAGATCGTCAACGTCTCGCTGACGCAGGCCGGCGTCGCCGTCAGCAACGCGATGTGCGAGCACTTCGCGATGTCCCGGGCGGAGCTGTTCGCGCTCGTCCGCGGCGGCACCGAGCGCACCTTCACCGAGATCGTCGCGGCGCACGGGACGGGCCGCGGCTGCGCGATCTGCCGGCCGGTCGTCGCCTCGATCCTGTCCTCGCTCGGCGTCGGGCACGTGCTCCAGCCCGACCAGGCGCCGCTGCAGGACACCAACGACCACCTGCTCGCCAACCTGCAGAAGGACGGCACGTACTCGGTGGTGCCGCGCATGCCCGGCGGCGAGGTCACCCCGGAGAAGCTCCTGGCGCTCGCAACGATCGCGCAGGACTTCGGGCTGTTCACCCGCGTCACGGGCGCGCAGCGGATCGGGATGTTCGGTGCCCGGCAGGACCAGCTCCCCGCCATCTGGCGGCGGCTGGTCGACGCCGGGTTCGAGTCCGGGCAGGCCTACGGCAAGTCGCTGCGGGCGGTCAAGACGTGCGTGGGATCGACGTGGTGCCGGTTCGGCGTGCAGGACTCGTCGTCCATGGCCGTTCGTCTGGAGCTCCGGTACCGGGGCCTGCGGTCGCCGCACAAGTTCAAGGTCGGCGTCTCCGGGTGCGCGCGCGAGTGCGCCGAGGCGCGGGGCAAGGACGTCGGCGTGATCGCGACCGCAGCCGGCTGGAACGTGTACGTCGGCGGCAACGGCGGGTTCACGCCGCGGCACGCGTCGCTGCTGGCCGAGGACCTCGACGCCGAGACCCTCGTGCGCGTCATCGACCGGTTCCTCGCGCTCTACATCCGGTCCGCCGACCGCCTGCAGCGCACCGCGCCGTGGGTCGCGGACTTCCCGGGCGGGCTCGACGAGCTGCGCGCGATCGTCGTCGACGACCGCGACGGCCTCGCCGCCGAGCTCGAGGCGGAGGTCGAGCGGCACGTCGCGGGCTACGTCGACGAGTGGCAGGCGACCCTCGACGACCCCGCGAAGCTGGCCTCGTTCACGCCGTACCTGAACGCGCCGCAGGCCGCGGACCCCTCGCTCGCGTACGAGCCGCGGCGCGGCCAGCGCGTCCCGGCGGCGCCGTCCGCGCCGTCGGTCCCCCCGGTCCCGTCCGGCCCCACCGGCCCGACCGCCGTGTGCCAGGTCGCCGACCTCACCCCCGAGCGCGGCGCCGGTGCGCTGCTCGGCACCGTCCCCGTCGCCCTGTTCCGCCTGTCCGACGAGCGCGTGCTCGCCGTCCAGCAGCGCGACCCGTTCTCCGGCGCGAACGTGCTGTCCCGCGGGATCGTCGGCGACCGCGCCGGCCGGGCCACGATCACCTCCCCGATGCACAAGCAGGTCTGGGACCTCGAGACCGGCGAGTGCCTCGACCCGGTCGGCAAGGACCCGCTCCCCCTGCAGACCTTCCATGTGACCCTCTCGGAGGGCGCGGTGCTCGTCTCGCCCTGAGCCGGGGTCGGGTCGCCACCGGCCTCCCGCCGAGTTCGTCGACTCGCGGCGAGAACGCGGTTGCGTCCCGCGCTCTCGCGCCAGACTGACGACCTCGGCGGAGCTGCCGACCGCACCTCGGCGGGCAGGCTGGAGGGCTCCGCCGGCTGGGGCGAGGTCAGCCGGGCGCGTCCGTGGCGGTGACCACGAACCGGGCCGCGGCCTCGTCGGACAACGCCACCTCGATGCGGCCACGCATCTCGTCGGACACCGCCGGCAGCACGGAGAGCGGGAACCACGCGGCCTCCGTGTTCTCGCCGTCGGCGGGCCACGGCTCGCCGGAGACCCAGCGGAGGCGGAACACGAGGTCGAGGTACTGGGCCTGGTCGCCGTTCTCGTAGGTCATCGGCGGCAGGGTGTGCACCGCGGCGAGCCGCTCGGCGACGGCGACCACGCCGGCCTCCTCGAGCGTCTCGCGCGCGGCGGCGTCCGCGGGCTGCTCGCCCGGGTCGATGATGCCGGTGACCGGGGTCCACGCGCCGTTGTCAGCGCGGCGCACCAGCAGCACCTCGGGCTCCGACGAGCCCGGCGACGGTCGCGTCACCACCGCCGTCACCCCGCTCAGCCACAGCGGGTCGGTGCCGATCTTGGCGCGCAGCGCGACGACGAAGTCCGGGATCGCCACCGTCAGCTGCCCTGGTGGGTGCCGTCGACGGCGTGCGGCTCGATCGCCGCGAGCTCGTCGTCGGTCAGCGCTCCGGCGTCCAGCGCGGCGACGTTGGCCTCGAGCTGCGCCACCGAGGACGCGCCGATCAGCGCCGAGGTCACGCGCTCGTCGCGCAGCACCCAGGACAGCGCGAGCTGCGCCAGCGACTGCCCGCGGCCCGCGGCGACCTCGTTCAGCGCCCGCGCGCGGGCCAGGTAGGTCGGCGAGATCGCCGACTCCTGCAGGAACCGGCCCTCGGCGGCGCGCGAGCCGGACGGCACCTCGCCGGACAGGTAGCGGTCGGTCAGCAGCCCCTGCTGCAGGGGCGAGAAGACGATGGTCCCGATCCCGAGGTCACCGACGGCGTCGAGCAGGGACTCCGTCTGCCCCTCGCCGACCCGCTCGACGTGCCGCGAGAACATCGAGTAGTTGGGCTGGTGGATGAGCAGCGGCGTGCCCAGGTCCGCGAGGATCCGCGCGGCCTCCCGCGTCGCCGAGGGCGAGTAGTTGGAGATGCCGGCGTACAGCGCTCGGCCGGAGACGACCGCGGTGTGCAGCGCGCCCATGGTCTCCTCGAGCGGCGTCGAGGGGTCCATCCGGTGCGAGTAGAAGATGTCGACGTAGTCGAGCCCCATGCGCGCGAGCGACTGGTCGAGCGACGCCAGCAGGTACTTGCGCGAGCCGCCGTCGCCGTACGGGCCGGGCCACATGTCGTAGCCGGCCTTCGTGGAGATGACGAGCTCGTCGCGGTACGGCCGCAGGTCCTCGGCGAGCACGCGACCGAACGCCGTCTCGGCCGAGCCGTACGGCGGGCCGTAGTTGTTGGCGAGGTCGAAGTGCGTGACGCCCAGGTCGAACGCGCGCCGGAGGACGGCGCGCTGCGTCTCGTACGGCTTGCCGTGCCCGAAGTTGTGCCAGAGCCCCAGCGACAGCGCCGGCAGCGCCAGCCCGCTGCGCCCGGCGCGGCGGTACGTCATCGACGCGTAGCGCGCGTCGTCGGCTCGGTAGGCGGGCTCGGTGGCCATGCGGGTCCTTCCGTCGGGATCGGCAGCCAAACTATCCCGTCCGACGAGCGCGCCGGTCCGCCGGCGGGCGGCTCACCCGCGGGCGGGCGTGGACTCGCGGATCGTCACGTGGGTCTCGACCGGCACGACGCGCGGGGCGCCCCCCGCGGGCTCGAGCGCGAGCTCGGTCGCCGCGACGCCCACCTCCTCGAGGGGGATGCGCACGGTGGTCAGGCCGGGGACCACGTCCCGCAGGGTCGTGATGTCGTCGAACCCTGCGAGCGCCAGGTCGTCCGGCACGCCCAGACCGGCAGCCCGCACGGCGGTCAGCGCGCCGAGCGCCATGACGTCGTTGACCGCGAACACGAGCTCCGGGACGGGTCCCGCGGCCAGCAGCGAGCGCATCGCGTCGGCGCCGCCGTCGTGGTCGAACGCACCGGCGACCACGCGCTCGTCGGGCACGCGCACGCCCAGCCGCGCGAGCTCGTCGACGAACGCCTCCCGGCGCTCGCGTGCCGTCAGGTGCGTGGGCGGTCCCGCGAGGACAGCGACGTCGCGGTACCCGCGGGCGTGCAGCTCGCGCGCGAGCGCACGCGCGCCGTCGGCGTTGGCGATCTGGACGGTGTCCGTCCCGAGGACGGGCTGCCCGACGAGCGCCGCCGCGCCGCCCGAGTCGCGGTACTCGGCCAGGACCGCGGCGAGCGCGGCGGTCGCGTCGGCGTCGTCGTGCCGCCCGCCCGCGATCACGATCGCCCGCGCGCGCTGCCGGCGCAGCAGCTCGACGATCTCCAGCTCGCGCGAGGGGTCCTGCTCGGTGCTCGCGAGGATCACCTGCAGCCCGGCCCGGCCCGCCGCGTGCGTGACGCCGCGCGCGATCGAGGAGAAGTACGGGTCCGCGATGTCGTGCACGACGAGCCCGAGCGAGGTGGTCCGGCCGCGCGCGACGGCCTGCGCGTTCGCGTCCGGGGTGTAGCGCAGCCGCTCCGCGGCGGCGAGCACGCGGTCCCGCAGGTCGGCGCGCACGGTGCGGGTGGGGCTGCCGTTGATCGCGCGCGACGCGGTGGCCAGGGACACGCCCGCCTCGCGTGCGACGTCGCTCAAGGTCACGGCCATGTGCCGAGACTAGGGGAACGCCTTGCGGAAAGCGGTATCCTGCAGGGGTGCCCGCACCCGGGACACCCGGAAGGACGACGATGACCGACACGGACCACGCCGCGCAGCCGACGAGCGCGCCGGCGGACCTCGCCTCGAGCGTGCTGGTGCTGCGGCCCGACGACCACGTCGGCGTCGCCACGCGCGACCTGCAGTCCGGCACGGAGCTGGGCCTGGCCGAGGGCGGCACGCTGGCCGTGCGCCAGAGCGTGCCGCGCGGGCACAAGCTCGCGCTGCGCCCCGCGGCCGCGGGTGACCAGGTGCGCAAGTACGGGCAGTCCATCGGCCGGGCCACGCGGGACATCGCGCCGGGCGACCACGTGCACACCCACAACCTCGGCATGGCCGACGACGAGCGGATGTACGAGGTCGGTACGGCCCGCACCCGTCCACCCGTCCCCGCGGCGCCGCGCGCGTTCGACGGCTACCGGCGCTCGGACGGCCGGTGGGGCACGCGCAACTACGTCGGCATCGTCACGTCGGTCAACTGCTCCGCGTCGACCGCCCGTCTGGTCGCCGACCAGTTCCGCGGCCGGGCCCTCGACGCGTTCCCGCACGTGGACGGCGTCGTCGCCCTGACCCACGACACGGGCTGCGGCCTCGTCCCGACGAGCGAGGGTGCCCAGATCACGCTGCGCACGCTGCGCGGGTACGCGGACCACCCGAACATCGCCGCCCTGCTCGTCATCGGGCTCGGCTGCGAGATGCTGCCGGCCGCGTCGGTCCTGGACGGGCTCGAGCTGCCGCCCGACAAGCCGGTCCGCACGCTGCAGATCCAGGAGACCGGCGGCATCCGCCGCACCGTGCGAGCCGCGGTCGCCGCGATCGAGGAGATGTTGCCCCAGGTCGACGCGCTGCGCCGCGAGCCGGCGCCGGTCTCCGAGCTGGTGCTCGGGCTGAACTGCGGGGGCTCGGACGGGTACTCCGGCATCACGGCCAACCCCGCCTTGGGCGTCGCGTCGGACCTGCTGGTCGCGCACGGCGGGACCAGCGTGCTCGCCGAGACGCCTGAGGTGTTCGGCGCCGAGCACCTGCTGCTCCGTCGTGCCGTCTCCCCCGAGGTCGCCCAGCGCCTGCTCGACCGGATCGCGTGGTGGAAGACGTACACCGCCGCGGGCGGGGGCACGCTCGACAACAACCCGTCCCCCGGCAACAAGGCCGGCGGGCTGACCACGATCCTCGAGAAGTCGCTGGGCGCCGTGGCCAAGGGCGGGACGGCCGAGCTCACCGCGGTCTACGAGTACGCCGAGCGCGTCACCGCCCGGGGCTTCACCTTCATGGACACCCCGGGGTACGACCCGGTCTCCGTCACCGGCCTGGTCGCGGGCGGCGCGAACGTCGTGGTCTTCACCACCGGCCGCGGCTCGGTGCTCGGGTGCAAGCCGACGCCGTCGATCAAGGTGGCCACCAACACCGCGACCTACCTGCGGATGAGCGAGGACATGGACCTCAACGCGGGGCGGATCGTCGACGGCACGGCGACGGTCGCGCAGGTCGGCCAGGAGCTGTTCGACCTGGTGGTCGAGGTCGCGTCGGGGCGGCAGACCGTCTCCGAGGAGCTGGACCTGGGCGCCGACGAGTTCGTCCCCTGGCAGCTCGGCGCCGTCACCTGACCCCACGGCCCTGCGTCGCCACCTACCCACACCGACGACGCCGTGGGAGGGGTGGGCGACGAGGCCGTGGCCGCTCCGGCGGGGTGGGCCCGGGAGGTCGCGCGGTCAGCGGGGGGCGTAGGACTCTCGGGGGAGGGTGAGGGCCAGGTCGACCGCGGTCTCCGTGGCCTCGTCGAGGGTCAGGCGGTGCTCGGCGACCAGGCGGGCGAGGTAGCCGGCGTCGATCCGACGGGCCAGGTCGTGCCGCGCGGGGATCGAGCAGAACGCCCGCGTGTCGTCGACGAAGCCGGTCGTGTTGTAGAAGCCCGCGGTGTCCGTGACGGCCTCGCGGAAGCGGCGCATGCCGTCGGGCGTGTCCAGGAACCACCACGGGGCGCCCAGCCGCACGGCCGGGTACACGCCGGCGAGGGGCGCGAGCTCGCGGGAGAACGTGTCCTCGTCGACGGTGAACAGCACCATCCGCAGCCCGGGGTGGTGGCCGAACGCGGTGAGCAGCGGTCGCAGCCCGCGCGTGAAGTCGGTGGGCACCGGGATGTCGTAGCCCACGTCCGGCCCGCGCGACGCGAGCACCGCGGGGTCGTGGTCCCGCAGCACCCCGGGGTGCAGCTGCATGACGAGGCCGTCCTCGCTGGCCATCCGCGCGGTCTCGAACAGCATGTGACCGGCGAACGCGACCGCGTCGCCCGGGTCGACCTGGCCCCGCAGCGCCGCGACGACGATCCGGTCCGCCTCGGCGTCCGTCAGCGGCGTGGCGTCCGCGCCCAGGTGGCCGTGGTCGCTGGCGCGCGCACCCGCCGCCTTGAACGCGACCCGCCGCTCCTCGAGCGCCCGGACCAGGTCGCGGTAGCCCTCGATCGGGTAGCCGCACCGCTGCTCGAGCGCCGTCAGCGCGTCCCGCCAGCCGGGTCGGTCGAGGTGCACCACCGCGTCGGGACGGAACGTCGGCACCACCCGCTCGCCCCAGCCCGCCGCCGCGAGCCGGGCATGGTCCGCCAGCCCGGAGTCGGCGGCGTCCGTGGTCGAGAGGATCTCGATGTTGAACCGCTCGAACAGCGCGCGCGGCCGGAACTCGGGCTGCGCGAGCCGCTCGCTCAGGTGGTCGAAGAGGCGGTCCGCGCTCTGCGCACTCGGCGGCTCGTCGCAGCCGAACACCTCGACGAGCACGTGCTCGAGCCACAGCCGCGTCGGGGTGCCGCGGAACAGGTGCCAGCGGGACGCGAACGTCCGCCAGATCGCGCGCGGGTCCTGCTCGACCGCCACGCCGTCGCGGCGCGGCACGCCGAGCGCGTCCTGCGGCACACCCTGCGAGACCAGCATCCGCACCAGGTAGTGGTCCGGGACGACGAAGAGCGCGGCCGGGTCCGGGAACGGCTCGTCGTCCGCCAGCAGGGCGGCGTCGACGTGACCGTGCATCGAGACCAGCGGCAGGTCGCGCGTCGCCGCGAAGATCTCGCGGGCCAGCGGCCGCAGGGCCGTGTCGGCCGGCAACGCCCGGTCCGGGTGCAGCGTCGTCGTCAGCACGGCAGGTCCCGGCGGCTCGCGACCGCGTCCGTGGCGGCCGGTGTGATGAATGGCAGTGCAAACGCGTTCATCCGCGTCGTCGAGGCGAATCGCATAGAATCGACGCTACACGGCAAGCGCTTGCCTCGCCAGCGTCTGCCATGATGAAATCGCGTTCATCACTCGACGAGGAGGACACGTGGTCGCCACGCTGCGCGACGTCGCCCGGGCGGCGGGGGTCTCCCCCGCCACCGCCTCGCGCGCGCTCGCCAACCCCGAGCTCGTCGCTCCCGCCCGGCGCGCGCTGGTCGAGCGCGCCGCCCACGAGCTCGGCTACCGGCCCAACCGGGCCGCGCGGGAGCTGAGCAGCGGCCGCACGGGCAACCTCTGCCTCGTCGTCCCGGACGTCGCCAACCCCTTCTTCGCCGGTCTGGTCAAGGGCGTCCAGGCCCGCGCGCGGGAGCTCGGGTACGGCGTCTTCGTCGCCGACGCTGACGAGGACCCGCACCTCGAGGCGGACCTCGTCGCCCAGCTCGGGGCGCAGGCGGACGGCACGCTGCTCGCCTCCCCCCGCATGTCCGACGAGGACATCGCGCGGCTCAGCGAGGACCGTCCGCTGGTGCTCGTCAACCGACGGCACCCCGGCCGCTCGTCGGTCGTCGTCGACCATACCGACGGCATGCGCCAGGCGGTGCGGCACCTGCACGCGCTCGGCCACCGCCGGATCGGGTTCGCGGGCGGCCCGGCCGGCTCCTGGTCGGACGCGCGCCGTCGCGACGGGCTCGAGCTCGCCGCGCACGGCCTGCACCGGCTCGAGGTCGTCGACCTGGGCCACTTCCCCGCCACCGCCGGGGGCGGCACCGCCGCGGCGGACGTCGCGGCCGCGGCCGGGGTCACGGCCGTCCTCGCCCACAACGACCTCGTCGCGCTCGCCCTCGTCGACCGGCTGCGCTCGCGCGGTCTGTCGATCCCGCAGGACGTGTCCGTGGTGGGCCACGACGACACCGTGGCCTCCCTGGGCAGCCCGCGGCTCACCACGGTCGCCGTGCCCCTTGCGCGGCTCGGCCGTGCGGCGGTGGACCGGCTCCTGGACGGCGCGCCCCCGGAGCCGGACGTCGCCCTGCCCGTCGAGCTCCTGGTGCGCGCCTCGACCGCACCCGCGCCGGCCTCGTCGGGAACCGCGCCGCGCCCTCCCGAGACCGCTGACGAGAGCGAGACCCGATGACCCCCGACCGCCTCTCCCGCAGCGCCCTCGCCGCGGCGCTGCCACGGCCGGACGTGACCGGACCGCGCGTCGAGCCGGCCCGCACGGGCATCGTGCACCTGGGGCTGGGTGCGTTCCACCGCGCGCACCAGGCGGTGCTCACGGAGGATGCCGCGGCGGCGACCGGCGACGACTCGTGGGGCATCCTCGGCGTGACGCAGCGCTCGGCCCGTGTCGTCGAGCAGGTCGCGCCCCAGGACGGGCTGTACGGCGTGCTCACCCTGGGCGCCGCGGACGCGTCGCTGCGCGTCGTCGGCGCGCTCCGCGAGGCCGCCTACCCCGGCCGCGACACGGCGCACGTCCTCGCCACCGTCGCGGCGCCCACCACGCGGGTGGTCACGCTCACCGTCACCGAGAAGGGCTACCGCCGCGGGCCGGACGGGACGCCGGACCTGTCCGACGAGGCCGTCCTCGCCGACCTCTCCGCGCTGGGGCGCGACGACGACGCTCCCGCCCGGTCGGCGACGGGGCTGCTGGTCCGCGCCCTCGACCGCCGGTGCCGGGAGGACGGCGGCCCGCTCACGGTCGTCTGCTGCGACAACCTCACCGACAACGGGCGCGTCCTCGCCGGGCTGGTCGACGGGCTGCTCGCCGCCGCCGGGGCGGACCACTTGCGCGCCTGGGTCGCGGAGCAGGTGCGCTTCCCGTCGACGATGGTCGACCGCATCGTGCCCGCGACCACGCCGGAGCACCACGCCCGCGCCGAGCGGCTGCTCGGGCTGCAGGACCAGGCGCTCGTGGTCGGGGAGCCCTTCACGCAATGGGTGGTCGAGGACGACTTCGCCGGGCCGCGCCCCGCGTGGGAGCTCGCCGGTGCCACGCTCACCCGCAACGTCGCACCGTACGAGCGCGCGAAGCTCCGGGTCCTGAACGCCACGCACTCCCTGCTCGCCTACGCCGGAGCGCTGCGCGGCCACCTGACGATCGCGGAGGCCGTGGCCGACCCCGTGCTGCACGAGTGGGCGCGCGCGCTCGTCGACGACGACGTGCT
Source organism: Cellulomonas fulva (assembly GCF_018531375.1). Taxonomy (NCBI): domain Bacteria; kingdom Bacillati; phylum Actinomycetota; class Actinomycetes; order Micrococcales; family Cellulomonadaceae; genus Cellulomonas; species Cellulomonas fulva. The sequence continues at coordinate 1,512,383 of NZ_JAHBOH010000001.1, read as the reverse complement.
GCCCACCCTCGAGGCCCCGGACGGCGCGGACCTGGCCGCCTACCGGGACGAGGTGCTGCACCGCTTCGCCAACCCGGCAACCGGCCACACCACGGTCCAGGTCGCGATGGACGGCTCGCAGAAGCTGCCGCAGCGGCTGCTCGGCACCGTGCGGGACCGGCTCACCGCGGGCGCCACGCCGCAGGCCGCGGCGCTGGGGGTCGCCGCCTGGATGGCCTACGTGCGCGCGACGAGCGCGGGCGACCTCGTCGTCGCCGGCCGTCCGGTCCCGCTCGACGACCCCCTCTCCGCCCGGCTGGCCGACGCCGCCGCGGGCCCGCTGCGCGGCCTGCCCGACCGGCTGCTGGAGATCGAGGCGGTCTTCGGGCCGGACCTCCGGTCGAGCGACTCCTTCCGCGCCGCGCTGGCGACAGCGCTCCCCTGCTTCGTCTGACCGCCCGCGCGCCCGACTCCCTCGTCCACGGCCGCTCGGCGTCGGGTGTTGACCGCGAGCCCCTCGTCGTCGGTAGGATGGAAAGCGCATTCCCGGCTGCACGGGACCAGCGCCGCGACGAGGCGGCCGACCCTGGAGGACGTTCGTGACCACCCTGCGCATCGCGATGAACGGCATCACCGGCCGGATGGGCTACCGCCAGCACCTGGTGCGCTCGATCCTGCCGATCCGCGAGCAGGGCGGCATCACGCTGGCGGACGGCACGCGCGTGCAGGTCGAGCCCGTGCTCGTCGGGCGGAACGCCGAGAAGGTCGAGCAGATCGCGCGGCAGCACGACGTCGAGCACTGGAGCACCGACCTCGACTCCCTGATCGACGACGACAGCATCGACGTCGTCTTCGACGCGAGCATGACCTCGCTGCGCGCCGCCACGCTGACGCGCGCGATGAAGGCCGGCAAGCACGTCTACACGGAGAAGCCGACGGCGGAGACGCTCGCCGAGGCCGTCGACCTCGCGCGGCTGCGCGAGGAGATGGGCGTGACCGCGGGCGTGGTGCACGACAAGCTGTACCTGCCGGGCCTGGTCAAGCTGCGCCGCCTCGTCGACGAGGGCTTCTTCGGCCGGATCCTGTCGCTGCGCGGCGAGTTCGGCTACTGGGTGTTCGAGGGTGAGCACCAGCCTGCGCAGCGCCCGTCGTGGAACTACCGCAAGGAGGACGGCGGCGGCATGACCACGGACATGTTCTGCCACTGGAACTACGTCCTCGAGGGCATCCTCGGCACGGTCCGGACCGTCAACGCGACCACGGTCACGCACATCCCGACGCGCTGGGACGAGCAGGGCCGCGAGTACGCCGCGACGGCGGACGACGCCGCGTACGGGATCTTCGACGTCGTGACACCGGGCGGCGACCCCGTGGTCGCGCAGATCAACTCGTCGTGGGCGGTGCGCGTCTACCGCGACGAGCTCGTGGAGTTCCAGGTCGACGGGACGCACGGGTCGGCCGTCGCGGGGCTGCGCAGGTGCGTCGCGCAGCAGCGCGCGCACACGCCCAAGCCCGTGTGGAACCCGGACCTGCCGGTCACCGAGCCGTTCCGCGAGCAGTGGCTCGAGGTGCCGGCGAACGCGGACCTGGACAACGGCTTCAAGCTGCAGTGGGAGGAGTTCCTCGCCGACGTCGTCGCGGGCCGCCCGCACCGGTTCGACCTGCTGTCCGCCGCGCGCGGCGTGCAGCTCGCGGAGCTGGGGCTGCGCTCGTCGGCCGAGGGCCGCCGCCTCGACATCCCCGCGATCACGCTGTGACCGACGCGCCCGCCCTGTCCCGGCTGTCGCTCAACACCGCGACCACCAAGCACTGGACGCTCGAGGAGGCCGTCGCGGGTGCGGTGCGCGCCGGACTGCCCGCCGTCGGGCTCTGGCGGGACCGCGTGCAGGAGATCGGGGTCGCGCGCGCGGCTGCCGTGGTGGCCGGGGCGGGCCTGCGGGTCTCGTCGTTGTGCCGCGGAGGCTTCCTGACGTCCGACGAGGAGGCCGGGCAGCGCGCCGCGCTCGACGACAACCGCCGTGCGATCGAGGAGGCCGCGACGCTCGGCACCCACGAGCTCGTCATGGTCGTGGGCGGGCTGCCCGCGGCGCCCGGACCCGAGCAGCGGGCGGCGGCGTACCCGGGCGGCAGTCCGGCGGACCCCGCGCGCGACCTCGTCGCGGCACGGCAGCGCGTGGCGGACCGGATCGGCGAGCTCGTACCCTTCGCCGCCGGGCACGGGGTGCGCCTGGTGCTCGAGCCGCTGCACCCGCTGTTCGCCGCCGACCGTGCGGTGATCTCGACGCTCGGCCAGGCCCTGGACCTGGCGGAGCCGTACCCGTCGGAGGTCGTCGGGGTCGTCGTCGACACCTACCACGTGTGGTGGGACCCGGACCTGGCGCGGCAGATCGCGCGTGCGGGAGCCGCGGGGCGCATCGCCTCCTACCAGGTGTGCGACTTCCTGCTCCCCCTCCAGCCCCTCGCGCTCAACTCGCGCGGCCACGTGGGCGACGGCTACGTGGACTTCGCGACGATCACCGGGTGGGTCCGCGACGCGGGGTACGCCGGGGACGTGGAGGTCGAGATCTTCCACGAGGGCGTCTGGGCGACCGATGGCGACGAGACCGTGCGCACGCTCGCCGAGCGGTACGTGCGCCACGTGCTGCCCTACCTCTGACCCGTCCGCCCGCGGGCCGCTCCGCTCCGAACGCTTCCACAGGACTGCTGCGTGTCAGTGGTCGATGGAACACTTGTTCGAAGGGGGTGGACATGACCGAGACCAAGACCGCGACCGAGACCGCGACCGAGACCGAGATCCCGAGGCAGGCACCGAGGCAGGCACCGAGCAGGCCGACACCGACGTTGGCAGTCCCCGGGACGGGGCCGGCCGCACCCGTCGAGGCGCTGTGGGCCGACCTCGTGCGCCACTTCCCCGTCGACGACCCCCAGGCGGGTGCACTCGCCGTGGAGCTGACGGAGAGGTCCGCCGGCTCGGCCGTGCAGGACTGCTCGGACGCCGCGCTCGTCGACCTCGTGGCCGGGTGGCAGCAGCTCGTGGGGGTCGCCCAGGCCGAGCAGGCACGGATCGTCCGCGAGCTCGCGGTGCGCCAGGCCAACCGGCCCAGCGCGCTCGTGGCCGAGCTCGCGGCCGCCCTCTCGTGGACGTCGACCGCCGCTCACACCGTCGTGGTGCGGGCGGAGCACCTCGGCGAGCTCCCCGTCGTGGACGCCGCGCTCCGCGACGGGTCGATGGACCTCCGCAAGGTCGACGTCCTTCTCGACGAGCTCGCGGTCCTGGACGCCAGGGCGCAGGAGCCGGGCGATCCCGCGGCGCTCGCGCACGCCCGGCGCGAGGTCGCGCGGGTCGTCGCCGAGCAGTCGTACGGGCTCACGACGACGCAGCTGCGACGAGCGGCCCGGCGTGCGGTGATCGCGGTGGACCCGGCGGCGACCGCGGCACGCGCTCGGCGGGCGGTCGGCAACCGCCGTGTCTCGGTGGACTGGGCGCCCGACGGCATGGCCTGGATCTCGGCGTTCCTCCCCGCCGCCGACGCCATGCTGGTGCGGACCGTCCTCGACGCCGCTGCCGACGCGACGGACGACGCGCTCGACCGGCGCACGCTCCACCAGAAGCGCGCCGACATCTTCACGTCGGTCTTCGCCGCGATCGCCGAGACCGGTGAGCTGCCCCGCGGCGGCACGCTGTCGCGGCGACGCCGGGTGCGGCCCCACATCCAGGTGACGGTCGCCGCGACCACGCTGCTGGGCCTCGACGACGTCCCGGCGGACCTGACCGGGTACGGGCCGATCTCTGCCGAGGCCGCGCGCCGGATCGCTGCCGACGGGACGTGGCGGCGGCTCCTGACGGATCCGGCGACGGGTGCGCTGATCGAGCGCGGCACCCACGCGTACCGCGCGGGCGCGGTGCTGGCGGGCCACGTCGTCGCGCGGGACGTCACCTGCACGTTCCCCGGGTGCGTGCGCCCGGCGGGTGCTGCGGAGCTCGACCACATCGCGCCCTACCGGCACCGCCCGGCCCCCGACGGCGCAGCCCAGACGGTCCCGGCCAACCTGCACGCCGCGTGCAAGCGACACCACGACCTCAAGACCGAGGGGCACTGGAAGGTCGCCCGGACTCCCGGTGGCGGCGTGACGTGGACGAGCGCGGCCGGCTTCACGTACGCCGTGCATCCTCAACCGGTCCTCGCGGAGCCGGCCACCTGGCACCACGCCCCGCCCGAGCCGCCCGACCCCGGCCCGCCGCCGTACTGACCGTCGGACGCGACACCCCCACGTCCTGACCCATCTCACGCCCGGCCCCGCCACGCGCGGCCCCGCCACGCGCGACGCCGCCACGCCCGGCACAGCCACGCCCGGCCCCGCCACGCCCGGCCCCGCCACGCCCGGCCCCGCCACGCCCGGCCCCGCCACGCGCGACGCCGCCACGCCCGGCACAGCCACGCCCGACCCCGCCATGGCCGGCTCGGTCACGCCTGCCATCGTCACGCCCGCCGTCACGCCTGGCCTCGTGATGCCCGCGGTCGCGTGGCAGCATCGGGGCATGCGCAGCGTGCACCTGAGCACCGTGATCCACCGGTCCGCGGCCGAGGTGTACGCCTACGCCGCGGACCTCGACAACCTCCCCCGGTGGGCGGGCGGGCTGACCGAGAGCGCCGTGGTCCGCGACGGCGACGACCTGGTCACGGAGTCACCGATGGGCCGCATCCGGCTGAGCTTCGCGCCGCCGAACGACCTCGGCGTGCTCGACCACGACGTCACGCTCCCGTCCGGCGAGACGACGCACAACCCCGTCCGCGTGCTCCAGCACCCGGAGGGCGCCGAGATCGTGTTCACGCTGCGGCAGCTCGGGATGACCGACGACGAGCTCGCACGTGACGCCGCCCTGGTCCAGGCCGACCTCGATCGCCTCAAGGAGCTCGTCGAGGCCACGGCGCGCTGACCGCGCCCGACCGCCCGCGCCCGATCGCCCGCGCGCGCTGCCCGCCCGCGATTGCCCCGCGCCCGGCTGCCCGCGCCCGAGCCTGCGTCTGCGTCTGACGGTCCCCTGAGTCGGCGAGCCGTCGGGGCGCAGCGGTCGCGTCAGTAGACGTTGCCGTGGTCGCGGAACTCGCGCCAGACGTTCTCGAAGAAGTCGTCGTCGACCGGGATCGGACGGCGCGGACGCCATCGGAACACGGGCTCGCCCGCGGGGTCGTCGGCGTCCCGCGCGGCGACCGGGGCGAAGGCGGGGCCTCCGTCGCTCGGCTCGTCGCGCGCGGCGCCGGGCGCGGTCCACGCGGTCTCCTGCACCACCTCGTCGAGCGCGCCGCCGTCGAGCCGGAACCGGAACAGCTCCGGCAGGTCGAGCTCGCGGTCGGCATCGACCCCGTGACCGACCCGGGGCAGGTCGCCCTCGGGGTCGGTGTAGAGCACCGACCCGCGCGACCGGCCTCCGTGCGCGACGTAGTCCGCCATCGCCGAGAGGTACACGTACGCGCTGGTCAGGTTGTCCCGGACCAGGAACGTCCGGTTGACGTTGCGCCGCGACGCCGGGTCGGCCACGACGAGCTCGTCGTACCTGGACAGCCAGTCGTGGACCTGGACGAGCGCCTCGTGGATCGACGCCGCCGACCGGACCGGACCCGCCTTGGCGCTCATCAGCACCTGCAGGTCGCGGAGCAGGTCGCCCGTGTTGTCCGCCTCCCCCCGCGCGGCACGGGCGGTCGCGCGGTCGACGAGGTCGAGCGCGGCCTGGAGCACCGGACCGGCGGACGCGGCGAACGCCTCGGGCTCGGCCGGGCCGTCGGTGCGGCGCGCGGCGACGAACTGCGCGGCGCGCGTCGCCCCGACCTGCCCGCTGTTGAGGGCGGCACCGCCGGGCCGGTAGACGCCGTGCGCGCCGCCCGCCTCGCCGACCGGGAAGAACCCGGCGACGTTGGACTGCCACCACGCGTCGACGAGCAGGCCGCCGTTGTTGTGCTGCGCGCAGACGTCCACCTCGAGCATCTCCCGCTCGAGGTCCACGTACGGGTTCTTCTGCAGGTAGAACTGGTAGGCGGGCTCGTTCATCCGACGCAGCCGCTCGATCGGGGTGCCGAACAGCACCCCGGCACGGTCGAGGTACTCGTACGCCTCGGGGCTGAGCACCGACGGGTCGAACTCGTCGTGCACCGGGTTGCGGCGGAAGTCGAGCCACACCCGGCGGCCGCGCAGCACCGTCTCGCGGTAGACCAGGAGGTCGACGAGGCTCGAGCCGTCGAGCGCCTTCCGGATGTCGAACGGCCACTGGTAGCCCTTGAGGAACACCAGCGACATCAGCCGACCGTGGTCGGGGACCGCCTCGAGCAGGAACTCTCGCTCGTCGCCGCCGTCCGCGTCGGTCGACACGAACCGCGGGACCACCTGCATGTAGGTGCCCGAGACGTTCCACCGTGGGTGGGTCGACGCGAGCCCGAACTGCCACTCGGTGAGGTTCTTGCCGTGCACGCCGGCCCGGTACGCGGCGCCCGAGGCGCCCCACTGCCCGTTGGGGAACACCCGCGTCGCGTACATGCCCGCCGGACCGCCCGTCGCGTAGACGAGGTTGGTGCAGCGGAAGAGCAGGAACGGCGACTCCGCGCCGTCGTGCCGGACGTCGGTGCGCAGCACCAGCAGGCCGGTCACGGCGCGGCCGCCCCCGGACGTCGGCTGCGTCAGCACGTCCACCACGCGGCACTCGTCGAAGACGCGGGTGCCGTTGCGGTGCACCTTCTTCTCGAGCTGGGTCACCATGCTGCGGCTGGTGTACGGCCCCACGGACGTCGCCCGACGACGCGGGTCGTGGTCGGTCTTGTACCCGACGAACTCGCCGAACCGGCTCTGCGGGAACGGCACGCCCAGGTCGCACAGGCGCAGGAACCCGCGCGCGGACAGCGCCGCCTCCGCGAGCGCGTTGTCCCCGTCCATGGCGCCGCCCGCGAAGAGCGTCTGCGCCATCTCGTGCACCGAGTCGCCGTCGCCGCCGCTGAGGGTCAGCTTGTAGTAGGTCTGCTTGTCGCTGCCGGCGTTGCGGGACGCGCCCGCGTTGACCTTGTCCGCGACCATGACGACGTCGTCCTGGCCCAGCTCCCACAGCCGGTCGGCGGCGCAGAAGCCGGCCGAGCCGGTGCCGACGACGACCGTGTTGGCTGTCACGACCGGTACCTCGTGGTCACCGATGCGGACGAGCACGGGATCGTGGGACATCGAGCTCCTTCTCACAGGCAGGGACTGCTCAGAGGACCGGGACGTGCATGCCGCCGTCGACGTGGAAGACCTCGCCCGTCGAGTACGGCGTCTGGCCGGAGGCGAGCAGTGCCACCGCGCCCGCGACGTCCGCGGGCCGGCCCCACCGCGCGATCGGCGCGAGGCCGTCGGCGAGCAGGGCGTCGTAGCGCTCGGTCACGCCCGCGGTCATGTCGGTGGCGATGACACCGGGCCGGACCTCGTGCACCACGATCCCCTCGGGGGCCAGCCGCACGGCCCAGAGCTGCGTCGCCATCGCGACGCCGGCCTTGGACACGCAGTACTCGCCGCGGTTGGTCGAGACCGTGGTCGCGGAGATCGACGAGACGTTGACGATCGTCGCGACCGGGCCGTCGGGCGGCTCCGGGAGCTCCTCGAGCGGCCCGCGCAGCTCGATCACCCGCCGCGCGAACTCCTGCGTGAGGAAGTACGGCCCACGCAGGTTGATCCCCAGCACGCGGTCGAACGACTCGGGGGTCGCCTCGAGCAGGTCGGCACGCTGCGCGGGCGCGACCCCGGCGTTGTTGACCAGCAGGTCGAGCCGGCCCCAGGCGTCCACCGCGTCCTGCACGTACCGCGCGTGGTCTTGCGGCTCCGCCACGGAACCGCGCACGTAGCGCACGGCGTCCGACGAGCCGGCGACCTCGCGGAGCTCGGCCAGCACCTCGGTCGGCTCCTCCCGGGTCGCCAGGACCGACACCGCGAACCCGTCCTCGACGAGACGCCGGGTGATCCCCAGGCCGATCCCCCGGTTGCCGCCCGTCACGAGCGCGACCTTCACGCGTTCCCCCTGCGTCCCGCGAGCACGCGGTCGTGCCCGTCCTCGTCGTCCAGCGCCAGCCCCAGCGAGGCGACGTCCACCGCCTCGCCCGTCTGCATCGACCGGTTCGCGGCGATCCCGACGACCACCGCGCGCAGGCCGTCGCGGTAGCCGGCGGCGCGGCCGAGCGGGTCGTCGGACCGACGCAGGTGCCGCCGGAACACGTCCTGCAGCAGGATCGCGTCGCCGCCGCCGTGGCCCCCGACGCCCGCGGGGACCGGGTGCTCGCGGGGCGCCTCCCAGTGCCGCTGCACCAGCAGCCGCTCTCCCTCGGGGCGCAGCGTCTGGCCGGCCGCCGCGACGGGGGTGGCGGACGGGTCGAGCACCGCGCGGCCCTCGTCGTCCACCGCGATCGCCCCGCGCTCGACCACCTCGAGCTCCGCCCGGCCCGCCGTGCCGTTCACGGCGACCCGGTACCCCTCCCAGGGGCTGTGCGCGTTGAGCGAGTAGGTCAGCGCCGCGCCGCGGCGGTAGTCGACGACGAGCGCGAGGTTGTCCTCGATCGTGATGCCGGGACCGAAGACGTCCTGGTCGCGCACGTACCCGTCGTGGTGCTCGGTGTCGAGGTAGAGCGCGCGCAGCCGCTCGTCGCGCGTGAGGTCGAGCGCGAACGGGTCGCCGTGCGCCCCCGTGCCGCGGGCGGGGCGCGGACCGAGGCCGCGCGACCGCGCGTTCTCCTCGCCGTAGAACCGCAGCCCGCCGGACGCGTACACCCGTGCCGGGACGTCCCCCAGCCACCAGTTGACCAGGTCGAAGTGGTGGCTCGACTTGTGCACCAGCAGCCCGCCGGACCAGTCCTTGTCCCGGTGCCAGCGCCGGAAGTAGTCGGCGCCGTGCACCGTGTCGAGCACCCACTCGAAGTGCACCGACGTGACCTCGCCGATCTCGCCCGACGCGATCACCTGGCGCAGCGAGGAGTTCCGCGGCGCGTAGCGGTAGTTGAAGGTCATCACCACGTCGCGACCCGTGCGCTCGACGGCCTCGGTGATCGCCCGGCACCCGTCGACGGTCGTGGTCAGCGGCTTCTCGACGACGACGTCGGCGCCCGCGTCCAGCGCGCGCACCACCAGGTCGGCGTGCGTGCGGTCCGGGGAGGTCACGACGACGACGTCGACGTCCTCGTGCGCCACCATCCGCTTGAGCTGGTCCGGACCGTAGCGCGGCAGCCCGAGCGGTCCGCCGCGGCCGAGCCGCCGGCCCGCGTGCGCGTCGTAGTAGTCCATCCGGCCCGGGTTGGGGTCGAGCCACGCGACGAGCTCGGCGACCTCGGCGTGGTCCCCTGTGATCGCGTCGACGTACATGCCCGCACGGTGGCCGGTGCCCGCGACCGCGTAGCGCCGCCGCGCGTCGGGCCGGGCGGGTGCGAACGCGGCCGCGACGTCCTCGTCGGGCGCGGTGCTGCGGTGGGACGCCGGTCGCGGCGCGGTCGGGTTCTGGTCGCTCACGGGTGCACCTCCTGGGGGCTCGTGGAGTGGGCAGCGTGCTGCGGGGTCGGGTCAGCCGGGCGGGCGAAGGGCGCCCCGAGCTCGGCGAACGTGGCCGGCTCGAGCGCGGCGCGCTCGCACCAGCGCTCGACGCCCTGCACCACCGGGTGCCGGTCGTCGCCCACGCCACGCCAGCGCACGTGCTCGGCGGTGATCGGACGCGGGTCCGGCGCGGTGCGCACCGCCTCGAGGACGCGCATGAAGGCCCCCGTCGACGCGACGTCGCACCGCAGCTCCGCGCCGTCGTCCGCACGCGCGAGCAGGAGGTCCTCGAGGAGGTCCGTGCGCGCGTGGGTCCGCCGCGTGGTGCGGCCGGCGGTGCGGACCTCGAGGTCGTCGGACTCGTACCAGAGCGTCGCCTGGCCCAGGGTGCCGCGCACGACGACACGGGCCGGCGAGCGCTCGGCCGCGCACAGCGTCAGACCGGCGCCCACGCGCACGCCGGACGACGTCGTCACGACGAGCGAGGACGTGTCGTCGGCCTGGATCGGGTGGGCGTGGTACTGGTCGAGCCGCACGTCGGCCACGTCCGCGGTGGTGCGGGCGCCGGCGACGCGCAGCGCGGTGGCCACGGCGTGCGCGAGCGGGTTGGTCACCACGCCGTCGACCACGTCGACGCCGTCGAGCGTGCGTCGGCCGGCCCACCGGGCCCGCGCGTAGTAGGCGGCGGTGCGGACCCAGGTGCCGACCGCGCCGACCGCCTCGACCTCGCCCAGCGTGCCGTCCGCCACGAGCGCGGCCAGCCGGTCGACCGCGGCCGAGCCGAACGTCTGGAACCCGACCTGGCAGCGCCGGCCGGTCTCCTCGACCGCCGCGACCAGCGCCTCGTGCTCCGCGAGCGAGGCGGCCGTGGGCTTCTCGAGCAGCACGTCGCAGCCCGCCCGCAGGGCCGCGCGCGCGAGGGGCAGGTGCGTCGGGATGGGGGTCGAGAGGATCACCACGTCCGGACGGTCGGGTCCGACGAGCACGTCGTCGAGCGTCGGCGCCCAGCGGGTCCCGGGCGGGACGTAGGTCAGGCCGTCGACCGGGCGCGGGTCGACGACGGCGGCCAGCCGCGCGCGGCCCCGCGCCTGCAGCTGCAGCACCCTGCGCACGTGCGTGTGCCCGTGGCCGTGCACGCCGACGACCGCGATCGCCGGCTGGTGGCCGTCCGCGCCCGTCACGAGGCGGCCTCGTCGGGCCCGCCGTGGGACCGGCCGTCGGCGCCTGCGCCCACCAGCCCGGCCGTCAGCTCCGACGCCAGCGCGTCGGCCTCGTCGGCGTCGAGCACCCGGTCCACGACGACGGCGCCGAGGCCGACCGTGACGCCGCCGCCGGCGGGGACGAGCAGGGGCGTGTCCCAGGCCAGCGCGGGGCCCGCGCCGACGTACTCCGCGACGCGGGCGAACCACGGCCGGACGGTCGCGGGGTCCTGCACCAGCAGCAGCGTGGTCGCCGCGCCGTCACGGCGCTGGACGAACGCGAGCCACGGCGACTCGCTGCCGTGCACCGAGGCCTCACCGACCAGCCCCTGGCCGAGGACGAGGGTCGAGTCGGCCGACGGCAGCCGCCAGAACAGCCCGCCGTACCCGGCGTTCGCGCGGCCGTTGGTGCCGGGGCTCTCGATGCTCAGGTCCCGCTCGGTCGCGTGCAGCCGCGAGCGCCAGCACAGCGACCACCCGCCGGCCGCGGTCCCGGCGGTCAGCGTCCGGCCCTCGCGCAGCAGCACCCCGCCGTGCTCGTCGTACCAGACGACGTCCTGGGCGATCCCGCGCCCGTCCGGGGACACCCGGGCCGCGCCGCCCGCCTGCCGGCCGTGGTTGGGCAGGAGCGTCGGGCCCTCGTCGCGCACGTACGTGCGGCCACCCCAGTAGGAGGTGCCGTTGACCACGGGCACGGCCATGGACACGCCGTAGTGGTGACGGTGGTCGACGGGGCTGGTCTCGGTCAGCGCGACCCCGCCCGCGGTGCGCACGGGGTGCAGGAACGGACGCGGGGAGTGCACCGGCGGGACGCGCTCGCCGTCCTCGTACCGGGCGAGCGGGAGCTCCTCGCCCGTGACGGCCGCTCCGTCGAGCCGCACCACGCCGCCCTCCACGGTCCACCGGACCGCGGCGACCTCGGGCGCCGTGGCCGCCGGGGCCGTGCGGCCCCCGCCCGCCGAGCGCACGGACGGCGGGACCGGCCCCGTGCTGGCCCGCACCGCGAGCCGCGGCCGGATGGGGCCGGCGCCGAACGCCGCCGTGATCTCGTCCACCGTGCCGCCCCCCGGTACGTCCGCACCGAGCCCGACGAGGCCGCCCGTGCGGATCCCGACGATTCCCGCCAGGCTCCCCCACGCCGCGCGGCCCAGGTCGAGCTGCGGGACCGTCACGGTGGTGAGCGACGGGATCGCGAACCGGGCCAGCTCGATGTCGTCGAACCCCGTCACGGAGACGTCGCCCGGGACGGCGACGCCGAGCTCGTTGAGCCGCGCGAGGAGACCGAAGGCGACCAGGTCGTTGTAGGCGACGACGGCGGTCGCGCGGGACGCGAGCACGTCGCCGGCCGCGGCGTAGCCGCTGTCGACCGAGGAGCCGGCCGCGCGCTCGCTCAGCCGCACCTCGGCTCGTCGCGCCGCCGCCGCGCGCAACGCGGCCAGGCGTGCCCCGTGCGAGGCGCTCGCCGGCGGGCCGCCCAGGTAGAGCAGGTGGCGGTGGCCCAGCCCGACGAGGTGCTCGACCACGTCCTCGATCCCGGCCGCGTAGTCGATCGCGAGCGTGGGGGTGCGGCCGTCCGGCTCGCGGTTGATCACGACGACCGGGCCGACCTCGGGCAGCAGCGCGCGCAGCTCGGCCTCGGGCATGCGCGGCGAGACCAGGACCAGGGCGTCGCACCGCAGCCGCGCGTCCAGCGCGACCTGTCGCTCGTCGGAGGTCGACTCGCTCGTGTCCGCGACCAGGACGCGGTAGCCGTCCTCGGCCGCCGCGGCCGAGACGCCGCGCAGCACCTGCTGGAACATCGGGTTGGCGAGGTCCGGCACGACGACGGCGACGGTGTTGGTCCGTCCCAGGGAGAGGCTGCGCGCGACGGTGCTCGGTCGGTAGTGCAGCCGCTCGGCCGCCTCGCGGACGCGCGCGGCGAGCTGCTCGTCGACCGTCGCGCGGCCGTTCATGACCCGCGAGACGGTCGCCCGCGAGACACCCGCGGCCTGCGCCACCTCGGCGATCGTGGGCGCCGGCCTGGCCCACGCGTTCTGCGTCACTGCAGCCTCCTGGGAAGGGCTCACCACAGCCTCCGGACAGGCTCCACGGACCGCGGGGCACCGTCGCCCCGCTCGGCCGCCTGTGGTCGGCTCGTCGCCGAACATACACGATGGGAAACCGGTTCCCAAGACTCTGGCACGGTGCTACGGTACCGGGCGAGGTACCGGTTTCTCCGTATCGCGAGTCACGAAGAGGTGATCGACGATGTCCGTGGTGTCTGAGTTGCGACGCACCGCAGGGTCGCGCCGCAGCGGCCCACCCGGCACGCCCGACGGCGTGACCGACAGCCCGGCCGGGGACGGGCGGCGCCGCAAGGGCGACGGCCGGATGGCGGCCGTCTTCCTGGCGCCGTGGTTCCTCGGTCTCGGGCTGATCACGGTCGGCCCGATGCTGGCGTCGGCCTACCTGTCGTTCACGGACTTCGGTCTGCTGTCCGCCCCGAACTGGATCGGGTGGGACAACTACACGCGGATGCTGGACGACCCGCGGCTCCACAAGTCGCTCGTCGTGACGTTCACGTACGTGCTCACGGCCGTGCCGCTGCAGCTCATCCTGGCCCTCGGGCTCGCGATGCTGCTCGACCGCGGCATGCGCGGGCTCGCGTTCTACCGGTCGGTGTTCTACCTACCGTCCCTGCTGGGCGGCTCGGTCGCGATCGCGATCCTGTGGCTCCAGGTGTTCGGGGTCAACGGCCTGGTCAACAAGTTCCTGGCGCTGTTCGGCATCGAGGGCCAGGGCTGGGTGTCCTCCCCCGACACCGCGCTCAGCACGCTCGTGATCCTGCACGTCTGGACGTTCGGCGCCCCGATGATCATCTTCCTCGCCGGCCTCCGGCAGATCCCGGAGATGTACTACGAGGCGGCGTCGATCGACGGGGCGGGCAAGGCGCGGCAGTTCTTCCACATCACGGTGCCGCTGCTCACTCCCATCATCTTCTTCAACCTGGTCCTCCAGGTGATCGGCGCGTTCCAGAGCTTCACGCAGGCGTTCGTCGTCTCCGGCGGCTCCGGCGGACCGGCCGACTCGACCCTCTTCTACACGCTGTACCTGTACCAGAAGGGCTTCACGCACCTGGACATGGGGTACGCGTCCGCCATGGCGTGGCTGCTGCTGCTGATCGTCGCTGCGATGACGGCCATCAACTTCCTCGCCTCGAAGTACTGGGTGTTCTACAGTGACTGACCTCGACCTGCGACCCGACCCCGCTGCGGGCGTCCACGCGTCGCGTCCCGACTCCCGCGGCAGCGCCGCCCGGTACTCCTCGGGCCGGAAGCGCTCGATGTGGCGGAGCAACGTCCGCTCCACCTTCAAGCACATCGGCCTCGTCGCGCTCGCCGTGGTGATGCTCTACCCGCTGATCTGGCTGCTGGTGAGCTCGTTCAAGCCGAACGACCTGATCTTCCGCGACCTGTCGCTCATCCCCACCGAGATCGACGCCTCGAACTACACCGAGGGCTGGAGCGCGCTCACCTACCCCTTCGGGCGCTACCTGCTCAACTCCGCGGTGATCGTGCTCGGGTCCCTGCTCGGCAACCTGATCAGCTGCTCGATGGCGGCCTACGCCTTCGCGCGGCTCGAGTTCCGGGGCCGGCGGCTGTGGTTCGCGATCATGCTCATGTCGATCATGCTGCCGATCCACGTGATCATCGTGCCGCAGTACGTGCTGTTCTCCCGGCTCGACTGGATCAACACGTTCCTGCCGTTGATCGTCCCCAAGCTGCTGGCGACGGACGCCTTCTTCATCTTCCTCATGGTCCAGTTCTTCCGCGGCATCCCGCGGGAGCTGGACGAGGCCGCTCGCCTCGACGGGTGCGGGCACATCCGCATCTACCTGCGGATCATGCTCCCGCTGTCGACGCCGGCCCTCGCGACCACGGCCATCTTCACCTTCATCTGGACGTGGAACGACTTCTTCAGCCAGCTGATCTTCCTCACCAAACCGGCCATGTACACCGCGCCGGTCGCTCTGCGCACGTTCCTCGACTCGTCGGGGCAGAGCTCGTGGGGCCCCATGTTCGCCATGTCGATCGTGACCCTGATCCCGGTCTTCCTGGCGTTCCTGTTCGGACAGAAGTACCTGGTCAAGGGCATCGCCACGACCGGGATCAAGTAGTACCCCCGCCCCCGTCCCAGCGCGGCGGCGGTGCAGCCCGTCCATCCCACCCACCCGGGTCCCCCGGGGTGACAGCACGACGACGTCCTCGTCACGAAGGAGAACCGATGCGACACCACCGTTCCACCCTCATCAAGGCGGCCGCGCTCGTCGCCGCCGGCGCGCTCGCGCTGACCGCGTGCGGCGACAGCGGCAGCGACGACCCCGGCGCCGACGGGACCGGCGGCGGGGACGAGAAGGTCACCATCCGCTTCTCCTGGTGGGGGTCGGACACCCGTCACGAGCTCACCCAGCAGGTCATCGACGCGTTCGAGGCCGAGCACCCGAACATCACGGTCGAGGCCGACTACACCGACTGGGACTCCTACTTCGACAAGCTGAGCACCTCCGTGGCCGGCGGCGACGCCCCCGACGTCATCACGCAGGAGGAGCGCTACCTCACCGACTACGCCACCAAGGGCGTGCTGGCCGACCTCGGCTCGCTGGGGCTCGACACCTCGAAGATCGACGAGTCCGTGCTCGCCTCCGGCACGATCGACGACAAGCTGTACGGCGTCGCGACCGGCGTCAACGCGTACGCGGTGGTCGCCGACCCCGAGGCCTTCGAGACGGCGGGCGTCGAGATGCCCGACGACACGACGTGGACCTGGCAGGACTACGTCGACGTGGCGAACGAGGTCAGCGAGAAGTCCGGCGGCAAGATCTTCGGCGCGCAGGACTACGGGTTCAACGAGCCCGGGTTCTCGATCTTCGCGCGGCAGCGCGGGGAGGCGCTCTACACGCCCGAGGGCACGCTCGGCTACGACGACGCGACGCTCGCGCAGTGGTGGCAGTACTCGATGGACCTGCAGAAGGCCGGCGGCACGCCGGGTGCGGCCGAGACGGTCGAGGTCGACGGCGGCGGTCCCGAGCAGTCGCTCATCGGCACGGGCAAGGGCGCGATGGCCTGGTTCTGGACCAACCAGCTGACGGCCATCACCGAGGCGGCCGGCCACCCGCTGAAGCTGCTCCGGGTCCCTGGCGAGACCGAGAACGAGCGGTCCGGCATGTACTTCAAGCCGGCCATGTTCTACTCCGTCTCCGCGACGTCGGAGCACCCGGAGGAGTCGGCGATGTTCGTGGACTTCCTGGTCAACTCGACCGAGGCGGGCGAGCTCCTGCTCTCCGACCGCGGCCTGCCGGCCAACACCGACGTCCGCGAGGCCGTGACGCCCAAGTTCAACGACACCGACAAGCAGGCGGCCGAGTTCCTCGCCTCGCTCGACGACGTCGTGGTCGACGGCCCGCCCGTCCCGCCGAACGGCGCCGGTGAGGTCGCCGACATCACCAAGCGCATCAACCAGGAGGTCCTCTTCGAGCGGCTCACGCCGCAGGAGGCCGCCGAGCAGTACACGAGCGAGGTGAACACGGCCATCGGGCAGTAGGCCCGGACGACGGAGGGGCCCGGACCTGGTGGTCCGGGCCCCTTCGTCGTCCCACCGGGACCGGGGGGACAGGTCGCGCGCGTCGGGTCAGCGGTCGACCCTGGCGTTGCCGCCGCCGGCGAGCTTGAGGATCTCGGCGCGGGTCACCATCGTCGTGTCGCCGGGGGTCGTCATCGCCAGGGCGCCGTGGGCGGCGCCGTACTCCACGGCGGTCCGGAGGTCCACGCCCTCGAGCAGCCCGTAGACCAGACCGGACGCGAAGGAGTCCCCGCCGCCGACCCGGTCCATGATCTCCAGGCGCTCGCGGTGCGTCGCCTGGACCAGGCCGGTCGCCCGGGACCAGGCGAGCGCGCCCCAGTCGTTGATCGAGGCGCTGTGGACGGTCCGCAGGGTGGTGGCGATGACCCGGAAGCCGGGGTACGCCTGGGAGACGCGGTCGATCATCGCGCCGAAGGCGTCCGTCGCCAGGTGCGCGAGGTTCTCGTCGACCCCCTCGACCTCGAACCCGAGCGCCGCGGTGAAGTCCTCCTCGTTGCCGATCATGACGTCGACGTACGGGGCGATCTCCCGGTTGACCTCCTGCGCGCGCGCCTGGCCGCCGATGGCCTTCCACAGCGACGGGCGGTAGTTGAGGTCGTAGGACACGACCGTCCCGTGACGCCGGGCCGCCTGGACCGCGGCGAGCACGGTCTGCGCGGACGTCTCCGAGAGCGCGGCGTAGATGCCGCCCGTGTGCAGCCAGCGCACGCCGAGCTCGCCGAACAGGTGGTCCCAGTCGACGTCGTCCGGGCCGAGCTGCGAGGCGGCGGTGTGCCCGCGGTCGCTCACGCCGACGGCGCCCCGGACCCCGAACCCGCGCTCGGTGAAGTTGAGCCCGTTGCGGACCTGGCGCCCCACGCCGTCGTAGGGCAGCCAGCGCAGCAGCGAGGTGTCCACGCCACCGGCCAGGATGCAGTCCTCGACCAGGCGGCCGATCTCGTTGTCGGCGAGCGCGGTCACCACGGCCGCGCGCAGCCCGAACGCGCGGCGCAGGCCGCGCGCGACGTTGTACTCGCCCCCGCCCTCCCAGGCGCGGAACGTGCGCGAGGTCCGGATCCGGCCCTCGCCCGGGTCGAGCCGCAGCATCACCTCCCCGAGCGCGACGACGTCGTAACGCGTCTCCGCGGCGGGGCGGACGGCGAGTGTGGTCTCCGGGGTGCTCTCCAGGGCGGTCACGGTTCTCCTTCGACGGGTGCGGGTGCGGGTGCGGGTGCGGGTGAGCGTGCGGTGGGAGGTCAGACGCGAGCGGACGGGCGCAGGCTCTCGGCGAGCGCGACCGCGTCGGCGACGAGGGTGCGCAGCGCGTCGGTCGCGCGCGCGCCGACGAGGTCCCGCGGCACCATCCAGGAGCCGCCGACGGCGGCCACGCTCGGCAGCGCGAGGAACTGGGCGAGGTTCGCGGGGCCGATGCCGCCCGTGGGGACGAACCGCACGCCGCCGAAGGGTGCCGCCAGCGCCGCGATCGCCGGCGCGCCGCCCGCGGTGCCGGCGGGGAAGAACTTCACCGTCCGCACGCCGAGCTCGAGCGCGGCCTGCACCTCGGTCGCCGTGACCGCGCCGGGGAGTGCGGTCACCCCGTGCTCCAGGCACCGCTCGACGACCGCGCGGCTGGTCCCCGGGGACACGACGTAGTCCGCACCGGCGGCCACCGCCGCGTCCACCTGGGCGGCGGTCAGGACCGTCCCCGCGCCGACGAGCACGTCGCCCCGGTCCGCGAGCGCGCGGATCGCGTCCGGCGCTGCGGCGGTCCGGAACGTCACCTCGGCGACGGGGAGACCGCCGCCGACGAGCGCGTCGCCCAGGGCGGACGCGTCGGACGCGTCGTCGATCACGACGACGGGCACCAGCCGGTGCCGGACGAGCTGGTCGAGAGTGCTCACGAGTGCTCCATTGCGGTAGGCGAAACGTCTATGTCGCGCTACGCAATCCTCCCATGGGCCTGGGCGTACTTCTACCCCGTGTCGAGCGGGGGCCCAGCCGCCGTCAGGCGGGAACGGGGAGGCCGCCGTCAGGCGGGGCTGGGGAGGTGCAGGCCCGCCGGGAGGTAGGGCGGGAGGACCGCGCGCACGCGCGCGTGCACCTCGGCCACTCGGGCGGGGTCCAGCCGCTCGGCCGGCGCCGTCACGCTCACCGCCGCGACCGGCACGCCGCCGCGCAGCACGGGCACGGCGACGCAGCCGATGCCCGGCTCGTTCTCCTGGTCCTCGACCGCCCGCCCGAGCTCCCGCGCGCGTCGCAGCTCGGCCCACACCCGGTCCAGGTCGGCGGCGTCGACGTACCGCGCGAGCGCTGCACGGTCCGTCTCGCGGAAGGCGAGGAGCGCGCGGCCGAGGGCCGTGCGCGCGGCGGGGATGGACCGCCCCACCTGCGACCAGACCCGCACCGGCCGGTCCGGCTCGACCTTGTCCAGGTACAGGATCTCGGTCCCGACGAGCACGCCCAGGTGGACCAGCTCCGCGACGTCCTGCGAGAGCGCGACGAGCGCCGGGTGCAGGAGGACGACGAGGTTGTCGTCGGCCAGGTAGGACTCGCCCAGGGCCACCGCCGCCGCGCCGAGCGAGTAGGCGCCGGTCCCGACGTCCTGCGCGACGAAGTCCCGGTGCCGCAGCGCGGCGAGCGTGCGGTGCACGGTCGTCTTGTGGACGCCGAGCCGTCCGGAGAGCTCGGCGAGCACGAGCCCCCGCGGGCCGGCGGCGGCGAGCGCCGTGAGCACCTGCAGCGCGCGGTCCACGCTCTCGATCGGCGACGACGCAGCGGCAGGCACAGCATCGGCGGGCACAGCATCGGCAGGCACAGCGGCGGCAGACGCATCGGCGGGCCCAGCGGCGGACGACGACGTGCTCATGCCCGGCATCCTGGCACGCAGGCTCGTCGTCCCACGGACAGTGACCCGGCGACCTCGCGCACCGCCTCACGCACCGCCGGGAAACCCCAGCTGTCGCCACGCCTCATAGCTCGCGACGGCCGCCGCGTTGGTCAGGTTCATCGACCGACGCCCCGGGAGCATCGGGATCCGCACCCGCTCGACGACGCGCGGGTGGTCCAGCACCTCGGCGGGCAGGCCGGTGGGCTCGGGGCCGAAGAGGAGCACGTCGTCGTCGCGGTACTCGACGTCCGTGTACCAGCGGTCCGTCTGCGCCGTGAACGCCAGGACGCGGCCGGGGAGCGTGGCGAGCGCGGCCTCCAGGTCGGGATGCACGACGACGTGCGCGAGGTCGTGGTAGTCGAGCCCGGCGCGGCGCAGCCGGGCCTCCGAGAGGTCGAACCCGAGCGGCTCGACGAGGTGGAGCGTCGCGCCCGTGCCCGCGGTGAGACGGATCGCGCTGCCGGTGTTGCCGGGGATGCGCGGCTCGAAGTAGACGACGTGGAACACGGCACCATCGTCGCAGGCCAGCCGCGATCGCGTGACCGCGCGCAAGGGTGCGTCGGTGCGCCGGACGCCCCGACGCGCGGTGCTACCGTCGGCCCGACACGCGGAGGGACCGGATG
The DNA here is from genome assembly GCF_018531375.1 of Cellulomonas fulva. Taxonomy (NCBI): domain Bacteria; kingdom Bacillati; phylum Actinomycetota; class Actinomycetes; order Micrococcales; family Cellulomonadaceae; genus Cellulomonas; species Cellulomonas fulva. Next base: position 1,492,569 of record NZ_JAHBOH010000001.1, on the reverse strand, counting down.
GCCAGCACACAGGCGACGACGATCGCCGAGATCGCCCTGGAGGCAGGCGTCTCGGTGCCGACCGTCTCCAAGGTCCTCAACGGCCGCGCGGACGTCGCGGCGGCGACCCGGGCGCGGGTCGAGGAGGTCATCGAGCGGCACGGCTACCGCCGGCGGCGCGCGTCGTCCGGCGCGGGCTCCGGTCTGATCGAGCTCGTCTTCCACGAGCTCGACTCGCCGTGGGCCCTGCAGATCATCAAGGGCGTGGAGAGCGTGGCCGGGCCGGCCCGCATGGGCGTCGTCCTGTCCGAGCTGGGCGGCGAGCACCGCCCGCCGCAGGAGTGGCTGGACGACGTGCTCGCGCGACGCCCCCGCGGCGTCATCTTCGTCCTGTCGGAGCTGGACCCGGCGCAGCGCGCCCAGCTCGAGAGCCGGTCGATCCCGTTCGTCGTGGTCGACACCGCGGGCGAGCAGCCGCCCGGCGTCCCCGTCGTCGGCTCCCAGAACTGGGCCGGGGGCCTGGCCGCCACCCGGCACCTGCTGGGCCTGGGCCACCGCCGCATCGGGGTCGTCTCCGGCCCGCGGGACGTGCTGTGCTCGCGCGCCCGCGTGGACGGGTACCGCAGCGCGCTCGACGAGTCGGGGCTCCCGTTCGACCCCGACCTGGTCCGCTGGGGGAACTTCTTCGTCGACGGCGGCTACCAGCACGGCACCGAGCTGCTGAGCCGGGCCGACCGGCCGACGGCGATCTTCGCCGGCGCCGACTTCCAGGCGCTCGGCGTGATCCGGGCCGCGCGCGACCTCGGCCTGCGGGTCCCCGAGGACGTGTCCGTGGTGGGCTACGACGACCTGCCCGTCACGGAGTGGGTCCAGCCCGGGCTCACCACCGTCCGGCAGCCGCTGGAGGACATGGCGGCGACCGCCACGCGCATGCTCCTCGAGATCGCGAACGGCGCCACGCCCGCGAACCTGCGCATCGACCTCGCCACCGAGCTCGTGGTCCGCAGCAGCACCGCTCCCCCCGCCTGACCTGGAGTCGGCTCCACGCCGCCGCGCGGCGCCGATCGGTTCGGAGACTCGGTCACCGCGGGCCGGGGAAGCTCGCCGCGCTCCGGGCGCCTGCCGGCGGGCCGGCACCGCCGGCAGCCGCCGCCGTCCCGGCCCGGCGCGGTGCATGTCGTCGCTCATGCACCGCGTCCGTGCCGGCCGCCACCCGCACGCGGGCCGGGACGGCAGTCCTCGTGGTGGGCTCAGCCCACCGGGTTCCAGCCGTCGGAGCCCGCCAGGTACCGCTGCGGCGTGTAGCTGGGTGCCTGCGCGTCGGAGAGCTGCGGCCGGTTGCCGTTGACGGTCGCTCCCGCGCCTGTGTTCTTGTACTCGCTGAACCGCGCCTGCTGCCACACGTTCGCGGACATGTTGGTCCACGGCTGTGCGGTCGCGATCGTCGCCGAGAGCGACGACTCCCGGAACAGCACCTGGGCGTCCTGGCCCCACGGCCGGCCGAGCTGCGTCGTGCTGTTCGTCGCACCGGTCACGGTCGAGCGGTAGATCAGGAACCCGTACGGGTTCCCCGGGTCCGTGCGCGCGGCGGTGAGCGGGCCGCCCGTCGCGCGCCGCTGGTAGATCGCGGTGCGGTCGAAGACCGCGGTGCCCGAGCCGAAGATGAAGTCGACCGTCCCCTCGACGTAGGAGTCGACGACGTAGGTGCGGCCCGAGTTGATCAGGAGCGTGTCCTGGTTGCCGAGGAAGCGCACGTTCCGTGCGGTCACGCGGTCGGCGTCGAAGTTCGCCGCGACGGCCTGGCTCCCCTCGCCGTAGTCGTTCCGCAGCGTCAGGTTCTGCACGACGAGGTCGCGCGCCTTGGCGAAGAACGTCGCCGACCCCGAGGTCCCGTAGCCGCCGGCGCTGCTGCGGTTGTTCACGACCACCGTCTGGCTCGGCGAGGTGCCGAGGCCCTGGATCGTCACGTACGGCTTGTTCACGGTGACGATCTCCCGGTAGGTGCCGGGCTTGACCGTGATGACCCGCCGCGTCGTGCTCGTCGACGGGATCGCGTCGATGGCGGCCTGGATCGTGCGGTACTGCCCCGTGCCGTCCGCCGCCACGACGGGCGTCGTCGTCGTCCCGCCGTCCGACGAGACCGTCAGGCCGCCCCACTGCACCTTCGCCGCGTCGTCGCACGCGTCCTGCACCACGGGCGCGCCCGAGGCCGTCGAGCCGTCCTTCACCGCGACGCACAGGCCCGACGACGCGCTCTTCAGCTGGACCTTGCCGCTGCCCGCTGAGGCCAGCGCGCTCCAGGTCTGGTTGGCCTGGTCGGCGCAGCCCCACTGCTGCAGCTGCGTGCCCGTGCTCGTCGAACCGCCCGTGACGTCCAGGCACCGGCCCGACGCGACGTTCGCGAGGCGGATGCCGTCCCGCTGCGCCGCGACCGTCCACTGCTGCCGCGCCGCCCCCGTCTCGCAGGTCGCCGCGACCAGGAGCGTGCCGCTCGCCGTCGCTCCCCCGGGCACCTCGAGGCACTTGCCGGACGCGCCCGACCGCAGCGCGTACGTCCCGGCGACGACGCCGCCCGGCCCGCCGCTCGTCGCGTCGACCCCGATGTCCGCCTGCGGCCCGGTGGCCGTGCGCAGCAGGCTCGGCAGGGTCGCCGCGGGGTCGAGCGTGTAGGAGTAGTACGACCGCGGGTCGAACGCCGACCCGCTCGTGCGCTGGTCGCCGGACGAGCTCACGACGATGCTGCCCGACTGCCTGAGCTGCGCCGTCGAGTCCGGGTAGTACGGGTTCTTCACGTTCTCGAAGTAGCTGTTCTCGAGCACCATCTTGGTGCCGCCGCGCGCGTAGTTGCCGTAGCCGCTGATGTTCTGCAGCCAGTTGTTGTACAGGTGCGCGTACTGCACGTTGTCGGTGCTCGGGTTGCGCTGGTTGGTGTCGTGGATCCAGTTGTGGTGGATGGTCATGCGCGCCGTGACGTTGTCCGTCCACCCGATGCCGAACGACTTGTTGGTGCTCCCGAGCTCGTTGTAGGAGACGGTCAGGTTCGTCGTGTCCTTGCGGCTGTCGATGAGGCCGTCGTTGGTCCGGGTGATCCGGTTGTGGTCGATCCAGACGTTGGACGCGGTGTCCATCTGGATGCCGTCGTAGTCGTAGTCCTTGTCGTCGGGGTCGTCCGCCGCCATGAGCGTGTCGCCGAGCGTCAGGTTCCGGATGATCACGTTCTTGGTGCCGGGGTTCAGGTGGAGGCCGCCGTTGAGGATCCGGCCCGTCGCGCCCACGCCGATGACCGTCTTGTCCGACGAGACGGGGATCTCGTCGCCGTACGGCGTGACCGTGATCGTGCCCGCGACGCGCACGACGTACCGCCCGCTCGCGGCGGCGTACTTCTTGAGGTCCGCCAGGTTCGTGACGGTCACGACGGTGCCGCCCGACCCGCCCGTGGTGCCCTGCGCGAACCCGTCCGCCTGCGCCGGCCACCTACCGGTCGACGGCTCACCGGATGTCGGAGGGCTGGTCGGAGGGCTGGTCGGCGTGCTGGTCGGCGTGCTCGTCGGCGTCGCCGTGGGGCTCGGGGTGCTCGACGGTGTCGCGCTCGGGCTCGTCGTCGGGCTCGTCGTGCTGCCCGTGCACGTGACGCCGCCGAACGTGACCGCCGACGGGACCCGGTTGGCGGACCCGGCCGTGCCGGTGAACCCGACGGCCACGGTGCCGCCCGTCCCGACCGTGCCGTTCCAGCCCGCGTTCGTCACGGTCACGGCGGCGCCCGACTGGCTGAAGCTCCCGTTCCAGCCGGACTGCACCGTCTGGCCGTCGGGGAACTGCCAGCCGATGCTCCAGCCGGAGACCGGGCTGCCGAGGTTGGTGACCGTGACGTCGGCGCCGAAGCCGCCCGGCCACTGGCTGGTGACGGTGTAGGTCGCGGAGCAGCCGGTCGCGGCGGACACGGACGTCGCCAGCGCGCCGGCCGAGCCGACGGCGGCCACCGCCAGGGCGGCCGTCAGGGATGTGAGCGTTCTCATGGGCATGCGGCGACGGTAGGAGCGCCGCCGGGCGCCAACAACAACGGTGACCGCTGCCGAATCGCTTCACCCCGGCCGGACCCGGTCCCGGTATCGATACACAGGCGCGGCCGCGCGCGGCCTCCACCTTGCTGCGCCCCGACGCGGCGAGGGCCGGGACCCGGACGGGTCCCGGCCCTCGCCGGTCGTGCAGGAGCGGTCAGGCGGACTGCAGGCCCGAGCCGTTGTCCCCCGACGCCGCGATGGGCGGCGCCGCCGGGACGTCGGTGCCCGAGCCGGGCGTGCCGACCGAGGCGCCCACCCCGACGGGCTCGCGGTCCGTGGTGCCCTTGTCGACGCCACGGAACGTGAACTCGCCCAGCAGGCCCTCGCCCTCGGCGTCCACGATCACGAGCTGGCCGGCCTTGAGCTCGCCGAACAGGATCTTCTCGGACAGCGCGTCCTCGATCTCCCGCTGGATCGCGCGGCGCAGCGGCCGGGCGCCCAGGACCGGGTCGTAGCCCTTCTCCGAGAGCAGCTTCTTGGCCGCGGGCGTGATCTCCAGGCCCATGTCCTTGTCCTTGAGCCGCTGGTCCAGCTTCGCGACCATGAGGTCGACGATCGAGAAGATCTCCGGCTGGGACAGCTGCGGGAAGACCACCACGTCGTCGACGCGGTTGAGGAACTCCGGACGGAAGTGCGTCTTGAGCTCGTCGTTGACCTTGGCCTTCATGCGCTCGTAGTCGGTGGCGAGCTCGCCACCGGCCTGGAACCCCGTCATGACGCCCTTGGCGATGTCCCGCGTGCCGAGGTTCGTCGTCATGATGATCACGGTGTTCTTGAAGTCGACCACCCGGCCCTGCGAGTCGGTCAGACGACCGTCCTCGAGGATCTGCAGCAGCGAGTTGAAGATGTCCGCGTGGGCCTTCTCCACCTCGTCGAACAGCACGACGGAGAACGGCCGGCGGCGCACCTTCTCGGTGAGCTGGCCACCCTCGTCGTACCCGACGTAGCCGGGAGGCGAGCCGAACAGCCGCGAGACCGTGTGCTTCTCCGAGAACTCGGACATGTCGAGCTGGATCAGCGCGTCCTCGTCACCGAACAGGAACTCCGCGAGCGCCTTGGCGAGCTCGGTCTTCCCGACGCCCGTGGGCCCGGCGAAGATGAACGAGCCACCGGGACGCTTCGGGTCCTTGAGCCCGGCGCGCGTGCGGCGGATGGCCTGCGAGAGCGCCTTGATCGCGGCGTTCTGGCCGACGACCCGCTTGTGCAGGTTCTCCTCCATGTGGAGCAGGCGGCTGGACTCCTCCTCGGTGAGCTTGAACACCGGGATGCCCGTGGCGTTCGCCAGGACCTCGGCGATCAGCTCCTCGTCCACCTCGGCGACCGCGTCGAGGTCGCCCGACTTCCAGGCCTTCTCCTTCTCCGCGCGCTTGAGGCCGAGCTGCTTCTCCTGGTCGCGCAGGCGCGCGGCCTTCTCGAAGTCCTGCTCGTCGATCGCCGACTCCTTGTCGCGGCGCGTGTTGGCGATCTCCTCGTCCAGCTCGCGCAGCTCCGGCGGGGCCGTCATCCGGCGGATGCGCAGGCGCGCTCCCGCCTCGTCGACCAGGTCGATCGCCTTGTCCGGCAGGAAGCGGTCGTTGACGTAGCGGTCCGCGAGGGTGGCGGCCGCGACGAGGGCGCCGTCGGTGATCGAGACGCGGTGGTGCGCCTCGTACCGGTCACGCAGGCCCTTGAGGATCTCGATCGCGTGCTGCAGGTTCGGCTCGGCGACCTGGATCGGCTGGAAGCGACGCTCCAGGGCCGGGTCCTTCTCGACGTACTTGCGGTACTCGTCGAGCGTCGTCGCGCCGATGGTCTGCAGCTCGCCGCGCGCGAGCATCGGCTTGAGGATCGAGGCCGCGTCGATCGCGCCCTCGGCGGCACCCGCACCGACGAGCGTGTGGATCTCGTCGATGAACAGGATGATGTCGCCGCGCGTGCGGATCTCCTTGAGGACCTTCTTCAGGCGCTCCTCGAAGTCACCGCGGTACCGGCTGCCGGCCACGAGCGCGCCCAGGTCCAGCGTGTACAGCTGCTTGTCCTTGAGCGTCTCGGGCACGTCCCCGCGCACGATGTCCTGCGCCAGGCCCTCGACGACGGCCGTCTTGCCGACGCCGGGCTCGCCGATCAGCACCGGGTTGTTCTTGGTGCGGCGGGACAGCACCTGCATGACCCGCTCGATCTCCTTCTCGCGCCCGATGACCGGGTCGAGCTTGGTGTCCCGCGCGGCCTGCGTGAGGTTGCGCCCGAACTGGTCGAGCACGGCCGAGCCGGAGGGCTGGCCCTCCTGCGGGCCGCCGGCCGCGACCGGCTCCTTGCCCTGGTAGCCGGACACGAGCTGGATGACCTGCTGGCGCACCCGGTTGAGGTCGGCGCCCAGCTTGTTGAGGACCTGGGCGGCGACGCCCTCGCCCTCACGGATCAGGCCGAGCAGGATGTGCTCGGTGCCGATGTAGTTGTGGCCGAGCTGCAGCGCCTCGCGCAGCGAGAGCTCCAGCACCTTCTTGGCACGGGGCGTGAACGGGATGTGACCCGACGGGGCCTGCTGGCCCTCGCCGATGATCTCCTGCACCTGCGCGCGCACGGCCTCCAGCGAGATCCCGAGCGACTCGAGCGCCTTGGCGGCGACGCCCTCACCCTCGTGGATCAGCCCCAGGAGGATGTGCTCCGTGCCGATGTAGTTGTGGTTCAGCATCCGCGCCTCTTCCTGGGCGAGGACGACCACGCGACGGGCTCGGTCCGTGAATCTCTCGAACATGTGCACTCCTCACGAGCGGCGTGCTCGTCGGGTACCCCGGGTCCGGGAGACCACCAGGGCCGACGACGAGGCGGCGTTGTTCGATGCTAACGGCGGGGTACCCGCCACACGTCCCGTGTTCGCCGCAGGCGTGAAACCCCACCGCCCGACCCACCGTGCCGCCGCCGGGCGCTGCCCGCCCGCGCCCGACGCGCGCGAACGGGTGACAGCGGGCGCTCACCCACCGAAGCAGCCCGACGCGACGCCGCCCGCGGCCATACTCCTGCGCGTGAAGACAACCTCGCGCGCGGTCCTGTGCCTGCTCCTGATCGCGGGCTTCTACGTCACCGCGCTCGCGCTCGTCCTCGGCATGCTCGCGCTCGCCGCCGCACTCGTGTCCTGGGGCCACGGCGTGGGCAGCAAGTTCGCCTGGGTCGCGATCGCCGCCGCCGGCGGGCTCGTCCTCACCCTCCGGCGAGTCGGCAAGGCGCAGAAGCACGTGCCCCACGGTGTGATGCTCACGCCGGACGAGGCACCGGAGCTGTGGGCGCTCGTCGCCGAGCTCGCCACGGCCGCCCAGACCAGGGTCCCCCGGGAGATCCGCCTGGTGCCCGAGGTCAACGCCGCCGTCTCCGAGGACGCGCGGATGCTCGGCCTCGTCCCCGGCACGCGACGGCTGTACGTCGGCCTCCCGCTCCTGCAGGCGCTCGACGTGGCGCAGCTCCGGTCCGTCCTGGCGCACGAGCTCGGCCACTACTCCCACGGGCACACGCGCCTGGGCCCGATCACCTACCGCGGGCGGCAGGTGGTCGTCGGCGCGGCCTCGGAGGTGGACGGCTTCTCCGGCTGGGTGCTGAAGGGGTACGGCCGTCTCTACCTGCTCGCCTCCGCGGCGGTGAGCCGACGCCAGGAGCGCGAGGCCGACGAGGTCTCGGTCGCCGTCGCCGGTCCTGCGGTCGCGGCGGAGGCCCTGCGCGAGATCGAGGTGCTGGCCGCCGCCTGGCAGTTCTACCTCGACCGCTACGTCTCGGACGCGTGGGAAGCCGGCATGGCGCCCACCAGCGACGCGTTCTTCGGCGGCTTCCAGCACCTGCTGGCGGCCCGGGGCGACGAGCTCGCTCGGCTGCGCACGCAGGCACCGCCGAGCGAGCAGTCGCGGTGGGACAGCCACCCCTCTACCGCGTCGCGCATCGCCGCGATCGGCGCGATGCACGCCCCCGAGGTGGCACGGGACACGCGACCGGCGTCGATGCTGGTCCCGGGCGCCGACGCGGCGGCGGCCCGGCTCGCCGAGGAGCTCGTCCAGTTCGGCGACCGCGAGCGGCTGGCGTGGGACGAGCTCACGCCGCGGGCGCGTGCGGCGGCGAACCAGCACACCGCCGACCTCGTGTTCCGCGCGTCCGGACGGCTGGCGGGCGTCGAGCGCGGGACGCTCCGCACCGTCCTGGACGTCGTCGAGTCCGGGCGGCTCGACCAGCTGCTGCGCGCCCTCGACCTCGACCCCCAGGCAGCGCCGGACGACGAGGGCGTCACACCCGGGATGTCGGTCTGGGCGGCGGTGCTGCGGTGCGCGCTCGTCGCGTCCGGGGTGTCCCGCTGGGAGCACAGGTGGGAAGCCGGTGACCCGTTCGTCGGCGACGTAACTCCGGCGCAGGTGCGCGAGCTCGCGAGGCTCGGCGCGGCCGGACCCGCCGGGGCGGCCGAGCTCCGCGCACGCCTCGTCGGCCTGGGCGTCGACCTGGACGACGTCGGTGCGCAGTCCGAGGCCGACGCCCGCGGCGCGGCCGTCGTCGCGGGGGTCGCCAACGTCGCCGTCGACGGCGAGCAGTACGACGTGCTGGTCCTCACCCACGGCCTGGTGCTGGTGCCCTGCCCCAAGCAGTACAACCAGGGCAAGCGCCGGCTCCGCGAGCTCGCCCGCAGCGCCACCCCTGCCGAGATCGCCGCGTCCCACTGGTTCGTGAGCTTCGAGGACGTCGCCTCCGGTGCCGTGGTCAAGCGGTTCCCGGTCGCGGTGGCGTTCACGCTGCACGACGGGACGACCATGCAGCTCAAGACCAGGCTGGACAGCGAGGAGCTGACCTCCGGCAGCAGCGTCACGCTCCAGAACCTCGCGAAGGGGTACAGCGCCGTCCCGGCGTGAGCGGACCTCACGCTCGTCGTACGGTCGACCCATGCCCCGGACCATCGCCACCACCACGTCGGTCTCGCGCGACGAGCTGCTCGGATTCGTCCGTGCGCGCCACCACCTGCTGCTCGTCACCTCGCGTGCCGACGGTCGCCCGCAGGTCTCTCCGGTGTCCGGCGGGGTCGACGACGCGGGACGGATCGTCATCTCGACGTACCCGGGCCGTGCGAAGACCCGCAACGCCGAGCGCGACGCACGGGTCTCCGTCTGCGTCCTCTCGGACGAGTGGGACGGCCCGTGGGTCCAGGTCGACGGCACCGCCGAGGTGCTGCACCTGCCCGAGGCGGAGGACGCGCTCGTCGACTACTACCGCTGCATCGCCGGCGAGCACCCGGACTGGCAGGAGTACCGCGCCGCGATGCGGCTGCAGGGCAAGAGCCTGCTGCGGATCACGCCCGAGCGCTGGGGCCCGATCTCGACCGGCGGTTTCCCCGCCGACGTCGCCGCCCGCCTCGACGCTCGGGACTGACCCGACGCGCCGACGTCAGGCACGCGCGCGCTCTCATCCGCGTCTCATCCGGACCGGGCACGATGGCCCGATGACGCGCAACGGGCGGACGGTCCTGGCGGTGCTGCTGGCCGCGCTCGCACTCGGGGCGGCGACGGTCGGGTTCGCGTCGGCGCTCACGCCTCCGCCGGAGCGGTCGTTGGGCGATCCCGTCGTCGTGACTCCCGTCCCGGGCCCGAGTGCGGACCCGACGACGAGCGCAGACCCGACGACGAGGCCGACGCCCCTGCCGAGCCCGACACCGGACCGCACAGGGGGTCCGCAGTCGCCCGCACCCGTGGACCCGCCCACGCCCCGCGACCCCGACGACGATGACGATGACGACGATGACGACGACGACCGCGGGTCGGAGGACGACGACAGCGGCCGTGACGGCAGCGGCAGCCGTCATGGCAGCGACGACAGCGACGACGATGCCTGAGGCCGCGCTGCCGCGTCGACGGCCGTGGCGCACGGTCCGGGCGAAGGTGGTCGCGGTGACGCTCGCGATCACGGCGCTCGGCCTCGCGGGCGCGGGCCTGACGACGTACGCGATCCAGCGCCAGGAGATGGACAGCGGCATCGACGAGGAGCTGTCCCGGGCGGCGCAGCAGTTCGGGCGGATCGCGCGCGCGAACGCGGACCTGCCCGTCGACGGCATCCTGCGCCAGGCGATGCAGCAGACCCTGCCGGACCCGACCGAGGGCAGCATCGCCCTGCTCGACGGCGAGCCCGCCTGGTACGCCCCGACGCCGGTGGCCGTGCGGCTCGAGGACGACCCGCAGCTCGTCGCCGAGCTGCGGACCGTGCCGGCGGGCGACCAGGTGCGCCTGCGCACGGTGGTCACGGGCCGAGCGACGTACCGGGTGGTGACCGTCCCGCTCGTCGTCGACGACCCGTCCGCACCCGCCGGCGTGTACGCGGCCGCGACCGTGCGGGACCTGGAGATCGCCGCGCTCGACGACACGTGGCGCACGTACACGCTGGTCGCGGCCGGTGCGCTGGTGGTCACGGGGCTCGTGGCCTGGCTGCTGCTCGGGCACGTGCTGCGGCCGCTGCGGGCGCTGCGGGACACGGCGGCCCAGGTCGACGAGGGCACGCTCGACGCGCGCGTCGAGGTCACCACGGACGACGACGTCGGCGAGGTGGGCCACACGGTCAACGCGATGCTCGACCGCCTCGAGGCCTCGAGGGACGCCCAGCGCCGGCTCCTCGACGACGTCGGCCACGAGCTGCGCACCCCGCTCACCGTGATCGGCGGGCACCTCGAGCTCATGGACGTCGACGACGTGGCCGACGTCCGGGCGACGCGCGACCTGGCGCTCGACGAGGTGGACCGGATGCGGCTGCTGGTCGACGACCTGCTGGTCCTGGCGGTCGCGGACCGCCAGGGCTTCGTCCGGCCGGCGCCGACCGACGTCGGCGTGCTGACCGACGAGGTGGTGGACAAGGCGACGGGCCTGGGTCCGCGGACGTGGCGGGTCGACAAGCGCGCCGACGCCCGGTGCCTGGTCGACCCGCGCCGGCTCACGCAGGCGTGGCTGCAGCTCGCGAGCAACGCGGTGAAGTTCTCCGCCGACGGGTCGACGATCACGCTCGGCTCGGCCGTCGCCGACGGCACGCTGCGGCTCTGGGTGCGCGACGAGGGCGTGGGCATCTCCCCCGTGGACCAGGCGCGCGTCTTCGAGCGGTTCGAGCGCTCCGGCTCGGCGGCGGGCACCGAGGGGGCGGGGCTGGGCCTCGCGATCGTCGCGGCGATCGCGCGCGGGCACGGCGGGGACGTCGAGGTGTCCTCCACGCCGGGGGTCGGGTCGACGTTCGTCGTCGCCGTCCCGGCCGCGCCCGTCCCGGGCGACGACGAGGACGAGCCGGAGGACGACGAGCACGACGAGAGGGCACGAGCGTGAGCGGCATCCTGGTGGTCGAGGACGAGGCGCGGATCGCGTCGTTCGTCGCGAAGGGGCTCCGGGCGGCCGGGTTCGCGCCGACGGTCGTCGGCACCGCTCGCGAGGCCCTCGACCTCGCGCTGGGCGGCGACGTGGACCTCATGGTCCTGGACATCGGCCTGCCCGACGGTGACGGCTTCGACGTGCTGCGCCGGGTGCGCGCCGCGGGCTCGCGCCTGCCGGTGATCATCCTCACCGCGCGCAGCTCGGTCGAGGACACGGTCGCCGGGCTGGAGGGCGGCGCCGACGACTACATGGCCAAGCCGTTCCGCTTCGAGGAGCTGCTCGCCCGCGTGCGGCTGCGGCTGCGCACCGAGCAGGACGCGGCCGACGACCCGACGGTCCTGCGCCGTGGCGCCGTCGTGCTCGACCTGCGCTCGCACCGCGCGACCGTCGACGGGCGCGTCGTCGAGCTCTCGGCGCGCGAGTTCGCGCTCGCGGAGACGTTCCTGCGCAACGCCGGCACCGCGCTGTCCCGTGAGCAGCTCCTGTCCCGGGTCTGGGGCTACGACTTCGACCCGGCGTCCAACGTCGTCGACGTGTACGTGCGCTACCTGCGCACCAAGCTCGGCGCGGAGCTGATCAGCACGGTGCGGGGCGTGGGGTACCGGTTCGAGGGCTGAGGACCACCTGCCGGCCCGTCAGCCCAGCGCGCCCTCGGCGGCGGCGAGCAGCCGCTCGGCCTCGTCGGGCGCGGTCGACGGCCCGACCGGGAGCGCACCCGCGGCCAGCGACAGCAGCACCCCGGCGACGCGCACCCGCAGCGCGTCGGGATCGACGAACGCGCCCGCCTCGGCGCTCCACCGCGCCGCGGTCGCCTCGACCTCGCGCGTCGGGGGCGACACCGCGCGCAGGTGCGCCAGCAGGCACGCGACGTCGTCCACCAGGCGTCCGGGGCCGGCGGTGTCCACGTCCAGCAGGCCCGTCGGCCGCCCCGCGTCGTCGACGAGGAGCTGCCCCTCGTGCAGGTCGCCGTGCGTCGCGACGACGGGGCCGGCGTCCGTGCGGCGCAGGCCCGACCGCACCGACGCGGCCACCGCCCGTGCCCGCTCGCCCAGCGCCGGACGCACCGCGAGCGCGTCGCCGTACGCCCGCGCCCGGGCCGACCACGGCCGACGCACCGGCAGGTCACGGACGGCCTCCGGGAACGCCCCGACGACGGCCAGGACGTCCGCGAGCGCGGGGGCCCGCCCCGCGACGACGGCGTCGAGCAACGGGACGCCCGGCAGCGCGTGCAGCACCACGAGGCCGTCGTCGTCCGCGCGTGCCACGGGCGGCACCGGGACGCCGGCGGCCGCCAGCAGCCGGTGCCGGGCGACGACGTCGGCGGCGTTCCCGTCCGCCGGCCGCAGGACCTTGACGAACCAGGTCACGCCGTCCCGCTCGGCGCGCACGACCGCGCGCCGCAGCGGGCGGTACCCGACGAGCCGCAGCGCGGTGACCGGCCCCGCACCGGGCAGCGCGGGCGCCAGGAGCGCGGGGTCGCACGCGCGGCCCAGCGCGGGGAGGAGCGGGTCCTGCGGGTGCCGCCAGACCACGACCTCGCCCGCCGGTCCCCGCGCGACGAGCGTGCCCGGTACGTCCCGCGGGCAGGACCGGGACGACGAGGCGAGCAGGTACTCCTGGCGCCCCGCCGCCGTCGACACCGCGTAGCCGACGCTCACGCCGTCGCCGGGCCGGTGGTGCACGGCGTCGACGCGCCACGACGAGCCCGCGGCGAGGCGGTCGCCCACGGTCGCGAGCGCCGCGCCGAGCAGGTCGCCGACGTCCGGGGAGGTGAGCACCGCGAGGGCGGCGGGCTCGTCCAGGAGGGTGGTCATCGCGCTCCGATCAGGGTGCGGGGGCGGGCGAGGTCGGTCCGGGGACCGGTCAGTCGTCGGCGCTCGGCGCGCTCACGGGCGAGGCGGGCGTCGCCGGGGTCACCGGGCTGGCGGACGTGACCGGGCTGGCGGGCGTGACGGGGCTGGCGGGTGTGACGGGGCTCGGCGGCGTCACGAGGCTGGCCGCGGTGACCGGGCTGGCGGGCGTCACGGGCGTGACGGCGCTCGCCGGGGTCGAGGGCGTCGCGGGCGTCGCCGCCGTGGCGGGCGTGGCGGACGTGGCCGCGGTGCTGGACGTGCTGGACGTGCTGGCCGTGCTCGGCGTGCTCGGCGTGCTCGGCGTCGCCGCGGTGCGCGCGGTGACGCTGGTGACCGCCGACGAGTCGTGCGTCCGCGACGGGTCGCTCGCGCGCGGCGACGGGGTGGCGGACGCGGAGGGCGTCGCGCTCGCCGAGGGGGTCCCGGACGGCGTGGGCGTGACCGCGGGGTCGGGCGTGCTCGGCGTGCTGGCCGGGGCGGTGCTCGTCGTGCTGGTCGGGGCCGGGCTCGTCGGCGTGCTCGTCGCCGCCAGGGCGCTGCCCCCGGCGACCACGACGACGCTCAGCGTGCCGGAGACGATCCAGACGGAGCGGGGAAGCGTGCGCATGGTGGTTCCTCCTCGATCGGTGCCGCGGTCCGTCCGCGACACCGACCACGGTCGGCGCGCCACATGAGCCGCCCAGGAGCCCCGCATGAGAGACCTCTCATGCGGGGCTCCTGCCCGCACCCCACCCGTCCAGCCCCGCGAGCGCGGACGTCGCGCGCCGAACGCGGTCGCTCGACGTCCGCGTTCGGCCCGCATCGTCCGCGCTCGCGGGTGGGGACCAGGTGGGGTGGGGACCGGGTGGGGTGGGGGCGGGTGGGGGGCGGGTGGGGGCTGGGGGGTCACTACGCTGGGGTCGTGCGGGCTGACGTGGGCGACGGGGTCGACGTGGCGCTCGACCGCCCGGCCGACCCGACCCCACAGGGCCGCGGGCGCCGGTGGCGGTGGGGCCTCGGGATTGCCGCGGCGCTCGTCGTCCTCCTGCTCGTGCCGTTCGCGTGGGTCCAGGCCGTCGGCCAGGCGCACCTGCGGACGCTGGAGACGGTCGAGGAGACGCCCGTCGCGCTGGTGCTCGGCGCGGGGCTGCGCCCGGACGGCTCGCCGTCGACCTACCTGCGGCGCCGCCTGGACGCGGCCAGGGTGCTGTACGACGCGGGCACCGTCCAGGCCGTGCTGGTCAGCGGGGACAGCGGCTCGGTCGGTCACGACGAGCCGACGGCCATGCGCGACTACCTCGTCGAGAACGGCGTGCCGACCCAGGACGTGGTGCTCGACTACGCCGGTTTCGACACGCACGACTCGTGCGTCCGCGCGCACGACGTGTTCGGCGTCGACCGCGCGGTCGTGCTGACGCAGGACTACCACGTGCGGCGCGCGGTGTTCTCGTGCGTCGCGGCCGGGATCGACACGCAGGGCGTGGGCGTCTCGTCGGCGAGCGTCCGGCCGCGCCAGGCGGTCGAGTGGCGCCTGCGCGAGCTGCCCGCGTCGAGCAAGGCGTGGTGGGACGGGCTCACGCACGCGGACCCCGCGTACGGGGGTCCCGGCGAGACCGGCGTGCGCGACGCCCTGCTCGCGCCCTGAGTCGGTGCTGAGACGATGCGGTGTGCCCGCACCTACCCCCACGCCTCTCCCCACGCCGTTCCCCACCCCCGACTTCGAGCTGGCGGAGCTGCGCCTGGTCGCGCTCGACATGGACGGCTCGCTCCTCGACGACCGCAAGCGCCTGCCCGACGCGTTCTGGCCCGTGCTCGACCGGCTGCTCGACCGCGGGGTCGTCGTCTGCCCCGCGTCCGGCCGGCAGTACGCGACGCTGCGGCACCAGATGGGCCGCGACGACCTGACCTACGTCGCGGAGAACGGCTCGCTCGTGGTCCACGACGGCCGGACGCTCGCCGTCACCCCGCTCGCGCTCGAGCTCGCGCGCGAGGTGGTGCGCACCGTGCGGGACGCGGTCGACGGCGGGGCGGAGCACGGGACCGTGCTGTGCGGCGAGTCCTCCGCGTACGTCGAGCGCGCCGACCGGGCGTTCCTCGAGCACGTGGAGCCGTACTACCGGCGGCTCACCGTGGTCGAGGACCTCACCGCCGTGCGGGACACCGTCCTCAAGGTCGCGGTCTACGACTTCGGTCCGGCGCAGGACGGTGCGGGACCGCTGCTGTCCGCCTACGACGAGCAGGCGCGCGTGCTGGTCTCCGGCGAGCACTGGGTCGACGTGATGGACACCGCCGCGGACAAGGGCACGGCGCTGCGCGCGGTCCAGCAGGGGCTCGGGATCGGGCCGGAGCAGACCATGGCGTTCGGCGACTACTTCAACGACGTCGGCATGCTCGCGGCGGCGCACTGGTCGTTCGCGATGGCGAACGCGCACCCCGAGGTCGTCGCGGGCGCGCGGTTCGTCGCGCCCTCCAACAACGACGCGGGCGTGGTGCGGACCCTCGCGGCGGCGCTCGCGGCGGAGCGGCCGGGCGACACGCCCGACGCCGTCGGCTGACGCACCCGCGGCTCGTCGGACCGCCCCGGCCCTACCGTGTGCCACGTGACCGGCAGAATCCGCGACTTCGTCCTCCCCGAGTCGCAGCGACGCACGCTCGACGAGCTCACCGACGACCTCGACCTGCACGCGGGCGACGGACGCGCCAAGCGCTCCGCGTTCTGGATCATGCTCACGCTCTCGGCATGCATCGCGTCGGCGGGCGTCATCGGCGACTCCACCGCGACGGTGATCGGCGCCATGATCGTCGCGCCGCTGTCCACGCCGATCATGGGCGTCGCGCTCGGCGTCGCGAAGCGCCGGCGCACGGGCTCGCTGCGGTACGTCGTCGGTGGTGCCCTGTGGGTGATCCTGCTCGGGGTGCTGTTCAGCCTGCTGCTGCCGGACACGTTCCAGCTCGCCACCAACAGCCAGATCAGCGGCCGCACGTCCCCGGGGCTGCCGGACCTGGTCGCGGCCGTGGCGACCGGGCTCGCGGGCGCGATCGCGTACTCGCGCCGGGACGTCGCGACCGTGCTGCCCGGCGTCGCGATCGCCATCTCGCTGGTCCCGCCGCTCGCCGTGGTCGGCGTCTGCCTGGGCGAGGGGGCGTTCACCTTCGCCGCCGGCGCGCTGCTGCTGTTCGTCTCGAACCTGCTCGCGCTGGTGCTCGCCGGGACGATCGTCTACGCCGCGCTGCGGTACTCGGAGCGCCGCGAGGACGGTGAGCCGGCGTCGCTGCGCCGTGCCTACCTCGCCATCGGGGGTCTGTTCGCGGTCGTCGCGGTCCCGCTGGTGGCGAACACGGTCGCCACCGCGCTGCTCTCGTCGTGGGGCGTGACGGTCCGCGACGCGACCGAGGACTGGCTCGCGGACGTGCCGGGCGCGACCGTCACGGACGTCACGCACGAGTTCGTCGACTACACGGTCGACGTGCGGGTGGCCGGTGGTGAGCTCCCGCCCGCGCAGGACCTGCTCGACAGCCTCGAGGGCCGCGTGCCGAACGGCGTGCTCGTGACGGTCCGGACGACGGTCGGGTCCACCCTCGAGGTCGGGGCGGTCGGCGGGTGACCGGGACGCACCCGCGCCCGCAGGACGTCGCGGGCGTGGTGCTCACCCCGGGCGCGGGGGCCGACCGTGACCACCGCACGCTCGTCGCGCTCGAGGCCGCCCTCGCACCGCTGCCCGTCCTGCGGCTCCACTTCCCCAACCGGGAGCGCGGCAGCCGAGCCCCCGACCGGCCCGAGGTCGCCGTCGCCCACCTGCGGGAGCGGGTCGAGGCGTGGGCCGACGAGCTCGGCGTCCCGGCCGCGCGCCTGGTGCTCGGCGGGCGCTCGTTCGGCGGACGGATGAGCTCCCTGGCCGTCGCGCAGGGGCAGCCCGCGGCCGGCCTGCTGCTCCTGTCCTACCCCCTGCACCCGCCCGGCAGGCCGGAGACGCTGCGCACGGCTCACCTGCCGGAGATCGGCGTCCCGGTCCTTGCCGTCTCCGGCGCGCGGGACCCGTTCGGGACGCCCGACGAGCTGGCGCAGCACCTCGCGGCCGTCGCCGGGCCGCTCGAGCTCGTCGTGGTGCCCGGGGACCACAGCCCGGCGGACCCGCCGGTGGTCGCGGCCGTCACGGCGTGGCTCCGCCCCTGAGCCGGATCAGGCCAGCGCGGCCTCGAACTCGGCCAGCACCGCGGGCGAGAAGAGCACGAACCGGACCAGCTCGATGCCGCCGTCGTCCTGCGCGGTGCTGCTCGACCACGTCCGGACGGCGCGCACCGCGGTCTGTGCGACCACCCGCGTGTCCCACCCGTAGACGCCCGCGCTGACCGCGGGGAACGCGATGCTGCGCGCCCCCAGGCCGACCGCGACCTCGAGCGAGGACAGGAAGCACGCCGCGAGCATCGGCAGGTCCCGCTCGCCCGCGTGCCAGTTGGGACCGACGGTGTGCACCACCCAGCGCGCCGGGAGCGCGAACCCGTCGGTCGCGACCGCGTGCCCGGGCGGCAGCCCGTCCGGCAGCCGGGTCCGCCGCAGCTCGCGGCACGCGGCGAGCAGCCCCGGGCCGGCCGCGGCGTGGATGGCGCCGTCCACCCCGCCGCCGCCGAGCAGCGAGGAGTTGGCGGCGTTCACGACGACGTCGACGTCCTGGTCGGTGATGTCCCCACGGACGGCCTCGATGCGCATGGCTCCCATCCTGCCCGCGGTCCGGACGCAGCGAGGCCCCTCCGACGCTTACTCGGAGGGGCCTCGACCTGGGTCCAGGCTAGGCCGGTCCGGCGCGCGGACGGGTGAACGACACGCGAACTGTCCACAGATGTGGTCCACAGGCCTGTGTTCATCGCGCGTTCACCCAGGTCAGCCTGTGCACACAGCTGTGAAGCAATCTGTGGACAAAGAAATCCTCGCAGAGCTCTTGTGGGCCTCCGCGAGGCAGGACTAGAAATCACTCATCGACCTCGACGGTTCGAGAACGCAGGTGAAGGACCCTCCTCGGAGGAGCCGGAACCGGCGGGACCGGGCCAGCGAGGACGGGCCGGCCGGAGAACGGGCGACCACACCGACGGGGCAACCCCGAGGCTCGCGGATGACGACGCGAGGGTCGCTACGGACCGAACGGTCGATCGCAGTCGTCCCGCCCGCGGCGGACCGGTTCGCCGGACCACCGGGTGTCGGGACGGAGCCGCACCGTCAGCGCGGCGCCGCCGTCCGGTCCCCCGGTCGGCACGGCTCGCGGGGTCCGCCTCGCGGTCGCAGGGCCTGCGGTCACGGGAAGGCCCCTCCGACGCTTACTCGGAGGGGCCTTCTCGCATGCCCGGACGAGGCCAGGGGCAGAGGAGGGGTGCGGATCAGGGCGGAGGCGCGTCCAGGACGAGGGTCACGGGGCCGTCGTTGACCAGCTCGACGGCCATGTCGGCACCGAACCGCCCCGTCGCGACCTCGAGGCCACGCTCCCGCAGCGCCGCGACGACCGCCTCGACCAGCGGCTCGGCGACGGGTCCGGGTGCGGCGGCGTTCCAGGTGGGCCGCCGGCCCTTGCGCGTGTCCGCGTACAGCGTGAACTGGCTGACGACGAGCACGGGCGCACCCGCCTCCGCCGCGCTGCGCTCGTCGCGCAGGATCCGCAGCTCCGCGATCTTGCGCGCCACGAGCTCGACCTGCGCCGGGCCGTCCCCGGGCGTCACCCCGACGAGCGCGAGCAGGCCGGGTCGGTCGATCGCGCCCACCACCACGCCCGCGACGCTCACCGACGCGCGCGTCACGCGCTGCACCACCGCTCTCATGCTGCCTCTCTCACGCTGCCTCCCTCATGCGGCCTCCCTCATGCTGCGACCCGCTCGGGCCTCGGGATCGCGACGGCCGCCGCGCACCGCTCGGACGCCGCCGTCGCCGCCGGGCCCCGGGGACGGCGGCCCGCCTCAGAACGTCGGCTCGACGGCGCCGACGGGGACGCCGTGGCCCAGCACCGGCGTCGCCGCGACGTCGGCGACCTGCGCCGCGTCCACGCCCGCCGCGACCAGCGCCGCCGCGAGCACGGTCGCACGCGGTCGTGCTGCGCCGTCGACCACCTTGAGCGCGACCGCGCCGCCGTCGGGCAGCCCCGCCGCGTACACGCCGTCCGCACCGTCCTTCGCGATGAGCCCGGGCACCGCCTGCATGAGTCGCGTGGCGTCGCGCCCCGAGCCCGCGACGTGCCAGGGGTGGCCGGCCATCGCGCGCGCCACGCGGCCCTCGGGCGTCGCGGCGTGACCCTCGTCGTGCGGCGCGCGCCCGAGGCGTCCGAAGGCGCGGGCGAGCCCGGCGAGCGTGGTCGAGAACAGCGGTGCCCCGCACCCGTCGACGGTGGTGTGCGCCACCGCGACGCCCGTGAGCTCGGCCACCGCGTCGTGCAGCGCGCGCTGCAGCGGGTGCCCCGGGTCCCGGTAGCCGGCGGTGGGCCAGCCGGCGGCGACGCAGGTCGCGAGCATCGCGGCGTGCTTCCCCGAGCAGTTCTGCGTGAGGGCCTCCGGGCCGCGGCCCTGCGCGCGCCAGGCGAACGCGGCGTCGGCGTCGAGCGGCCAGTCCGGGGTGTTGTCGAGGTCCGCCTCGGTCAGGCCCGCACCGGCCAGCAGCGCGCGCACGACGTCGAGGTGCCCGTCCTGGGCGTTGTGGCTCGCGCAGGCCAGCGCGAGCGCCTCGTCGTCCACGTCGAGGCCGTGCCGCAGCATCCCGACGGCCTGCAGCGGCTTGAGCGAGGACCGGGCCCAGACCGTCACGTCCGGGTCACCCAGCGCCAGCCGCACCTCCCCGTCCGGCGCCAGCACGACGACGTGGCCCGCGTGCACGGACTCGACCAGCCCGCCGCGCACCACCCGGGCGAGCGGGACCGCCGACGTGAAGACGTCGGTCACCAGCCACCCCGCGACGGCCCGCTCGGACCCCGCGGGCCGCGACGCCGGGTGTACGGCGCGACGGCGGGCCGCACGTCGACCAGGTAGACGATCGCGGCGACCGCGGACAGCAGCGCCAGGAAGATCGGCAGCAGGTAGAGCGGCGGGCAGGTCAGGAAGGACAGCACGGTCGCGGCCACCAGGATCGCGAGCCAGAAGTTCTTGGTGCGCTTGCCGGCGGAGACGAACGCACCCGCCGGGCGCACGGCCGCGTCCACCAGTGCCCACACCGCCAGCCCGAAGATGACCAGCAGGAACACCAGGTAGACGATGTACTGAAGACCTCCGACGACTCCCACGCGCCCGAGCCTACGTGCCGACCCGGCCGTCCGTGGGGCATCGCGCCCTACAGCTCGGGCAACGCCTCGCGCGCGCTCGCCGGGTCCTCGCCCGCGGCCTCCAGCAGGTCGACGACGAGCGAGCGGTGCAGCAGCACGAGCGACTGGACCTGCCAGTCCTCGGGCGCGACGACGAACGGGTCGAGCGCCCGCGCGGACTCGAGCAGCTCGGCCCGCGCGCGGGACGGGTCGCGGCCGGAGCCGAGCGCGGCCGCGAGGTCGTCGGCCGCCGTCGCTGTCGCGTCGAAGCGCTGCGCGATCCCCGACAGGTCGTGGTGCCCGCCGCTCTCGAGCAGCGCGAGCGCGCGCCGGGTCAGGACGCGCGCGTTGCGCATCGCCCGGTCGGTCTGCACCGACGCCTCGACCAGGCGCGTGAGCTCCCCCCGGTAGCGCCGGCCGGCGGGTGACAGCCGCGCGAGCTCCCGCGCGCTCGTCGCGGTGTCCTTCCACTCGTCGAGCGAGGGCTGCGACGCCCGGCCGCGTACCAGCGCGTCCTCGACGTCCGGGACGGAGGCCGCCCCGACGCCCCGGGCCAGCAGGTGCAGGACCGCGGCGACGTCCTCGACCGCGCGCCGGCCCAGCGCCCGCGCGTGCCGCCGCGGGTCCGAGGGCGTCAGCACGGCCACCGCGAGCGCGACGGCGCCGCCGACGAGCGCGTCCGTCCAGCGCCCGAACGGCCCGCCGCTCGCGGACACGGCGGGCAGCCCGACGATCACCATCGCCTGCACGCCGGCCTGCGTCGTGAGCATCGCCCCGCGGTCCAGGAACCGTGCCGTGAGCGCCGCGACGAGCAGGACGACCGCGACCTGCCAGAGCCCCGTCCCGATCACGTGCACGACGGCGTCGCCGAGGCCCACGCCGATGGCGACGCCCACCGCGAGCTCGGCGACCCGCCGCGCGGAGCGGTCGATCGAGAAGCCGAGGGCGACCCAGGCGCTGACGGGCGCGAAGAACGGGTAGGGGTGGTCCAGCAGGTACCGCGCGATGCCGAACGCGATGCCCGCGGCCACCGCGGCCTGCAGCACCGGGAACCACGCCGCCCGCACCCGGGCGACGCCCTGGCGCCGGCGCACGCGCGCGACCAGCAGCAGGTCGTGCCACCGCCGCCGCTCGCCGGCCGTACCCGCGCGCTGCTCGTCCACGTCAGCCCACGTCAGGTCAGGTCAGCGACGTGTGCGTGCCGAGCCCGCGGCTCACCGGACCGCGCGGTGCGGGCCGGTCCGACGACACGCCCTCCCCGGGCACGATCGCCTCCTGGCCGGCCGTGACGACGCCCCCGTCGCACGCGACGACCAGGACGGCGTCCAGCGGGACCGAGCGCTTGACCACCGCGAGCGCGACCGGTCCCAGCTCGTGGTGCCGGGCGACGCTCGTCACGCGCCCGACCTCCCGTCCCGGCTCGCCCGGGGTGTCCGTCGGCAGGTGGACGGCGGCCCCCGCCTCGGGCAGCAGGTGCCCCGAGCCGTCGAGGTGCAGGAAGACCAGCCGGCGCGGCGGTCGGCCCAGGTTGTGCACGCGCGCGACCGTCTCCTGCCCGCGGTAGCAGCCCTTGTTCAGGTGCACGGCGGTCCGGAGCCAGTCCAGCTCGTGCGGGATGGTGCGGTGGTCGAGCTCGAGCGCGGCGCGCGGGCGCCACGCCTCGACGCGCAGCGCCTCCGCGGCCCACGTGCCGGCGAGCGGCCAGCCCGTGGCCTCGCGCGCCGCGACCTCGTCGGCCAGGCGCTCGCGGGGCACCAGGACCAGGCGCCAGGCGCGGTCCGCGCCGGGGTGATCGTCGGCCGGCGGGCCGTACCGGGTGCCGCCCGCGGCGACGTGCGGCCACGGGTCGCGCCACGTCACCGGCTCGTCCGGGCCGCCCTCGGCCGCGAGCGGCTCGCCGATCGCGGCCCACTCGTCGGTCACGTCGGCGACCTCGACGCGCAGCATGAACCGCATCCGGTCGAGCCACGCCGCCAGCGCGGCCGGGGTCTGGGTGATCAGCCAGGTCGCCTCGCCGTCGTCGACCACCGCGGCCGCGTGCTCGACGTGCCCGTGCGGGCTGAGCACGAGCAGCTCGGTGGACGTGCGCGGCGGCAGGTCCGCGAGCTGCGCGGACGTGATCGAGTGCAGCCAGCTCAGGCGGTCCGGCCCGGCGACGCGCACGACGCCCAGGTGGGACTGGTCCACCACCGCGCCGCCCCGGGACAGCGCGCGCTGCTCCGCCGTGGGGTCGCCGTAGTGCCACGCGACGCCCGCGTCCGGGCCCGCGCCCGCGACGGCCCCGCGCCGCCCGAGCAGCGGGCTGCGGTGGCGCGGCGCCTCGTAGACCGGCTCGTCGGGAACGGCCGCGTCCGGCGCGGGTGCGCCCGGGGCGGGGACGCCGCCGGCCACGGTCACGTCAGGCCCCGGCCTGGTCGGCTGCCTCGACGCGCGCGAGCCGCGCGGAGGCGTAGGACTGCATGGGCCGGCCGAACGCGGCCAGGTCGTGCGCCCACATGAGCTCGCCGTTGACGAGGCCGTAGAGGCGCTTGCCGGCGCTGATCTCCGCGCTCGTCGCCGTGCGGGCGATGAGGTCGCTCGCGAGGTCGACCCGGCCGTTGCCGACGGCGCCGAGGTACAGAGCGACGTGACCGGACGGGTCGGCGAGCAGCACCTCGACGGGGAACTGGTCCGCGGACAGGTCCGCGGGCCGCTCGGGCGGCACCCGCCAGTAGCCCGACTCGGTGGACCACACGGGGCCGTCCTCCACGGCGACGTCGCCCGTCTCAGGGCCGCCGTCGCCGTCCAGCGCCGCCGCGTCGTCCGGCGCGACAACGAGCCGGATCGTGGACGTGTAGGACAGGTACGGCCCGCCGTCGTGGTCGAACACGACGTCCTGCGTGAACGCGGTCTCCTCGACGCCGGGGTAGCCCACGACCCCCTCGCCGTGCCACCGCCCGACGAGCCACGCGAGCGGGTAGACCTCGGGTGCGAGCCCCTCGGGCAGGACGAACGCCATGCGTGGTGCCTCCGGTTGCCGGTTCAGCGGGTCGGCCGTGCGGGTCTGCGCGCCGCGGTGGGACGCCTCAGCGCTGGGACCTGAAGAGCCGGACGACGACGAGGCCGGCGATCCAGGCGATCGCGAGCGTCGCGGCGACCAGGAGGCCGATGAAGAGACCCTCGAGCGCTGTCATGCGACCGATCCTAACGAGCCGTCGGGCACGGGCGCGCAGCCGGGGTCCGACGAGGCCGATCTCACACCGGCTCGGCGCCGGTCCCGAACCGGCACGCGCGGCCGGTCAGCCGACCAGGACCCGGCCGACCACGTACACGAGGATGCCTGTCACCGTCACCGGGAGCGCGACGGCCGCGACGGCCGGCAGGCGACGCTCGAGCGAGGGCAGCCGGTCGAAGAGCACGTGCAACGACGCGACCAGGACACCGACCGCGAAGCCGAGCAGGAGCCCCGCGAGGGTGTCCACGCCCGCCAGCACCGCGCCGACGAGCGCGCCCGCCCCGCCCGCGGCCGCGGTGGTGGCGATCGAGCCGAGCCAGCCGTGCAGGGGCAGCGCGACCACCGCCGAGCCGACCGCGAGCGCGAGCGCCCCGGCGACCACGAGCGGCTCGCCGCCGGGCGTGCGGCTGATCGCGACCCAGCCTGCCGCGGCCACGGCCAGGAGCGTGCCGGTCACGGTGCCGGCCACGGAGTCGAGCAGGCGCAGGCGGCCGTCGCGGCGCAGCACCTCGTTGACGAACGCGAGCAGGATCGCGGTCGCGAAGACGACCGGGAGCTCGCGCAGGTACGGCTGGTCCGGCACCGCGTGGACCGCCAGCACGGCGCCGACGCCACCGAGCCCGATCACGGCCGACGAGCCCGGCCGGAACGGCAGCGACGCGAGGGCGGGCCAGCCGACGGCGACGGCGACCGCGAGCAACGCGGCGGCGATGGTGACAGCGAGACCGCCGACGTACCCGGCGACCGCGACCGCGGCGGCGAGGGCGGCCGTGACGACCGCGCGCGTGGCGAGCTGCACGGCGCCTACCGTCCCCGGCGCGCCGCGCAGGCGCACGTCAGGCGGGTCGGGGCAGGGCGGAGCACGGCGCACAGTCTCGCAGACGGACCCGCGCACGGGCGACGCGCGGCACGCGGTAGCGTGTCCCCACCACGCGGAGGGAGGTTCGACCGGTGGCAGACCTACTGCTCCTCACCCCGGCGTCCGGCGGATCGGCCCAGGTTCTCCCGGCCCTCGGACTGCTGTCCCACCGCGTGCGCGTCCTCCCGGTCGAGCCGTCGGCTCTCGTCGACGCCCCCGATGCCGACATCGTCGTGCTGGACGCCCGCCGCGACCTGGTGACCGCCCGCACCACGTGCCGCCTGCTGCGCGCCACGGGCCTGGCGGTGCCGCTGGTGCTGGTGCTGACCGAGGGCGGCCTCACGGTCGTCACCGCCGAGTGGGGCGCCGACGACATCGTGCTCGAGTCCGCCGGTCCGGCCGAGGTCGAGACGCGCTTCCGGCTCGTCATGGAGCGTGCGGCCGTCGCGGGCTACGACGACGCACCCCAGGAGATCAGCTCGGGCGAGCTCACCATCGACGCGGGCGGCTACACCGCGCGCCTGCGCGGGCGCCCGCTCGACCTCACCTACAAGGAGTTCGAGCTCCTCAAGTACCTGGTGCAGCACCCGGGCCGCGTGTTCACCCGCGCCCAGCTGCTGCAGGAGGTCTGGGGCTACGACTACTACGGGGGCACCCGGACGGTGGACGTGCACGTGCGGCGCCTGCGCGCCAAGCTCGGCCCCGAGCACGAGCAGCTCATCGGCACGGTGCGCAACGTCGGCTACCGGTTCGACCCGCCCAAGGACCGGCGCGCGACGGCCGAGCGCGACTCCATCCCCGAACCCGCCGCGTGACGTGAGCGAGGGACCCGACAGCCGTCGCCGGCCGCTCGTCTCGGTGCTGTTCGGCGGGCTCACCCCGGGCAGCGAGCGCAACCTCGCCGACACCCTGCGCTCCGAGCGCGTGGGCGGCGCCCTGCTGCTGCTCGGCGCCGTCGTGGCGCTCGTGTGGGCGAACGCCTGGCCCGACGCGTACCACGCGGTCGCGGACACGACCTTCGGCCCCGCCGCGCTGCACCTCGACCTGACCGTGGCGCAGTGGGCCACCGACGGGCTCCTCGCGGTGTTCTTCTTCGTCGTGGGGCTCGAGCTCGGGCGCGAGCTGACGGTCGGGGAGCTGCGGCACCCCGGCACCGCGGCCGTGCCGATCGTCGCCGCGATCGGCGGCATGCTCGCCCCGGCGGCCCTCTACCTCGCGGTGAACCTCACGAGCGACGGCGGCGCGACGCGGGGCTGGGCCGTCCCGACGGCCACCGACATCGCGTTCGCGGTCTCGGTCTTCGCGATCGTCGGCCGCGGCCTGCCCGCGGCGCTGCGCGCGTTCCTGCTCACGCTCGCCGTCGTCGACGACCTGCTGGCGATCATCATCATCGGCGTCGTCTACACCGAGGAGGTCGACCTCCTCCCGCTCGGCCTCGCGGTCGGGACCGTCGCGCTGTTCGCCCTCCTGGTGCGCCGCACCCGGGTGAACGGGTGGCTGCTGGTGCCGCTCGGGGTCGTCGCGTGGGCCGCGCTGCACGCGTCCGGCGTGCACGCCACGCTCGCGGGCGTCGCGCTCGGCCTCGTCGTGCCCGCGAGCGCGGAGGCGACCCGACGAGCCCGCCGCCTCGACGCGCTGCCCGAGCAGTCGCTCGCGGAGCACTGGGAGCACGTGTGGCGCCCGTGGTCGGCGGGGGTCGCCGTGCCGGTCTTCGCGGTGTTCGCGGCGGGGGTCACGCTGTCCTCCGGCGCGCTGCGCGACGCGCTCGCCGACCCGGTGGCGCAGGGCGTCGCGCTCGGCCTCGTGCTCGGCAAGCCGCTCGGGATCGTCGGCGCCACGTGGCTCGTCGCGCGGTTCACCCGGGCGCGGATGGCGCCGGGCGTCACGTGGGGCGACGTCCTGGGCGTGGGCCTGGTCGGCGGCATCGGGTTCACCGTCTCGCTCCTGGTCGCCGAGCTGGCC
This sequence comes from Cellulomonas fulva, assembly GCF_018531375.1. NCBI lineage: Bacteria > Bacillati > Actinomycetota > Actinomycetes > Micrococcales > Cellulomonadaceae > Cellulomonas > Cellulomonas fulva. The sequence continues at coordinate 1,466,054 of NZ_JAHBOH010000001.1, read as the reverse complement.
TTCGGGCCCGGCTCGCCGCACGACGAGCACGCGATCCTCGCGATCCTCGTCGCCTCGCTGGTCGCCGCCCTCGCCGGCGGCGCCGTCCTCGCCGCCCGCGGCCGCGCGCGCCGACCCGTCGACACCGCCGCGGACATCACCGGATGAGCACGGTCGACTCCGCCACGCTGCTGATCGACGGGCCCTGGCAGCACCGGTTCGTCGCCGCGAACGGGGCCCGGTTCCACGTGTCGACCGCCGGCCCGGACGGTCGCGAGGCGCCGCTCGTCGTGCTGCTGCACCCCGTGCCGCAGTTCTGGTGGGCGTGGCGGCACCAGATCCCCGCGCTCGCCGAGGCGGGCTACCGCGTCGCCGCGATGGACGTGCGCGGCACGGGCGGCTCGGACAAGCCGCCGCGCGGGTACGACGTGCCGACGCTGGCCGCGGACGTCGCGGGGGTCGTCCGCTCGCTCGGCGCGGACTCGGCGGTCGTCGTCGGCTGCGGCACGGGCGCGACGATCGCGTGGGCCATGGCCGCGCTGCAGCCGGACGTGACGCGGGCCGTCGCCGCGCTGTCCGCGCCACACCCGCTGGACGTCCTGGCCCGGCCGTATGCCGCGGTCCGCCCCGGCGCCGCGGCACGGCTGGCGTACGTGCAGGTGCCCGGCCTGCCGGAGCGCGCGCTGGCCGACGGCGACCTGGCCCGGCGGATCCTGGCGGACTGGGGCGGCGGCACGTGGTTCGACTCCTCGACCGCCCGGCGCTACGTCGAGGCCCTGCAGGTGCCGTTCGCCGCGCACAGCCAGCTCGAGCAGCTGCGCTGGCTCAGCCGGTCGATCCCCCGCATGGACGGGCGGCGGTACCTCGAGCGCCTGCGTGCCACGCGGCCGTTCCCGGCGCTCCAGATGCACGGCGGCCGGGACGGCCTGCTGCCGGCGCACCGCGCCCCGCTCTCGCGCCGGACCGCGGCGCTCGTCGGGCGGGACTACCGGTTCGAGCTCGTGGCGGACGCCGGCCACTTCCTGCCGGAGCAGGCGCCCGCGGTCGTCACGCGCACGCTGCTCGACTGGCTCGCGGGCGTCGCGCCCGCCGCCTGAGCAGCCCGCTCATCCCTTCACCAGGGCCGCGGCCCGCACGGGATCGGTCTCGCCGATGCCCGCCGAGGGGCACAGCGACGCGACCGGGCACGCCCCGCAGGCCGGCCGCCGCGCGTGGCAGGTCCGACGCCCGTGGAAGATCAGCCGGTGGCACGCCATGGTCCAGTCCGCGCGCGGGAGCAGCGCCCCGAGCTCACGCTCGACGACGAGCGGGTCGTCGGACGCCGTGTACCCCAGCCGGGCGGACAGCCGCAGGACGTGCGTGTCGGTGGTGATCCCCGGGATCCCGAACGCGTTGCCGAGCACGACGTTCGCGGTCTTGCGGCCGACGCCGGGCAGCGCGACGAGGTCCGCGAGCCGTGCGGGGACCTGCCCGGCGTGCCGCTCGACGAGCGCCTGCGACAACCCGGTGACGGCGCGCGCCTTCGACCGGAAGAAGCCGAGCGGCCGCAGAATCTCCTCGAGCTCGTCCGGGTCCGCCGCCGCGAGCTCCGCGGGCGTCGGGTACCGCGCGAACAGCGCGGGCGTGGTCGCGTTGACCCGGACGTCCGTGGTCTGGGCGGAGAGCACGGTCGCGACGAGCAGCGTGAACGGGTCCGTGAAGTCGAGCTCGCACCGCGCGTCGGGGTAGCGCACCGCCAGCGCACGGTCGACGCGCCGCGCGCGCCGCGTCCGGGCGAGCGCCGACTCGTCGGGCCGCCAGCCACCGGTGCCGGGCACCTCGCTCGTCGTCACCCGGGAAGCGTACGGCGGGCCACCGACGGCTGCCCGGGCGCATCCATGCAGGTGGGCGGGCAGGTGGCGGCAGGCGGCGGGCAGGTGACGAGCATTGCTCCCCGCGAGTGAAGTCGCCCTCGCCACACCCCGGGTCCCTCAAGTCCCCGCCCGGTGCGCCCGATTCATCGGAGGTCCCGAGCCCGAGAGGATGCTCCATGACGCCACCCGGTGACCAGCGAGTCCGCAGCCTGCGGCTGGACCGACGCGCGCTGCGCGAGGAACGCGCGCGCGTGGGGTGGTGGCGCCGGCTCGTGCGGGCCCGCATCGACCTCCTGGTGGCCACCGCGGCCCGGCCGCAGCCCCTCGGCGAGGACGTCGCGTTCCAGCTGCCCCTGGACGTCTCGCTCGGCGCTCCGCGCCCGGCGGAGCTCGCGGGGCTGATCGACGGGCTGGTCGACCAGGGTGCGGGCGCCGGCCTGACCCGGATCGACGACCTGCGCGAGCTCGACGAGCGCCTGGCCGACTACGAGCGCGGCGTCACCGACGCCCTCGCCCGGACCACCGACTCGCTCATCACGCGGCTCGCGGACGACCCGGGACCGGCCGGCGGCTGGCTGACGGAGCCGCTTGGACGCGGCTGAACGCCCCGGATGCGGCAGACTGTGGGGCGGACCGTCCCGCGCTGACCAGCGGCACCGGCCGGAGGAGTGAAGGAGCCATCGTGGCTGACGACGTCGTGCTGTCGGCACCGCTGTTCGCGGGCCTCGACGAGGAGTCGTCCCTGGCGCTCGTGGCGAGCATGACGCCGCTCGAGGCCGCGCGGGGCGACGTGCTGTTCCACGAGGGCGAGCCGGGCGACCGGCTCTACGTGGTCCGCGAGGGGAAGATCAAGCTCGGCCGCCGCTCCAACGACGGGCGCGAGAACCTGCTGGCCGTGCTCGGCCCGGGCGAGATGTTCGGTGAGCTGTCGATGTTCGACCCGGGCCCGCGCACCGCGACCGCGACGGTGGTCGCGGACGCCGAGCTCGTCGAGCTCGGCCACGAGGAGCTCTTCGCGTGGCTCTCCGACAAGCCGACCGTGTCCCAGCACCTGCTGCAGGCGCTCGCCCGCCGCCTGCGCCGGACCAACGAGGCGCTCGCGGACCTCGTGTTCTCCGACGTCCCGGGCCGCGTCGCCAAGGCGTTGCTCGACCTCTCGACGCGCTTCGGCGAGCCGGTCGACGAGGGTGTGCGCGTCGCGCACGACCTGACGCAGGAGGAGCTCGCGCAGCTCGTCGGGGCGTCCCGCGAGACCGTCAACAAGGCGCTCGCCGACTTCGCCGCCCGCGGCTGGGTGCGGCGCGAGGGGCGCGCGGTCGTCCTGCTCGACATCGACCGCCTGGAGCGCCGCGCCCGCTGACGTGGGCCGGCGCACGCGACTCGACAGCGCAATCGCTGGCGGCCGGCGGGTGCCGTCAGGCGTCCGCCGGGGTCAGCTCGACGACGATCTCGACCTCGACCGGCGAGTCGAGCGGGAGCACCGCGACGCCGACCGCGGACCGCGCGTGCACCCCGGCCTCGCCCAGCACCTGGTGCAGCAGGTGGCTCGCGCCGTTCACGACCGCGGGCTGCCCGGTGAACGACGGGTCGCTCGCGACGAACCCGACGACCTTGACCACGCGCGCGATGCGGTCCAGCGCGTCGGCGCCCGCCGGGCCGCCCTCGCGCTCGACCAGCGCGGCCACCGCGGCGAGCGCGTTCAGGGCCGCCGTCCCGGCCAGGTCCACGGCCTCGTCGGGCGACACGGCGGCGCCCACCTTCCCGGTGGCCGGCAGCGCGCCGTCGACGAAGGGCAGCTGCCCGGAGGTGTGGACGTGCGCCCCGGACCGGACGGCGGGGACGTACGCGGCGACGGGTGCCGCCACGGCGGGGAGCGTGAGGCCGAGGTCCGCGAGGCGGGCAGCGGCGCCCATCAGGCGCTCGTGGGCCGCTTGAGGTAGGCGACCAGGCCGTCACCGGGGCCGGGCACCACCTGCACGAGCTCCCACCCGTCGGCACCCCACTGGTCCAGGATCGCCTTGGTCATGTGGATGATCAGAGGGACGGTCGCGTACTCCCACGTGGTGGCCATGCGCTCACCCTAGCCAGCGGTGGCCCGCACGGGAACGCGGCGGCACCGGGGCGGGCGTCAGCTGCCGACGAGCTCCTCGACGGGGACCAGCTCCGACCACCACGAGCGCACCTCGGGCCGGCGACGCAGCAGGCCCCGGCGCTCGCGCTCGGTCATCCCGCCCCAGACGCCGAAGTCCATGCGGTTGTCCAGCGCGTCCGCGAGGCACTCGAGGCGCACCGGGCAGGTCTGGCACACGGCGCGCGCCTCGCGCTGCGCCGATCCCTCGACGAAGAGGGCGTCGGGCGACATGCTGCCCGAGCCGCAGGCAGCACCGGCGGTCCAGTGACCGTCGCGAGACCCTGGCACCGCACCTCCCTCGGCATGACGACGAGCGCACGAGCGTTCGTCCGGTGCCCCGGAAAATAGCGCGGGACCGGTGCCGACGACCAGACTCCATTCGGGTCATCCCGAGGTGTGGACACGCTCCCGCGCGCGTGACCAGCGCCGTCAGGCACCTCCGTCGGGCGCCCGCGACCGCGCTGCGGACGCGTTGTGCAGGTCCGGTGCAGGTCGACCCGGGCCCGCGCAGAGCCGCAGACGGTGACAGGGGCGCCCACTACCCTGGCGGCATGCCCCAGCCTGCCCGCGCCCGTGGTCGTCAGGTCAACGTCTTCCAGGCGTTGGCCCTTCTGCTGTCGTTCGTGCTGGTCGCGGCCGTCGGCGGGGTGCTCGCGGCGGGCCTCGTCCTGCCGGGCGTGGCCGTCGCGAACGGCGTGACGGACATGAGCATCACGGCGTTCGACGACCTGCCGACCGAGCTCGAGCAGAAGCCCCTCCCGGAGAAGTCGAGCATCCTCGCCTCCGACGGCACCCTGCTCGCGACGTTCTACGACCAGGACCGCGTCGTGGTACCGGGCGACAAGATCGCGCAGGTGATGAAGGACGCCGTCATCGCGACCGAGGACAAGCGCTTCTACGAGCACTCGGGCATCGACCTCATGGGCATGGTGCGCGCCGCGGCGCGCAACGCGCTCAACACGTCCCGCGAGGGCGCGTCGACGCTGACGCAGCAGTACGTGAAGAACGTCCTCATCGAGGCCGCGCGGCAGGCGGACACCCCGGAGGAGCGCGCGGAGGGCATCGAGCAGGCCCGGACCGCGGAGGGTGCCGAGGGGCTGGCGCGCAAGCTGCGCGAGGCCAAGCTCGCCATCACGCTCGAGAAGACGATGTCGAAGGACGAGATCCTCGCGAAGTACCTCAACATCGCGCAGTTCGGCACGTCGGTCTACGGGGTCGAGTCGGCGGCGCAGCGGTACTTCGGCGTCTCCGCCGCGGACCTCAACTACCTCCAGGCGGCGACCATCGCGGGCATCACCCAGGCGCCGTCGCGCTGGGACCCGCTGAAGGACCCGAAGCAGTCGCAGACGCGGCGCAACACCGTGCTCCGGCTCATGCACGAGCAGGGCTACATCACGGACGCCGAGTACAAGAAGGGCCGCGCCGCCAAGATCAAGAACTCGCTCCACCCCAAGGAGACGCAGCTCGGCTGCATGTCGGCGGACGAGAACGTCGCCGGCTCCGGGTTCTTCTGCGACTACGTCACCAAGATCATCGCGAAGGACGAGACCTTCGGGAAGACGTCGCAGGAGCGCAGCGAGCGGCTGCTCGAGGGCGGCCTGACCATCTGGACCACGCTGGACAAGGACATGCAGGAGGCCGCCGACAAGGAGGTCAAGGCCGGTGTGCCGGTCAAGGACTCCTCCGGGGTGGGCAGCTCGATCGTCGTGGTCGAGCCCGGGACCGGGCAGGTCAAGGCGATGGCCCAGAACCGCATCTACAACAACACCCAAGAGGTGGGCTCGCGCGAGACCGCGGTGAACTTCAACACCGACAACGCGTACGGCAGCGCCTCCGGCTTCCCGCCCGGCTCGACGTTCAAGCCGTTCACGCTGCTCGAGTGGCTGCGTGAGGGCCACTCGCTGAACGAGACCGTCGACGGCACGCGCATGGAGTACCAGCAGAGCGAGTTCAACGCGCCCTGCACCAACCTCGTGGGCGACTACAAGTTCGGCAACTCCGAGGGCAGCGGCGGCTACATGAGCGTCCTCAAGGCCACCGAGAACTCCGTCAACTCCGCGTACATCGCGATGGCGAGCAAGCTCGACCTGTGCAAGATCATGGACGGCTCGGCGGACCTCGGCGTGCACCTCGCGGGCGGCGCGGCCGGTGAGGGCACCATGCCCTACCGCCCCTCGAACGTGATCGGTTCCGACTCGATCGCCCCCCTGACCATGGCCGCCGCGTACGCGGGCTTCGCCGCCAACGGCGTCTACTGCTCGCCGGTCGCGATCGTCAAGGTGACCGACGCCAACGGCAAGAAGCTCAAGGTCCCGAACGCCGACTGCCACCAGGGCATCGAGGCCAAGTACGCGCACGCCATCAACTTCGCGCTGAGCCACGTGTGGGAGGGCACCGCGAGCAACGTCCCGAAGCCGAGCTTCGCGGCCGCGGGCAAGACGGGAACGACGACCTACAACGAGCACACCTGGTTCATCGGCTACACCCCCAAGCTCGCGACCGCGGTCTGGGTCGGTTACCCCGACGGGCTGAAGTCGATGCACGAGCAGACGATCAACGGCAACACGTACTGGTCCGGCCCGTACGGCTCGTCGATCGCGGCGCCGACGTGGGCGCGCTTCATGAACGACGCGCTCGAGGGCGGCGACAACCCCGACTTCACCGAGGCCGACACCGACGAGATCTACGGCAAGCAGATCTCCGTGCCGTACGTCGTGGGCCTGAGCGAGAGCGACGCGCGCTCGCGGCTCTACGCCGCGGGGTTCCAGGTCTCCGTCTCGTCCGAGCGGGTCGAGTCCGACGTGGCCGAGGGCCTGGTGGCGGAGCAGAGCCCGAGCGGGAGCGCCGTCAAGGGCTCGGTGATCTCGCTGCGCCTGTCCTCCGGCCCGGCCCCCGAGCCGCCGGACCCGTGCCAGGAAGGCAAGGGTCCGGGCTGCGACAACGGCAACGGCAACGGCAACGGCAACGGTGACGGCAACCGCGGACCCGGCGGCGACGACGGGTTCTGGAACGGCAGCGTGCTCGACGACTCGAGCAGCGACGTCTTCCGCAGCACCAACGGCTGGTGAGCGTCCCCGGACCGGCCCGCGCGGCGGGCGCGCTGGTCGCGGCCGGCGCGGGCGCGCTCGCGTGGTCGCTGCTCGAGGCGCGCTGGTACACCCTGCGGGAGGTGACCGTCCCGGTCCTGCCCGGCGGCCACGCGCCGCTGCGGGTGCTGCACGTGTCGGACCTGCACCTGACGCCGTCCCAGCGGGACAAGGTCGCCTGGGTCCGTGACCTCGCGACGCTCGACCCGCACCTCGTCGTCGACACCGGCGACAACTGGGCGCACCCCGGGTCGCTCGGTCCGCTGGCGCAGGCGCTCGAGCCTCTTCTGGCGCGCCCGGGCGCCTTCGTCATGGGCTCCAACGACTACATCGCGCCGCAGCCCAAGAACCCCGCGCGGTACCTGCAGCGGGACGCACGCCGCCAGCACGCCAACCCGCCGCGCCAGCTGCCCTGGCGCGAGCTGCTGCGCCTGTTCACCTCGGCGGACTGGGTGGACCTCGACAACTGCCGTGGGGCCCTGGACGTCGACGGCCGCCGGCTCTCCCTCGTCGGGACCGACGACGCCCACCTGGACCGCGACGCGTTCCCGGACGCGGGCGGGGCGGACGACGCACGCCTCGACGCGGCCCGCCCGGTCGACCTGCACCTGGGCGTCACGCACGCGCCGTACCGGCGGGTGCTCGACCGCATGCTCGAGGACGACGCGGACCTGGTGCTCGCCGGCCACACCCACGGCGGGCAGCTCGCCGTGCCCGGCTGGGGTGCGCTCGTCACCAACTGCGACCTCGACACCCGCCGCGCCAAGGGCCTGCACGGCTGGCCGGGCGCCCGTCCCGACCGCAGCGGCGGCGCGGGCTCCACGTGGCTGCACGTGTCCGGTGGGCTGGGCACGTCGCCGTACGCGCCGGTGCGCTTCGCGTGCCGTCCGGAGGCGACGCTGCTCACCCTCGTGCCCGCATGAGCGGATTCGTTCCCACGGCGGTCCGTCAGGTAGTCTGAGCGGGCTTCACGGGGTGTGGCGCAGCTTGGTAGCGCGCTTCGTTCGGGACGAAGAGGTCGTGGGTTCGAATCCCGCCACCCCGACAGCAGAAGGCCCTGGCCGGTGTTCCGGCCAGGGCCTTCGTCTTGCCTGGGCGTGGTGCGCGTCCGTCGGCGCGGACGGCGGTCAGGACTCGTCGGATCCCCGCGGGCCGAGGTAGGCGACGGAACCGTTCGACGAGCGGATGACGACGCGGATGCTGGCGGCCGGGTCGGTCGCTCCGGCGACCTCCTGACGACCGTTCGAGGTGTCGATGTCCAGCGCCACCGGCTCGCCCGTGCCCCGCACGGTCACGTCGCCGTTGCTCGTGACGGCCGAGATGTCGGAGCGCGCGTCGGCGATGTCGATCCGGCCGTTGCTCGACTCGACGTCGACGGCACCCGCGACGTCGAGCACGTCGACGTCGCCGTTGCTCGTGTGCGCCTCGAGCGAGCCCGCACCCGTGACCTCGATGCGCCCGTTGCTCGTCTCCGCGGTCACGGCGCCGGTCACGTCACCGACCACCACGTCCCCGTTGCTGGAGCGCACCTGCAGGTCGCCGGTGACGTCGCTGGCCTCGACGCGCCCGTTGCTGGTGCGCAGCTCGGCGCCGCCCAGCGACCCGGACGCCCGCACGTCCCCGTCCGAGGTCCGCACGACGAGCTGCGTGCCCGCCGGCAGCGTGACGTCGAGGTCGGCCTCGCAGCTCCACAGGTAGCGCCACGGGCAGGTGTACTCGACGACGAGGGTGTCCCCCGCCGTCTCGGTGCGGAACTCGGGGGCCACGAACGCCCACCGGCCGGTGCGCTCGACCGCGACGTCCGAGGCGGTGGAGGTGCGCACGGTCACGTCGCCGTCGGCGACGAGCTCCACCACCGCGGCCGCGGCGTGGGTGGACTGCGCGACGGCTTCCTGGCGGGCCACGAGGCCCACGACGTCGAGCGCGGCCCACAGGATCAGGAGGAGCCCGAGCGTGCCGCCCACCCAGGCGAGCGTGCGGCCGCCGGAGGAGCGCGTGGGGGGCGGTGCCGCCGGTGTCACCGGCGCGTCGACGAGGGTCATGACTCTCCGTTCGGTCGGTGCTCGAGCCAGCGCAGCACGGCCAGGACGCGACGGTGGTCGTCGGAGTCCGGCGGCAGGCCGAGCTTGGTGAGGATCGAGGTCACGTGCTTCTCGACGGCGGGGAGCCCGACGACGAGCCGGTCGGCGATCGCGTAGTTCGAGCGACCCTCGGCCATGAGGGCCATGACCTCGCGCTCGCGCGGCGTCAGGTGCTCGAGGCCGGTGCGGCGCGAGCGCGCCATGATCTGGGCGACGACCTCGGGGTCGATGACCGTGCCGCCGGTCGCGACGCGGTCGATGGCGCCGAGCAGCTCGTCCACGTCCGTCACGCGGTCCTTCAGGACGTACCCGAGACCGCGGACGTCGCCCGCGAACAGCTCGCGCGCGTACCGCTGCTCGACGTACTGCGACAGCACCAGGACGGGCAGCCGCGGGTGGAGGCTGCGCAGGTGGATCGCCGCGCGCAGGCCCTCGTCGGTGTGCGTGGGCGGCATCCGCACGTCGGTGACCAGGACGTCCGGGAGGGTGGCGTCGGCGCCCAGTGCCGCCACGAGCTCGTCGGCCGTGCGGTACCCGACGACCTCGTGCCCCTCGTCGGTGAGCAGGCGCGTCAGGCCGTGCAGCAGGAGGACCGAGTCCTCGGCGATCACGATGCGCACGGCACCTCCACGGTCAGGGTCGTGCCGGCCCCGGCGGGGCTGACGAGGTCGAAGGTGCCGTCCAGCGCCGCGATGCGGCTGCGCAGCCCGTCGAGCCCGCTCCCCGGGCTCGCCGCGGCTCCCCCGCGCCCGTCGTCGTGCACGACGAGCCGCAGCCGGCCGTCCGCGCAGCGCACCTGCACCCGCGCGCTCGTCGCACCCGCGTGCTTGGCGACGTTGGTCAGCGCCTCGGCGACGACGAAGTACGCGGCGGCCTGGGCGGCGGCGCCGCACGCCGCGAGCGCGTCGTCGTCCGGCGCGTCGACGGTCACCGGCAGCGGGGTCCGCGCCGCGAGCGCGCTGAGCGCCGCGTCGAGCCCGCGGTCGGTCAGGACGGCGGGGTGGATGCCCCGCACCAGGTCCCGCAGCTCCGCCAGCGTCTCCTGCACCTCGCGGTGGGCGTGCTCGAGCGCGACCGCGGCCGCCTCGGGGTCGGCGGCGCTGCGCCGGCGCGCCGCACCCAGCTCGACGCCGAGCGCGACGAGCCGCTGCTGGGCGCCGTCGTGCAGGTCGCGCTCGATCCGCCGCCGCTCGTCGTCGGCGGCACCGACCACCTGGGTCCGCGTCGCCTCGACGTGCGCCGTCCGCACCTCGGCCTGCGCCCGCGCCCGCTCCGCCGCGGCGATCTCCTCCGCCGCCCGCGTGCGGCCCAGCAGCCCGCGCGCCATCCGCACGTGCAGCAGCGAGCCGCCCTGCGCGGCGAGTGCGGCGAGCCAGAGCGCGACCACGCCGACGACGACGAGCGCGGCCGTCAGGAGCGCGTCCGGCCAGCCGAGCGCGTCGTGCAGCACCGGGCCGACGCCGTACACGGGGACCAGGATGCCCGCGAGGCCGGCGCCGCCCAGCGCGACGACGAGCACGAACACCACCGACGACGTCACGGCACCGAGCGCCGCGTAGGCGGTCGCCGTCCACGCGCGCGCATCCCGCAGCGGCGCGACGAAAGCCGGCCACCAGCCGGGCCGAGCCGCCGGACGCGGGTCCGCCGGCGGGACGCGAGCGCCCGTCTGCAGCGCCAGCCGGCCGATCTCCGCCCGGGCGAACCACCGGGCGACCACGAGCGAGCCGACGAGCAGCGGCACTCCGACGCCGAGCGCCGGGACCAGCGCCACGCTCGTCGGGATCATCGTCAGCGCCACGATGCCGGCCGCGAGCAGCCAGACCCAGCCCACGACGGCTTGCGACACCGCGCGCCACGTCGCGGGCGTGAAGGGGGCGAGCACGAAGGCCCGTCCTCCGAGGAGGGCGGGCGCCACGGTCGCGGCGTCGGCGCCCGCGGACGGGTGCGTGGTCGCCAGGTCGCCGGGCGGCACCGGCACGGGCGGCCGGGGCGCGTCGTCGGAGGTCGAGGTCATGCCCCCGACGCTAGGCGCTGGGCGCACCCGGCCGACACCGTGCCCGCCCCCGGGCCGACCGTCGGGATATCCCCCGGCCCGGCCGGGGCTCGGACTCGGCTCAGGCGATGGTGTTCTCGCTCGTCAGGACGTAGACCAGGAGCCAGATGCCGTAGGCGGCCGCCGCCGCCAGGACGACGCCGAGCACCCACCACACGATCCGCCAGGACCGCCCCACCCGCGCGACCACGTCAGCCCGCCGACGTGGTCGCGGTGATGGTCATCACTCGACGAGACCGCATGATGTTGCCCCCTGGACGTGCGGCTGCCGCGGACGCGGTTCCCCACGGTGGCAGGGCCGCACACCGGCTGTCCAGACCCCGACCGGGCGACGCCCGGCCCTCGGGCCGGGCGACGCCGTGTCGTCAGCGGCGTCAGGCGTGCGTGGTGAGGCGGGTTGCCAGGAGCTCGGCGATCTGGACCGCGTTGAGCGCGGCGCCCTTGCGCAGGTTGTCGTTCGAGATGAACAGCGCCAGGCCCCTGCCCTCGGGCGCACCCTCGTCGGACCGGATGCGGCCGACCAGGGACGGGTCGCTGCCCGCGGCCTTGAGCGGGGTCGGGACGTCCTCGAGCTGCACGCCGGGTGCGTCCGCGAGCAGCTCGCGGGCGCGCTCCGGGCTGATCGGCCGCGCGAACTCGGCGTTGACCGACAGCGAGTGGCCCGTGAAGACCGGGACGCGCACGCAGGTGCCGGACACCAGCAGGTCGTCGATCGCCAGGATCTTGCGCGACTCGTGCCGGAGCTTCTGCTCCTCGTCGGTCTCGGCCAGGCCGTCCTCGACGATCGAGCCCGCGAGCGGGATCACGTCGAACGCGATCGGCGCCACGTACTTGACCGGGTCGGGGAAGGACACGGCACCGCCGTCGTGCACCAGGGCGAGCGTGTCCTGCTCGACCGCGGCGCGGACCTGCTGGTCCAGCTCCTGCGCGCCGGCGAGGCCGGAGCCGGAGACCGCCTGGTAGGTGGACACGACGAGACGGCGCAGGCCGGCCTCCGCGTGCAGGACCTTGAGCACCGGCATCGCGGCCATGGTGGTGCAGTTCGGGTTCGCGACGATGCCGAGCGGGATCTCGTCGAGCGCCTCCGGGTTCACCTCGGAGACGACGAGCGGGACCTGCGGGTCACGGCGCCACGCGGAGGAGTTGTCGACGACGACCGCGCCCGCCGCGGCGAAGCGCGGGGCGTGCTCCTTCGACGTCGAGCCACCGGCCGAGAACAGCGCGATGTCGATGCCGGACAGGTCGGCGGTCGCGACGTCCTCGACGACGACGTCGGCGCCGCGCCACGGCAGGGTGCGGCCGGCGGAGCGCGCGGACGCGAGGTACCGGATGGTGCCGACCGGGAAGTCGCGCTCCTCGAGCAGCCGGCGCATGACCGCGCCGACCTGGCCCGTGGCGCCGACGACCGCGACGGTCAGCCCGCTGGTGGGCGCGCTACCGCTCATCGCCTCGTTCGCGTTCATCGTCCGGTCCCCCCGTACACCACGGCCTGCTCCTGGTCCGCGTCCAGGTCGAACGCGGTGTGGATGGCGCGCACGGCCTCGTCGAGGTCGTCCGCGCGGGTGACCACCGAGATCCGGATCTCCGAGGTCGAGATCATCTCGATGTTGATGCCCGCGTCGGACAGCGCGGCGAACAGCTGCGCCGAGACCCCGGGGTGCGACTTCATGCCCGCGCCGATGAGCGAGACCTTGCCGATCGTGTCGTCGTACTGCAGCGACGCGAAGCCGATGTCCGGCTGGCGCTCGGTCAGGGCGGCCATGCCCGCCGCGCCGTCGTCGGCCGGGAGCGTGAAGGAGATGTCCGTCAGGCCCGTCGCGGCCACCGAGACGTTCTGCACGATCATGTCGATGTTCACGCCCGCACCCGCGACGACCTGGAAGATCCGGGCGGCCTTGCCCGGGACGTCCGGCACGCCGACGACGGTGATCTTGGCCTCCGAGCGGTCGTGCGCGACGCCCGCGATGATCGGCTGCTCCACGGTGGGGTCCTCGCTCTTCTCGTTGGTGACCAGGGTGCCCGTGTGGTTCGAGAACGACGAGCGGACATGGATGGGGACGCCGTAGCGGCGGCCGTACTCGACGCAGCGGAGCATGAGCACCTTGGCGCCGGAGGCGGCCATCTCGAGCATCTCGTCGTAGGAGACGCGGTCGAGCTTGCGGGCGGCCGGGACGATGCGGGGATCCGCCGTGAACACGCCGTCCACGTCGGTGTAGATCTCGCAGACGTCGGCGCCCAGACCGGCCGCGAGCGCGACCGCCGTGGTGTCCGAGCCGCCGCGGCCGAGGGTCGTCACGTCGTTGGTCGACTCGGTCACGCCCTGGAAACCCGCGACGATCGCGACCTGCCCGCGGTCCACGGTCTCCCGGACGCGCGTCGGCACGACGTCGACGATGCGGGCCCGGCCGTGCACGGCGTCGGTGATGACACCCGCCTGCTGGCCCGTGAAGGACTTGGCCTTCACGCCGAGGTTGTTGATCGCCATCGCCAGCAGCGACATCGAGATGCGCTCGCCCGCGGTGAGGAGGATGTCCATCTCCCGCTGGGGCGGCAGGGGGCTGACCTGCTGGGCGAGGTCGATGAGGTCGTCGGTGGTGTCGCCCATCGCCGACACGACGACCACGACGTCGTCCCCCGCGCGCTTCGCTGCGGCGATGCGCTTGGCCACCCGCTTGATGCTCTCGGCGTCCGCTACCGACGAACCGCCGTACTTCTGCACGACAAGTGCCACGTGCTGCTCCATCTGTCGCCGGTCGCCGTCTGTCTCAACGGCCCGCCGGGTCCTGTGTGGTCGCAGGGATGGTAGGCACGTCCGCGCGCCGTGATCCAGCGATATCAGGATGTGGTCGGCACGTCATACCCCGGTCTGACGTCCGGCGCGCGCCCGCGCCCCTACCCTCGGGGCCATGGAGATCGTCCCCGAGGAGCAGCCAGCGCCGGTCGCGACCGCCGCCCGGTCAGGCGGCATCGTCGTGCAGGGGGTGCACCGCGCGTTCGGCTCCGTGCAGGCGCTGGACGGGATCGACCTGGTGGCGCGGCCCGGGGCGGTCACGGCGCTCGTCGGGCCCAACGGGTCCGGCAAGACCACCCTGCTGCTGGTGCTCGCCGGCCTGCTGGTGCCGGACGCGGGGACCGTGACCGTCGGCGGGCACGACCCCGTGACCGAGGGTCCGGCCGCCCGCGCGGTCACCGGGTGGATGCCGGACACGTTCGGCACCTGGGACTCGCTGACCGTCCGCGAGGTGCTGCAGACGTTCGCCGCGGCGTACCGCCTCCCGGCCGCCGGGACCGCCGCGCGGGTCGACGAGCTCCTCGCCACCGTGCACCTCAGCGAGTACGCCGGCCGCCCTGCGTCGGTCCTCTCCCGCGGCCAGAAGCAGCGGCTCGGCCTGGCCCGCGCCCTGGTCCACGACCCGCAGGTGCTGCTGCTCGACGAGCCGGCCTCCGGCCTGGACCCGCGGTCGCGCGTCGACCTGCGGATCCTGCTGCGCAGCCTCGCGGAGCGCGGCAAGACCGTCCTGGTCTCGAGCCACATCCTGTCCGAGCTCGAGGAGATGTCCGACGACGTCGTCTTCGTCTCGCGGGGCCGGACGGTGCAGACGGCGGACGTCGCCGCGGTCGGAGCCGGTGCGGACGCTCGTCGGACCTGGCACGTGCGCGCGCTCTCCTACGCGGCCCTCAGCGCGTGGCTCACGCAGGTCGGCGCGACGTGGCGTCCCGACGAGGACGTCGACCCGCACCGACCGCCCGCCGACGGACCGGGCGGCGTGCTGCTCGACGTCGACGGCGACGCGGGCGCGGCCCGGCTCGTGCGCGACGCGGTGGCCGCCGGCGTCCCCCTGGTCCAGCTCGCGCCCGCCGCGGGCGCGCTGGAGCGGGCCTACCTGGCACTCGAGGAGGAGCGGCGATGAGCGTCGTCGAGCAGACCGGCACCGCGCCCACGCCCGCGGCGCCGCCCCGTCACGCGCGGTGGGGACTGACCTGGCACGGCGTCCGGACCGTCGCCGCGCTCGAGCTGCGGCAGCGCGTGCGGTCGACGCGGTGGCTCGTCGCGCTGATCGTCTACTTCGTCGTGGTCGGGGCGCTCACGCTCCTGCTGTTCGGCGCGCTGTCCACGGTCCTGGGTCTCGACGACGGTGGCACCGAGCCGCGCGGGCCGGTCCTGTTCGCGGCCGTCACCTTCCTGGTCCTCGGGCTCGGCCTCCTGGTCACCCCCACGCTGACCTCGGCCGCCGTCAACGGGGACCGCAACGCCGGGACGCTCGCGACGCTGCAGGTCACGCTCCTGACGCCGGCCGAGATCGCGCTCGGCAAGCTCCTGGCCGCCTGGGTCGCGTCGTGCGCGTTCCTGGTGACGAGCATCCCGTTCCTGGCGTTCGCGACCGCGGCCGGGCCCACGCCGTGGTGGTCGTTGCTGTTCGTCGTCCTGCTCATCGCGACGCTGCTGATCGCGGTGTGCGGCATCGGCCTCGGGCTGTCCGCGCTGGTGTCGCGGACCGCCGGGTCGACCGTGCTGACGTTCGTCGTCGTCGCGTCGCTGGCGTTCCTCAGCCTCATCCTCTTCGGCGTGACCTACCCCGCCGTGACGACGACCGAGACGACGCGCGTCTACACCGTGCCGTCCGACTGGGACGGCACCTACGACGGGTCCGTCTGCACGATCGAGGAGCAGGTCCGGGACGTCGCGCACACCGAGCGCACCTGGTGGCTGCTGGCGATCAACCCGTTCGTCGTGGTGGCCGACGGCTCCGGCACGTCCGTCGCGGAGTCCGAGAGCTCCGTGACCGAGGGTGACCTGCTGGGCTACATCCGCTTCGCGGTCCGCACCGTGCGGGACGGCCCCGACGACCCCCTCCAGGAGTGCTGGGTCGGCGACGAGCTGTCCGACGAGACGGTCACGAGCACCGCTCCCGTGTGGCCGTGGGGTCTGGCCGCGAACCTGCTCCTCGGCGTCGCCGGCTTCGTCGTGGCGGTCCGCCGCCTGTCGATCCCGCAGCGCACCCTGCCGCGCGGCACGCGCGTCGCCTGAGCGGGGAGCCGCCAGGGGTCAGGGCTGCAGCGCGTCGTACTCCGCCTCGGTCGCGACGTCGTCCGCGACGTCCAGCCGCAGGTGCGCGAGCATGACCTGCAGCGTGCGCAGCGTGCTCGACGCGCGCTCGCCCCAGTCCGACAGGTAGGAGAACTGCCACCACCACAGCGCCTCGAGCACGCCGTCCGCCTCGTAGTGCCGCAGCCCCTGGACGAGCGCGCCGGCGATCGCGACGAGGTCGCCGGACACCGTGGACGCCTCGACGTCCGGACCCAGGAGCGGGTCGACGACCTCGACGTACTCGTCCACGCCCTCGAACGCGTTGGCCAGGCCGGCACGCAGCGGCTCGACGTCCGGGTCCGGGCCGACGTCCGGCTCGAACCGCTCCGCCGGCACCACGTCCGTGGTGGCGCCGAGCCGTGCGCCCGCGGCGAGCACGTCCGACACGGCCAGGAGCAGGAGCGGGAGCGCCGCCTCCGGGTTGGCCCCCGCGGCGACCTCCGTCACGGTGGTCAGGTAGCGCCGCGACTCGCCCGCGACGGCCTCCGCGATCTCCCGCAGTCCGTCGTCCGCCGTCATGGTCATCCGAGCTCCCCTCCGCGTCCTCGTCGGACGCTCTCGTCGTGTCCGGGCGTCGTCCAGATCAGGCGCTGAGGAGCCGGCGTCCCTCGAAGGCGCGGCCGAGCGTCACCTCGTCGGCGTACTCGAGGTCCCCGCCCACCGGCAGGCCCGACGCGAGCCGGCTGACCGTCAGGCCCATCGGCAGGAGCAGGCGGGCGAGGTACGTGGACGTCGCCTCGCCCTCGACGTTCGGGTCCGTCGCGAGGATGACCTCGGTGACCGTGCCGTCCGCGAGGCGTCGCATGAGCTGCGCGATGCGCAGGTCGTCCGGCCCGACGCCCGCGATCGGGTTGATGGCGCCGCCGAGCACGTGGTACTTGCCGCGGAACTCGCGGGTGCGCTCGATCGCGACGACGTCCTTGGCCTCCTCGACCACGCAGATGACCGTGGGCGAGCGGCGGGGGTCACGGCAGATCCGGCACTGCTCCTCCTGCGCGACGTTGCCGCAGGTGTCGCAGAACCGCACGCGCGCCTTGACCTCGATCAGCGCGTCGGCGAGCCGGCGCACGTCCGCGGGGTCCGCCGACAGCAGGTGGAACGCGATGCGCTGGGCGCTCTTGGGACCGACTCCGGGCAACCGCCCGAGCTCGTCGATCAGGTCCTGGACCGCGCCCTCGTACACGCCTCCACCCTACGGCCTGCGGGCCGCCCGGCAGCGGCAGGCCGCGCGACGGCACGCGTCAGCGGCCGTCGTCGATCTGCTCGTCGATCACCGTGCCGCCCAGGAGCTGCGCGACGAGCGGCGCGCCCACCAGGCCGGACGACGCCATGTCCGGGTCGTCCGGCGAGAGCTCGTCGTACGGGTCGTGCGCCACCGGCGCGGGGCGGGACCGCACCGCGGGCTCCGACGAACGCTGCGGTGCAGCCGCCGCGAGCCGCTGCGCGCGCGCGACCGCCGACTCCGCGGCGCTCACCGACGGGCTGCCCGCGCGGGTCGCCGGCCCGGCGGGCGGCGACCCGTCGGTGCGGGCGGAGCCGCCCCGAGCGCTCGCGTCGTCCGGACGCTGCGCCGGGGGCGTCGACACCTCCGGCCAGTCGTCCGACGCGGGCGGTGCCGCGGTCCTGGTCGCCGGCACGTCCCACGACGCAGCGGCGTCCGCCGCCGAGATCACGCCCGGCACCACGGGCACAGCGGCCTGCGGGGTCGCGGGCTCCTCCGTCGGGCGCGAGGCGTCCGACGTGGGCGCGGCGGTGCGCCGGGCGTCGGACGTGGGTGCCGGCGTGCTCGCCGCATCGTCGGGCAGCGGGGTCGCCCAGGGGTCGTCCGGCTCCTCGGGCGGCTCCCAGTCGGAGCTCGGCGACGCCCCCGCGGGACGGGTGGCGCCCTCGGCGGGCGCGGAGGTGTGCGGCGCCCGGTGAGGCTCCGCGTCGTCGTCGCCCGACCCGGGCTCCCCCGGGCCCGCGGCACGGCCGGAGGTACCACCCGGACGGGACCGGGGCGCTCGGCCCTCGGGCCCGCCGGACGCGCGCCCGGACGGCGGCCGCTGCGAGGGCGACTGCCCGCGGCCGACGTGGCTCGCGCCCGGACGACCCTCGCCCGCGGGGCCCCCGGTGGCCTCGACGCGCACGTCGAAGCCGAGCGTCTCCCGGACCGCCTGGGCGACGACGTCCGCGTGCGGACCGTTCCGGAAGGTCGTGGCGAGCTCCGGCGTCGTGAACGCCAGGCGCAGCGTCGTCGCGTCGAGCTCCGCCACCTGCGCGTTGTTCGGGTCGACCAGCGCGCCCGTCACGCGGCGCAGCGACCGGACCGTGTCGAGCACCTCCGGCCAGCGCCGGCGCAGCGTCTCCGTCTCGCCGGCCACGCCCGCCGGGGCGGGCTGGAACGGCGCGGCGGGCTGGAACGGCGCGCCCTCGACCGGCGCGTCCAGCGCGGCGCGGGCCGGCTCGGGAGCCTGCTCGGCCTCCGCGGCGCCGAGGGCGTCCGGTCCGACCCCGGCCGGGTCGACGTCGTCGCGGCCCGGCATCGCGACCGCCTCGTCGTGCGCCGGCTCCTCGGCCGTCGCGTCGCCCGTGGCCGTCGCGCCGGCGATCGCCTCGTCCGAGACCGCGCCGTCCGAGGTCACGTCGTCCGAGGTCACGTCGTCCGAGGCCGCCTCGTCCGACGTCGCCGCGAAGGAGTCCGACTCGTCGGCGGTCGCGGCATCGGGGGTCGCCTCGGCGGAGCTGGTCTCGTCGGAGCGCGCGTCATCGGAGGGCGCCGCGTCGGAGGTGACGTCGGTGGCCGCTGCGTCGGTCGTCGCGTCCTCGGCCTCGTCCTCCGGGACGTCCCACGGCGGCGGGCCGGTCACGTCGCGTGCCGGCGGGGCCGCGGCTGGGGGAACGGCGGCAGCGGGTACCGCGCGGGCCGTTGCCGGCTCGGTGGGCCGCGTGTCAGGTCGCGCGGGCGGCCGCGTGCTCGCGGCGGGATCGGCCGCCCGCTGGGCGGCGGCCTCGCGCTGCGCGGCGAGCGCCGCCCGAGCGGCGGCAGCCCCCGTCGGGCCGCCTGCCAAGGACGCGCCTCCCGCCGCGACCGGGGCCGAGGCCGGCTCGGGTGCGCGAGCGGCGGGCCGCTCGTCCCGGGCGGCCGAGGCGGTCGCCGGTGCCCCGCGCTCGAGCCGGTCGAGCCGCGCGGCCAGGCCGGTGCGGTCGTCGTCGGCGGCCGGCAGCAGGAGGCGCGCCATCAGCAGCTCGAGGTGCAGGCGCGGGGACGTCGCCCCCGTCATCTCGGTGAGCGCGGCGTTGGCGAGGTCGGCGGACCGGGACAGCTCCGAGGCACCCAGCCGCGCGGACTGGATGCGCATGCTCTCGAGCTGGTCCTGCGGCAGCCCGCGCAGCGCGGCACCGGCGGCCTCTCCGGCGGCGTCGATGACGATGAGGTCCCGCAGGCGCTCCAGCAGGTCCTCCACGAACCGCCGCGGCTCGTGGCCCGTCGCGATGACGCGCTCGACGACGCGGAAGGCCGCACCGCCGTCCCGCGCGGCGATGGCGTCCACCAGGTCGTCCAGCAGCGACGACTGCGTGTAGCCGAGCAGGGCCGCGGCACCGGCGTACTCGATCCCCTGCTCGTCCGCGCCCGCGATGAGCTGGTCCAGCACCGACAGCGTGTCCCGGACGGAGCCGCCTCCGGCGCGCACGACGAGCGGCAGCACCCCACCGCCCACGGGCACGCTCTCGGCGTCGCAGAGCTGCTCGAGGTACGGCAGCAGGACGTCCGGCGGGACCAGGCGGAACGGGTAGTGGTGCGTGCGGGAGCGGATGGTGCCGATGACCTTGTCCGGCTCGGTCGTCGCGAACACGAACTTCACGTGCGGCGGGGGCTCCTCCACGATCTTGAGCAGGGCGTTGAAGCCCTGCGTCGTGACCATGTGCGCCTCGTCGAGGATGAAGATCTTGAAGCGGTCCCGGGCCGGGGCGAAGGTCGCGCGCTCCCGCAGCTCACGCGCGTCGTCGACGCCCCCGTGGCTCGCGGCGTCGATCTCGACGACGTCGAGGCTCCCCGGGCCGCCGCGGGCGAGCTCGATGCACGACTCGCACATGCCGCAGGGCGTGTCCGTGGGGCTGGCGTCGGTGTTGCGGGCGCAGTTGAGGATGCGCGCGAGGATGCGCGCGCTCGTCGTCTTCCCGCACCCGCGCGGCCCGGAGAACAGGTAGGCGTGGTTGACCTGACCGGAGCGCAGCGCCTGGCGCAGCGGCGCGGTGACGTGGTCCTGGCCGATCACCTCGGCGAACGTCTCCGGCCGGTAGCGGCGGTACAGCGCTGTCGTCACCCCCCGAACCCTAGACGCCCCCGCCGACACCCGGTGCCCTTCGCGCACAGGAGCACGACCCACCACGGCGGGGTCAGCCGAGCGCGACGGACGCCGCGAGCAGCACCACCAGGACCGAGCCCAGCGGCGCCGTGAGGCCGTGCCACCGACTGCCCACGCGTCCACCGAGCCACGCGCTCGCGAGCGCCAGCACGCTCTGCCAGGTGAGCGAGGCGACGGCCGCCCCGAGGACGAACGCGGCACTCGTCACGACGCCCGGAGCCAGGCGACCGCCGAGCCCGGCCGCGACGCTCGCGAAGACCAGGGCGGTGAGCGGGTTGAGCAGGGTGAGTGCCGTGAACCTCGCCCACGTCGCGCCCGCGGTCGCCCCGCGCCCGTCCGCGCCAGGCGCGCCGGGCCGGCCGGGCGCGAGGTGCGACGACGACCTCGTCGTCCACCAGCGAGCGAGCCCGACGAGGCCGACGACGGCGAGGACCAGCGCACCCCCGGTCCGGACCGCGGCCTCGTGCTGCGCCAGCGCGCGGGAGACCTGCACGCCCGCGACGACCGCCAGCACCGCGTACCCGGCGTCGACCGTCGCGACGCCGGCACCGGCCGCGAGCCCCGTGCGCGTGCCGCGTGCCATGCCCTCCCGCACGACGAGCACCGCGACCGGCCCGACGGGCACGGCCACCGCCAGACCGGCGACGACGCCCAGCAGCGCCGCCGTCCCGGCCTCGACCACGGACGCGGGGTCGGAGGTCAGGAGCACGGACGCATCGTCGTGGGCACGCCTCCCGTCGTCGAGGGTCGACGGCGTGTCTGCCCGTCCTGGTGCGCTTCTCGCGGGCGAAGCGCGATAATCGTCGTCATGGACAGGCTGGACGACGTGATCCTCCGTGAGCTCACGGCCGACGCGCGGCTGTCGTTCCGCGACCTGGGTGCGCGCGTCGGCCTGTCCGCGAACGCGGCGGCGGCCCGGGTCCGCCGGATGCAGGCGGAGGGCACGATCCGTGGCTTCACGGTCGTGCGGGGCGCGGCCACGTCCTCGTCGACCGGCGGGCTGGAGGTGTTCGTCGAGGTGCGCCTCAACCCGGGCACGACGAACGAGGCCTTCGTCGCCACGGTCTCGTCGGGCTTCCCGCAGGTGCACGACGCCGTCCACGTGACAGGCTCCTACGACTACCTGCTGCACGCCCACGTGCCGGACCCGGCGACGCTCGACCAGCTGGTGCGGCGCCTCAAGACCGAGGCGGGCGCCGCCCAGACCTTCACCCGGCTCGCGCTGCGAGGAGCCTGACCGATGCACATCCGCGCCACCTCGTCCCCCGACGACCTCGCTCGCGTCCACGCCGACGTGCTGCAGCCGTCCTTCCCGTCCGACGAGCTCGCGGACCTGGCCGTCCTGCAGCACCTGCTCGCGCACGGGCGGCTGCGGCTCGTCGTCGCGGAGCAGCACGGCGCGCTCCTCGGGGCCGCGATCGCCGAGTGGTCGCCCGCCACCGGGATCCTGCTGCTGGCGCACCTGGCCGTCGCCCCGGGCGGGCGCGGCGGCGGGGTCGGCGGCGCGCTGCTGGACGCGGCCGTCGAGGCGTGGCGCGCGGAGCTCGACCCGTGGCTGGTGCTCGCGGAGGTGGAGGACCCGGCCGTGCACGCCGGGTCGCCCGAGCACGGCGACCCCGTGGCGCGGCTGCGGTTCTACCGGCGCCGCGGCGCACGCGTGGTGCCGGTGCCCTACGTGCAGCCGGCGATGCGACCCGGCGGCCCGCGCGTGGGCGGGCTCCTGCTGCTCGCCCTCTGCGCGTCCGGCGACCGGCTCGCGGGGGTCGAGGCCGACGGCACGTGGCTGGTCCCCACGGCGCCGCTGCGCGCGTTCCTCGAGTCCTACTTCGCCTCGTCGGAGGGCGTGGACCCGAGCGGCCCGGACTGGGACGCGCTCGTCGCCGCGCTCGCTCCACCCGTCCTGCGCGTGTGACCGCCCGGGGCACGCAAGGGGCATGCAAGGAGCATGCAAGGACCCCCCGTGCACCCGCCAGAGCTCGCCTGCCCTTGCTGCCTTCCGGCCCTGGGGGAGTTCAGCGAGATGACGCCGCACGAGGGGTCTGGCGCCTACCTTAACGCGCCCGCGCCGGCGTTCCGAACCGCCGACGCCGGGCCGCAGCGTTGAGGCGACGAGCTCCCCGACCCGCCGCCCAGGTCGTCACCGCGCGGCGAGAGCGCGCGACGGAGCCGCGCTCTCGCGCGGGACCGACGCGCTCGGGGCGCGGAGCGCGCCGGTCGGGGCGACGTCGGGTGCCCGGGCCTGTGGAGGGTGGCGGCGGGGTGTCGGTGCGGGCGCCTACGGTGACGGGATGACGACGAGCCCGACGACGAGCCCCGCGGCCGCGCTGTCGCCCGACCAGCAGGCTGTCGCGACACGCGTGATCGAGGCGCTCGCCGGACCGGGCGCGCGGCTGCGCGAGGACCAGGAGCGCGCCGTCGTCGGGCTCGTGGAGCCCGGCGCGCGTGTGCTCGTCGTGCAGGCCACCGGGTGGGGGAAGTCGGCCGTCTACTGGACCGCCACGGCGATCCGACGAGCGGCGGGCGCCGGCCCGACGCTCGTCGTCTCTCCGCTGCTGAGCCTCATGCGGGACCAGGTCGCGGCCGCCGGGCGGGCCGGGCTGCGGGCGGCCACGCTGAACTCGTCGAACGTCGACGAGTGGGGTTCGATCGAGGGCGCGCTGCGGGACGGGTCCGTCGACGTGGTCCTGGTCTCCCCCGAGCGACTCGCCAACCCCGGGTTCGGCCGGCGCGTGCTGTCCGCCCTCACGGGCAACCTGGGGATGCTGGTGATCGACGAGGCGCACGCGGTCTCCGACTGGGGTCACGACTTCCGGCCCGACTACCGGCGCGTGGCGGACACCGTGCGCGCGCTCAACCCGGACACCCCGGTCCTGGCGACGACCGCCACGGCGAACGCGCGGGTCACGCAGGACGTCGCGGCACAGCTGGGCCAGAACACGCTCGTGCTGCGCGGCCCGCTGGCCCGCAGCAGCCTGCAGCTGGCCGTGATCGACTCGCTCACGCCCCTACAGCGGTATGCCTGGGTCGCCGAGCAGCTGCCGCACCTGCCCGGGTCCGGGATCGTCTACGCCCTCACGGTCGCCGACGCAGAGCGGCTGACCGAGGCCGTGCGGACGCAGCACGGGGACGCGCTGCCCGTCGCCGCCTACACGGGCAAGCTCGACGGGGCCGAGCGGGAGCGGCTCGAGGAGGCGCTGCGGCGCAACGAGCTCAAGGCGCTCATCGCCACGTCGGCGCTCGGCATGGGCTACGACAAGCCGGACCTCGGCTTCTGCGTGCACGTCGGCGCGCCGCCCTCGCCCGTCTCCTACTACCAGCAGGTGGGGCGCGCCGGGCGCGGGATCGACCACGCCGTCGTGGTGCTCCTGACCTCCGGCGCGGACGCGGGCGTCTGGGACTACTTCGCGACCGCCTCGATCCCCGAGCCGGGTGCGATGCGCCGCCTCCTGGACGTGATGCCCACCGTTCCCGACGAGCCGGCCTCGGTGCCCGCGCTGGAGGCCGAGTCAGGGCTGCGGCGCACGCGCGTCGAGCTCATGCTCAAGCAGCTCGCGGTGGACGGCGTGGTCGAGCGCAGCGAGGGCGGCTGGGCCCGCACGGGCCGGGAGTGGACGTACGACGCCGAGCACTACGAGGGCGTGCTGGCCGTGCGGCATCGCGAGGCGGACATCATGCGCGACTACGCGAGCGGTCGTCGCTGCCTCATGCAGCTGCTCCAGGAGTCGCTCGACGACCCGAGCGCCCAGCCGTGCGGCCGATGCAGAGTGTGCACGGGCTCGCTCCCGGACGGTCTGCCGGAGCAGCCGTCGCTCGAGACGACGCGCGCCGTGGCAGGGCTGCTGCGCACCCAGTGGCACCCGGTCGAGCCGCGCAAGATGTGGCCCGGCGGCGCCTTCGGGGCACGCGGCCGCATCTCCCCCGCCGAGATCGCCGAGCCCGGGCGGGCGCTGATCCACGCCGACGCCCCCGAGTGGCGCGAGCTCGTCGCGACCGCCTTCGAGCGCGACGCGCCCCCGCCGGACGAGCTGGTCGACGGCGTCGTGACGCTCCTGCGCGCGTGGGGCCGGCAGTGGCCTGCGCGCCCCGATGTCGTCGCCGCGCTGCCCGCGGCGGGCCTTGCGGTGCTGACGGACGGCCTCGCCGCCCGCATCGCCGAGATCGGGCGCATGTCCCGGGCCCCGCTCGCCGTGGACGACGACGCGGTGCGCACCGCCCGCACGTCCCGCGACCTGACGTCCGCCGACGAGGCCGCCGCCTGGCGGGACGCCGTGCGTGTGCCCGACCCGTCGGCCGTCGCCGGCCGCGCCGTCCTGCTCGTCGTCGACGCGACGTCCTCGTTGTGGCCCGTGACGATCGCCGCGGCGGCCCTGCGCCGCGCGGGCGCGACCGCCGTGCTCCCGCTGGTCGTCCACCGCCGCGTCTGACCCAGGACCGGCGCTGCGTCCCGTGGCGTCCCGTGGCCGGAGCGCCCCCTGGCGTCCGGTACCCTGGTTCGCGGCCAGGACACGCACGACCCGCCCCGCGGGACGCGCGCGACCGCCAGGAGGATTCGCCTAGTGGCCTATGGCGCACGCTTGGAAAGCGTGTTGGGTGCAAGCCCTCGGGGGTTCGAATCCCCCATCCTCCGCCGGTGTGATGTCGCAGGACATCGGCAACAGGCCGGACCCTCAGGGTCCGGCCTGTTTGCGTTGTTGGGGTTGGTAGTCCCTGGTGGGGTCGATGGTGAGCTCGCGTAGGAGTTCGCCGGTGATGGCGTGCACGATGCGGACGTCGAGGTCGGCGATGAGCATGATGACGGGGGTTCGGGCGCGGGCTCGTCCGATGCCGATGTGGTGCAGTCGGGCGGCGATGCGCAAGGTGAGCTTGCCGTCGGTGTCGACGCGGTCGTGGCGGACGCGTTCGTGGGTGCCGGCGCCGCCGACGGGGTGGGCCTTGGCTTTGGCGGCGTAGGCGGCTGCGGGTGTGCGTCGGTTCAGTGAGGCGTGGGGGCGGGCGGTGTTGTAGTGCTCGCGCCAGGTGTCGAGCAGGGTCTGCAGCTCGGTGGTGGTGGTCGCGGTGGGGTGGCCGGCGAGCCATTTCTTGAGGGTCTGCTGGACGCGTTCGACCTTGCCGCAGGTGGTGGGGTGGTTGGGTCGGGAGTTGCGTTGCTCGATGCCCAGGCGGGCGAGCTCGGACTCGAAGCCGTTGCGGCCGCCGCGGCCGCCGGCCAGGCGGGTGGTGAAGACCATGCCGTTGTCGGACAGCATCGTTGCGGGGACGCCGTGTGTGCTGATCGCGGCTCGGAAGGTGGTCACAGCGTCGGCGCCGTGGACCCGTTCGTGGGCGGTGCAGGCCACGACGAAGCGGGAGTGGTCGTCGATGAACGTGAGGACTTCGGTGTCGGTGCCGTCGGCCAGGGGCACGTGGGTGAAGTCCGTCTGCCACATCTGGTTGGGTAGGTCGGCCTCGAAGCGGATGTCGGAGGTGCGGGGTCGCTTCTTCGGTGCGGGCTCGATCAGCCCGGCCGCGGTGAGGTGGCGCCAGATCGTGGCGGGTGCGACCTTCAGGTCGTGGTGGTGGGTCAGGTGCCAGGCGATGGTGTGGGCGCCGGCGTCCAGACCGTCGGCGATCAGGTGCGTACGCACGGACACGATCAGCTCGACGGTCGCCGCGCTGAGCGCTGTCGGTGACGTCAGCGGTCGTCTCGATCGGGGTTCGAACGCCGCGTCACCGATTTCGCGGTATCGGGCGACCAGGCGACTCACCCAGGACCGTGATAGCCCGTAGGCGCGGGCGACCTCGGCCTGCGAACGGCCCTCGAGCACGACAGCGGTGATGACCAGACGAGCACGCGACATGCCAACTCATCGACGCCCGAGCCATGTTGCCTATGTCCTGAGACATGCGTTGGTCGACCAGCGTCGGATATCTGCGAGCACTTCTGAGGGTTTGCCCCTGTGCGTGCGCCACACCATCGTGCGCACACCCGTTCGAAGGCGCCGCACACTGGTTCCATGCCCCGCCGACAGCCTCCGCCGTCCCCCTGGGCGCTTGTCGCCGCTCCGCTCGCGGTCCGGCTCGCCGTCGCGCGAGACCCAGGATCCACCAGTGAACAGCTCGTCGTCGTCGCACCCTCCCTGCTCGAAGCGCGCGACCCGAGCATGGACGAAATCGTGCGGTCCGTGGTCCTGCACGCGTCATGCCCCGGCCCAGTAGCCAGCCGGTTCGTCGGGCACCCTGACCCCGTTGTCCGTCGGGCCATCCTCGACGTGCCCGGCCTGCCAGCCACGACGCTCGACGCCCTGGCCCACGACCGCGAGCCCGACATCGCCGATCGCGCCCGAGCGCTGCTGGCTCAGCTCAACGACGCACGCTGAGCACGGGGAGTCCCCGCGCGCGTCTTGCCAGAACCGTGAGGGACCGAACCGCGCACAGTGCCCGCCGGTCCATGCGCTCGGCGTCGTTGTAGGCCACGGTGTCGGTCCAGTGCCGTCCGCGAGCGCGGGTACGGCGTCCCGTAGCGCCTTCGCACCTGCCACGGCGGCCTCGAACACGCCTGCCTCATCCGGTGGACCGTCCCAGGCGCCCATGGCCAGATCTGCGAGCCGTCCCCTGAGCTCTGCTGCGAGCGCCTGAGCGTCGTCGATCGCAGCGACGACCTGCGCGTCCTGCACAGCGTCGACCGTCACGGGACGGGGGTGATCGTGGCGTCGTCGAGGTCGCCGGCGAACCTCGTCCCCGGCTCCTGCACGACCGCCGGGGCAGCGGCAGCACGTGCCAGACGGTCCACGTGCGTGATCGCCAGCCGTGCCCTGCACTCGGCCGAGTACTCGCTCGTCCCGGTGAACGCCAACGCCCACGTGCTGTGGCGGGCGGCGAGGACCGGGACGGCCTGCACGAGGCGGAACGAGGCGCTGAGCGCGTCCGTGAGGGTCTGTGCGGCATCCACCTGATCCCCGGTCTCCACAGCCGCCGCGAGCCGGCCACGAAGCGACTGCGCGTCCGCGAGCGCGCGCTCAATAGCGGGTGCCCGGGCTATCCGCGTGTGCCTCGCGGACCGCTCGAACGCCTGTGTGGATGTTACGTGTTGGCTCCTACAGGCTGACCTGCGGGAACGCCCGCTGCGAGCCAGCTCTGGACTGCGCTCTTAGTGGCGCCGACGGCTTCGGCGATCTGGCGCTGGCTCAGCCCCTCGGCGGCGAGCCGCACAGCCTCAGCGCGCTGCTCCTGGCTGTACGAGGACCGCTTCGGGCGCGCCGTCTCATCCCACTGGGCGGGGCGCTGGGCGGGCTGCGTCGTGGGTGCAGGCGCTGTGGTCGGCAGGGCGGCAGGAGCGGTCACGGTGGCCGGCCGAGCGGCACGACGAGCCGCACGCGACGCCGGGGCGGGCACGTGCTCGTCCGGGCTGGCGATCACGGTCCGCGCCAGAAGCTCCGTCGTGACGAGGATCGCGACCGGCGCGGCGACGGCCAGGAGGATGCCCGTGATGCGCTCCATCCCTGCGGCGCTGCTCCCGAGCGCGTGGGTCGCGTTCCCGGTGATCGACAGGCCGCAGAACGCCAGCATCGCCAGGACCGCGATCCACTGGCTCGCGCGGTCGTGCCGCTCGCGTGCCACGAGGTAGGCCAGCGAGGCGCCAACGAGGATCCCATCGATGAAAAGAGGCACTCCGAAGCTTGGCAAGCCGGCGACATTCGCCCAACCGGCCGCCGCGACGAGCCCGGTGAAGCTGACGACAATGGCGGTCAGCCAAACGCCGGCCAGCACGAGCGTCTGGACGACGAGGACGGCGATGGCATCGGCGGGAATGCGCGCGCGGTGCACCGTGGGGCGTCCGGCGGCCTTCTGGGCGGTCTTGGTGCTCATCGGTGCTCCTCGTGCTCGGTGCGGCTCTGTGGGCTGCTGACACGGCGGTTTGTCGTCACGCCACGTCAGCAGTGATCGATGCGGGATCGAGGTACGCGTAGGCCGCGTCTCGCCCGTCCGGGGTGGTCCAGGTGCGCCCGACGCCGGTCACGCGGCCGTGCGCGGTGCTGCCGTCCGGGGCGACGAGCTCGATGAGCTGGCCGACGAGCGCGGCTGCGGTTGCGGGATCGGTCACGACGACGAGCGCGCCGGTGCGGCTGGCTCGCTTGGCCGGGAACGTCTGCATCATCTATCTCCTATCTACGTCAACGTAGACGCGTCTAGCCGGCAACTCCGACACTGGTCTACGTCTGCGTTGATAGGTGCGATGGGCGCATGCCAAAGAGTCGTCTCGTGCCCCAGGACCCCGGCCCAGTCGAGGGCCTCTACGACGCGCCACGCCTCGCGCAGCGGCTCGGGATCACCACCGCAACACTCCGCCAGCACCGGCTCACAACCCCTCGACCGGCGTGGCTTCCTGAACCCGCAGGCGAGCTCAACGGCGGCGCGGTGTGGCGGGCACAGGACCTTCGCAAGGTCGAAGAGCTGAGAGGCGACATGCGCCCCGGGCGCAGAACCGACCTCGAGCAGGCGCAATCCGCCGACAACCTGGCGGACGCCCCATGAGCGCGATCACCGACGATGCACTCGACGCCGTCGTTCACGCGCTCCACCTCGCGGAGAGCACGTGGGACCCCCGCGTCGGGCACGGCGCCCCGACCACACGTGCCGACGCCGAGCTCGCCCTGCACTATGAAGGCGTCCGGCCCACTCCGGCGCTCGTTGCGGCTGTCCTGGCGCTTGTCGCAGCACGGCGACCCGCAGGGGCCTGAACGGTCCTCAGCGGGTGGTTGCCAGGTACCGCTCCCACGACCTTCGGCGACCCCGCGGCGGCTGAGACGTGAGGTGCCACCGTCGGCACCGTTCGCAGGGGTAAAGCGTCGCGGGCACGCGACGGCCCGGAGCAGCCTGGGCGCGGATAGCGCGCAGCGCGCGAGCAGCCGCACGGGGCGTCGCGTAAGGGACCTTCGAGCAGGGCACGGCGCCCTCCGAGTGGAAGGGCGCGCGCCGGGCTGAAATCCCGGTCCGCGCCTGGGCCTGCGTCATATGCGCGGCGCCAGGAGTGGCTACAAGCCAAGACGCGCTCAGCGTATGGAAGGTCTCCCACACAGCGGAAGACCCCGGCACCCGTTGATCAGGTGCCGAGGTCTTCGTGATGACTCAGCGCGCGTCGTACGCGGCCTTGACCTCAGCGCTGATGCGCCCACGCTCGGACACGTGATAGCCGTGGTCCTTGGCCCACTCGCGGATGTCGCCCGACGCACCAGCACTCGCTGACGTCCGACGACCCTGGCGTCCGGCGCCACGACCCGCCGAACGACCGCCGACCTTGCGCGCGTGACCGATCCACTGCGCGAACGCCTCGCGCACCTCGGCCGCGTGCGCTGACGTGAGGTCGATCTCGTAGGTCACACCATCGAAACCGAACGAAACCGTTTCGTCGGCTGCCCCTCCATCGACGTCGTCGACCAGTAGGGACTGAACCTTCTGTGCCATCGTGCGATCTCCAAAAAGTCGGGAACTTCTACACGGTCGAGTTTACCGGCGGTTGCTAATCGATCGCCTCGGCACGCCTATATCGCGCGACGAACTCGCGACCCGCTTCCGTCAAGCCCCAACGCCACGGGCCATATTCGAAGCCCGAAGGCTCGTCGCCGAGTTCCGGGGTGGCATCAGGCAGCGCGAACATGTAAGCACCATCCGACGATCCGAGATCTTCAATGATCCCGTCGTCGACGAGGTACTGGAGGCTGAGCTCGTTCGCTCGGTCGATGACGATCTCGGTCAGGAGCGGGTCCTTCGTGAACCGCTCCAGCACGCGCCGTTCAAGATCCCCATACCGTCCCGTGACAAGCCCAAGGTTGGCCTTGTAAGCCTGCATCGCCAATCGGTCGATCTCGCCCTTCGTCGCCCGCGAATGGCACACGGCGCACAGCAGGATGAGGTTTTCGAAGGAGTGGTCCCGGGAGTCCGCCCAGTCGCGAATGTGGTGAATCTCGAGGCCGCTCGTCTGTCGGCATGTGGGGATAGCGCAACGGTGGCCCGCCTCCACGCGTACAGCGCGCTGGACTGGCATGGGAACGTCTGGGCGTCTCTCGCTCATGTCGCGCATCATTGCAGCGATCGTTCGCGCTGGTAGGCCACCCGATCGGATGGCCCGGGAATCCCGATCTCAACCGCAACGAGCCTGGCGCCGACAGTCCAGCGTGACCACCCGTACCGTGACCGCCGCTCCCGTTGTCTTCTTCGTCATCGTCTCCTTAACCGCGTGCGCGGCGACCGGCGAGTCGGCCGCCTCCGTCAGGCCGGCTTCACAAGCTGTGGCCACGGCAACGGCCGATACCGGGAAAGCCGAGGTGGCCGCGCCGGTCGCCGGCGACACCATCAAGACGATGGACGAGCAGGCCGCCGCAGAGGCTGCTGGCCTCAACGTCTACCCGCTCAGCGAGGGCGGCATCGTCTACGACCCGGCCCAGCCGCTACCGGCCGCCATCACGGCGGACATCACGGCGCCGGTCACGGAGGCCGTCGCGAGCGCTGACGGTCGCCTGTCGGAGTCGGTGTCTCAGACCACCCTGAACCGGGCGTCCGCTGCGGCGAACGCGCTCGGCAAGACGGTCATCATCGTCTTCAGCGCGCGCGCGTCGCGGAGCTCGGACGGGCCGATGGAGCAGCTGTACGGGGCTTACACCTCGGACCAGAACCGTGAGCTCGGCCACGCGTCCGTGTCGAACTCGCTCGACAAGACGGTCGCCGTGGTCAACGAGTGGGTCGCCAAGCAGGCGGACCCGAGCGCGTACCAGGTCGTCGTGGCCAGGTGAGCGCCTCGCTTCGCTCGCTGTGCGGCCCGTGTGGCCGGAACTGGGCGCGCCGGCCGACCGCTCCCCGCTGCACCCCATGTTGGGCAGAGAGCACCCGCGAACCTGCGCGGGTGGAACCTCCCCGTGACCGGTCCCGCGCCGGCTACCGGTGTGCCCGTCGAGGTGCTGCGCGGGGCGTGGCGGGCCGAACTGTCGCAGGTCGTGCAACCGTGGGGCCGGGGTGTTCTCGGCGCTCAGACGGGCGCTGGTGAGGTCCGCGAGGACCAAGCGGCGCGCGACCGTATGGTTGCGCACCGTGGCAACGAACTGGGATCTGAGTGACGCGACGGTCGCGGCGGAATGGCAGAGCAGGCGCGAGTCGCTCGGCTTCGCGCTGTCCCCGGACGAGCTTGCTGACGCAGTCGCCATCAGTAGCGCGTGCGCGGCAGAAGGTAGGCGCCCGCACCCGTGGACGGCAATGGGCATTGCCGAGCAGATCACGCAGCACGGCGTCGCTCGCGACCCCATGGTCTGGTGCGCGTTCGTCCAGGCTGTGAAGTTGTCGGACGACGCCGATTTCTTGCTCCTAGCCCTGGACGCCGCGTTCGCGTAGACGGGCCCCGACGTCGTCTTCTCCCGCCCGTTCAGCGCCGTGACGCACCGGTGTGGCTGCGCGCTGTTCCAGGCCGTCCACGGGCCGCGTACGGCGTCCTGGCGGGTCTCCCGGGCACTGGTAGGCACAGGTTGACCCGGGTGGTGTGTGCGCAGGTCAGACCAGCGATCTGCGGTGCCATGACGGCGGTGTTGTGCGTGCCATGATGCGTTCATGCCGACCGCTCGCGAGGTGATCACGGAAGCGGTGACGCTCGCGCGGGAGCACTTCGTGTCGGCGGACGGTGATGCAGGGCGGCTCGCAGAGGCGTGGCTTGCGCACATCTTGGAGACGTGCGAGGCAGTACTGCTGTTGAACGCGAACAACTTCGGCGACGTGGCTGCGCCAATGCGTCGGGCGGTGATCGAGCACGCCGTGTGGCTGGGCTGGGTATCCCGGCACGGAGACGAGGCGATCCCGGTGCTTAAGGCGAAGTACCGAGCGAACGTTGCTCGCAACGAGGACGTGCTTCGAGCGTGGGCAGCTTGGTCCCCTGAGCAGGTCGACAAGGCTCTCGCAATCGAGCGTCGGCCAGTTCCGACGATGAAGGCCGTGATCGGGGAGCTCGCGGACTCGGCGACCGCCGGCGCGATCTTCCCGCAAGTCTGGTTCGGCGCCTACTGGTCGGACTCGGAGCAATCGCACCCGAGCCTCGGGACAGCGCGCAGCATGGCTGAGGTGCCCGTGGAGCAGTGGGACGCGATGCTCGCGGCTGGCCTCATCCTTGCTCTGCACTCGTACTCGTCGATGGTTCCCGGCGACCCGTGGGATCCGTGGATCAGAGACGTGATCGCCAAGCTGGCGATAGCGATCGGGCACTCGCCAAGCGATCTGTCGGGTCCCGAGCAGACCTAACGCGACGAGACCCCCGGCCCACCTCTCGGCCGTTCGGGGGTCTTCGTCGATCGTTAGGTCGATCGTTAGGCAGTGGCGGCGCGGTGTCGGCCACGCACCCGCCCCACTTCCTGCGGCTGCTCGAGGCTGTCCGGAGCTTGAAGCACGGCGGGATGTGCAGGACGTGCGGAACGTGCGCGGCGGCGTGAGCGGGTCGGCCACAGGAGGACCGCGGCCATGGCGAGCGCTGCCTGAGCGGGGATGCTGCGGAAGGCAGTCCAGGCGGTACCGGCGGCCTGCGGCCCGTGCGCGACGACCCGGCCGGCGAGCTCGTCCATCCTGTGCGGGGCATCGGCAGTCGCGTTGGCATCGCCCTGGGTCAGCACGACCCCACCGGCACGGAGTTCGACGACCCGGTGCACGAAGCCGGGGTCCGCCCGCCCGGTGAGCTCGAGCGCCTTCTGCACCATGGCGTTGTCGCTGCTCACGGGGCCGCGAACGCGGACGACCTCACCCACGAGCGGGCGTGTCCGCGCAGCGGGGCGGTCACGACGAGGTCTCCGACGGCATAGCCGGACGCCGCGTCCATCGACTCGCTCTCGACCACGTTCGCGGTCCACCCGAGTGCACCGCCGCCGAGCGGGGCAGCCAGCGCCAGGCCGACCACCCCGCTCGCGACGCGCCGTGCTGCCCTGATCACGGGGCAGCCACCATGCCCGGCTCCCAGTCGGTGTGAGCCGTCTGGACACCCGTGACGACGAGGGCGAAGCTCGCGTTCTGCTTGGCATCGAAGTCCTCGGCCGTGAACTCGTCAAGAAATGCGATCTCGATGTGCAGATCGACGCTGGCCGCCTTCGTGAGCGTCTGGTCCAGGTTGAGGACGTCGCCGGGCAGCACGCTCTCAACGTCGATCTGCTGGTCGTACAGGGAGAAGGCGATCGAGCCGCCGTTGCCGATCTGGTGGCCTGTGCTTCGCTCCTCGTGGGTGAGGTTCGCACCGATTCCGGCGGCGCCGGCGATGAGCGCGGCTGCTCCCGCTGCGGCTCCCACAGCGATGACCTTCCGCTTCCGGTTTGGTCGTTCTGCTGCTCGTCGTTCTGCGCGGGTGGCGGGTGCTGGTGCCGTGTTCTGGATTGCCATTTCGCGTTGCCTATCTGTGCGCGCCCCGACC
Organism: Cellulomonas fulva; assembly: GCF_018531375.1. Classification (NCBI taxonomy): domain Bacteria; kingdom Bacillati; phylum Actinomycetota; class Actinomycetes; order Micrococcales; family Cellulomonadaceae; genus Cellulomonas; species Cellulomonas fulva. The sequence goes on along the minus strand of NZ_JAHBOH010000001.1, from coordinate 1,432,031 downwards.
GGGATTTCTGCCTGGCCTTGAAAGGCGTGCGCGCACCTTAGGCGACGGCTTGTACAGCGTTGTTCCAGATTGCGTCCCGTTGTCCGGACGTGCGGCTACCGTTCGCCATGAACGCACATGCAGATATTCGACAGCCCGAGGCTCCCGATTTCCTGACGATCCGTGAAGCGTGCGAACGCGCCGGCCAATCGCGCTCGACGATCGCTCACGCCCTCGCCGACGGTGACCTTCAACACCTGCGTCAGGGCCGCGGACGGGGTCGGGTCCTCCTCGACCCTGCCGATCTCGAGCGCTGGGCCGCTCCACGACCAGCCACACCCCGCCGACCACCGCGCCGCACCGGCACTGATCGCGGCTTCACGCTCGTCGAACTCCTCGTCGTCGTCATCATCATCGGCATCCTCGCCGGCATCGCCATCCCCGTCTTCATGAACCAGAAGGCCAAGGCGCACGACGCCGCCGTCAAGGCCCAGGCAGCGACCGTCGCGAAGAGCGTCGAAGCCGCGTTCACAGACGGGGCAGGCATCGTCACCGGTGACAGTTCGACCGGGAGCGTCGCGGTCAACGGTGGCAGCCAGAAGGTCGTCACGACGGACGGCGTTCGCTGGGCTGCCAGTGGCACCGCCAATGGCTACTGCATCGCGCTCGCCAGCGACGGACGCGGCGCTCGATTCACGGACGCGTCGCCGCTGTACTACGACTCGACCAAGGGCGGCATCCTGCCGCCTGGATCGAGCTGCTCGGGCAGCGCACCGACGATCCCGAACCGCACCGGCACTCCACTTCCACCGCTCCCGGCATGCACCGTGTACAGCGCGGGCGGGGTCGTCGACGCGATGAGAACGTGCACGGTGGCGGTGGGCTCGTGGACGACGTGGTCCACGAGCGCCTCGGGTGGTGCTTCCATCGCGGCAGTCGTCACGATCACGCCCAGCCCCGTGGTCACTTCCTATGCGGTGATCCGCTGGGATCTGTCTGCTGGCCCCAGCAGGACTCTTCCCGCCGGGTGGGATTGGGCGCAGCAAGTGCCTGTCGGCAAGAATCTGGTCTCAGCCTGCGCCTTTGATGGCGCCAATGCCGTGATCACGGCTACTACGGCGCCGGGCTCCACCGCGCCGACGACGCCGCAGTTTTCATTCGCCTCTTCGGGAACGTCCGCCTGCTGACCTCCGCGAGGACGAGAGCGCCCCTCCCCGGCTCGCATCGGGCAGGGGCGCGGTCGTTTGTGGGCGGCAGGTCGACACGAGCTCACTTGAGCACTCGTTCGTCGCGTCCCAGGCTGCTTGCGCGTCGTGGCTAAGGGCTTCGTGACGGAGCGCGGTGGCGAGCCCGGCAAGGGTTCGTGCGTCGCCGTTTTGACCGTTGATGAGCGCCGCGCAGGCTCGGTGCGCGATCACTGCGCTCGTGGCTGCCAGGGCGGTGCCTCGGTCATCACCGCGCTGTTCGGCACGCTCGATGAGTGTCCCGGCCACATCGACGCCGATGCCCGTCCAGCGCATGCCGGAGAGAGTCAGGGTCGGCACGGAAGCGGGCACCAGGGTCAGCACGGGCCGTCCTGGTGGGGGCGGTGTCTCGGTGCTCATCGCCCCTCCAGGTGCTCGACGGGCGCGGCGTCTCGGAGCGCAACCGCGAAGTCGGCGTGCGCGCGGGCGTAGGCGTACGGGCAGCGTGGGGCTGGGAGCAAGACGTGCCTGCGGGGTTGGGGGATGTTCCGACCCCCGCGGTCTACCGGCAGGACCCGACATCGCCGGGCCGGGAGCTGGGATCAGAGCTAGGAATGGAGCTGAGACCGGACGCGATCGTTACCGTGTCCCTCGCTTGACCTGCGGAAACGCAGCGCGACAACGCACCGACACCGGAACTCCTGTTCCCCTACGTCCACCACCCGCCCGCCACGTTGCGCCCACAAAACGGGGCGACCCGCCCCCAGGGATCGGGAGCGGGCCGCCAGCGTCGAGCCAGGTAGGTGGTCGGGGTCAGCGGCGGCGTGCCCGGCCCAGCCGGAGCATCGTCGTCATCGTGCGGAGCGGTTTGCGAAGCACCCGCGGAGTCACGGCGTGGAGCATCTGCCGGCCCAGGTGCCGCGCGAGCACCCGAGCCACCCGACCTGCACGGCTCCCGCCCGTCGTCGTCCGTCGCTGTGGCGTCCATGCCTGAGCCGGGCGCGGTGACGGGCCGGGATGTGCTGCCGGGGGCAGCCCCCAGAACTGCGGCTGCGGCGAACTCGGCGGCGGTGGGGGCGCGTACGTCGGTCGCGGAGGCGACGTCTGCGTAGGTGCTGGCCGGGGAGCCGGTGCAGGCTGCGGAGCCGGACGCGGCGGCACCTGGCTCGGGGGTGGGCCAACATGCGCGTGCGAGCTCGTCCCCAAACTCGGGGAGTACCACGCGCCGTGCATGGCCTCAACGCGGCTCACGGGGTCTACCCGGCAGCAGCCGCGGGGATAGACCACCCGGTAGACGCCACTCGCGCGCTCGTGCTCGGTCCTGGTGTGTGCGGCGCGCCGGCGCCCGCCGGTCTCGCACATCAGGCTGCTCCCGCCAGGTCCGCGCGGTTGCGGCGCGCGTCGAGCTCTCGCCACGCTGCGACACGCTCCGACTCGCCGGATCGCAGCCAGCGCGTGTGCGCCTGCAGGATTGCCCGCGTCGAACGGGCAGGCGCGGGCAGGTCGTCACCAGCGACCGCGGCCACGTCGCCGAAGCGGTGCATGTCCGGGTAGCGGCCGTGCGTGTCGGCTTCGAGCGCGACTGGAAGCCGACCTGCGGCGTCCTCGCCGACGATCGCTGCCGCCTGGTGGCCCGTGACCAGGGCGTCTGGCCGGTTCCACTGGCTCCAGGTGGAGATGGTTACCCGCTGCTCGGCGGTCAGCTCCACACGAGCGACAGGAGCCGGAGCGGCGGGAGTCGATCGACGAGCACGCGCACCAGCGAGGATGCGGTCCTGGGTCGCCTTGGCCTCCGCCGCTGCCTGGCGATGATGCGCAGCGAGCCGGTCGTAGCGGTCCGCCGCCGAGCCGTCCACGCCCCATCGCGCGTCTGCCATCTGCTCGTACGCCTCGGTTCGCTCCTCGGCGTGGCGCCGGTCGTGCTCCGCAACGTCCCACGCGGTTTGCTCGTCAGCAGTCAGCGCAGCGGCCTGTGACGTCGCGGCACGCTCCGCCCAACGCCTCCGGAGCCGCTCACGTGCCTGCTCGAGGTAGCGCTCCGCCTCTTGGCGCTCTTCGTCCGTCTCGGCGTCACGGACGTACGCCGACGCCACAGCGACGTGCGCATGAAGCTGCCCGATCCGACTCTCGGCCTGGAGGAGCAGACACGGATCCTGTGCACCCGGGCACGCGTCCCGGAACCGTCGCAGTGCATCTCGCAGCGCCGGTCCTGCATGCCCTGCGCACCGCCGCCCGGCCGTTTCACACATCACGATCACCCCATCTGCCCCGTCACACCCCGGCGGCGGCGGGCAACGGTAGGTGATGACAGGTACAGCGGCGCCTAAACCGGACGCACGGGTGACTCGACCGCCTGCCCTTCGAGCGCGGTCACTTCGTCGACCCAGCCGTCCGTAACCGCCTTGTTGCGGAGCATGATCTCCACCGACGTGCCGGCGGTGACCGCCGTGATGCGAGCAAGCACGTCGTCGTCGCTGAGGCTCCTGACCCACCGTCGGATCGCGTCGCGGTCTGGTTTCGCGGGGTGCACGTCGAGCATGTCGCGCAGTCCTTCGCGTCCGATCCGGACCTGAATGGAGCGTCGGAATCGCGCCGGAGCTGTGACGTGTCCACCGGCGGCGATGACAGCGCGAGGATCGTCCCAAGCGGCAGTGGTGTCGAGCTCGACCGGCAAGTGCGTCACATTGCTCCCACCGGTGACGAGGATCGGGATGGCGACGGTCCGCACCCAGTCCGCGATCAACTCGAACTCGCTGAGCAGGATGGGGAACTCACCGGTGTGGGGTCGGCGCACGCTGATCGTCGGCCAGATGTCCATGGGTAGGACCACGCCCGCCGGCGCGATTGCGAGCACATCTCCCACCCGCACAGGTTGGCCGCTCGGTTCGGGGATCTCCACGCCCGGCGGCATCGAGTCCGGGATGACGCGTCCCACGCGTGTCGCGGCAACGAGCGGCGCGCGATGCTTCGCGAGGTTCGTGTGCGCGACCAGCAGCCTCAACGGGTGCTGATCTGGCTGCTTCCGCAGGTTGTAGGGCTGGAGCTCACGGATGCGCTTGACCAGCCTGGTTCCGTCTCGCAGCGCTGACAGCTTCTTGCGGCGACCGTCGTTCAGCCACTTGCCGAAGTCGTCGGCGTCCGTGCACGCGGGCATCTCGATCGCGCGTGCCTCGCTCTCCGTCAGGTCTCGGCCAGTCGCCCGCTCAACCTCCACGAACAGCACATGCTCGAGCGCAGCGCGCAGTTGAGTCAGAGCGTCAGCGGTGTAGCGGCTCACGGCGGGCGGGATCGGCTTGACCGCCTTCACCGTGGCCAGGCACAGTCCACCTTCGTAACGGTCGTGCAGCTCCACGGCACCGTCGCGCAGGACGGGGCGGAGCGTCTCGGCCGCGAGTTCGATCAGGTGGTCGGCGTGAGCCAGTGTCGCGACCACGTGCAGCTGGTGATCTGGCAACCAGTCGTAACGGCCAGTCGTTGTCACGGCGTCACGATCCGCGTGAGCGAGTCGTACAGACCAGTCCAGTCCCTGACGGCGTCGACCCCGCCATCCATCGCTGCGGCGACGAGTCGGTAGTCACCAGTCATGACCATCCACGCCAACACGGCACCGCACGCCAACGTCGCCAACGCACGCGGCAGCAGCGGTGCGACCGCGCGCGCGAGGCTCCATCCATCCACTCCCCAACGATCGCAGGGAGCACCGACATCGCGGTCTCGACGCGCGCGCCTCGCTACGACCTGGAGCAGCGGGCGGGAGCGCTCACAAGTCCCACGGGTTCACGGTCGCGGCCGGTCGGAGCCGTCGGCTCGCCGCCAGCAGCTCAGTGATCAGAGCTCCCATCCGCGCGAAGAGGTAGTCACTGGCGCTGCCCTCGGGCACCGGCGTCGTCCTCGTCTCGTGGTGCCGGATAGCAAAGTTGTTGCCGAGATTCGTCAGGGTCGTCATTTCCGCCTCGATCGTGGGTCGCCAAGTGGCGTCGAGGTTGCTGAGCAGCTTCTCGATGCTCAGCTTCTTGTCGCCACCTGGCAGGTCGATCGTCTTCAGACGTTCGAACGCGTCCCATAGCCGCTCGAGCGCGACCGCTCGATCGCTTGCGCGATGCGACGTGTAGAGGGATCGAGCTTCGCCGATCAGCTCGTCCAGGCGCGCGTCGCCCGACGCCGGGTTCAGACCTGCCATGACGGACTGCACCTCAGCGGTACCGCGGCGATGCACCTCGCCGTTCTCCGTGAGCTCGTACATCGTCCGACCCCGCTGCAGGATCGCGTTGACGTCGGAGCGGAACTTCGCCCGGCCCTCGTCGTCGTTGAAGCGCAGCTCGTAGTGGCCGAAGAAGCTGTGGTACTGAAGGTTCACAGGTTCCGCCACGCGGGCCGCGGCGTACTCGACCACGTCAAAGACAGTCTCGTCGCCCACTGCCGCGTCTGGGTGCAGAAGCGGCCAGGGCGCCCCGGGAACGAGCGCTTGGAGGTTCGCGGCCAGCGCAGCGACATCGGTGTCGTAGGTGCCGTGCCCGTCCGGGCAGCGCTCGGGAAACTCCTTCGCGAGCCAGTTCGCGTTGATCTTCGTGTCGAGCAGGCTCAGCAGTCCCCTCGACGCCGTCGCGGGAAGAGTGTCGTGGATCGCGGGCGGCGGCCCGTTGAGGCGATCGCTGTAGAAGGTGTGCTCGGTCACGAGTCAATCGTGCCAGCGATGCTGCTCACTCTTGCTCATTAAACGAGCGATGACTGAACACTTCTCGACGTCGTCGCGGTCTCGGGTGGCCGGTTGTTCAGCAAACGTGTGGGAAACCGCAGGTGTTAAGGAACTTCACCCGACCGTTAGTTGGACAGATCGCGTCGTTGCCGGTTCTCTGTCGACCTCGAATCGAACAGGTGCTCGAGAGTCGAGGTGATGCGCGGTGGCACTCCTGGGGTACGCAAGGACGAGCCGACCGGATCAGGACCCGCAGCGGCAGGTGGACGAGCTGACGGCCGCCGGATGCGAGCGGGTGTGGGTCGATCGTGGCGTCTCGGGCACGAAGGCCAGCAGGCCGCAGTGGGACCTCATGCTCGGGTACGCGCGCAGTGGAGACAATCGTCGTCACGGAGTTGAGCCGCGCGGGGCGCTCGGTGCGCAACCTGCTCGCGCTCGTGCTCGACGACTTTGCCGTCCGTGGCATCGGACTCCGGAGCCTGACGCAGGGCATCGACACGAGCGAGAGCGCGGGCCCGATGGGCGGGCTCATACTCACGATCCTGGCGGCGCTGGCAGAGCTCGAGCGGGAGATCCTGGTCGAGCGCACGAAGAGCGGCCTGGCTTCGGCGCGTGCTCGTGGCCGGGTTGGCGGTCGTCCTCCTGTGATGTCACCCGAGCGCATCGATGCGGCGCGCAGCATGCTCGCGACGGGCACGTCCGTCTCTCAGGTGGCCCGCACGCTCGGTGTCAGCAGGACGACCGTCTACGCGGCGATCGACGACCGCCGTGCCCCGGCAGTTGCCCGTTGAGCGCCACGACGAGCGGCGCGGTCCTCGCGGCGGGGATCGCGACGTCGCTGATGGGTTCGGGGATCGGCGCGATGCCCGAGCTGGTGGACGACGGCTCGGCGTGGGTGGCGCTGATCCTCGACGATCGCGCCGGGGTCGTGGCCTGGCTCGATGTGGCCGATATGAGCTATGCGGTGACGGTCCACCAGGACGGCTCGCGTCGGCTCATCGCGGCCGGGCCGCTGGCGGGTTTGGAGCGGTGCTCAGATGCGCGCTGCATCGCCGGAAGCGTGGTCGCGTGGGTCATGCTCCAGCGGTCGAGGCGCGAGCGTTGAGCACCCCCGACCAAGCGGAACGCGCACGGATCGCCGCTGGGGCGCTGGCGTCCGCTCGGCTGGCTGGGCACGAGCCAGACCCCGAACTCGAAGCGATGTGCGCTGCGTGGGTCGCGGGGGAGATCACGCTCGACGACCTGCAGACGTGGATTGACCAGCAGTACCCGACCGACTCTCAGGAGACCCGATGACCGCGCCCCGGACCTACGCAATCGGCCTGCCCGTCTTCGTCACGGTGCACGACGACGGGACCGTCACCTACGACATCGACGTGGCCGACGCCGCTGACGCACCCGCCGCATGGGAGCCGGAGTTCATGTTCATGTACGACGAGCACGACCAGCCGATCGAGGTCACCGACGATCTCGCGGATGCCGACGCGGAGCGCATCCGTGTCTCGCTCGAGCGGCCCGGCTGGGTGAGGACGCCCGACTCCTGATCGGAGTTTCCGGTCCCCTACCTGACCTGCACAAACACCCGACTCTGACCCGAGGAGCACCCGATGACCGACGAGCTCGACGACGACGCACCGCGCCCGATCCCCGACGACTGCCCTTACACGCTGCGTCGGGTGCGCTTCGCTGGCGGGTGGGAGACGCCCCGATTCGAAGCGCACCTCCTTCGCGATGGGGTGCACGTCGCCACGGTCGCCAACGGGGGTTCCGGCGGGTGCCACGACTACCACCCGACGGTCGCCGGCGGGTGGCGCGCCGTCCGCGAGTTCGAGGCATACGGCCACGAGTGGGGCACCCCGCTCGGTATCCGGCACGAACAGCACGACGCGCTCATCTGCGAGCTCCTCGAGCAGTGGTGGAGCACCCAGCCGATCTACCAGTGACGACGCCGTAGGACATGCCCAGCGCCCGGACACGCTCATCACCTGCCAAGAACGTCGTTCCGGCCGAGGACGAGACATTGGGCCGGGTGTCGTGCTTGTCTCTGCTACCGCAGGAAGCGCAAGACGTGGGCCGAGTGACAGGCCGCCGGTTAGGGTCACGGGCCCAGTACACGAGAGCAAGGAGCTTGTCAGTGCACGTGTTCGTGGACGAGTCGAAGGCAGGTCCGTACCTGCTCGTCGCGAGTGTCGTGCTGCCCGCTGACCTGGGCGCGGCCAGAGGCGCCGTTCGCGCCCTCCACCTGCCTAAGCAGAGCCGCATCCACATGAAGACGGAGACCGACGGGCGTCGGCGAACGATCCTGAGCGCGTTCGAGAGAGCCGGGCTGCGAGCGACGATCTATCGCGCCGTCGGCTACAAGACGAACATCGCCGCCCGTGAGGCTTGCATCGACAAGCTGGTCCGTCCGTTGGCGTTCGAGCCGACCGCGCGGGTGACGTTCGAGTGCGACGAGTCGCAGGACGCGCGGGACCGCCAGCAGCTCTTCCGCCTGGTTCGCGAGCTCCGCTGCACCGAGCGTGTCCAGTACGAGCACCGTCTCGCGGCGGCCGAGCCGCTGTTGGCGGTCCCTGATGCGATCGGGTGGGCGTACGCGCGCGGCGGGGACTTCCGCAGCCGGGCGATGCCGCTCGTCACGAAGATCGTGGACGTCTGACCCCGGACATGCGTAAGGCCCGAGCGCCACGACCGTCCGGACGGGTCTCGAGCCTTCGACTTCCCTCGGCTACTGCCTTGGGCACTGGAAACGATACGGGACTGCGTACGCCGCGTCTACCGCGTACGCGATGAACGCGCCGCTGGCCCGTTGGTCGCGTACGCGCTGACCAGGCTCTTCTCGCCTTCGCTGTCGCCGAGCTCGCGAAGCGCTGTGACCAACGACGACGGAGGCGCGTCAAGCCTCTGCGCCCCGCGGATGACGAACGACGTGCTCGCCCGGTGGCGCGGCTCGTGGAGCGTTGCGCCGCTGCTGCTGTCCATCTCGCCCTCCCTCACCTATGCCTACTCCGATCCGAGGAGATCGGCGATCCCTCGGAGTCCCTCCACTATGTAGTGCCCCTCTGACACGCCAGCCGGCACAAGGTCCGGCGGCAGGTCGAGCGCAACACATCCGAGCGGCTTGCGGCGCCCTTCCTTGAGGATCGGCACGGCTAGCACGTAGTTCAAGTGACCCCCCGGGATGACGCTTCCGGATGCCTGAGCCTTGTTGAAGTCCTCGAACGTGAGCCGCTGACGGACGGTCACCTCAGGCTGAGCCAGCCAGGTCGGTTCGTCGCAGCCTCGGAGGCCCGCCCATAGGTCCTGCAGGTCGACACCCACGATGTCGCCCGTCTCGATACAGCGTCCGATGACGCCCATGCCCACTCGCCAAACGATGCCAGTGGAAGTGTGTCGGTTGCGCGAGCGGGATCGGTAGAGCTTGTCGCTGATCTTCGGGGGGTGGCGCGCGAACAGCCATCGCCTCCGTGGCATCCACACCGCGAGGCCAACATCGAAGGGCGAGATCCTGTCGTTCTTGAACAGGTTCCACTCGAGGCCACGTTGGAGTCGTTCGATGTCCGATCGCCGACGTGCGCGGCGCTCGTGCGTCCCTTCGAAGGCAGCAGTAACGAACGTGGTGAGGCCGCCAACGCCCGCCGTGGCGACCGCGATCGCCGCCTGAGCAGGCTTCCAGGCCGCAAGCGGCCCGGTCTCGATCAGGGCGGTGACGACTGCTCCGGCAACCGTTAGCAGGCCGAGCGCAGCCAGAGATCGCACCCGCCAGCTCCACATAACTGATGACGGTACCGACGCATAGAACGCGCACGCCGGATATCACCTCCGTACGTTGACATGGATGGAGACGTGGAGGGCAACCGACGCCGGCGGACATCTCGCAGGCCGCGTGAAGACGAGCACCCAGCCAGAGGTGGCGCTGCGTCGCGCGTTGCACGCGGCCGGCTTCCGGTTCCGGCTCCATCCCAAGGTTGCGAAGGGCTGCACCCCAGACCTTGTGCTCCCCCGTCACCGGGTGGCCGTCTTCGTTGACGGGTGCTTCTGGCACGGCTGCCCCGACCACGGACGGCGGACACCGTGGACTGGGCCAAACGCCGAGCTCTGGGCGGCGAAGATGGATCGCAACAAGGCGAACGATCTGCGATCGACGACGCTGGCGAACGACGCGGGCTGGACCGTCGTCCGCATCTGGGAGCACGAGATCACCAGCGACATCCCCGTCGCCGTCGAGCGCGTCCGCGCGGCAGCCGCCGGTGCGTCGACCCTGACGTAGCACGCTAGGTCGCTAGGGTCCCGATCGTGGCAGCGATCTGCACGGCAACCGGGCGCGACCTGGCCGGGGTAACCGTCGACGCGCGCGAGCGCGCATTCATGGCAACCGTCTCTGCGATGCTTGCAGACCCCGAGTGGCTTCTCCCTATCGTGGCGGCGCAGCCGCAGTATCGCGGCACCTACTACGGGCTGACGGCGGCGGCGTTGCTCGAGGATCTCTGGTACGACGCCCTCGCGAACTGGGTCGCTCGTGCGGAGCCCGCCGTCGCACTGTCGAAGACGCCGCGCGGCGAGCCAGGCGTGAAGGGCGACTACATCGTCGACAGCCTCCCGTACAGCCATAAGAGCGGCGCCGGCGCGCAGCAGACCGGTGTGCACTGGGACGCGCTCGTAGCGGCTCAGGAGACGACGGGCACATGGACGTCAGCAGTTCCGGTCACCTACGTCGCGTCCGGCTACTCGCCGGTCACAGGCGAATGGGCTCCCTCGTCTCCAACCAGCAAGGCTGGCCGATTCCGCGCGGTGTGGCCGCGCCCCGAAAGTGGAGACGCACGCGGGAAGGTGCCCGCGCTCGTCGAGTGGCAGCCGGACGGCTCAGCGACGCTTCTCGCGATCTGGTCGAGCTGGCCGTCGTTCGAGCTGGTGTGGCCCACGCTCGCTGCTCGAGCCGCTGCTGGCGTGCCGGCCAACCACATCGAGCTGTTGTGGGTCCCAGCGAAGGGCGTCCACGAACTCGATGCCGGAACGCTGACGTGGAAGGGCAGGCCAGGCGTCTACATCTTCCCTGCGGACCTTCTCCGCGAAGTCCCCACCGGTAAGAACAACCGAGCCACGGTGCTCTCAAAGGAGATCGTCCACGGCCTCATGGCATCTGCCGCCGGCCTCGGCTTGTGGACGCCGATGCCGATGTGGTTCGCGGCCTATGCGCCACCGCGCCCGCCGGACCTGTACCTCTCCCAGCGCAGCGAGTTCGACCGTCGGTTCTCGCCGGCGTCGCGGCCGTCAGCGCTCGGTTAGCCCTTCACCGGGAACATCTCCGCGAGCACCTTGTCCGGCGCGTCGGGTGCACCGTCGACGGCTGCGAGGACGCTTCGCCCCTTGGCGGTCGTCTTAAGGATGTCGCGGTCGCGGTTCACGTGAGCTCGCAGGATGTGCCAAACGACGCCGATGTTGACGCCGTTGCCGAGCTGCTTGTACGTCGCCGACGTCGGCTGGTCACCGAAGTCGAAGCCGTCCGGAAGCCCCTGCAGCCGAGCAGCCTCACGCGGCGAGAGTCGTCGCTCGCGCGGTCCAACGATCGAAGTCTGGGTGATCGCCACGAGTGCCGGCACGTAGGTTGCGCGCTTGGCACGGATCCCGGACGGCCGGAAGTGCATCACGGTGTCCCACAGTCGCGCGGTGTCCTGCGCCTGCCATTCGAGCTTGCGCCGGGACGGCGGGAACGCGTCCGTGAACACGCCCCACTTGGCGGCCCAGCGGTCGAGCGTGGCCTTGTGCTCGGTGTAGAACACGGCGTTCTTCGTCAGGTGCTGACGCTTCCACAGGGGCGTGTCTGCGGGGATGCGCAGGTCGTCGACGTCGACCCATGCGTCCGCCCAGATCGGGAAGCCCGGGAGGCGCCGCCCTTCGCGCTCCTCCCACATGACTTGGACGAAGTCATCCCACGCGTCGATCCACAGTCGCTCGGCCGCCGTGAGATCGCAACCTTGCACGTGGTGGTCCGGGTCGAGCGGCAGGTGCGTGTCGAGGTCCCAGTCCGCCGGACCCCACCCGTTGAACCGGTCTGCCATCGTCGCAACGGGCAGGGGGCGGTCAGTGCCGATGCCCTTCGGGTTGTACGTCGCGGTAATGAAGACTCGCTCGCGGACCTGCGGGCGTCCGCCCAACGTGGGGGGCAGCAGGTGCGGAGAGAAGATCGCGGGAGCGTCCGACACCCGGTAGCCCTCCTCGCGAAGCGCTCGCACGATGATCTTCAGCTCGTGGTCGTGGCGGGGGCCAGCGAGGTTCCGCACGTTCTCGATCAGGACGATCGCTGGGTGGTGCTCCTGCACGATGCGCAGCGTGTTGAACCAGAGGGTGCCGCGCGTCTCGTCCATGCCACGCTGCGCGCCGGACTTCGAGAACGGCTGACACGGCAGGCCAGCCGCGAGGACGTCGTGGGCGGGCACGTTCATAACGCCGTCGTTGGCGTCTGCGGTGATGTCTCCCCGGGGGTCACGACCCCAGTTGCGCTCGTAGACGGCTGCGGCGTGCGGGTCGATCTCGACGGCGTACTGGCACTCACCACCGTACGCAGCGAGCGTCGCGTGGAACCCGCCGATCCCGGCGAAGAGGTCAATGAACCGGAACGCCGACGGCGTCGTCGCATGCTCGGTCACGGTGGCCTCCGGGGCGGTGCGGGTGGTGCGGGAGCGTCCACGCCAAGCTAACCGGGATCGGCCAGGATAGCTACCCTAGCTCGGCGTGTGCTTCGTCTCGCACGCTAGCTTGGCTTCGAACGCCTGTACAGCTCTTCGGCGTGCCGGTTGCCGGCGTGTCGGCTCTGTCGCCTTGCCCGCCACGCAGGGTGTTCCCCTGGGACCAGGGAGTGCGAGGAAGTGCGGCGAACTGCGGGAAACGGGCACCTCTGCCGGCGAGGGAACACGCTTGATCGTGCGTCTGACCTGGTCAAACGCGCGCGTCTAGGAGATTCGAATCCCCCATCCTCCGCCGAAGAACGGCCTGTGACCTGCACATGCAGCTCGCAGGCCGTTCGCGCACTCTGCCTGGCGGGTGCGCTGCCTGGCGGGTGCGGCGTTCAGGCCCGCGCCAGCAGAGGTACCCGTGCATCAGCAGCTGACCTGTCGCGAGATCGCCGCCGGGACGAGCTGCGCCACGCTGGTCGCAGCGGCGGGCGTACGCACACCGTGCGTACACGTCCGGTCCGAACCCCGCGTCGCCTGAACCCGAGCTCCGGCAAGGGAGAGCGCGGCGATCCCACCACCCCCGGTGCTGGTCGCGGTCCGGGGTCGGCGCGCGGGGTGCGCGGTCGCGTCGTAGCGTCGAGGGCGTCCCCGCGAAGCGAAGGAGATCTCCGTGCGCAGCAACGACGTCCTGGCGGACGGCTTCGGCCGGATCGTCGACCTGGTCCGGCACGCGCTCGACGGGGTCGACGAGGCGGACCTCACGCGCCGCGTCGACCCGCAGGCCAACACGCTGGCGTGGCTCGCCTGGCACATCGCGCGCGGCCAGGACGCGCAGATCGCGCCGCTCGCCGGCAGCGAGCAGGTCTGGACGTCACGCGGCTGGGCGGACCGCTTCGACCTGCCGTTCGGCGCGGACGCGAACGGGTACGGCCAGACGTCCGACGAGGTCGCTCAGGTCCGCGCGTCCGGCGCGCTGCTGCTGGGCTACCTGCAGGACACGACGGACGTCACGCTCGCCTACCTCGAGCGGCTCCAGGACGACGACCTCGACGTCGTCGTCGACGAGGGCTGGGACCCGCCGGTGACCCTCGGCACGCGCCTGGTGAGCATCCTCGCCGACGACCTGGAGCACGCCGGTCAGGCCGGCTACCTGCGCGGGCTGCTCGACCGCGCGCGCTGACGCGGCCGTCACCGGCCGGCGTGCGCCACGCACGTCGTCGCGGTCGGCCGTGCCGCGAGCCGGGCGGGGTCGATGGGCTCGCCGCCGACCACGCACCGGCCGTACGTGCCCTCGTCGAGCCGACCGAGCGCGGCGTCGACCTCCTTCAGCCGCCGCCCCACGTCGGCGACGAGGGTGTCGAGCTGGGCCCGCTCGAACGCGATCGTCTGACCCTCCGGGTCGTGCTCGTCGTCGATGTTGGCGCCGCGGGCGGACTCGACCAGATCGGACCGCGACGCCCCCAGCCCGACCAGCCGGTCGAGCGCCTCCGCGCGCAGCGCGAGCAGCCGATACCGCACCTCGTCGGGCACGTCCTCACCTCTCCCCGCGGCTGTGACCTGCGGCCGTCCAGCCTCCCCCGATCCTGCGGCCCGCCGCGCACGTCCGCACCCCGCCGCGCGCACGCGGCACCGGCGCCCGTGGCGCTCAACCCGCGGGAGCTGCCTGCCGATGGGGCAGTGACGCCGCCCGCGTGGGCTGCCCTGACGACGAGGACCCGACGAGGACCCGATGAGCACGCAGACGCCGCCCCCGGGGTGGTACCCCGACCCCGCCACGCCGACGATGCTGCGGTGGTTCGACGGCACCTCCTGGACCCCGCACGCGGTCCCGGCGGGTCCTCTGCCGGCCCGGCCCGGCCCGAAGCGCTGGTCGGGCGCGAAGACTGCGGCGGTGCTGTCCCTGGGGGCGGTGGCGTTCGTCGTGGCGCTCGGTGTGATGGCCGCGATCGCCGTCCCGGTGTTCCTGAACCAGCAGCGCAACGACGCCTTCGCCGCCGCCGTCGAGACCGCGACGTGCGAGCAGGTGGTGCAGGAGGCCGTCGAGCTCTCCCACCGCGGCCTGCAGGACGGCCAGATCGGCCTCGCGTCGGTGGTCGGTGCGCAGGTGACGAAGGACGAGCGGTCGACCGCGCGGCCCCCGACGGGCGGAGGAGCCACCTACCTCATGACCTGCCAAGGCATCGGCACCTGGGACGACGGGAGCACGGACATCATCCGTCTCTCGCTCTCCGTGGACGCCGCGGGCAGGCACGTGATCGCGGACGCGACCGCGACGACGTGACCGCGGACCGTCGGCGGCACGAAGGTCCGGGAGGATCCACCCTGCGGACACCCAGCGTGCCCGGGTCGGGGCTTGCGGGGTACGCCCTCTAGAGTGGCCCCGTGATCTTCAAGGCGGTGGGCGAGGGCAGGCCCTACCCGGACCACGGGCTCGAGACGCCCAAGCAGTGGGCCGAGGTGCCGCCGCGCCAGGTCCGGCTCGACGAGCTCGTGACCACCAAGCGCACCCTCGACCTGGGCAACCTGCTCTCCGAGGACTCGACCTTCTACGGCGACCTGTTCGCGCACGTCGTGCAGTACAAGGGCGTGATGTACCTCGAGGACGGCCTGCACCGGGCGGTGCGCGCAGCGCTGCAGCAGCGCGCCATGCTCCACGCGCGCGTGCTGGTGATCGAGTGAGCGACGCCGACCGGGCGCGGTCGCTGCGGCGCCGCCACATGCACGAGCGCCAGGCGGTCGTGTTCGGCGTGCTGCTCGCCGCGATGGCCGTCATCGGGCTGGGCGCCGCCGCGGTCTACACCGGGAGCCTGAGCCTGCCGTTCGTCGAGGAAGAGTTCCAGGCGGAGCCCACCCCGACCATCGCCGCGGCCACCTTCCCGTGCCCGCCCGAGGGCGCGAAGGCGGAGCCGTACAGCGTCATCACCGTCAACGTGTACAACACGACGGAGACGAGCGGCCTGGCCGCGACGACCATGGACGCGCTCGTCGCACGGGACTTCAAGCCGGGCACCACCGGGAACCTGCCGGAGTACGCGGGTACCGCCCAGGTCGTCACCGGGGTCGCCAGCGTCGCCCGGGCCTACACGCTCGCCGCGCAGGTCGAGGGCGCTCAGCTGGTGCTGGACGCCCGCACCGGCGGCTCCGTGGACCTGGTCCTGGGGACTGCGTACACCGGGCTGCTCGAGCCGGACCAGGTCGCGCTGGACCCCGAGGCACCGCTCGAGTCCCCGAAGGGCTGCACGCCGTTCGAGCAGCTCGTCGACCCGGAGACGGGCGCCAGCAAGGCGCCGACGAGCGCGGCGACCGAGGGCTGATCCCCGCCGCACCACGCGGGAGCCTGCGGTCGGTGGCCCGGCGGGGCCCGGACGGGTCGCCCGTGCGCGTCGGGTCAGTGCGCGCGGGCGTCCTCCACGATCCCCTCGTCGCCCCCGGGCGCGGACGCGGGTGACGCCGGCTCGAACGTGGTGCCGCGCCACCGGGCCAGCACCCGCATCAGGTGGTAGAGCACGATCGCCGCGGCGGTGCCGAGTGCGATCCCCTCGAACTGCAGGTCGCCCCACCGGAACGAGAAGTTGGCGATCCCGATCACGAGCGCCACGGCGGCCGGCATGAGGTTCACCGGGTCGGAGAAGTCGACCCTGTTCTGGATCCAGATGCGGGCACCGAGCAGGCCGATCATCCCGTAGAGCAGCGTCGCGGCGCCCCCGATGACGCCCGGGGGCACGGTGGCGACGGCGGCACCGAACCGGGGCGACATCGCGAGGACGAGGGCACCGAGCCCGGCGACCCAGTAGGCCGCCGTCGAGTAGACGCGGGTGGCGGCCATGACGCCGATGTTCTCGGCGTAGGTGGTGGTCCCGGAACCGCCGCCCAGGCCTGCGAGCGTCGTCGCGAGGCCGTCGCCGATCAGGGCCCGCCCCGTCACCGGGTCGAGGTCCTTGCCGGTCATCGCGGTCACGGACTTCAGGTGACCGATGTTCTCGGCGACGAGCACGAGCACCACGGGCACGAACAGCACCAGGACGCCGGTCTCGAACCGCGGGGTGACGAAGGTCGGCAGACCGACCCAGTCGGCCTCGCGCAGCGCCGCGAAGTCGACCTCGCCGCGGAGCACCGCGACCCCGTAGCCGACGGCCACGCCGACGAGGATCGACAGGCGGCCGAGGATGCCGCGGAAGAGCACCGCGCTCAGCAGGATCGCGCCGAGCGTGCAGGTCGCGGTGACCGGGGCCGCCCGGAAGCCGCTGTCCTCGTTCGCGCCCCACGCCGCCGGCGCGAGGTTGAACCCGATCAGCGCGACGATCGTGCCCGTGACGACGGGTGGCATGGTCACCTCGATCCACCGCGTGCCCGCGAGGTGGACGACGACGCCGACGACGGTCAGCAGCACGCCCGTGACCAGGATCCCGCCCACCGCGGCGGACTGGCCGCCGCTCGCCGTCGCGGCGAGGATCGGCGCGATGAACGCGAAGCTGGAGCCGAGATAGCTCGGCACCCGGTTGCGGGTGACCACGAGGAACAGCAGGGTGCCGACGGCGGAGAAGAACAGCGTCGTCTGCGGCGAGAACCCGGTCAGCAGCGGGACCAGGAACGTGGCACCGAACATCGCCACCACGTGCTGCAGCCCGATGCCGATCGTGCGCGGCCAGGACAGCCGCTCGTCGGGCCCGACCACCTGCCCGGGGACCACCGCGCGGCCGTCGCCGTGCACCTGCCAACCGGCCACCGTTCCTCCGTCTCCCCCGGCCGTGGCCGGACGCTCCGGGCCGGTCCCGTCCCCGGCCGCCTGGACGGACCCTAGCGCCGCGCTCGACGAGCGGGCGCCGTCTCGTCGTGCCACTGTCGGGGTAGACCAGCCGACGAGCTGGCCCGAGCACCCGGAGGCCGACGATGACCGAGAACGAAGGGACCGAGGTCCCGACCACCGCGCACGTGATCCCCGGCGGCGCGCCGGACCCCGTCAAGAGCACCGCACCGCAGGCCCCTCCCGCACCCGACGACGTCGAGGACGTCGACGCGCAGCTCCTCGAGGAGCGGCCGGCCGTGCTGCCGCCCGCCGGACCGATGACGGGGGTCGTGCCGCCGCCGTCGGCCACCGGACGCTGAGGCGGGCCCGCGGGGTCTTTGGGTACGGTCGGGGCTGACTGCCGCGCTCGTCCCTGGAGGCCCCGCTGGACCGCATGCTGCGCTCGCCGCTCGCGCTGTGGGCGGCGTTCGCGCTGGTGCACGGCTGGCTGATCGTCGTCGGGGTCTTCTGGCTCCCGACCGACACGTTCTGGGACATCGACCTGTACCGCTGGTGGATGTGGCAGGGCCTGCACGACGGCGTGTGGCCGGTGCTGTCCGGACCATGGGTCTACCCCGCCGGCGCCGTCGTGCCCATGTTCGCCGCCGCGCTGGGCGGGACCGGGTACGGCGCGGGCTACTCGCTGGCGTGGAGCCTGTGGCTCACCGTCTTCGACGCGCTGGGCGTCCTGGCGCTGACGCACGCCCCGCGCGTGGCCGGCCACCGGCACGCGGCGCGCACGCTCGTGGGCGCCTGGTGGTGGGTGGCGTTCACGGCGCTGCTCGGTCCGGTCGCGATGGGGCGGCTCGACGCGGTGGTCGCGCCGCTCGTCGTCGGCGCCCTGGTCCTCGCGCTGCGGCACCCCCGCGTCGCGTCCGCGCTGCTGACCGCGGGCGCCTGGGTCAAGGTCGCGCCCGGCGCGCTGCTCCTGCCGCTCTGGCTCGTCGTGCGGCGCACCCGCGACGTCGTGGTCCCTGCCGTGCTGGTCTCGGCGGGCGTCGTGCTCGCGGTCGCGCTGGGCGGTGGGCTCGCGCACGTGCTCTCGTTCCTCACGGAGCAGGACCAGCGCGGGCTGCAGATCGAGGCCGTCGGCGCCACCCCGTGGGTGGTCGCGAGCCTGTGGCGGCCGGACATCGAGCTGCTCCTGAACGAGCAGCTGATCACGTGGGAGGTGTCCGGCCCGGGCGCCCAGGCGGCCGCCGACGTCCTGGGCGCGCTGTTCTACCTGGGTCTCGCGGCCGCGGCCGCGTTCCTCTGGTGGTGCCGCACGCGCCTGGGGGCACGCCTGTGGTCCGACGAGACCGCGCGTGCCCAGCTCCTGCTGCGCGGGGCGCTGCTGGTGGCGACCCTGCTCATCGTCCTCAACAAGGTGGGGTCGCCGCAGTACGTCGGCTGGATCGCGCCGCCCGTCGCCGTGGCGCTCGCGCTGCGGCTGCCGGGGTGGGGGCGCACCGCCGCGCTCGTGGCCGGGATCGCGGCGGCGACGCAGGTGGTGTTCCCGTGGGGCTACGCCCAGATCACCGGGGGCGGCGCGGGCGTCACCCTGGTGCTCGTCGCGCGCAACGTGGCGCTGGTCGCCCTCGTCGTGCTCGTCGTGCGCGGGCTGCTCCGGGACACGTCCCCGCCGGACGACGCGGCACCCGCGACCAGCGAGCTCGTCACCGGCGAGCCCGCCGCGCTCGAGCCCGGGGCGGTGGCCGCCCACGCGCCCGAGCGGGCGGGCGACCCTCAGCCGAGCTGAGGGGCCACCTGGTCCGCGACCAGCGCGAGGTGGTCCAGGTCCGTCAGGTCGAGCACCTGGAGGTAGGCCCGCGACGCGCCCTGCTCGCGCAGCCAGGACAGCCGGTCCACGACCTCGGCCGGCGTCCCCGCGAGCCCGTGCTCGCGCAGCTCGTCGGGCTCGCGGCCGATCGCCTCGGCGCGACGCCGGAATTCGGCCTCGTCGCGGCCGACGCACAGCACCAGAGCCGCGGAGAGCACCAGGTCGTCGGCCGGGCGGTCCACCGCCTCGCACGCCGCGCGCGCCGTCGCGAACTTGTCCGCGACGGTGCCGAGCTCCGGGAACGCCAGGTTGAACTCGCTCGCGAACCGCGCGGCGAGCGCGGGCGTGCGCCGCGGGCCGTTGCCGCCGACGATCACCGGGACGCCCGCACGGCCGCGTGCCTCCTGCACGGGCTTGGGCAGGCCCGGGGCGTCGGTGAGCGTGTAGTGCTCGCCCGCGAACGAGTACCGCTCCCCCACGGGCGTGCCCCAGAGGCCGGTCACGATCTCGAGCTGCTCCTCGAGCAGCCCGAACCGCTTGGCCGGGAACGGGATGCCGTACGCGGCGTGCTCCTCGGCGAACCACCCCGTGCCGAGGCCGAGCTCCACGCGGCCGCCGGACATCTGGTCCACCTGCGCCACCTGGATCGCCAGCAGCCCCGGGTAGCGGTACGTCACGGACGAGACGAGCGTGCCGAGGCGGATCCGCGACGTCTCGCGCGCCAGACCCGCGAGCGTGGTCCACGCGTCGGTCGGGCCGGGCAGGCCGTCTCCGTCGCCCATGCGCAGGTAGTGGTCGGAGCGGAAGAAGGCGTCGAAGCCCAGGTCCTCGGTGGCGCGGGCGACCGCGAGCAGGTCGTCGTAGGAGGCGCCCTGCTGGGGCTCGGTGAACACGCGGAGCTGCATCGTCATCTCGGGGTCGTCGTCCTTCTCGTCGTGGTGCTCGTGCTGGTGCTGGTGCTGGTCCTGGTGGTGCGGGTGCGGGTGGTGGTGCGGGTGCGCGGGCGCCGCTGGCACCGTGGGCAGCGGTAGAGCTTGCGGGCCGCCATGTCCTCGACGACGACGGGCGTCCCGCACACGCGGCACGGCTCGCCGGCGCGGCCGTACACCCAGTGCCGCAGCGTCGGGTCGGCCCGCGCGGCCTGGCGCTGGTCCGGGGTCAGGTCCTCGCGCGTGATGATCATGCCGTCGGCGATGCCGTCCGCCAGCAGCGCCGCCCAGTCCGTCCAGAGCGCCGCCGCCGTGCGCTCCGGCACGTCCCGGCCCGGCGTCCGCGGGTCCAGGCGCGCGCGGAACAGCAGCACGGCGCGGTAGATGTTGCCGACGCCGGCCACCACCGACTGGTCCATGAGCAGCTGGCCCACCGCGACGTTCCGGGCGCGCAGGCGCCGCACCACCTCGCGGCCCGCCGCGGTCCGCTCGTCGTCCCCGGTGAGCGTGGCGGGGTCCGGACCCAGGCGCGCCAGCACCGCCTCCGCGCCCGCGGGGTCCAGCACCTCGCACGCCGAGGGTCCGCGCAGGTCCGCGACCGTCTCGGACGTGGCGAGCCGCACGCGCACCTGGCCCACCGGCTCCGGCGGGAAGGCCTGGTGCAACGTGGCGACCAGCCCACCCTCGTCGGCCGGCTGCTCGCGCTCGTCCTCGCCCATCCGCACCGCGCGGCGCAGCCGGGGCGCGCCCATCGAGCCCCACGCGGCCTCGCCCGCGACGAGCGGCGAGAGCCGGCCGTAGAAGTCCCACGCGCCGTACAGGCCCAGGTGCACGCGCAGCACGTCGCCGGAGGCGAACGTCAGGAAGAGCTGCTTGCCGACCGCCGACGAGGCCGCGAGCACCTGGCCGTCGAGCCGCTCCGCCCCCGCCGCGAACCGGCCCTGCGGGGACGTCACCCGCAGCGGACGCCCGACGAGGTCGAGCTCGAGCTGGCGCGCGACGCGGTGGACGGTATGACCTTCGGGCACGCCTCGCAGGTTACGTCAGGCGGGCGACGCGGACCCGGCGGGCCCGGGCGGTCAGGCGGCCGGCTGGGCGCCGATCCGGGCCGCCATCGCGTCGGCGAGCGCCGGCCGCGTCGCGCGCGCCTCGACCTGGGCCTGCGCCTGTGCCTCGGTCCGCGTCTGGGCCTGCTCGAGCACGTCGGTGATCTCCGGGCCGATGAGCTCGTGCCGCTCCAGCAGCGCGTCCCGCAGCGCCTCGACCAGGTGCCGGTGCCGCGACAGCAGCCGCCGGACGCTGCTGCGCGCGTCGTCCAGCACGCCCTCGAGCTGCTCGCGCGCCGCGTTGTCCGCGAGGACCGCGCTGACCAGGTCGCGGTCGGCGGCCAGGAAGGACACCAGCGACCCCGTCATCCCCGCGGCGCCGACCATCTGCGCCGCCGTGCGGGTCGCGGCCGCGAGGTCGCTCGCGGGGCCGGTCGAGGTGTGCCCGAAGAACAGCTCCTCGGCCACCCAGCCGCCCATCGCGATCTGCACGAGCGCCTGCAGGTCGTACTGCGAGTGCGTCCAGACCTCCTCGCAGTCGCCGTGCGCGAGCAGGCCGAGCGCCTCTCCTCGTCGGATGATCGTCAGGACCTCGAGCGTGCGGTTCGGCGCCACCAGCCAGGCGACCGTCGCGTGGCCGGCCTCGTGCGTCGCGATCAGCCGCTGCTCCGCCTCGGTGTAGCGCACCGGCTGGCCGATGCCGACCATCTCGGTGATGCGCGCCTGCTCGACGTCGTCGAACCGCATCGTCGTCGAGCCGCGGCGCAGCGCGTTGACGAGCGCCTCGTCGAGCAGGTGCTCGATCATGACCGGCGTCCAGCCGTTGGTCGCCGCCGCGATGCGGTCGCGCAGCGCCGGGTCGTCGAGCGAGACCTCGTGCGAGCGGCGCAGCAGGAAGTGGTCGACCAGCGCGCGCCGGCCGTGCGCGTCGGGCGTCGAGAACGTCAGGTGCCGGTCGAACCGCCCGGGCCGCAGCAGCGCGGGGTCGAGCGAGTCGGCGCGGTTGGTCGCGGCGATCAGCAGGATCGGCGCGCGGCCCGGGCGCCGCTGCTTGATCTGGCGGTCGGACGGCAGCAGCAGGTTCACCGCGGCCACCATGCGGTTGTAGAGCTTGTCGCCGCCCGTCGGCTCGTCGAACGACTGCATCTGCACCAGCAGCTCGTTGACGACCCCGCCGGTGCCCTCGGACACCACGGCGTTCGTCACGATGCCGCCCGCCGCCGGGGCGCCGGAGACCGGCGAGGGGACCGTCGACGAGACGCAGGCGCTCGCCGCCGACGGCCCGTACGCCGGCGCCGCCCCGGCCACCATGCCGCCGCGGCGCAGCGCGATCGCGTCGATCTCCTCGATGAAGCCGATCGCCCCGCCCTCGCGGCGCGCGGTGGCCCGCAGGGCCTTGAAGTAGGAGCGGATCTTGCGCGCGGTGGCGCCGTAGTACATCGACTGGAACGACGTCGCGGACACGAACAGGAACGGCACGCCCGCCTCGGCCGCCATCGCCTTCGCGGTCATCGTCTTGCCCGTGCCGGGCAGCCCCTCGAAGAGCAGCCCGCGCCGGGGGGTGCCGCCCATCTGGTCCGCGAACCGGCGGTGCGTCTGGAACAGGTCGATCGACCGGCGCACGTCCTCCTTGACCGGGTCGATGCCGATGACGTCGTCCAGCCGGACGTCGACCTGCTCGGGCCGGTACACCAGGTGCGGCGACCGCGAGGTTCCCACCGTCGTGAGCACGACGATCAGCAGCATCGCGACGAAGAACACGACGATCGTCACCAAGAAGGGGTCGACCGGCGGGAGCTGCGGCAGGAGCGGCCAGCCCGCGAGCGACGCCCCGATCACCCACGCCTCGATCGCGAGGACCACCGCGGCGACCTTGTAGACGCGCCGGCGGCGCATGCGGTCGCGCTCGATCGCGATGTCGTGCGCTCCTTGCCGGATGGGGGACTCCAGCTCGTCGGCCACGGGCTTCTCCTCTCACCAGGCGTCGGCGCGGCTGCCGCACGGCGGTGTCCGCCCATCGTCCGGCCGGGTGAAGGATTCAGCAATATCAGACATATCGGACCACCCGAACGGAGCAAACGGGGCCGCGGTGCGAGCGCTCGCCCGCGACCGCGACCCCGCCTCCGGTCAGACCTCGGTCAGGAGCGACGTGCCTCCGTACGCGCGGTCGAGGAGCGCGAACAGCGCCGTGTCGTACTCCCGGAGCTCCGCCCGCGTGTTGACGTCGTTGTGCACGCCGTCACCCCCGGCCGGCCCCTCGCGGTTGAGGTCGAAGTAGCCCTGCACGCCCTCGGCCCAGTACTCGCTCACGTTGCTGCCCGCGTACGTGTTGTGCCACAGCCCGAGCGAGGTGGCGCGGTCGTACGCGGCGTCCAGAGCCGGGCCGAACTCCGGGTCGGCCGACCGCAGGCCCCATCCGTCGACCGTGTGGCCGAACTCGTGGATGAACACGTTCTCGCCGCCCTCGTCGTCGATCAGGTTCGCCTCGGTGCCGACCGTGAGCGCTCCGCCCATGCCCGCCCAGTAGCGCTCGTCCAGGTCCGTGCCCCACTGCGCGCGCACGTCGGGGATCGAGCTCATCACCTCGCCTCGCGCCACGATCACCACGCGCACGTCACGTCCCACCATCTCCGCGACCGGGTCCACCGGGGCGGTGCGCGCCAGGACCGCGACCTGACGCGCCGCCTCGAGGAGCGTGGAGTCCTCGACCGCGGACGAGCCCAGGACCGGGATCCCGAGCCCCGTCGCCGGGTCCACCGGGCCCGGCACGTACTTGGCGTACCAGGACGTGTCGAGGCCGAACCGCGCGACCACGTCGGCGGGGACCGGCTGCTCCACCGCCGGCTCAGTCGTCGGAGGGGCCGTGGGGGACGCGGTCGGGGCTGGTGCGGGGGTCGATGTCGGCGTTGGCGTTGGCGTTGGCGTCGGGGTCGGCGTCGGGTCCGCCGTCCCCGCGACCCGCACCGGCGTCGCGGACCGGCTCGTCGTCGTGTAGCCCTTGGCCGTGCCCGTCACGGTGACCGTGATCCGCGTGCCGGCGAGGGCGCGCGGGACGGTCAGCGTCCGTGCCGTTGCGCCCGGGACCGCCGTGCCGTCGGCGCTCCACCGGTAGGTCAGCCGCAGCGAGGCCGGCTGCCAGGTACCGGTCTGGGCACGCAGCGTGGCGCCGACCTCGGCGGTCCCGGTGATGGTGGGCGATCCCGCACGGACCGGCCAGGTGCGCGCCGCCGACGTGACCGTGGCGGCCTGGTACCCGTCCCGCGTGCCGGTGATGCGGACCTTGATGTTCCGTCCCACGTGCCATGTCGTCGGCGTGAACGTCTGGTGCGTCGCGCCGGGGATCGCCCGGCCGTTGGCGAACCACTGGTAGGTGACCTTCGTCGGCGCCGGCTTCCAGACGCCGCGCACGGCGGTGAGCGGCCTGCCGACCGCCATCCGGCCGTCGATGGTCGGCTGCGGGGCGTCGAAGACCCCCGTGCGGGTCACCGTGCGGGTGGACCCGGACATCAGCGAGCGCGTCACCAGACCGTCACCGAAGCCGGTGACGCGCACCGACAGCTTCTGACCCACCTGGCCGGCACCCACGACGAAGGTGCGCACGTTGCCGCCCAGGATCGCCGTGCCGCCCGCGTACCACTGGTACGCCAGCCGCACGCCGTCCGGCCCCCACCCGGCCGCCGTGGCCGTCACCCGGCCGCCGACCCGCGGCTCGCCCGTGATCGTGACCGTGCCGGGCACGACCTCCCGCGGGGCGGGCGTGCAGTCGGGCACCGCGGCGGTGACGACGTAGGAGACGACCTGCGCGGCACCCGCGAAGGTGTGGCCCGCGGCCGGCCTCGCGACGAGCGTGATGCTCTCGCCCGGCTCGACGACGAGCGTGCCGGAGACGGCCTCGCCGCCCACGGTGTAGACGACGCCCGCGACCTCCGGGACGGCCAGGGAGCCGTCGACCGCCTCGCCGGCCTCGCACCGCGGCGCGGTGAGCGTCGGTGCGAGCGGCGTGACCGCGACCGGCCCCGACGGCTCGAGCTCGACGGTCCGCGTCTCCTCCTGGTTGCCCGCGAGGTCCTGCGAGCGCACGTGCACGTAGACGGTCGCACCCTCGCCGAGCGAGACGCCGAAGGGCTCCTCGTAGGTGGCCCACATGACGTTCTCGCTCGACTCCGGGTCGCTGCTCGGACCGTAGGAGAACAGCGTCCGGGACAGGCCCGAGCCGGGCTCCGGGTCGGCCGGCGTCAGCGTGAACGTGGCGGAGGTGGCGCCGACGACGTGCTCGACACCCGTCTCCGGAGCGCGCGTGTCCACCCGCAGCGTGCGCTGCGCGTCGCCCGTCCGGTCGTCGGCGTCCGTCGCGCGGGCCGCTACGACGACCTCGCCCTGCGCCTCGACCGGCACCGGCTCGGTGTACGGCTGCCAGTCGCCCTCGCCGATGCGCAGCTCGACCTGCTCGACGGGTGCGCCGCCCTCGACCACCCGCACGCTGACCTCGGGCGCGCTGGTGTACCAGCCCGACGAGGCGGGCGCGGCGTCGACGTCGACGACGACACCGGGCGCCTGGTCGTCGACCACGGGCGCGACGACCCAGACCGTGCACTCGACCGGCGGCTCGAACCCGTCGGCCACGCCCTCGACCGCGAAGAAGGACTCCGCGTCGGCGTAGTCCGCCGGGTCCGGGGTCTCCCAGGTGACCGGGTTGGTCGAGTCGGCCGAGCCGTCCGCGTGCCACGCGACGACGGTGCGCGCACAGACCGGGGCGACGCCGGGCGTCGTGATCGTCGTGGTGTGGTCGACCTCCTCGACCGGGGAGTCCAGGTCCGCCACGACGTGCACCGTCGCGAGCAGGTCCTGGTCGCCCGCGGTGCCCGCGACCTCGGCCGTGCCCAGCGCGTCGACGTCGTCCGCCGTGACGGCGTCCCACTCGGCGTCGACGTAGGTCAGCGGGCCGTCCTCGGGCAGGACCCAGACCTCGTCGGGCAGCGTCGGAACGTCCCCCACGGTGGTGCGCACGGCGACGTCCTCGACCGCGATCGGCGCGTCGGGGTCGACGGGCTCCTCGGGCTCGGTGCCGCCGGTCCCCCAGGCCTGCCACTCGGTCGCGGCGACCGCGTAGTACGGGTCCGGCGTGCCGCGCTCCTGCGCGTCGAGGACCAGGCGCAGCGCCGTCGTCGTGACCGGCGTGAAGGTGACCTCGTTGGGGCCGAGGACCACCCCGGTGCCCGTCGCGATCGGGTACGTCGCGACGTCGACGGGCTGGAACTCGCCCTCGGCGTCCTTGTACTCCAGGTGCCAGGCCTCGGGGCTCAGGACGTTGCCCGCGCTGGCCGCGTCGTTCCAGAACCACACCGCCGACCGGTCGACCGTCACCGGCCACTGCCAGTCGTACTGCGCCCAGTGCTGCGCCTCGAACTCGCCGTACGTGCCCCAGACCGAGCCGTGCCCGTCCGGCGTCGCCTCGGTCCCGTCGTTGAGCGCCGACGCCTTGTTCCAGCCGGGCACGTAGCTGACCGTCACCTCGCCGAGCAGCGCGACGTTGGACGCGACGGCCTCGTCCGCCGCCGCGAGCGCGGCGGGCACCGCCGAGGCCCGCGGGCTCGTCGTCCCCGGGGCCACGTGCGGAACGGCGGCCTGCGGCACGCCGGCGGACGCGGACGTCCCGACGAGCGCGCCCGTCGCGACGAGCGCGGCGGACGCGAGGCCGGCGACGAGCCGGCGCGCGCCCGCCCTCATCGGGTCACCGCCGCACGCTCGAACGGCGCGCGGGCGGCGGCGACCAGCACCTTCTGCCGGTCCCGTGCGCTCATCAGCCGTTCCGCGACCCACGCCGTGGACGTGGTCTGCACACGCTCGAGGAAGGCCTGCCGGTCCGCGAACGGGGCGGCGCTCCACACCTCGTCGAGGAAGGACGTGCCGTCCGCGCGCGTCGGGTTGCTCGCGCCCGAGTCGACGCCCGCGAACGTCACCTTCCTCTCCGAGCGCTGGACGTACATGTGGTACGCCACGTCCTGGCCGGAGAAGGCGGGCTCGAACCGCTGCGAGCCGAGGCTCACGTAGCCGTCCTCGTCGACCGTGACGCCGCGCGAGAGCGTGCCGTCGAGGCCCATGCGGTCGTAGAGCGAGACCTGCAGGTACTTGCTCGAGGTGCTCAGCGCGGAGAGCACCACCGGGCCGCGCTGGAGCGACTGGATGTCCGCGCGGTCGACGGTCGGCTCGGCGCGCAGCGGCAGTGCGATGGTGAGCGTCACCTCGTCGCCCGTGGCCCAGGTGCGGTCCAGGGACAGGTAGCTGCCCGGCGTGGCGCTGCCGTCCGCGGTGCCGGCGACCGTGCTGCCGTTGACGGCGACGACGAACGACGTGGCCCAGCCGGGCACGCGCAGGCGCAGGTCGAGGTCGCCCGAGCCCTCCGCGATCCGGAGCGTGACGGTCTCGTCGTTCGGGTAGTCGCCCTCCTGCACGATGCGCAGGCCGCGGGACGCCCAGCGCAGCTCCGACGCGATGTACAGGTTGACCCACAGCGCCGAGTCGTCGGCGGAGCGGAACCAGATCGAGTCCTGGTACTTGACCGGGCTCTCGAGCCCGGTGCCGCCGCAGCACGTGCCGATGTTGCCGTTGCCGTACTCCTTCCGGGCGCCCGGCCCGACGGGGTACATGTACAGGTTCTGCGGGCTCGTCGTGGACGCCTGGTCCCGCTTGCCGCCCAGGATGTGGTTGAGCACCGTGCGCTCGTAGTAGTCCATGTAGCCGGCGTCCTGCTGCTCGAAGAACAGCGTCCGCGCGACCTTGAGCATGTTGTACGCGGCGCAGGACTCGGCGTTGCGGGGGCCGATGTCGCCGGCCACCGTGTTCGCCGGGCCCCACATCTCGCCCTCGCCCGTGCCGCCGTGCGCGTACATGCGGCCGGGCACGATCATCCCGAAGAAGTTCCGCGCCGCGGCCGAGTAGGTCGCGTCCCCGGTCCAGGACCCGAGCTTGGCGTAGCCGACGAACGTCGGGATGTGCATGTTGGCGTGCTTGCCGTTGAGCGTGTCGCGGTCCTCCGCGCACGCCGTGACCAGCGAGCGCAGGTCGAACAACGCGGAGGCCGCCAGGAAGTCGTCCCGGTCGTCGGCGGCGGACAGCGTGTACAGGTCGACGAGCGCGTCGTTCATGCCGCCCGCCTCACCGCCGATGTAGATGCCCCACATCCGCTCGAGCTGCGCGGGCGTGCACGCCGACAGGCGCGCGTGGGTCCAGCGGCCCAGGCCCTCGGCGAGCTCGAGCGCGAGCGGGTTGGCCGTGTAGCGGTACGCGTCCAGCAGGCCGGCGAGGATCTTGTGGCACGTGTACCAGGGCGCCCAGATCTCGCCGTAGGGCGCGTACGCCTCGAGCGCGCTGAACTGCCACTCCCCGTACGCGGCGAGGAACCCGGGGTGGGAGTACCGGCCCGTGGCCGCGAGCGCCGCGCGGCACTCCTCGAGGCCGTCGACGAATGCGTCGACCTTGGCCAGGATCGCGTCGTCGCCCGTGGTCGCGTAGGCCATCGCGAGCATGGACAGGAAGTGACCGCCGTAGTGGCCGCGCAGCAGACCGCCGGCCCCCCGCGTGTTCTGCCCGCGCACGTAGTCGTCGGGTCCCCAGCGCTGCTCGTCGGGCGCGGGGCCGAGCTCCTCCCACCCGCCGGGCGCGGTGGCGCCCTTGACGTCCAGGCCCGCGTTGCGACGGAACACGACGAGCACGCGGTCGACCGGGTAGGCGCGCGCGAGGTCCACCATCTGCTGCTGCGCGCGCGTGAAGACGCTGTCGCCGAGCGAGACGTCGGTGAGCCCGAACGGCCGGACCGTCCACGAGTCGGGGTACGCGGGCGTGCTCTCCGCCGCGGCGAGCGCGCGGACCGCACGCGAGCGGACCGCAGTCCGCGCAGCGGACGGCACCGAGCCGAAGGCGGAGGACGCGGGCACGACGCCCGCGAGCCCGACGGCGGCCGTGGCCAGCGCGCCCGCGCGCAGGACCGAGCGGCGGCTCAGCCGGCGTGCGGCGAGGCTCGTGGTCACGGGCGCGGGCCCGCCCGGGGGGCGGGCCGCGTCGTGCGCGCAGTCGGACAGGTCGTGGTGGTGCTCCATGTGCCCTCTCCCGTGGTCGACGTTGACCTGGCCGGGCGGACGATGGCAGCCGTCCGGCCCGGCGGTCCTGCGCCGCGACGGGGTGCGGCGCAGGACTCCCGGGCAGTCTTGCGGCCCGCCAGACGGACCGCAATGGTTTTCGGTGTTTTCGGTCGAAACGGTGCCTCAGGCACGCATGGTGTGCCGCAGCGCCTCGACCTCGAGCGTCGACAGGCCCAGCCCGTCGGTGAGGTAGGCGTCGAACGAGCCGTGCTCGTCCCGCACCGTCGCCAACGCCGTCTCGAGGTACTCCGGCCGGACCTCGAGCGCGGGGGCGAGCAGGCCGGGGTCGACGCCCGCGGCCTCGAGCCGGTGCAGCAGCGGCGCGAAGGTCGTCCGCACGGCCGGGTTCACGCCCAGGAACTCCGCACGCACGCCGTCGTCGTCGACGCCCGCCGCGAGCAGCAGGATGGTGGCGGCCCACCCGGTCCGGTCCTTGCCCGCGGTGCAGTGGAACAGCAGCGGGGTCGCGTCCGGGTCGATCACGAGCCGCACGAACGCCGCGTAGGCGGCGCGGGCCGACGTGCTCACGACGAGCTCGCGGTAGGTGGCGACCATCGCGCCCGCGATGTCGAGTCCGTCGAGCGTCCGCGCCGCCGCCGACGGGTCCGCCAGGATCGCGGGGATCTGACCCGCCGCCTGCGGCGGGAGGTCCGCGAGGACGTCGAGCACCACGTGCCGGGCGCCCGGCGGCACGACGTCCGGGCGCTGCCCGCGCTCGGACGCGGTGCGCAGGTCCACCACGGTGCGGATCGCCAGCCGCGCGAGCTCGGGGTCCTCCGCCACCGCGGGCGACGCCAGCTCCGCCGACCGGTAGGCCACCCCGCGTGCGACCGTGCCGCCGTCGCTCGTCGGGCGTCCGCCGACGTCCCGGAGGTTGCCGACCGCGTCGCTCACCAGCACGTGCCCGTCCGTCATCCCCCGAGCCTGCCACACCGCACCGACCCCCTCCCCGCTGGTGGGTCCGCGGGGGTGGGCAGGCGAGGCGGGGCGGGGCACCATGGGAGGAGCCGGCGGCGGGAGGGTGACGTGGGTGCTGTGCGCTCGGCGGTCGGCGTCCTCGCTGCGACGGCCGCGCTCGGCTGCGTCGCGCTGTCGGGGTGCTCGGCGCCGCCCACGCCGCGGGTCCAGCCGACCGTCGCGGCCGTGGTGGACCGCGAGCCGGTCGACGTCGCCAAGGTCGCGGTCCCGCCCCCGGCTCCCGCGGTCGACCTGACCGGGCTCACGGTGGTCGACCCCAAGCACGTCGTCGCCGGGCTGCCGGGCCTCGGCGACCGCACCCAGCTGGCGAGCGAGGACCCTGCGCTGGGTCGCTGGCGCACGGCCGTGGTGGTCCGCGACACGGCGGCGTACGACGAGCCGGGCGGCACCGCGGTCGGCGTCCTGCCGGCGCAGACGCTGGGGGTGTCCACGGTCGTGCCCGTCGTCGAGACCGCGCCCGGCTGGCTGCGCGTCATGGTCGCGGCCCGGGGCGCGCTGCCGAGCGCGGACGCCGCGCGGGTCAACGAGCGCACGGCGTGGGTGCGGACCGTCGACACCCGGGCGGCCGGGACGGACTGGCGGATCACGGTCGACACCGCCGCGCAGACGCTGACCGTCGACGACGGCACCGGGCGGGTCGTCCACCCGGTCATCGCCACCGGGAGCCCGTCGCGGCCCACCCCGCGCGGCCCGCAGTTCGTCGTCGGGACGTTCTGGGAGGAGCCCGGCAGCGTCACGCCGCGCGTGGTCCTGCTGTCCAGCCAGAGCGAGACGATGGACGCCTACGACCGGGTGACGGGCACGTCCGCGACCGCGATCCACACCACGACGCTCGCGTCCCGCGGCGAGGTGTCCAACGGGTGCGTGCGTGTGGCCGACGACGTGCTCGACGTGCTGTGGCGCGCCGTCCCGCCGGGGACGCTCGTGCTCGTCGAGCCGACCGGGGGCCGCTGAGGCCTGCGTGGCGGGTCAGCGTGCGGTGCGCACCAGGCGGCCCGCGAGCGCGGTGACCGTGGCGTCCTCGACGAGCGCCGCGCGCGTGTCCGGCAGCCCGCGCTCCGCGGCGGCCGCGCGCCAGGAGGCGCCCAGGACGGAGCCCGCGAACGCACCGGCCGTGCCGAGCACCGCGGCCGGCAGCCACGCGCCGACGGGACGCCGCTCCGCCGCCGCGAGCGCCACGGCACCCACGCCGCCGGCGGCGAGGCGACCGAGGAGCTGCGGCTGCCCCAGCCGGCTCGGCGTCGTCGGGAGCTTGTCCCCCACGAGCTCGCCCGCCGCGGCGAGGCCGACCACGACGCGACCGAGCCGCGCGGCCGCGCCGTCGCGGTCGCGCAGCGCGACGAGAACCGGAACGGCGAGCCCGGTCGACGCGCGACCGCCCGCCGCGACACCGAGCCACCAGGACCGCAGGATCACACCCATGGGCCCTGTCTAGCCCGGGTCGCGCCGTCGCGCGACCCGGGCCGGACCGTTCCCGTGGCGGCTCCGGTGGCGGTTCCGGTGGGCGTTCCGCTCGGCGACGTCCCCTCGTCCGCCGACGCTCAGTCGCGGCGGCCCGGCGTCAGCCGGCGGCGGCCGAGCAGCAGCGCGGCGCCCCCGAGGCCGAGCACGCCCGCCAGCACCGCCAGGGGCAGCACGTCCGCGCCGGTGGTCGGCAGCGGGCCCGTCCCGTCCGTGGGGGACGGGCTCGGCGTCGGCTCCTCGGTGGGCGACGGCGGCACGACCTCGGTGTCGAACGTGTTCGTCACCGTGATCTCGAGCGCCTGCAGCTCGTCGGACTGCGCGACCGTGACCGCGTCCTCGCGCGAGCCGTGGTCGACGGCGGACTCGGTCGCCCCGCCGTCGTCGGTCTCGACGCCCCAGCACGACGTGCCGAGCGGGAGCAGCAGGTCCTCGCCCGCGTCGTCCGTGACGACGACCGTGTCGCCGGCCTGGACCACGACGGGCTCGTCGAGCACCGTCGTGCCGTCCGTGGCCTCGCACGTGACCCGGACCGTGAACTCGGTGTCGCCCACCAGGCTCGCGGCCGTCCCGTCGACGACCTTGGTCACCGCGACAGTGCCGGCGGAGAACGGGTTGTCGACCCCGACGACCTCGACCGTCGCGACGCCCTCGTCGTCGACGTCGGGGATCGTGACCGTCACCGGGTCCGGCGTGGCGTCCGCCCCGCCGTCCTCGGTCTCCGTGACGGTGCACTGCGCGCCCACCGGCAGCGGCTCGACGACGTCGGACAGCAGCCGGCCGTCCTCGTCGGGCACGCCCTCGACCGTCAGCGAGCCGGACCACGCCGCGTCGTCGCCCGCGAACGCGCAGACCACGTCGAAGACGTAGGGCCCGGCCGCGAGGCTCGCGCCCGGTCCGCTGACCGTCTTGGCGACCTGCAGGCCGCCGGCACGGAACTCGTTGGTGACGGTCACGGCCACCGCCTGCGTGCCGTCGTCGATCACCACCGGCTCCTCGGGCGCGATCGTCGTGGCGGTGGCCCCGGCGGCGTCCGTCTCCGTCACCTCGCACGACGAACCCGTGGCGATCTGCACCACGCGCGCCCCGAGCGGCGCGCCCCCGCCCAGGACCACGTCGTCGTCCCAGGTGGTGCGGGTGCCGCTCGCGTCGTCGAGCGTGCACGTCACGTGGAGCGTGAAGGGACCGCTGCCGAACTCCGCGGCGTCGCCGGTGACCTCCTTGGTGAGCACCAGGTCACCCGCGTCGAACGCGTTCGTCACCTCGGCGGTGTTCGCCCCGGCGCCCGTCGGGACCAGCGTGATCTCGCCCGTCGTGCCGTCCGTCGTCACCGGGTCGCCGTCGCCCGCGGTCGTCACGACCGTGGTCGCCGCCGCGCCCTTGGTGTCCGTCTCGGTGACCGTGCAGACGGCGTCCGGCGGCAGCTCGGTGAACGTCACCTCGCCGCCGTCGGCCAGCTCGGCCGTCATCGGGTCGTCCGGGCCGTAGCCGTCGGCGTACACGGGCTCGTCGTCCAGCGTGCAGGCGACGTCGACCGTGAACGGCCCGTACTCGACGGGGTCCCCGGCCGAGTCGACCGCGGTGGAGTCCACGGCCTTGCTGACGGTGAGCTCGGCGAAGTCGTAGGTGTTCGTCAGGCGGACCGTCGGCACGATCACCGGGTCGCGCTCGACGGTCACCGTCGTCGCCTCCCAGTCGGACTGGCCCTGGTCCTCCTCGGACACCGTGCAGTCGGCGCCGTACGGCAGGTCCTCGACCGTCACCGGCTCGCCGGGGACGAGCGTGAGCTCCGCCGCGTCGCCGAGGTCGACCTCCTCGCCGAGCGAGGTGCACTCGAGCGTCGCGGTGAACTCGTCCGGCGCGTACACGTCCGCGGCGTCGCCGTCGACCTGCTTGACCACCCGGATCGGCCCCGTGGCCAGCGCCACGCCGACGCGCCGCGGCTCCGAGAGCACCGTGTAGCGCTCGGTCTCGCCGGACCGCGCCACCGCGCCGACCGTGTCGTACGCCACCGTGTCCGGGCCGGCCGTGGGCGACTGCGCCGGGGCGACCTGGTGGATGTCGATCGCGATCTGCTCGAGCGGGACCATCTCCGGGGTGGGGTTGATGACGAAGGCGAGGCCCGTCACGTCCTCGGGTGCGACCGGAAGGTCATCGCCCTCGGGCCAGATCGTCCACGCCCCCGCCGGGCAGTCGATCGTCGCGTCGGAGATCTCGTGGCAGGGGTCCTCGTCCGTGGTCCAGTAGACGGCCAGCTCGCCCTCGGCGGGCAGCACCAGCTCGGGACGCTCGCCCGTGAAGGTCGGCCGCCACTCGCTGCCGCGCGCGAGGTCGTTCGTCGAGCCGGTGTCGCCCGGCTTCGGCAGCTCGTCGATCGCCGCGATCTGGTCGAGCGGCTGGTTCCCGTTGTTGCGGAACGTCAGCCGCCACGTGATGTCACCGCCCGGGGAGGTGACCGGGATGCACGGGCTCGCGAAGAAGCCGTCGGCGCGGACGCTCGTCTCGTCGCAGACCAGGTCGTTGGTGACCGCGGGGTCCTTGGTGACCCCGAGCTCCTGCCAGTCGTCCGCGCGGACGAGCTTGCTCACGCCCAGGGCCGGCGCGCTCGTGACCGTGTTGGTCGCGTCGGTCCGGCACTCGCCCGTCTCGTCGTCGAGGGTCTCCACGCAGCCGTCCCACGCCCGGTCACCCGTCACACCCACCTCGTTGGTGAACTGCGTGCCCCCGGGCAGACCGGCGGCGGTCTGCATCGCGAACGAGATCGTGTACGTCTCGCCCACCTGCAGCGTCGTGCCCGGCGGGAAGGTGAAGGTCAGCTCCCCCACCTGCTCGTCGACGGTCACGTCGGCCGGGTCCACGGGCATCGCGTCGTCGGCGGTCGACTCCGGCGTCAGCCCGTAGGCGTACCGGTCCACCTCGTCCACGGTCGGGTCGAACACCACCTGCGGCACGCCCAGGGCGTCGACCGGGAGCCGGTCGACGATCACGGGGTCGACGATCGGCACCGCGCCGTCGTTGGTGACCGTCAGCGTGTAGGTGTTGGGCGAGCCGGGGATCCACTGCTGCCCGTCCGGCGTCTTCTGTACCGTCACCGAGTTCGTGGCGTGCTGGTACAGGATCGTGTCGGTCGCCGTGGAGGTCGCCGTGATCAGGTTCCCGTCGACGTCGTAGTCCGCACCCGTCACGGTTGCGACCACCTGGTCCGTCGCCACCCCCGGGTCGGTCTCGCCCGGCGCCGCCGTGTTGCCGGCCAGGTCGCTCTGCACCGGGCCACCGGTGTGCAGGGTGGCGCGCCGGGTGACCTCGAAGCTCACCGGCTGGTCGGGGTTGGCCGGGTTCTCCCAGTTGGCGTCGCCGACCCGGGAGAACGTGAAGCGCAGGCCCTGCACGTCCGCCGGCAGCACGCCGTCGGGCAGGGCGAGCGTCGTGGCGTTCACGCCCTCGACCCACGTCGCGCCGCTCAGCACCGGCTGCCCCAGCAGGACGCTCCACGTCCCGCCGGTCAGCGCGTCGACACGCACCTGCTCGATCGGCGCGGTCAGCGCCAGGTCGTCGAAGCCCGTGAAGTCGTACTGGTTCCAGAACGTCGCCGTGGTGTCGCTGAGCACCATCCGCACGGTGCGCGACGGCCCGCCGGGCTGCCCGGTCAGCGTCACCGTCACCGGGCCGTTGTCGGGCTCGGTCTGCACGTCCGGGTCGAACGTCTTGGTCGTCGTGACCTCGACGCCCTGCTCGTTGGTCTGGACCTCGGCGGCCGCGGCGTCCTGCGCGGTCTTGGGGTCGACGTCGGGGTAGTCGACCAGGTCCTGGATCGTCACCGTCGCGCCGTTCGTGATCTCCATCCCCGCGACCGGCGGGTCGCCCGCGTCGCGGGACTCAGTCCGCAGGCGGGTGTCGAAGCCGATGTCGACGACCGCGTCCGCGTCGATCCGCCCCGTGTAGGTCACGGTCATGCCGACGACGTCGACGAGCTCCGCCTCGGTCGCCGCGAGCGCGGCGGCACGGTCCGTGTACGTGAGCTCGCCGCCGCCGTCCAGGGCCAGGACGATCTCGAGGGCGTCGGCGCCGACCGTGGCCGGGTCGGTGATCTCGGTGAAGCCGACGAGGTTGAACACGTCGAACGGGTCGCCGACCGCCGGGTCGACGATGCGCAGCGTGTCCACCTTGCCCGGCGTGCGGTTGTGCGCGCTCAGGTCCACGGACGCGATCGGGTACCGGTTCTGCGGCACGTCGTCCGCGGGGATGCCGAGCGGTCCGCCGGTCCAGTCCTTCGCCAGGTCGACGACGAGGTCGACCGCCGTGATCAGGATCGTGTCCGACGCGGTGTCGGTCAGGAAGACGGCGCCGTCGACGAAGCCCTGCGCCTGGGCGTCGTTGCGCACCAGGCCGGCGTCGGTCGCGTTGTACGTCCGCGTGCTCAGCACCGGCACGGTCGCGTCGCTGCGCAGGTCGTCCCGGACCGAGAAGACCAGGTGGATCGGGCGGTCGTTGCCCGACGAGCGGGCCACGCCCGAGCCGACCGGCGGGTCCGTCGGACCGGCGTCGGCGCCGCCGCGGTTGGTGTCGCTCTCGGCGAACGTCAGGCGGAACGCGATCGTCGTCGCCCGCTCGTCGGCCGTCAGCGTGTAGCCGGGGAACGTGCCGTCGCAGCTCGTCGCGCACGGGTCGGTGGTGGTGGCGGTCCACTCACCCGCGGACGGGTCCACCGAACCCGCAGGGAGGCGGAACAGCTCGACCCCGGTGACCTGGTCGAACGCCAGCCAGGGGTCGTCGTCGAGCGGCTCGATGCGCACCAGGTCGAACGCGTCGTACACCGAGGCCGGCAGCGCCGTCGTGCCGGGCGCGGGGACGTCGGTGATCTCGACCGTGTCGAGGCCCGAGTAGCCGGCCGTCGACCAGGACAGGGTCGCGGGAGCCTCGTCGAGGCTGCGCTCGGCGACGGTCGGGACGTCCCACGCCTTGTCGATCAGGTCGCCCTCGCCGGGGTTGACGGCGTCGGTCGTCGCGTCGACGCAGACCGGGTCCTCCGGGTACACCGCCGTGACGCCGGGGCTCTCGGCGGTGGCCTGCGCGCAGTTCGTGTACGTCGCGTCCGCGTTGGGCACGTCGTCGGTCAGCACGGCCTGCACGTTCGGGCTCACCGTCGTGCCCGGCGGGAAGCCCGCGTCGGACTCGTACACGAAGCGGATGCCCGAGGCGTCGATGCCGTCGGGGATCGGCTCGGTGAAGATCGCCTCGCCGGGGACGTCGACCATGCCCGGCACGTCGACCCACTCGCCCGTCGTCGCGTCGTAGTACTGGACCGTCAGCGTCGCGTCGGCCGGGATGGGCGTCGTGACCACGGCACCGGGCTCGAAGTACGTCCAGAAGTCGTCCGTGGCGGGGTCGGCCGGGTCCTGCACGACGATCGTGTGGGCGTCGGTGGTCGACGCCGGGAACTCCTCGACGATGCCCTGCAGCTGCATCACGACGTCCTGGCCCGGGACGGCGGGGATCTCCGAGGGCGTGACCTGCTTGCTGGTGTCGATCTCCAGCCGGTCGATGATCGACAGCAGGTCGGCCGTGGTGGTGTCGGTCGCCGTCGCACCGCCGTTCGCCCCGTCCACGACGACCGTGTTGGTCCGGGTCAGCTCCTCGGTGTCCTGCTCGTCGGCGGTCACGACGACGGCCGGGACCGTCGCCACGGCGCCGGGCACGATGTCGCCCGTGAACGTCACGACGAACCCCGTGACGACGCAGCCGGCCGGCGGGTCGGGGAGCGTGTCGACGACGTCCGTGGTGAGCGGGTCGGCCACGCCCGTGCCCTCGCAGGTGAACGTCACCGAGGCCTCGTCGGCGCCCGTCGGCCAGTCGATCCCGGCGCCCGTGTCGTCCCCGAACCCGGAGAACGTCAGGCCGTCCGGCAGCGGGTCGTCGGTGATCGTCATCGTGTCGAGCGCGGTGTCCTCGCTCGAGTTGGTGCCGCTCAGCGTCATCACCGAGTCGTCGCCCGCGTGGACCGTGTCCGGCTCGAAGTCCTTGCCGGCGCTCACCTCCGGCACCACCGGCGTGATCGTGTAGTCGTCCGACGCGACGTCGGAGGTCGCGCTGTCGTCGTCGAGCGTGACCGTCGTCGAGGCGCTGTTGGTGACGGTCGTGGGGTCGGCGAGATCGAGGACCTCGTCGCTCTGCGCCAGGTCGAGGTCCACGGACGCGGACGCGCCCGGGGGGATGTCGCCCGTGAAGACGACCTGCACGCCGACGACGGCACCGGGCTCGACGGAGTCCGGCAGCGCGGCGGGCGGCCCGACCGGCCCGTCCACCCACGTGGTGCCGTCGGTGGTCACCCGGACCTGCACGGTGGTCGCACCCGTGGGCAGCGTGACCTCGCCGATGCCGGTGAGGTCGAGGTACGTGAAGGGGTTGGGGGTGGCCGTCGGGTCGGCCGGCTCGTTGATCACGAGCTCGTCGACGTCCGCGTTCGAGGTGTTCATGCCCGTCAGCGCGATCGCGAGCGCGGTGCCGACCGCGGCCTCCGCCGCGGCCGGGGTGATCTCCTTCGTCGTCGCCGCGTCGAGGGCGAGGTCGACGGACGGGGTGACGGTGGCCGACCCGTCGTCGTGCAGCGCGTTGTCCGCGGTGGCGGTCGCGGTGTTGACCAGGGGCTGGCCGTCCGCGGAGTACGGGATGTCGTCGTCGACCTGCACCACGACGGTGACGGTGGCGGTGCTGGTGGTGGAGAGCCCGGTGTCGCCGTCGCCGAGGTCCTCGTCGAAGTCGACCGTGAACCACGTGCCGTCCGGGTCCGTCGTCACCGTGACGTCCCCGGCGGGCACGCCGGAGACCGTCGGCGTCCCGACGAGCGTGACGTAGTCCGGCAGCGGGTCGGTGATCCGCGCGTCGACGCAGCCGGCCGCGGCCGTCACCTGGCAGCCGAGCTGGATCTCGTACGTGTACTGCTGCCCGGGCTCGACCGTGTCGGCGGTCGACACCTTGGTCAGGTTGAGCTCGGCGGTCACGTCACCCGCGGGCGGGTCGTCCGGGATCGGCGGCGGGTCGACCGCGACGGCCGCCCCCGGGAGCACGAAGGACATCACCAGCACGGTCCCGGCGACGGCCGCGACCTTGCGACGCCACCCGGCGAACCTGGACCTGCGCATACCCGCTCCCCCGACGCACGGCTGGCGGAGTGCTCCCCGCACAAGCCCCACCGTGGCACAAACCGGGCCCACCTGCCTACCGTCGTACCGACCGTCCCGGGGCGCACGGGAGCCGCCCGACGAGGCGCTGATCGGCCCGGTTGCCCGGGACGGCGATCAGGCGGGGGCCGGCGCCGTCCAGCGCAGCCCGTCGAGGACCAGGCGCAGGACGCGCTCGGTCTGCGTGCGGTCGGCCGAGTCCGCGCCCGCGAGGCACACGCCGCTCACCGCGCGCAGCAGGTCCGCCGGGGCCAGGTCGTCCCGCACCGCACCCGCGGCCTGCGCGGCGACGAGCAGGCGCGCGGCGGCGCCCTCGAGGAGCGCCCGGCCCTCGCTCATGACCTGCGCGGCGCCGTCGCCGAGGCCGGCCTTGAGCGCGGAGGACATCCCGCGCTTGCGCACCACGTACCCGACGAAGCCCATCACCCACTCGTCGAGCGCCTCGCCGGCCGGCTTCTGCTCGAGGAGCTCGTCCGCGCGGGCCACGAACTGCTCGAGGCTCGAGCGGTACACCGCGGCGATGAGGTCCAGCCGCGTCGGGAAGTGCCGGTACAGCGTCCCCACGCCCACCCCGGCGGTGCGGGCGACGTCCTCGAGGGACGCGTCGGTGCCCTGCTCGTCGAACGCGGCCGCGGCGGCGTCGAGGATCTTGGCCCGGTTCCGGGCGGCGTCGGCACGCAGGGGCCGAGGGGGGTGCGCCGTCTCGCGATCGGTCACCGCGCGCTCCTCGTCGTCCGTCTCGTCGTGCGTCTCGTCGTGCCTCTTGTCGAGCGGGATCCGGGACGCCCTTGCGTAACCGGAGGCAGCCTCCGTATAGTTCTAACCGGAGGCATCTTCCGCTTCCCTCTCATCCTAACCCCGCGGAGGTCCGCATGACTGCGCCCGCGTCCCCCAGCCTCCGGACGGCCTCGCCCGTCCTCGTGCTGGCCGCCATCCTCACCACCCAGCTGATGCTGGTGCTCGACACCACCATCGTGAACGTCGCGCTGCCGGACATGCAGCGCGCCCTCGGCTTCACGCCCACCGGCCTGTCCTGGGTCCTCAACGCCTACACGCTCGCGTTCGGCGGGCTCCTGCTCCTGGGCGCCCGTGCGGGCGACCTCCTCGGCCGTCGGCGCGTCCTCGTCGCCGGCATCGCGCTGTTCACGCTCGCCTCGCTCGTCGGCGGGTTCGCCGGCACGACGAGCACGCTCCTCCTGGCCCGCGCGGCGCAGGGGGTCGGGGCCGCGTTCGCCGCCCCCTCGGCGCTGGCCCTGCTCATGGGCCGCTTCCCCGAGGGCCGCGAGCGCGCGCGGGCGCTCGGCTACTTCTCCGCCGTCTCGATCGGCGGCTCGGCGCTCGGCCTGATCGCCGGCGGCATGCTCACGCAGTGGGTCTCCTGGCGCTGGGTCATGTTCGTGAACGTGCCGATCGGGATCGGCCTGGTGCTGCTCGCCCGTGCCGTGCTCGTCGAGACCCCGCGCCACACCGGCCGGTTCGACCTGGCCGGCGCGTTCACCTCGACCGTCGGCATGACCGGGCTCGTGTACGGCTTCGTGCGCGCCGCCGAGGACGGCTGGTCGGACCCGCAGACCGTCGGCGCGTTCGTCGTCGGCGGGCTGCTCCTGACGGCCTTCGTGCTGGTCGAGCTGCGCGCCTCGTCACCCATCACCCCGCTGCGGCTGTTCGCCGACCGGACCCGGACCGCGGCGCTGGCGGGCCGCCTGCTCCTCATGGCCGCGATGACCGGGCTCTTCTTCTTCCTCACGCAGTTCCTGCAGGACGTGCTGGGCTACTCACCGCTCGCCACGGGCGTCGCGTTCCTGCCCATCACCGTGATGCTGCTGGTGTTCTCGCAGGTCAGCGCGCGCGCCATGGGCCGGGTCGGCACGCGTTCGCTCATGGTCGTGGGGCTGTCCGTCACGACCGTCGCGCTGCTGCTCCTGTCCCGGCTGACCGCCGACTCGACCTACCCGCAGGTGCTGCTGAGCCTCCTGCTGTTCGGCATGGGCAACGGCCTCGCGTTCGTGCCGCTCACCGCCGCCGGCCTGCAGGGCGTCGACCCGCGCGACGCGGGGGCGGCGTCCGGGCTGGTCAACGCCGCCCAGCAGATCGGCGGCGCGCTCGGGCTCGCGGTGCTCGTCACGATCGCCCAGTCCGCGGCGCGGGCCGCCGAGCCGGTCGCCGGCACGGCCGCGCAGGTCGCGCAGCACGCCTTCGTCGTGGGCGCCGAGCGGGCGTTCCTCGTCGGGGCCGGGCTGATCGCCTTCACCGTGGTCCTGCTCGCGATGCTCGTCCGGCGACCCGCCGCACGCGCGGCGGACGCCGGGCCCGGCACGGGTCTCGACCCGGAGGACCTCGACCGCGAGCTCGCCCTCGCCGCCGACTGACCCGCCCGACCCTCGGGGCGCCCCGGCCGTCCGCCCCGGACGGCCGGGGCACCGCGGGGGTCGTCCGCGGGGCTCAGCCGTGGGGCCGCAGCAGCACCTTGGTCCACCCGTCCTCGCGCGCGTCGAACTTCGCGTACGCCTCCGGGGCGTCCTCGAGACCGAGGTGGTGGGACACGATGAAGGAAGGCGTCGCGCGCCCGGCCACGATCAGGTCCCGGAGCTGGCGGTTGTACCGCGCGACGGGCGCCTGCCCGGTGCCCATGCGCTGGCCCTTGGTGAAGAACGTGCCGTAGTCGAACCCGACGCGCCCTTCCTTGGCGCC
The DNA here is from genome assembly GCF_018531375.1 of Cellulomonas fulva. NCBI lineage: Bacteria > Bacillati > Actinomycetota > Actinomycetes > Micrococcales > Cellulomonadaceae > Cellulomonas > Cellulomonas fulva. The sequence goes on along the minus strand of NZ_JAHBOH010000001.1, from coordinate 1,390,532 downwards.
CTCGTCGGCCGCGCCCGGGTCCTGCGGCACGTAGACGCCGACGACGCCGATCCCGCCCGTCGGCCGCACCACCTGGACGAGGTTGTCGAGCACCAGCTCCGGGTGCTCGTCACCGCCGTGGTCGTGCGCCTGGTAGCCGACGGCCTCGACGCCGCAGTCCGTGCCGCGGCCCTGCGTCGCGTCCATGATCTGCTCGACCGGGTCGCCCGCCGAGAAGTCGACCGGCTGCGCGCCGATCTGCTCCGCGAGGCGCAGCCGGTCCGGCTGCTGGTCGACGACGAAGACGCGCGCGGCACCCTGGATCATCGCCGCGTGCGCGGCCATCAGGCCGACCGGTCCGGCGCCGAACACCGCGACGTCGTCGCCCGGCGCGAGCCCGGCCAGCGCGGTGCCGTGCCAGCCCGTCGGGAAGATGTCGGAGAGCATCGTGAAGTCGTCCTCGTGCTCGTCGCCCAGGGGCAGCTCGAGCAGGTTGACGTCCGCGAACGGGACCCGCAGGTACTCGGCCTGGCCGCCGCGGTACGGACCCATGTTGGCGTACCCGTACGCCGCGCCCGCCATCTCCGGCGTCGGGTTCATCCGCAGGCAGAACGACGTCCACCCGCTGGTGCAGCTCCGGCACGTGCCGCACGCGATGTTGAACGGCACGCTCACGCGGTCGCCGACCTTGACCCGCGTGACCGCCGGGCCGACCTCCTCGACCACGCCCATGTTCTCGTGCCCGAAGACGGTCCCCTCCTCCACCGCCGTGCGCCCCTCGTACATGTGCAGGTCGGACCCGCAGATGTTGGTGGTGGTCAGCCGGATGACGGCGTCCGTGGGCTCCTCGATGCGGGCGTCCGGGACGTCCTTCACGACGATCGAGCGGGTTCCTTCGTAGACGACGGCGCGCATGCGCGTCCTCCTTCGGTGCTCGTACGTGGTGCCTCCGCGCGGAGACGGGCTGGTGGCTCAACCTCCGTCCACCCTCACCGCAGACCCGCCGTCCCGCGACCGGGGCGCGGACCGCTCGTCGGACCAGGGGCGTCGGGCGACGGCGCCACCGGCGTCCCGTACCCCGCTCGACCGACCGAGCGGTATGTCCCGACGTACGATCGCCGGAGCCGATCGAGACGAAGGAGTCCGCGATGACCGACGAGCGAGCGACCGACGCGCGAGCGACCGACGACAGCGAGACCGACGAGCGGGAGAGCGCGCTGCTGGCGGGCGTGCCCGACGGGCTGCTGATCGGGGGGCGCTGGCGTCCGGCGGCGGACGGCGCGACGCTCGCGGTGCGCGACCCGTCGAACGGTGACGTCGTGAAGGAGATCGCGTCCGCGACCGTCGCCGACGGCCTCGCCGCACTCGACGCCGCGTGCGCGGCCGGTCCCGCGTGGGCCGCCACCCCCGCCCGCGAGCGCGGCGAGATCCTGCGCCGCGCGTTCGACCGCCTCCAGGAGCTGCGGGAGGACGTCGCGCTCCTCATGACGATCGAGATGGGCAAGCCGCTCGCGGAGTCTCGCGGCGAGGTGGGCTACGGCAGCGAGTTCCTGCGCTGGTTCTCCGAGGAGGCGCCGCGCGTGCAGGGACGCTACGGCCCCAACCCCGAGGGCACCGGACGGATGATCGTCAGCCAGCACCCGGTGGGGCCGTGCTTCCTCATCACGCCGTGGAACTTCCCGCTGGCGATGGCCACGCGCAAGATCGCGCCCGCGCTCGCGGCGGGCTGCACGGTCGTCGTGAAGCCGGCCTCGCTCACCCCGCTGACGACGCTCCTGCTCGCCCAGGTCCTGCTGGACGCGGGCCTCCCGGACGGGGTCCTGAACGTCGTGACGACGAAGGACACCGGCCCGGTCTCCGAGGCGATCATCCGGGACCCGCGCCTGCGCAAGCTGTCCTTCACGGGGTCCACCCCGGTGGGCCGGGCGCTGCTCGAGCAGGCCGCGGGCGGCGTGCTGCGCACGTCGATGGAGCTCGGCGGGAACGCGCCGTTCGTGGTGTTCGACGACGCCGACCTGGACCGGGCGGTCGACGGCGCGATGGCCGCCAAGTTCCGCAACATCGGCCAGGCGTGCACGGCGGCCAACCGCTTCCTGGTGCACCGGTCCGTGGCCGACGAGTTCGCGCGGCGCGTCACCGCGCGCGTCGAGGAGCTCCGGACCGGGCGCGGCACGCAGGAGGGCGTGACGATCGGCCCGCTCATCGACGACCGCGCGGTGGACAAGGCCGACGCGCTCGTCACCGACGCCGTGGAGCGCGGCGCGACGCTGCGCACGGGTGGCACCCGGCTGGAGGGCCCCGGCACCTACTACGCCGCGACCGTGCTCTCGGACGTGCAGGCCGGCTCGAGCATCCTGCGCGAGGAGATCTTCGGCCCCGTCCTGGCGATCGTGCCGTTCGACGACGAGGACGAGGCCGTCCGGCTCGCCAACGACACCGAGTACGGCCTGGTCTCCTACGTCTACACGCGGGACCTCGCCCGCGGGCAGCGCATGATCGACCGGCTCGAGACCGGGATGATGGGTCTGAACGTCGGCGTCGTGTCCAACGCGGCCGCACCGTTCGGCGGCTGGAAGCAGTCCGGCCTGGGCCGCGAGGGCGGGGCCGAGGGCATCCACGAGTACCTGCAGACCAAGTACACGCTCACCCCCGACCCCGCCTGAGGCGGGCCGGGGTCAGCCGGCGGGGTACTGCTCGCGCTGCAGGAGCGCGGCGAGGTGCGCCGTGTTGCGCGCGAGGGTCGCGGTGGTGCCCGCGGTGGCCTCGGGGGTCTCGTCGAGGTCCTGGTAGTCGGTCGAGCCCATGGCCTCGCCCACCCAGTACGTGACCGCCGCGGCCGGGATCGTGAACCCGACGTCGTTCAGCGCCTGGAACAGCTCGGCGCTCGTGTGGTGCGCGCCGTCCTCGTTGCCGACGACGGCGACGGCCGCGACCTTCCCGTACGTGAGCAGGCGCCCCTCGTCGTCGGTCTCCGAGAGCTCGGCGTCCAGGCGCTCGAGCGCACGCTTGGTGACCGACGACGGCTGGCCCAGCCAGATCGGCGTCGCGAGCACCAGGATGTCGGCGGCGAGCACCCGGTCGCGGATCGCGGGCCAGGCGTCGCCGTCGCCCATGTCCGTCTGGACACCGGGCTTGACGTCGTGGTCGACGAGCCGCACCACCTCACCGGTGACACCGTGCTCGCCGAGGGCCTCGAGGACCTGACGGCCGAGCAGCTCGCTGCTGGAGGGCTGGGGGGACGGGGTGAGCGTCCCGACGAGGACGACTGCAGTCAGTGGCATCGACCCACGATCACCCCGGTTCCCGCGACGCGCGACCCGGAGCGCGCCGTCACCGCGCCGATACCCGATCGTGACGGCGCCGCGACGCGGCGTCGCCGCCCGGATGTCAGGATCGGTCCGACAAGGGGGAACCATGCACCGACACCGCCGCGCCGCGTCCGGCGTGCTCGCGCTGCTCGTGACGGCGACGCTCGTCGGCGCGTGCTCGTCGTCGTCGGACGGCGCCGCGGACGCCGACGCGGCCGGCGCTGCCGCGTCCTGCGAGGCACCGCAGGTGGAGCTCAGCAGGCGGACGGTCGAGGCCGGCCAGGCCGTCGACGTCGTCGGGACCGCGTTCCTGCACGGCTGCGACGACGCGGGCACCGCGGCCGACGACGCGGCGTCCGCGGCGCGGACCCCGGTCGCGATGACGACGCTCGAGGTGGTGTGGCTGCAGGACGGACGCCGCACCGTGCTCGCGTCCGTCGACGCGGACCCCGACGCGGGGACCTTCCGGATCGCGGTGACGGTCCCGGCGGACGCCGCGGCGGGCCCGGCGACCGTGCGCGTCGCACCCGCCGAGGACGTCCGGGTGACGGTCACCGGGTCCGGCTGATCGGCAGAGCCGGCCGGCAGGACTGGCCGGCAGAGCCGGCCGGCAGAACTGGCCGGCAGAGCTGGTCGGGGGGCTTCGGCGATGGTCGTCAGAGGAACGCGAGCCCGCCCGCGAGGCCCGGGACCAGCGCGAGCGTGAGCATCCGCGCGCCCCGCCCCGCGGCGCAGGCCGCGGCGAACCACGAGGTCGGCATGGTCGACCGGCCCGCGTAGACGGTCACGACGAGCAGCGGCGGCAGCCCGACCGCGCCGCTCACCGCGACGACCAGCGGCGCCCGCGGCCGCGCCATCGCGTCGACCGTCCACCGGTCGACCGACGCCACGTGCCGCCGCAGCCAGCCGCCGGCCCGCGCCGGTCCGGAGCCCGCCCGGGCGGCGCGCCACCGCTCCGTCCGCGCCCGCAGCCGGTCGAGCCACGCCCGCCGTCCCGCCCCGTCGGCGGGCGGCGCCGCCCGGGCGCAGACCAGGACGACGAGCTTGCCCAGCGTCTGCCCGACGACCACCGCGGCCGCCACCGCGAGCGCGACGCCGACGGGCTGCGCCACCGCGACCGCGACCACGTACGCCTCGGCCACGAACACCGGCGCGAAGGACCCGACGACGCTCATGAGCAGCCCCGTCGCGACCAGCACCAGCACGATCGTGCTCACCCTGTGCCGCCCCCCGCGGCCGGCCGGACGAGCCCGGCCTCGTACGCGGCGATCACCAGCTGCACGCGGTCGCGGCAGCCGAGCTTGCGCAGCGCCTCGGACACGTGCGACTTGACCGTCGGCTCGGTGATGAAGAGCTCGGCGCCGACCTCCGCGTTCGACAGGCCGCGGGCGACCGCGGCGACCACCTCGGTCTCGCGCGGGGTGAGCGTCGCCAGCGCGATGGCGGCCGCGCCGTCCGGGCGGTCCGCCGCCGGGCGTCCGGCGAAGTCCTCGACCAGCCGCCGTGTCACGGTCGGCCCGAGCAGCATCGAGCCGTCCGCCACCAGCCGCACCGACTCGACCAGCCGCGACGCGGGGACGTCCTTGAGCAGGAAGCCCGACGCCCCGGCACGCAGCGCGTCGTACACGTACTCGTCGAGGTCGAACGTCGTCAGGACCAGCACGCGCGTCGCCGGGTGGTGGGCGACGAGCAGGCGCGTCGCCTCGATGCCGTCGAGCACGGGCATGCGCACGTCGACCACCGCGACGTCGGGCTGCTGCGCCGCGACGAGGTCGACCAGCTCGCGCCCGTCGGCGGCGGCGCCCACGACCTCCAGGTCCGGCGCCGCGTCGAGGATCGCCGCGAAGCCCGCGCGCACCACGGCCTGGTCGTCGGCCACGACGACGCGCGTCACGCGCGCACCCCCGCCGGCCGGCCCGCGCGGTCCCGCCGGCGCGTCCCGTCCGGGAGGCGCACCTCGACGACGAACGCGTCGGCCGTCGGCCCGACGAGCAGCGTCCCGCCGACCGCGTCGACGCGCTCCTGCATCCCGACGAGCCCGCGGCCGCGGCGCACCGTCCGCACGCCTCCCGCGGACGGGTTCGAGACGCGCACCCCCACCTGGTCGCCGTGCTGCAGCCGCTGCAGGTCGACGACGCTGCCCGGCGCGTGCCGGCGCGCGTTCGTCAGCGCCTCCTGCGTGGCGCGGTAGAGCACGTAGCCGGCGGCGTCGGGCACGTCGGCCCACTCGCCGGTGACGCGCACCTGCTGACCGGCGCCGCGCGCCTCGTCGACCAGGGCATCGACGTCGGCCGCGGTCGGCTGCGGCCGGCGGCTGACCTGCGCGGTCCGGCCGGCCTCGTCGGCCTCGTCGGGCGGCGCCTCCGTTCGCTGCAGGACGGCGAGCGCCTCCCGGAGCTCGCCCAGGGCGGACCGCGCGTCCGCCGCCACGGCGGCCAGCACGGCGCGCGCGTCGTCGTCGAGGTCCGGGTGCTGGAAGGGCGCGCTCTCCGCACGGACGGCGATGAGCGAGACGTGGTGGGCCACCACGTCGTGCAGGTCCCGCGCCATGCGCGCCCGCTCGCGCGCCAGCGTGTCCGTCACGAGCGCCCGCTCCTCCCGACCCCGCGCACGCTGCTCCAGGGCGCGCGCGTCCCGGCGTGCGCCCACGGCGCCGGCCGCGACGGTCAGCCCGGTGATCCACAGGACGTAGAGCGCGAAGACGACGCCCTCGAACTCCTGGCCCGTGCCGGACGTCACCGCGCCGATCGGCAGGTAGGCCACGGCCTCGGTGCCGCAGTACACGGCGACGACCCCGACGGTGACGCACCACGGCACGACGGCGTGCCGCCACCCGCGCAGGGCAGCGACCAGGGTCACCGCCACGAGCGCGGCCAGCCAGCCCCACAGGAAGGCGCCGGACCACGGCAGCAGCACGAACGGCGCGAGCGCGACGAGCGTGGCCAGGACGGGCGCGCGTGCCGCCAGGAGCACGGCGCCCACGACGACGACGCCCACGACCAGGGCGAGGAACGGCCGCAGGACACCCACGTCGGGCGTGAGGTAGCCGTCGACCTCGATCGCGGCGACGGGCACGGGGGTCGCCAGGAGGAGCGCGGCGACGAGCCCCGCGAGCACCGCCGCGAACCCGAGGCCGACCCAGCCCCGCCGGGGGCGTGCTGCTGCTGTCATGCGTCCGATCCTCCGGGCCGACGCGCCACGCCACCACCGTCCTGGGGTGGAGACGCGGTCCTGCTGCCGTCGGACGACGTGCAGGCGACGAGTCGGTGAACACTTCCTCCCGACGACCGGTTCAACCGATTCATCCGACCACGGCCATGCCGGCGCGGGGCAGGATGCCCGGGTGTCGAACGACGTGGACATGCTGGTCAGAGCCGCACGGGCGGCCGGAGGCGTGCACCGGCTGGTGGCCGACCTCGCGGTCGACCTCGCCGTGGTCGAGCCGCAGACGCCGATGAGCGAGGTGGAGCTGCTGTTCCGGTCGCCGCACGTCTCCTGCCTGGGGGTGCAGGGCGACGACGAGCGCATCGGGCTGCTCACGCGCACCCGCTTCGCCGACGCGCAGACCGGCCGGCTCGGGTTCGGCCGTGCGGTGCTGTCCCGCCGGCCCGTGGTCGAGGTCGCCGACTTCGCGCCCCTGGTCGTCGACGCGGGGACGGGCGTCGTCGAGGCCGCGGCCCTCGCCATGGAGCGCCAGGGCGCGGCGCGCTACGACGACGTCGTGGTCCGGTCCGCCACGTGGGCGTCCGTCGCGACCGCAGACCTGGTGCTGTCCCTGGTCGCGTCGCTGTCCGCGCGCTCGCTGCACGACCCCCTGACGCGGCTGCCCGGCCGGGAGCTGGTCCGGCACACGCTCGGGACCTGGTGGCCCATGACCCGCGAGCCCGGCCGTCGGCTGCTGCTCGTCGTGGTCGACGTCGACGGGTTCGGCGCGCTGAACGCCACGCACGGCGCCGCGGCCGGCGACGACTTCCTGGTCCGCCTCGCGGGCCGCCTGTCCGGCGCGCTGCCCACCGGCACCCTCGTCGGCCGCACGGGCTCGGACGAGTTCATGGCCGTCACGCTGGTCACCGGCGCGACCCCGGACCGCCTCGCGGCGCACGTCGCGCGCCTCGATCAGGACCTCGCCCGCGCGCTGGCCCCGCAGCGCGGCGACGACCGGCCGGTGCGGCTCGTCGTCGAGGCGTCCCACCCCGCGACCGACGGCCCTGACGCGCTCGTCGCCGACGCGCTGCGCCGCATGCACGTCCTCAAGCGCGGCGCGGCCTCGGTCGCCTGAGCCCGGCCGCTACCCCGCGGCCGGCGGCAGCGTCACAGCGACGGGCGGCTCCTCGCGCCGGTCCGGGCGCGGGCCCATCGGCCCGTCGCTCGTCGGCCCGTCCGTCCACGCGGAAGGCACCCACCGGTCGTACAGGGTCGTGACCAGCGCGACCACCCAGGCGATGAGCACGGCGTCGACCAGCGGGACGTCGGCCGACCTGCCGCCCGAGACCAGCGCGGTCAGCGCCACGATCGCCACGAGGCTGATCAGCGTGTTGGCGGCGAGCTGCGGACCGAGCCTCGTCGGACCGTGGTGGCCCGAGCGCAGCCGCCACCCCTGCAGCGCGGCGTGCACCAGGACGGTCCCGGCGACCACCGCCCAGGCCGCCCACCAGCGCGCGTCGATGCGCGGGTAGGAGGAGACCAGGATCGTGGTCACCAGCCCGACGAGGACGACCTTCTCCCCCACCGCCCAGCGCGTCACCGCCGCGGCACGCGGCCCCGGCCGCGGCGTGGGCCGCGGGGCCAGGTCACGGTCACGCGTGGCGGTGCGGCGCGAGACCTCGTCGGCGTCGAGCGTGAACCGCCAGTCCGGCCGCGGCAGGCGCGACCACAGCCGCCGCACGACGACGGCCGCCGTCACGCCCAGCACGACGAGCAGGACGCCGACCCACGGCCGCTTCCCGAGCTCGTCGGTGACGTCGCGCTGCGCCACGTGGATCCACCACTCCTGCGGCAGCTTCACCACCACCCAGATCACCGCCGCCAGGCCCAGCACCGCCGCCCCCGACATCCGGCGCTGGTCCCACCGGGTGCGCACCACCTCGATCGCGATGACGACGTACTCGAACGTGTTGGGGAACACCACCAGCAGCCAGCGCGCGTCGGTCAGCTCGAACGCCAGCACCCCGACCAGCCGGTAGTACCAGAGCGCCGCGACCACGCCGACCGAGAACCGGTCGCGCCAGTTGCGCAGCACCGCCAGGTACGCGACCGCGAGGTAGTAGACGTCCAGCGCCTTGTCGTAGGACTGGTAGTTCTCCAGGTCCAGGTCCGTGAACGCCTCGAACAGCGACTTGTCCACGCCGTCGACGACGAGCGCCGCCAGGATCGCCGGCAGCGGGAACCGCCCGATGAGCAGCGGCACCACGAGCCGCGCGCCCACGACCAGCACGAACACGACCCAGTCCACCGTCGACGCGTGATCCACGCGGCGATGCTAGGGGTGCGCGCGCTCCCGCACCTGGTGACCGCGGGTCAGACGATGCGCTCGAAGACCATGGTCGCCTGGATGCGGTCGCCCCCGCCGAGGCCCTTGCTGCCCGCCGCCGCGGTGCTGATGGTGTGCAGCCGGTACCCGAGCGCCGCCTGCGCGTTGATGGCCCGCTCGAGCTCCGTGAGGTTCCCCGAGCCGGTGCCCCAGAACTTCTCCTTGAGGACCACCTGCAGCACGACGTAGCTCATGCCCTGCGGCGCCGGCCGCGGCTGGCCGCCCGCGACCGCCTCCGCCTGGATCCGGTCGATCGCCCCGCTGATCCCGCCACCACCGGGCGGCGCGGGCTGGGTCCGGTCGGTCCACGCGCTGCCGTCCCACCACCGCTGGGTCCCGGTGCCGCTGCCGTCGTCGTACCACCCTGGTTGCGTCTGGCTCATGGGGCTCCTTCGTCCCGCGCTCGGCGCGGACCGCCCGCGCGCCGACATCCTGCCCGAGCCGCCGCAGGCGCCGGTGCCGACGCGCGCCGCACCGTCCGCCACGAACGGGTGGAGAACGTTGCGCCAGGCGGGAGCTTCTCCACCCGCAACCCGCCTGGTGGCTCGTCGGGCGACAGGCGGAAGCCGCGGAGACGGCGAAGGGCCCCGGGCGCGGAGATCCGCGTGCTTCGAATGGCGGTAGCGGGTGGGCTTGAGCTCAAGTCCTCGAGGGGTTGGCTGGCTTGGGTGATCCGGGATCTGACCTGGGCGGACGCTCTCGAATGCTCTCGACCGCGTCTGTGGTTGCGGCGCAGTCTCGGACCCCCATGCCGTGCCCTGTCGGCCGAGTCGGGATGTCAGAACCAGTCGTCGAACAGGCTGGCCATTCTGCGGAGCATCCGGGCGACGCCACGAGCGATCAGACCAAGGAACTCGAGGAAGTCGAGGACGCTCCAGACGCGGCGGACGCCGCGGCCGACGGCTCGACATGGCCGGCCCACCTGCCACCAGAAGCCGGCCTTGCGGTCTTCGAGCGTCATCACCGCGGAAGAGTGGCACCTCTGCCCTTCGGGAGCAATGAGGTCAACCCATTCGGAGGCATCGGACCGAGAGCGGAGCACACCAGCTGTCGAAGGCCGGGGTGAGCGGTGGACGTAGCCCATCGCGGAGTGGAGAAGGCGGAGCCGCGCGGTTGATTCAGGAAGAAGAGCTCTCGCGAGCGTCGGGCGGAGCGCGCTGTCCTGTCTCGGGACGTCTCGACAAGGGGGCGCGTCGTCCTCGATCCACACCCCCATCCGGCGGCTCGCGAGGATCTCAGACACGGAGCACATGGTGATTGCGTTCGACCCGACCACCAGATTCGTCCTGCGCACGGGGGCAACCCGGTGGCCCCGGGCGAGCAGTACTGACTCCAGCAGGCCGTGCCGGCAGGCCCGCGGCGTCCAGGGGCGCGCTCGAGCCGGTCACCGTGCAACGGCGCGCCTCCGCTACAGGCGTCATCGTCGTGGTCGGGCAGAAGGTGCCACTCGGCCGGACAATGGCGGCCTCACCGCCCGGGTCTCGCAGGAGACGCTCGCGGTCGACTTGCTCGACGCAGACACCAAGGTCATGGGACGGACGAACGACAAAGCAGTGCGGAGCGTTAAAGGGGCAACGCCCGCACATGGCGTAGGGCACTATTCGCGCTGTGAGCGCGTGGGAAGACTTCGACCGGAAGACGGCCTCCTTGGTCGGGCTCCGGGTCGATGCCGTCGAGTACTGGGATATCTACAACTTCAGCCCCGAGCCACGCGAGTGGGACTACGGCCACTGGCACCACGCCGTCATGGGCGTGGGTCTGCAGACCAGCGCAGGGCCCTTCTCGGTGCTGTGGACGAACACCTTCTCTGACTACGGCGTGGAGGTCTTTCCCGACCCGATGACCTCGTTCCTCCAGCAGGGCGAGCACGCGCCCGAGAGCTGGTCTGTCACCGACCACGCCCAATGGCGCTCACGCGCGGGCCAACCAGTGACTGCCGTGGCGACCCACTGGGAGCTGATGGGCTCGACGATCAGGTTCGCCGAGGGCGCCAGGGTGCCCACGGCGCTACGGCTCGACTTCGCCGCAGGCCCAGTCTGGTTAGTCGCCGGCATGCCGAACGAGGATGGCACACTGTTCGTCCCCGCCGATGAGATCGTCGTCGCCTTCACGACCGAGGCCATGCTCGGGTTCGGCTTCCCGGTCGGCTCTTTCACTCTCGCCTGACCACCCAACCCAGGCATCCGTAGCAGCTGAGCACGGCGGCCGCGCCTGCGTCAGGCACCGCTGGGGCTCCGACGCCTGGATCGCAGACCACTGCCGCCGCAAGGCCTTCGAGGGGATCTTCGGCAACCTGAAGGCACGCGACGGTGAACGTGTTCAGCGGGGCTGGATCCGCCTCGTCAGCCTCGCAAGTGGACCGGGGCCCTGGTTACCAGACCGACGACCTCCTGCTCGCGCTATCGCGCCATGGCGGGGTACGGAGGTCCCCTCGACGACGAACCACCCGCGTCGCTGAGCCCGCCCCCGCAGTCTGACCGGCGTCAACGCCAGCACCCTTCGGTAGCCCACGGCTCGAGGCCGATGGGCCAGTTGTCGCGCCCGTGCACCGCCGTGTGCCGCTGCGGTGCGCGAAAGCCCGCACGGACGAACCGCAACGGCCCGATCGAGCACCCGAGGGACGACGGAACCCCCCGCAGGACGCCCGTCCGGGCCCCCGCGAGGGGTTCTGTCACTTCAAGGCACTGAGTGTTGTCAGTACCCCTTGGCGGTAGCGGTGGGATTTGAACCCACGGTGGACTTTCACCCACACACGCTTTCGAGGCGTGCTCCTTAGGCCGCTCGGACACGCTACCTCGGTGCAGAAGGGTACCCGCTCGGGGGCCGTGCTCCGAATCCGGGCCGCGGACGCACCTCGCGACCGGGCCGGACGTACCGTGGACAGGTGAGCGACGCCGCACCGACCGCCGCACCCCTGACCGCCGGGACGCTGGCGGACGTGGTCGCCCTGCTGGCCGGGCACCGGCTTGCGGTGCTGACCGGTGCGGGCGTCTCGACGGACTCCGGCATCCCCGACTACCGGGGCCCGGACTCGCCGCCGCGCACGCCGATGACGTTCCAGCAGTTCGTCGGTGACGCGGCGTTCCGGCGCCACTACTGGGCCCGCAACCACGTCGGCTGGCGGCACGTGCACCGCACGCTGCCCAACGCCGGCCACCGGGCGCTCGCGGCGCTCGAGCACCGCGGGGTCGTCGGGGGCCTCATCACGCAGAACGTCGACCTGCTGCACGAGGCCGCGGGCTCGCACCACGTCATCGACCTGCACGGGCGGTACGACCGCGTGGTCTGCCTCAGCTGCGGCACGGTGGTGCCGCGCGCCGACCTCGCGGACCGGCTGGACGCGCTCAACCCCGGCTTCGTCGAGTCGGTCGGGACGGTCGGGGACGTGGAGATCGCGCCGGACGCGGACGCGGTGATCGAGCGGACCAGCCACTTCGTCGTCGCCGACTGCGACGTGTGCGGCGGGATGCTCAAGCCGGACATCGTGTACTTCGGGGAGACCGTGCCGCGCGAGCGTGTGGAGCGGGCGTACGCGATGGTCGACGCCGGCGACGCGCTGCTGGTCGCCGGCTCGTCGCTCACGGTGCAGTCCGGGCTCCGCTTCGTGCGGCACGCCGCGCAGACCGGCAAGCCTGTCGTGATCGTCAACCGCGGGGCGACGCGCGGCGACAGGCACGCCACCCTGACGCTCGACGCCGGGACGTCGCCGACCCTCACCGCGCTCGCCGAGTCCCTCCCCGACCTGCCGCACCCCGCGTGACCGCGCCCGACGAACAGCAGCCCGACGAGGTGCGGTCCGACGAGGTGACCGCGGCCGACGTGACGCTCGCGCGGGCCGTAATCGAGCCGCTGGGCTGCGCGGTCGGCTCGGTCGCGGTGCTGGGCGGGGGTGCGATGAACCGGGTCCTGCGGGTCCGCGGCGTGCAGACGGACGGCACGCGGTTCGACTGGGTCGTCCGCTCGCCGCTCGGCGACCGGTGGCCCGCGCAGTTCGCCGAGGAGTCATGGGCCGCGACCGCGGCGGCGCGGGCCGGCGTCCCGGCACCCCGTGTCGTGCACGTCGGGCTCGTCGGGGACCGCGCCGTCATGGTGCACGAGCACGCACCGGACGACGGCGGACCCGTCGCGCGGCCGTGGTCGGCGCTGGGCGAGTACGCGCGCCGCCTGGCCGACGTGGCGCTCGACGACGCACCGGACGGCCTGTTCACGCGGTTCGGCCGGGACGTCCCGCGCGCCTGGGCGCAGCACGTCGCACACAACCGGCAGGCGCTGACCGACGACGACCCGCTCCTGCGGGACGGCGCGTACGCCGCGCACCAGCAGGCCGGGCTGCGCGCCCTCGTCGACGAGCTCGCGACGACGCGGCTGACCTACGGGCTCACGCACGGCGACCTGGCGCCGCGCCACCTCGTCGCACCCGCCGCGGGCGGCCCGCCCGTGCTGCTGGACTGGGGCAACGCGTCGACCGGGCCGAGCCCGTGGACGGACCTGCGCCACGTCCTGGTCCTCGCGCGCGTCCGGCGCGAGGTCGCGGAGGCGGACCTGGCCGAGGCCGCTGCGGCTGCCGGCGCGCCGCTGGACCGCGCCACCGAGCGCGTCCTGGTGCAGCTCGCCGTGCTGCAGCTGCTCGACGTCCCGCGGTGGGCCCTGGACCGCCGGCCCGACCTGTACCAGCACTTCCTCGACGAGTGCCGCACCGGGCTCGCCGTCCTCCTGCCTTGAGCTACGCCTCGCGCTGCCCTGAGCTACGCCTCGCGGTGGTCCGCGAAGAACTCGCGCAGCACCGCGCCGCACTCCTCCTCGCGCACGCCGCCGAGCACCTCGACGCGGTGGTTCACGCGCCGGTCCCGGACCACGTCCCACTGCGACCCGCACGCGCCCGCCTTCGGGTCCCACGCGCCCAGCACCAGCCGCGGCACGCGCGCCAGGACGGTCGCGCCCGCGCACATCAGGCACGGCTCGAGCGTCACGACCAGCGTGCAGTCGTCGAGCCGCCACCGCCCCAGCCGCTCGGCGGCCTCGCGCAGCGCGCGCACCTCGGCGTGCCCCGTCGGGTCGCCGTCCGCCTCGCGCACGTTCCGCCCGCGTCCGACGAGCGTGCCCTCGGGCCCCAGGACGACCGCGCCGACCGGCACGTCGCCGGTCGCCAGCGCCGCGCGCGCCTCGTCGAGCGCCGCGCCCATCGCCCACAGCTCCCGCTCACCCACGGGGACCCGACGCGACGCCATGCGCGCCATAATCCCCCACCCCGCACCACCCGCGCCGCGCCACCCTCCGCTCCGGCGCGACGTCACGGCACGGGGGCGGACCTCGTGCCCGTCCGGCGGGCCGCGCGGCGGGTAGCCTGCGAACATGCGCCTGCATGTTGCGGACCACCCGCTCGTCGCCCACAAGCTCACGGTCCTGCGGGACGCCGCCACGCCGTCGGCCACGTTCCGGCTCCTGGTGGACGAGCTCGTCACGCTCCTGGCGTACGAGGCGACGCGTGACGTCCGGACCCGCGAGGTCGAGATCACGACCCCGGTCGCGGTGACCACCGGCACCAAGCTGGCCCAGCCGCGCCCGCTCGTCGTGCCGATCCTGCGCGCCGGCCTGGGCATGCTCGACGGGATGACGCGCCTGCTGCCGTCCGCGGAGGTCGGCTTCCTGGGGATGCAGCGCGACGAGGAGACGCTCGAGGCGATCACCTACGCCAACCGGCTCCCCGAGGACCTCTCCGGCCGGCAGTGCTTCCTGCTGGACCCGATGCTCGCGACCGGCGGCACGCTGGTGGCGGCGATCGACTACCTGCTCCAGCGCGGAGCGCACGACGTCACGGCGGTCTGCCTGCTCGCGGCGCCCGAGGGCCTGCGCGTGGTCGAGGAGTTCGTCGGCGACCGCGCGGACGTGCAGGTCGTGGTCGCGGCCGTCGACGAGCGCCTGGACGAGCGGGCGTACATCGTCCCCGGCCTGGGCGACGCGGGCGACCGCCTCTACGGCGTGGTCTGACCTGCGCGGACGCGCGAGCGGTCGCCGGACCGGCGGCCCGTGCCTACCGTGGGCGCCATGCGGATCGCGGTGGCTGGCGGACACGGCAAGGTCGCGCGTCACCTCACGCGCGCGCTCGCGGCGCGCGGGGACGTCCCGGTCGCGCTGATCCGCTCGCTCGACCAGGTCGACGACGTGACGCGCGACGGTGCCGAGCCCACCGTGCTCGACCTCGAGCGCTGCAACGTCCAGGACGTCGCGGACGCGATCACGGGCGCGGACGCGGTGGTGTTCGCCGCGGGCGCCGGGCCGGGCTCCGGCCTCGCCCGCAAGGACACGGTCGACCGGGGCGCCGCGCAGCTCCTCGCGGACGCGGCGGAGTCCGCCGGCGTCCGGCGCTACGTGCTGGTCTCCGCGATGGGCGTCGACGACGAGCCCGCGGACGGCACCGACGACGTCTTCGCGGCCTACCTGCGGGCCAAGGCCGCCAGCGAGGAGGACCTGCGCCAGCGGCCGCTCGACTGGACGGTGCTCCGCCCGGGCCGGCTCACGGACGAGCCGGCGACCGGCGCGGTGCGGCTCGAGATCCGCCCGCTGTCGCGCGAGGCCGACGAGCACGCGGAGACCGACGTGCCCCGTGCCGACGTCGCCGACGTGCTGCTCGCGCTGCTCCAGGAGCCGGCCACCGCCGGGCTCACGCTCGAGCTCACGTCGGGTGCCGTGCCGGTCGCGGCCGCCGTCGCCGCGGTGCTCGAGCCCGCGGACTGACGCCCGGGACCGTCAGCCGGCCGTCGCGGGAGCCGTCTCGGCGCGCAGCGTGATCGCGCCGACCATGTACTGGTCGCCCGTGGTGCTCGGGGTGAGCTCGTTGACGTCGCACGGCAGGCTCGTCGGGAGGAAGCCCTTGGCGTCCACGCCGAGCGACGACGACGTGCGCCAGCCGCTCGCCGAGGAGTCGAACGCGTTGCCCGACGAGCCCGCGGAGCCGTCCGCGCGCAGCGGTGTGAGCGCGGTGGTCCCGGCGCGGCACAGCCCGCCGAGGCGCAGCTGGTCGCCCGAGAGCCCGCGGTCGCCCTCCCAGCCGACGACGCCCAGCCGCGCCCGGGAGCCCGCGGGCGCGGCGAACCGGAACGCCGGGGGCGGCGACGCGGTGCCGACCCACAGCCCGCCGTCGTAGACCGACACGCGCGCGTCACCGGGAGCGGAGTAGACGACGACGAGCGACCAGCCGCCGTAGTAGGTGGGGTCCTTGTCCGTGCGACCGGCGCTCACCGCCACGTCCGCGACGGACCAGGTGCCCGCGCCCTGCGCCCGGACCCGCTCGGTCACGTCGGCGAACGCCGTGTAGTACCGGCGCCCGCTCGCGTCGGCGCGCTCGGTGTGCTCGCCCGTGACCGCGACGTACCCGCCGCCCGGCCCGCGCAGCAGCGCACCGTCCAGCCCGGCGCTCCACGTGTCCGCCGGGCCCCGCACCGCCGACCAGTACAGCCCCGCGAACGCGATCTCCCGGCCCTGCGGCACCATGACCGTGGTGCTCGACGAGACCGCGACCTTCGCGCGCGGCGTCCCTGCGGCGGGCGGCGCCTCGTCCAGCGGGAGCATGGCCTGGCTGTTGTTGTCCGCCTCGCCCCGCAGCGCGCGGACGCAGGCTGCGAGCCGGGGGTCGCACGACAGCACCGGCGCACCCGCCTCGGTGACGTCCCAGCCGCCGGTCGCCGTCTCGAACCGCTGCGCGAGGTCGCCGGACCGCGCG
Organism: Cellulomonas fulva; assembly: GCF_018531375.1. NCBI lineage: Bacteria > Bacillati > Actinomycetota > Actinomycetes > Micrococcales > Cellulomonadaceae > Cellulomonas > Cellulomonas fulva. The sequence continues at coordinate 1,373,995 of NZ_JAHBOH010000001.1, read as the reverse complement.
GGCACCCGCGTCCGCGCGACCACCTCGTCGGCCCCGGCCGCCGTGGCCGTGATCGTCACGAGCGACGTCGCGCTCCACCGCGACCGCACCGGCAGCAGCACCTCCGCGGCCGCGCCCACGTCGAGCCGGTCCCACCGGCACACCACGTCGGCGCCGTCGGCCGCGCAGCCGTCGGGGAGGGTGCCGACCACGAGGTTCTCGGGCAGGTCCACGCGCGCGGCGACCTCCGCGGCGTCCGCCGACTCCTCGCCGCCCGTCACGCCCACGGAGAAGACCACCTCACCGGTGTCGTCCGCCTGGAGCCCGACCGCCGCCTGGTCGACCGTGAGCACCGGGGCGGCGCCCAGGACGGGCACCTGCAGCGTGCCGGGGTCCGCGTCCGGCGCCGTCGCCTCGACGACGACGCCGCCGGCCGGTCCGACGACGCCCGGCTCCGCCCGCACGCTCAGCGCGAGGCCGCTGCTCGCGCCGGCGGCGAGGGCCGGCCCGACGCAGGTGACCGCGCCGTCCTCAGCCTCGGTGCACTCCCAGTCGCCCGCGGTGGCCGCCGGCGCCAGGTGCAGCCCGACCGGGAGGCGCGCCGTGACCACCGCGCGCGCGGCGTCGAGCTCCCCGGTGTTGGCGACGTCGAGGGCGAGCGAGGACGTCCTGCCGCCGGCGACGTCGAGCCGCGCCGCGCCGGTCACGACGAGCGTGGCCGGCTGCCAGACGCGCGCGGCGACGTCGGGGCTCGACGAGTAGGGCGCACGGCTCGGGGCGAGCGACGTGCCGATGTCCACGCGACCCGAGAGCCCAGCGACTGCGGCGAGCCCGACCGTCAGCGGCACGGGCGCGCCGGCCTCGACGCGACCCGTGACGCACACCAGCGCGCCCTCGCCGGTCCGGCACGTCCACGGGGCCGCCTGGGTGCCCGTCCAGCGCACGCCGGGCGGCAGGGTCAGCGCCGCGGTCATCTCCGGCGCGGCGGACCGGCCCGCGTTGCGGAGCAGGAACGTCGCGGTGCGCTCGCGCCCCGCGACCAGGTCGAGGCCGGGCTGGTCGCGGTCGAGCGCGAGCCGTGCGGGCGACGGCGTCACGCCGACGTGGATGGGCGGCGGCTCGTAGACCACCTCGTCGCCGTGCACCGTGAGGCGCACGTCCGCGGCCTCGTCGGCGAACGACTCGTCGACGCTCACGCTGACCGACAGCCGCGCCGTCGCGCCGCCGGGCAGGCGGTCGAGCAGGCACCGCGCGTGGCGCGCGTCCGGCACCGCGCAGGACCAGTCGCCGGCCGCCGCCTGCGCGCGCGGCGGCAGGGTCCATCGGGGCTGCCACAACGTGCCCGCGGCAGCGTCCGGCTCTGTTCCCGCCTCTGTTCCCGCGCCTGTTCCCGCGTTCGTGCCCGTGTCGGATCGCCCACCCGCACCCGCGCCGGGGCTCATGGGCGTCCGCGGCGCGATGCGCGCGGGGGCGAAGAGCGGGGCCGCCTCGAGCTCGACCGCGACGCTCTGCGCGTCGATCGACACCCCCTCGGGCACCGCGAGCTCCGCCACCAGGTCGACCGCCGCGAGGTCGCCCTCGTTGCGCAGCGCGAGAGAGAGCTCCTGGCCCGCCGCGCCGCCCGCCAGCACCAGTCCGTCCGGCGGCACGTCGACGACGACGTCGGGATCGGCCGGCGGCGGCGTCGGCTCGGTCGTCGGCTCAGTGGTGGGCTCGCTCGTCGGCTCAGCGGTGGGCTGGGTCGTCGGCTCGGTCGTGGGTTCGGTGGTGGGCTCGGTCGTCGGCTCGGTGGTCGGGTCGGTCGTGGGCTCGGGGGTCGGTTCACCGGTGGGCCCGCCGGTCGGGGCGTCCGTGGGCGAGCCGCTCGGGGCGTCGGTGGGGTCGTCCGTGGGCGCGCCGTCCGGGTCGCCCACGCCCACCGGACCGTTCGCGTCGTCCGTCGGGACACCGATCGGGGTGCTCGTCGGGTCGGCCGTGCCGGGCGCGGACGGCGTCGGGCCGCTCCCGTCGGTGGGCGCCGAGGACGGGCCGGCGTCGTCGGTCGTGGTGCTGAACGGCACCGGGTCCGCCTCGGGGTCCTGGCCCGGGCTCGTCAGGCCGAGCGCGACGGCGACGGCGACCGCCGCGACGACGATCACGCCCGCGGCTGCGGCCACCGCGGCGGCGGGGATGCTCGCGAGGAACGCGGCGACGCCGCCCGCCGAGGCCACGCCCGACCCGGCTCCCCCGGCCGCGCCGACAGCCGTCCCGACCGTCGTCCCGGTCCCCGCGGCACCGGCGGCACCTGCACCGGCCGTGCCCCCGCTCGCCGCACCGCCGCCGGCCCCGCTACCTGAGCCGCTGCCCGTGCCGCCGCCCGAGGCGCCGGCGCCCCCGGCCGCCGCACCCGCGGCACCGGCGGCTCCCGCGGCGCCCGCGAGCGGAAGCAGCTTCGCGATCGCCCCGAGCCCGACGAGGCCGAGCACCAGCGGCGCGATGACCGCCCGCATGCCGTGGTTCACGTCGCCGAGCTCGAGCACCAGCGCGCGGCACTCGCCGCACTCCTCGAGGTGCGCCTCGACCTTGCGGTTCTCCCGCGCGCCCAGGCCGCCGCGCACGTACGCGCCCAGCGAGGACGCGACCGCCTGGCACCCGGGGTCCAGCGGGTCGTTCAGGTGCTGCTGGAGGTAGGCCTGGCGCAGCCCCTCGCGCGCGCGGTACGCGAGCGCGGCGACGCCGTTCGCGGTCAGCCCGAGCAGCGGTGCGATCTCGGCGGGCGGCAGCCCCTCGACCTCGGTGTGCCACAGCACCGCCTGCCAGCGCTCGGGCAGCGAGTGGAAGGCCCGCGCGACCACGCCCCGCTCGAACCCGGCGAGCGCGGGCTCCTCCGCGGTCCCGGCGAGCGCGGTCCCGGCCTCGAGGGTCGCCAGGTCGTCCGTCGGGCGGACCTTGCGGAGCCCCTCGCGCCGCGTCGTCGCGGTGCGCCGGACCACGGTGAACAGGTAGGCGCGGAACGCCTCGTCGGGGCCGTTGCCGCGCTGCAGGGCGCCGAGCACCGCGGTGAAGGCGTCGGCGGTCACGTCGTCGGCGTCCGCCGCGTCGTCGGTGTACCGGCGGGCGACCGCGGTCGCGGCGGCGGCGTGCCGCTCGTACAGCTCGGTGAAGGCGGCGACGTCGCCCGCGCGCACGGCGGAGATCAGCTCCGCGTCGCTCCGCGCGACGGTGGCTGCGTCCACGTCTGCTCGTCTCCCGGCCGTCTGGGCGCGCGCGATCGCCGCGCGAGCCTTCCCAGGGTGACATACAGGACGGACCGGGCGTTATCCCCGAGCGCACGCCCGCACGCTGGGCCGAGCGGGTGAAAAGCCGCGCACCGGCGTCACGACCTGCACCGACCCTCCTCTCATGGGGCGTGACAGCCGAGATGCCGCCCGTGCTCCCGACACCGTTCCCGCCTCCGTCCGCCGCGCTGCTCGAGTCGACCGGCCTCCTCGAGCGGTGGCGCGACGAGTCCGTGGCGTCCGTGTGGCGGCGCCCGTCCGACTGGTACCACCCGGCCGTCGACGAGCTCGCCGTCGCGATCCTGCTCCACGACGACGCCGTCGCGGCGGCCGCCCGCCTCGGCTCCGCGCGCGGGGACGCGGGGGTCGGTGTCGCGGAGGCGATCGACGACCTCGGCTGCCTCTACCGCACCACCGGCGCCGGGGAGCCGCCGCTGCCAGTAGTGCGCGCGCTGTGCACCGGCTGGGCCGACGCGCAGGCAGCGCCCGTCGGCGTCCCGTGGGGCCGCGACCCCGAGTCGGGGCTCCCGTCGGCGGAGTACCTCCGGATCCGGCTCGCGGAGTGCTACCCCGCGGCGACCGACCGCCTGCTCGTCGTCGACGTCGCCGCGGGCGTCCCCGACCCCTTCACACGCGCGGCACGCTCGGCCGCCGTCGGAGCGGCGCTGCTCGACGCGTTCGGCCCCGCCCGCCCGATGGCGTCGCTGGGTGGCGGCGCGTTCGTCGTCCTCTCTCCCGCGGACGAGCGGCCCGACGACGCGCTCGTCGTGCTCGACGCCCGTGTGACCGCCCGCACCCGCGCGGGCCGGGTGACCGACGTGACCCGGCACCCGCTGCGCCGCTGGTCCGAGGGCCTGCCCCCGACGTACGACGAGGCGGTCCGCCGGCTCGACGCGCTCGCGCGACCCTGAGCCGTCCCCCGAACGGGTTGCGCGCGGCCGGATCGGGGTTACGTTCGATCCCATGACCCCCGCCGGCCTCGCCCCGCACGACCCTGCCCCGACCCCGGGCCCAGGTGTGTCGCCGGGTGACCTGCCGGCCGGAGCGGTCGGCGCGTCGGGCGAGGTCGAGCCCCCCGATCCCGCGACGCACCCGCACGCGTCCCCCGGTGGCACGGAGGCCCACTTCCTGGCGACCGACGAGCCCGGCCCGCTCCTGACGTCCGGGTCGCGCGCCGACGTGTACGTGCTCGACGACGACACGGTGCTGCGCCGCTACCGCGACGGCCAGGACGCGGCGCGCGAGGTCGAGATCCTGCGCCACGTGGTCGCGCAGGGCTTCCCCGCGCCGGCCGTCTACGCCGCGCAGGGCCCGGACCTGGTCATGGAGCGGCTGCACGGCCCGACGCTGCTGCAGGCGCTCGCCGCGGGCGAGGTCGGGCTCGCGGAGGGCGCGCAGCTGCTCGTCGACCTCCACGACCAGCTGCACGCGATCGCCGCGCCGGGCGCCGCTCCCGGCGCCGACGGGCTCGTCGTGCTGCACCTGGACCTGCACCCCGGCAACGTGATCCTCACCGAGCAGCGCGGTCCCGCGGTGGTCGACTGGGCCAACGCCCGCGCGGGTGCCGCCACGCTCGACGTCGCGGTCACGGCCCTGGTCCTCGCGGAGGTCGCGGTGGACGCGGGCGGCGCCTACTCGCAGGCCGCCCGGGCGCTCCTGGCGGCCTTCCTGACGCACGGCGCGGTCTCGCCGCTGCCCGCGCTCGACGCGGCGACCGAGGTACGACGCACCGACCCGGGGTTCGTCACCGAGGAGAGCGCGCTCGTCGACGCGGCCGCGGACCTGGTCCGCGACCTGCTGCGCGTCGCGGGCTGACCGCCGGCCCGGCGCTGCCGGCTCGACGCCGGCCTCGATACCGGCACGGCGTCGACCGGCACGGCCTCGACCGGCACGGCCTCGACCGGCACGGCGTCAACCGGCACGGCGTCGACCAGCGCTGGCGTCAGCGCGGCGCGAAGGTGAGGCAGTCGGCCGCGTCGTGGCCGGCGCCCACGCGGATCGAGTCCGCGGTGCACTCGAGCTGCGAGTTGTGCGCGCACTCGGCACGCTGGCACGCGCCGACGTGGCTGAGCACCTTGTCCAGGCCGCCCTTCACCCCGAGCGGGATGAACGTGGCGCACTGGGCGTCCCCGTTCGAGCCGCCCACGGTGATCGCCGCGGCGTGACAGCTGGAGTGGTCGTTGTACGAGCAGCCGGCCACCGAGCACTCGGCGATGGCGGGCAGGTCCATGAGATCGGTCATGGTGCGCCTCCGGGGTCCGTGCGTCAATCGTGCGTCGGATCGTGCGTCGGATCGTGCGTCAGGCAGAGCTGGGGGGCTCGTACCGTCGACGCTAGACCCGGTCACGGCACCGCGCCAGCAAGGAAGTCCTGGCTAAGTTCGCAGGTCAGGGCCGATTTTTAGGGAACGCGTCCGTGACGTAAAGCGCCCGACGAGCACGTCGTGCCAGGTCAGCGCCGGATCACACGGTGACCGGCGCGGGCTCGCGCCACATCGCGACCGGACGAGCGGCCGGAACTCCCGGGATCTCGCCCTGCTCCTCGAAGCCGAAGCGTCGGTAGAGCGCGCGGTTGCGCTCGGTCGAGGACTCCAGGTACGCGCCCACACCCGTCCCGTCGGCGGCGCGCAACCGGTGCTCGAGCAGGCTCGAACCGACGCCCGTGCCCCGGGCGACCGCGGTGACGCCGATCTGGCCCAGGTACCAGTGCGGCTGCTCCGGCCGGCACCGGGCCAGCGCCTGCCGGCCCGTGAGCGCCCGCGGGACGCCGGTCACGCCGAGCGCCCGGAGGAAGGTGGGCGCCTGGCCGACGAGCGCGGGCAGCGTGGCCCCGTGCGTCCCGGGCCGCTCCCACACGGCGACACCGAGCACGGCGCCGTCGTCGTCCCGCGCGACGTCGACGACCGTGCCCGCGCCGTCGCCCGCCTCGGCGCGCAGCAGCGCGGTGAACAGGTGCGTCGCCCGGTCCCGCCGCGCGCGCCCGCCGCCGACGAGGCCCATGATCACGGGGTCGTCGGCGAACGCCTCGCCCAGGACGCGGGCGACGGCCGTCAGGTCGTCGGCGGTCGTGTCGTCGCCCATCGTGCTCACGGCGTGCACGGGTGCCTCCTGGCTGGACGCGCGTCCAAGATGTGGGTGGTCCAGTCTCCCGTCGGGATCCGCGGCATGACCTGGGACTTCGGCCCCATTCTCCCCCGGCGGACGCGGACCCGGGCCCGGGGGCCCACCGAGCCCGCCCTCCGCGCGACGTAGGCTCGACGTGTGGCCACCTTCTCCGCCGTGACGCGGCAGCACATCCTGCAGGCGATCGCCGAGTACGACTCCCGGGGCCGCGACGACTTCCTGGGCATCTACGGGTTCGAGCCGTCCGACGGCTACCCCCTGGTCCACGGCACGCGCACGTACGACTCCCGCGCGGTCCTCGGCGTCGCCCACCGCTACGCCACCGGCCGGCTCGCCACGGCCGACGAGTTCCACGGCGGCATGCCCGGCGCTGCCGCGCTGCTGCGCCGCCGCGGGTTCGAGGTCACCGAGCCCGTCGGAGCGCCGCCGGCGCCCCGCGCCCCCCGCGCGCGCACCGCTCCCGCCGCACCGCGTCGCTCCACCGCCGCACCCGAGCGCGTCGCGCCCATCTGCCCCACCTGCTCCATGACCCTGCCCGCCACCGGCACCTGCGACTACTGCGGCTGAGCGGGCGCGGCCGGCGCCAACCCCGCGGCGCGGAGCTGGTCGTCCAGGCAGAAGATCTCCGGCACGTAGCGGAACCCCTCGTCGGGGTTCCCGTCGCCGACGAACAGCCGGGACATCTCGGCCTGCCACCGCGCGTTGACCTCGGTCGCGGCCATCCGTGCCTGGGCCAGGTCCTTGTCGTCGGCCTCGAAGACGCCGACGAGCGTGCCGTCGTCGGCCAGGAAGAGCGAGTAGTCCCGCCACCCGGCGTCCCGCAGCGCCACGAGCATGTCCGGCCAGACGGCGGCGTGCCGCTCGCGGTAGGCGTCGAGGTGCGCCACCTCGACGCGGGACAGGAAGCAGTAGCGAGGCACGGCCTCACTCCGTCCGTCGGTCGGACCGTCGGGGGCTGCCGCCCGCGAGCGCGTCGAGCCGGGCCTCGGCCCGGTCCCACAGGGTCGCGTCCCCGGACGGCTCCCACCGCGTGAGGTCCGACGAGGCCGCGACGACCTCACGCACCGCGGGCAGCCCGCCGTCGAGGTCGCCCAGCGCGCCGGCCTGCACCAGCAGGTTGCCCAGCGCCGTGCACTCGACGGGTCCGGCCACCACGGGCAGCCCCGTCGCGTCGGCGGTGAGGCGGCACAGCAGGTCGTTGCGCGCACCGCCGCCGACCACGTGCACCACGCGCACGTCGCGGTCGGCGAGCCTCGCCACCGTGCGCAGCGCGCGCCGGTACGCGAGCGCGAGCGAGTCGAGGATGCACCGCGTCGTCGTCGCCTCGTCGTCCGGCACCGGCTGTCCCGACGAGCGCGCGAGCTCGGCGATGCGCGCGGGCATGTCCCCGGGCGCGCTGAGGACCGGGTCGTCGACGTCGACGACCGTGCGGCACGCGGGCACGTCGGCCGCGGCCGCGAGCAGCGCCGCCAGCGCGGTCTCACGCCCCTGGGCCCGCCACGTGCGCTGCGACTCGCTGAGCAGCCACAGCCCCGCGACGTTCTTGAGGTAGCGGACCGTGCCCGCGACGCCCAGCTCGTTGGTGACGTTGGCGCGGCGTGACGCCTCGGTCCGCACGGGTGCGTCGAGCTCCACGCCGACGAGCGACCACGTGCCCGACGAGATGTACGCGGCGTGCGCCGGGTCCGCCATCGGCACCGCCGCGACGGCCGAGGCCGTGTCGTGCGAGCCGACCGCGACGACGTGCGTCCCGCCCCAGCCGTGCGTGGGGAGCACGGGGCCCAGGACGGTCCCGGGCTCGACGAGCGGCGCGAGCAGCCGCGACACGTCGCTGCCCGCGAGCGCGTCGAGCCGCTCGAGCACGCGCGGGCTCCACCTCCGGGTCCCGACGTCGAGCAGACCCGTGGTCGAGGCGTTGGTGACCTCCGTGACGTGCGCACCGCCGAGCCAGGCCGTCAGCAGGTCCGGCACCAGCAGCACCCGCGCGGCCGCGCCGAGCTGCGCCGAGCCCGCCGCCGCCAGGAGCTGGAAGACCGTGTTGAACGGCTGCACCTGCGCACCCGTGATCGCGTAGTGCGTCTCCGCGGGCAGCGCCGCGAAGAACCGGTCGGCCGCGCCGGCGGTGCGCTCGTCGCGGTAGTGGACGGGGTTGCCCAGCAGGGCGCCGTCGGCGTCGAGCAGGCCGTGGTCCACGGCCCAGGTGTCGACCCCGACCGACGCGAGCCCGCCCGACGCGCGGTGCGCGGCGTCGAGGCCCGCGCGCGCTCCCGCCCACAGCGCGAGCACGTCCCACTGCAGCACCTGGCGGTCGCCGACGGGGACCCGGACCGGCTCGTTCACGAACCGGGCGGCCTCCGCGGTCACGAGCCGTCGCCCGTCCAGCCGGCCGGTGAGCACCCGGCCGCTCGTCGCGCCCAGGTCGACGGCCGCGTAGGTGTTCGTCGTCATCGTCGTCGTGCTCGCGTCAGGCGCCCCAGCCGGACTGGGTACCGCCCACGCGCTCGTCGGCGATCCGGCGCTGGTAGCCGGACGCGGCGTACGCGGCCATCGGGTCCGCGGGCAGGCCACGCTCCTCGCGCCAGCCCGCGAGCGCGGGCCGCACGTCGGTGTAGAAGGCGTCCATGAGCAGTCCGTTCGCGGAGAGCACGTCACCCGCGTCCTGCGCCGCGCGCAGCGCCTCCTGGTCGACCAGCAGGGCGCGGGCCGTCATCTCCTGGACGTTGAGCACCGAGCGGATCTGCCCGGGGATCTTGTCCTCGATGTTGTGGCACTGGTCGAGCATGAAGCGCACCGGCGAGCCCGCCTCGAAGCCGCCGCCGCGCAGGACCTCGAACAGGATCCGGAAGAGCTGGAACGGGTCCGCGGCGCCCACGATCAGGTCGTCGTCCGCGTAGAACCGGGAGTTGAAGTCGAACGAGCCGAGCCGGCCCAGGCGCAGGAGTTGCGCCACGATGAACTCGATGTTGGTGCTGGGCGCGTGGTGGCCGGTGTCCAGGCAGACGAACGCGCGCTCGCCCAGAGCCGTCACGTGCGCGTACGACGTGCCCCAGTCCGGCACGTCCATCGTGTAGAAGTACGGCTCGAAGATCTTGTACTCGAGGACCAGCCGCTGCTGGTCGGACAGCCGCGCGTAGATCTGCGCGAGCGAGTCGGCGAGACGGTCCTGGCGGCCGCGGATGTCCCCCTGGCCCGGGTAGTTGGTGCCGTCCGGGAGCCAGATCTTGAGGTCCTGCGAGCCGGTGGCGTCCATGACGTCGACGCACGCGAGGTGGTGGTCGATCGCCTTGCGACGGATGCGCTCGTCGGTGTGGGTCAGCGAGCCCAGCTTGTAGTCGTCGTCCTGGAAGGTGTTCGAGTTGATCGTGCCCAGCCGGACGCCGAGGTCCTGCGCGTACCGCGCGAGCTCGCCGTAGTCGCTCACCAGGTCCCACGGGATGTGCAGGGCGACCGTCGGCGCCAGGCCGGTGAGGCGGTGCACCTGGGCCGCGTCGGACAGCTTCTCCTGGATGGTCCGCGGCGTCCCGGGCGTGCTGAAGACCTTGAACCTCGTCCCGGCGTTGCCGAACGCCCATGAGGGGAGCTCGATCGCCTGAGCAGCGAGGACGTCACGGGCGGGGGCGTCGAGTTCGCGCATGGTCTGCCTCCTTTGGCTGGATGAATCGTTTCATCGGATGGGGGCGGTGTCAACCAGGGGGCGGTGTCGACCAGGGCGCCGGCCGGTGGGTCCGGCTGCGCCGGGTGAGGACGGGTCAGGAGGTGCTGGACGCGCGCACGACGAGCTCGGGCTGGAACACCGTGTGGCGCGCCGGCTGGCCCGCGGCCTGCCGGAGCAGCAGCTCGGTCGCCTCGTAGCCCATCTCGTGCGTCGGCTGCCGCACGGACGTCAGCGGGACCGCGAGCTCGCCCGCGATCTCGATGTCGTCGTACCCGACGATCGCGGTGCGCCGCAGCAGGTCGGTCCCGCCGCGGCGGCGCAGGTGCCGCTGCACCCCCACCGCGACGAGGTCGTTGACGCAGAACACGGCGTCCGGTGTCGCGCCGTCGTGCGCGTCGACCCACCCCCCGAGCGCCTGGTCGCCACCCGCTGCGTCCAGCGAGGCGAGCGGGACCTCCTCGACCACGTCGGCCGGGTCCAGACCGGCGGCGCGCACGGCGCGGTCCACGCCCGCTCGTCGGGCCTCGCACTGCCGGATCGCGTGCGGCCCGTTGAGGAACACGATCCGGCGGTGACCCTGCGCCAGCAGGTGGGCGGCCGCGAGCTCGCCGCCCGCCTCGTCGTCCACGGAGACCGAGGACATGCCGGCGATCGTCGAGGGCGCGTCCAGCAGCACCACCGCGACCCCGCGCCGCTGCATCTCCACCAGGTGCTCGAGGCTGCGGCTCGTGGGCACGACGAGCAGGCCCAGCACCCCGTGCTCCTCGAACAGGTGCAGGTACTTGGCCTCGCGCGCGGGGTCGTCGTCCGAGCTCGCGAGCATGAGCGTGTGGTCGTCGACCGTCAGGCGGTCCTCGATCCCGCGCGCGACGTCGGTGAAGAACGGGTTGCGGATGTCCAGCAGCAGCGCGCCCACGGTCGTGATCGCCCCCCGGCGCAGCTGGCGGGCCGGGCCGTTGCGCACGAACCCGAGCTCCGCGATCGCCGCCTGCACCCGCTCACGGGTCGCCGGGGCGACGGCGTCCGGCCGGTTCAGCACGTTGGACACCGTCCCGACCGAGACCCCGGCGACGCGCGCGACGTCGGTCACCGAGGGCCGGCGGTGCGGGGGCGGGGTCACGGGCGTCACTCTCGCAGATCGGACGAGCGGGTCAGGGCAGGCGCACGTGCTGGGGGCCGAGCTCGTCGACGCTGCGGACCCCGAGCAGCGCCATGGTGCGCCGCACCTCGCGCGTCAGGATCTCCGCGGCGCGGTCGACGCCGCGCTCGCCCCCGGCCATCAGCCCGTACAGGTAGGCCCGGCCGACCATCGTCGCGTCCGCGCCGAGCGCGAGCGCCGCGACCACGTCCGCGCCGGACATGATCCCCGTGTCGACCCACACCTCGGTCCGCCCGCCGACCGCCTCGACCACGTCGGGCAGGAGCCGCAGGGGCACCGGCGCCCGGTCGAGCTGCCGGCCGCCGTGGTTGGACAGCACGATCGCGTCCGCCCCGGCGTCGGTGACGCGGCGCGCGTCGTCGACCGTCTGGATGCCCTTGATGACCAGCGGGCCGTCCCAGGACGCGCGCAGCCACTCGAGGTCGGCGATCGTCATCGTGGCGTCGAAGAGCTTGTCCAGCAGCTCGGCGACGGTGCCGTCCCAGGACTGCAGCGACGCGAACACCAACGGCTCGGTGGTCAGGAGGTTCATCCACCAGGCGGGGTGCGTGGCCGCGTCGAGCACGGTCTTGACCGAGAGCGCGGGCGGGATCGAGAAGCCGTTCCGCGTGTCCCGCAGGCGGGCTCCCGCGACCGGCACGTCGACCGTGAGCTGCAGCGCCTCGTACCCGGCCGCCTTCGCGCGGGCCATGAGGTCCTCGCCCGCCGAGCGGTCCTTCCACACGTAGAGCTGGAACCACTTGCGCGCGCCCGGCGCCGCCGCGGCGACGTCCTCGATCGAGGTGGTGCCCATCGTCGACAGCGCGTACGGGATCCCGCGGCGCTCGGCGACCCGCGCGACCGCGCGCTCGCCCTCGTGGTGCATCATCCGCGTGAAGCCCGTGGGCGCGAACGAGAACGGCACGGCGGCGGGCTTGCCGAGCATGCTCGTCGTGGTGTCCACGGCCGAGACGTCGTGCAGGATCGACGGCTGGAACTCGAGCTGCCGGAAGAGCGAGCGTGCGCGGCGCAGGCTGATCTCCGCCTCCGCGGCCCCGTCGGTGTAGTCGAAGACCGAGCGCGGCGTGCGGCGCTTCGCGACCTGGCGCAGGTCCGCGACGGTGAGCGCGTCCGCGAGGCGGCGCTCGGTCGGGTCGAGCCGGATCGGCTTCGGCCGCAGCAGGGGCTGCAGCTCGGACCACTTCGGGATCTGTCGGGTGACCACGGGACCATCCTCCTCGGGCTCGGCGCGGTCGGGTCAGCGCAGGAACGCGGCGGCGACGCCGGAGTCGACGGGCACGTGCAGGCCGGTGGTCTGCACCAGGTCCGGGCCGGTGAGCGCGTACACCGCGGCGGCGACGTGCTCGGGCAGGACCTCCTTCTTCAGCAGCGTGCGCTGCGCGTAGTAGGCGCCGAGCTCGCTCTCCGGGACGCCGTAGGTCGCCGCGCGCTGTGCGCCCCACCCGCCGGCGAAGATGCCGGACCCGCGGACCACGCCGTCGGGGTTGACGCCGTTGACCCGGATCCCGTGCGCGCCCAGCTCGGCGGCGAGCAGCCGCACCTGGTGCGCCTGGTCCGCCTTGGTCGCGGAGTAGGCGATGTTGTTGGGCCCCGCGAACAGCGAGTTCTTCGAGGCGATGTAGACGATGTCGCCGCCCATCTGCTGCGCGACCATGGCTCGCGCGGCCTCGCGCGCGACCAGGAAGGAGCCGCGCGCCATGACGTCGTGCTGCAGGTCCCAGTCCTTCGCGGTGGTCTCGAGCAGAGGCTTGGAGATCGACAGCCCGGCGTTGTTCACGACGAGGTCGACGCCGCCGAACGCCAGGCACGCGGCCTCGACCAGCCCGGCGACCGCGGCCTCGTCGGTCACGTCCGCCTGCACCGCGACCGCCACGTCCGGGCCGCCCAGCTCGTCGGCCACCTGCTGCGCGCCCTCGAGGTTCACGTCCGCGACGACGACGCACGCGCCCTCGGCCGCGAGCCGCTCGGCGATGGCGCGCCCGATGCCGGACCCCGCGCCGGTGACCAGCGCGACCCGCGTGGCCAGGGGCTTCGGCCTCGGCATGCGCGCGAGCTTGGCCTCCTCGAGCGCCCAGTACTCGATGCGGAACTTCTCCGACTCCTCGATCGGTGCGTAGGTGCTGATCGCCTCCGCGCCGCGCATCACGTTGATCGCGTTGACGTAGAACTCGCCGGCCACCCGCGCGGTCTGCTTGTCCTTGCCGAAGGAGAACATCCCGACGCCCGGCACCAGGACGATCGCCGGGTCGGCGCCGCGGATCGCGGGGCTGTCGGCGGTGGCGTGCCGGTCGTAGTACGCCTGGTAGTCGGCCCGGTAGGCGGTGTGCAGCTCGCTCAGGCGGGCGACGACCTCCTCGAGCGGCGCGGTCGCCGGCAGGTCGACGACGAGCGGCTTCACCTTGGTGCGCAGGAAGTGGTCGGGGCAGGAGGTGCCGAGCGCGGCGAGCCTGTCGAGCTGGTCCCGCGCGAGGAGGTCGAGCACCACGTCGTCGTCCGTGAAGTGGCCGACCTGCGGCTTGTCCGACGAGGTCAGCCCGCGGACCACGGGCGCGAGCGCGGCCGCCCGGGCCCGGCGCTCGTCGTCGGGAAGCGCCTCGAAGCCCGGCCGCACGGCGCCGAACGGGTGCCGGCCGAGGCGCGCGGTGGCGTCCTCGATGAACGCCTCGGCGGTGCGGATGATGTGCAACGAGCGCTGCTCGGCCTCGTCGGACGTGTCCCCCCACGCCGTGATGCCGTGCCCGCCGAGGACGCAGCCGATCGCCTGCGGGTTCGCGGCCTTGATCGCCGCGATGTCGAGGCCGAGCTGGAAGCCCGGCCGCCGCCACGGCACCCAGACCACGGTGTCGCCGAAGACCTCCCGCGTGAGGCGCTCGCCGTCCGCCGCGGTCGCGAGCGCGATGCCCGCGTCGGGGTGCAGGTGGTCGACGTGCGCGGCGTCGACGAGCGCGTGCATCGCGGTGTCGATGGAGGGCGCCGCGCCGCCGCGGCCGTGCAGGCAGTAGTCGAAGGCCGCGACCATCTCGTCCTCGCGGTCCACGCCGGGGTACACGCCGACGAGGGAGCGCAGGCGGTCCAGCCGCAGCACCGCGAGGTTCTTCTCCGTGAGCGTGCCGAGGTCGCCGCCGGACCCCTTGACCCACAGGAGGTCCACGTCCTGCCCGGTGACCGGGTCGGTCTCGACGCCCTTGGCGGAGGTGTTGCCGCCCGCGTAGTTCGTCGTGCGGGGGTCGGCACCCAGCCGGTTGGACCGGGCGACCAGGGACTCGACCACAGGGTTCGACATCGTCGTCACTTTCGGGAAGGAGTGGATGAGAGTGGATGAATCGTTTCATAGCCTACGTCGCCACGTCGCACCCGGTCAACGCCGGGCGCAGCCGAGGCCCGGTGGTGGGGTGCACCACCGGGCCCCGGTCGATCACGCGCGGGCGCCCGCGGTCAGCGGTGGTGCCAGTGCCCGTGCCCGTGGGTGCGGACCGTGAACGACGTGCCGACCGACGTGTCGGACGAGCCGCCGACGGCCACGTCGTACCGGCCTGCGGCCGTCGTCCACCCCTCGTCGTCCGTGTCCCAGTACTGCAGGAGGTGGTGGTCGGCGAGGTCGGAGCGAGACAGCGAGATGGTCACCCACCGGGACTGCCCCGGCTTGAGCGTGACCTTCTCCCACCCGACGAGGCGCGAGCCCGGCTCGTCGGCCGCGGCCGGCAGCGTGACGTAGGCCTGCGCGGTCTCGGTGCCGGTCCGGCGACCGGTGTTGGTGAGCTGGAAGCGGATGCTCACGCCGTTGGCCGCGTCCGCGCCCTTGGTCACGACCTTGAGCCGGTCGTACCGGAAGCTGGTGTAGCTCAGGCCGTGCCCGAACTCGAACAGCGGGTCGATGTCGTTCTGCTGGTACCAGCGGTACCCGACCTCGAGGCCCTCGGCGTAGTCGACCTGACGGATCTCGTTGGTACCGGCCGGACGCGTCGTCGAGCCGTCCGAGAAGATGCCGGGGTACTGCGCCGTCGACCCCGCGGTCGGGGTGTCCGCCAGCGACCTCGGGAACGTCATCGGGAGCTTGCCCGAGGGGTTGACGTCGCCGAAGAGCACCGACGCGATCGCCGGGCCCATCTGCTCACCGGTGTACCAGGCCTCGACCACGGCCCGGACCTTCGACAGCCACGGCATCTCGACCGCGGAGCCGGTCTGCAGCACCACCACCGTGTTGCTGTTCGCGGACGCGACCGCGTCCACGAGTGCGTCGCCGCCCCCGTGCAGGTGCAGGTCCGTCAGGTCGGCGAACTCGCCGGCCAGCTGGTAGCCGAGCACCACCGCGACGTCGGCGGACGCGGCGAGCGCCGCCGCGGCGGCCGGGTCGGACCCGTCGTCCACCACGACGGTCGCGCCGGCCCGGGCGGCGCGCTCGGCGAGCCCGGCCTCGGGCGTGACCAGGTCCTCGCACGGCTGCGTGGGGTTGCCGCGGAAGGACATGGTGCAGACGCTGCGCGCGCTGACCCCCGCGGCGTTCGGCGTCGCCGAGGCCGTGGGGCCGATGAGCGCGATCGTCTGGCCGCGGCGCACCTGCAGCGGCAGCGCGGAGCGGTCGTTCTTCAGGAGCACCGCGCCCTCCTGCGCGATCTGGAGCGCGGTCGCCTTGTGCGCTGCGGTGGACGCGTCCTCGACCGCGACGTCCGGCATCGGGTGGTCGAAGAGGCCCTTGTCGATGTACGCGGTCAGCACGCGCTTCGCGGCGTCCTCGATCCGGGCCTGCGTGATGTCGCCGGCCGCGAGCGCCTGGTCCAGCAGCGCCGGCGTGAAGAACCGCGGGCGGTTGAGCTCCTGGTCCAGGCCGTTGTTGAGCGCGTCCGCGGTCGAGTGCACCGCGCCGAAGTCGGACACGACGTAGCCGCCGTAGTCCCACGCGTCCTTGAGGATGTCGTTGAGCACGTGGTCGTTCTCGCACGCGTACTGCCCGTTGATCTGGTTGAACGCGCACATGATGTTGGCGGGGTCGGACTCGGACAGCGCGATCTCGTACGGCAGCGCGTAGACCTCGCGCAGGGTGCGCTCGTCCAGGTTCGACGAGCTGGTCTGCCGGTCCAGCTCCTGCTCGTTGGCGACGAAGTGCTTGAGCTCGGCCATGACCGACTTGCCGTCCCGGTCGTCCTGGATGCCGTCGACCACCCGGGCGGCCAGCAGGCCGGACAGGAGCGAGTCCTCACCCAGGTACTCCGGCGTGCGGCCGGACAGCGGCGTCCGGCCCGAGGCGATGCCCGGAGCGAGCAGCCCGTTGCGCTGCTTGTCGAACGCCTCGTCGCCCATCGCCTGGCCCTTGTCCTCGGCGAGGTCGTGGTCCCACGTGGCCGCGAGCATGATGTTCGAGCCGAACGCCGTCAGCCCCTGCCCGGCGCGGACCCCCTCGGGCCCGTCGGCGTACGTCACCTTGGGCGTGCACGGGAGCTGCGCCGGGTACTCGACGCCGGAGAACACCGTCTGCGTGGGGTTGTTCGCGGGCTGCTCGACGAGCCAGCGGTAGAGCTGGTGCTGCGACGACGCGTCGATCAGCAGCTCGGCCCGGTCCTCGGGCGAGAGCCGCGTGTTCATCCACGGGCACTCGGCGGGGACGGGCGCGGGGTCGCGCGGTCCCCGCCCGTGGGCCTCCGCCGTGGTCGCGACCATCGGCACGACGAGCCCGACGGCGAGCAGGGGGACGAGCGCGGCACGGCGTCCGCGCCGGACTCGGGGGTGGTCTCCGGGGTTGTCTCCGGGGTTGTCTCGGGCGGTAAATCGATTCAATACGTCCAGCATGGACCGGCCTCTCTGCCTGGTTCATCACGGTGACGCGGCGAGCATCGGGCGGCGGGTGCCCGCGGGGCCCCGGCCGTTGTCGGGTGCGTCGATCTCGACCTCGTCGTCGGATTGAAACGCTGCAATGACAGCGCCATGCAAACACCCGAACCGGACGATCGTCAACAGATCCGGCGAGATCTCCGGGGCGGCCCGTCAGCCCCCGGGGTGGCCGAGGGTGCTCGCGCGCGGCACCAGCACCGGCTCCATGACGACGGTCGCGTGCTCGTGACCTGCCGGTTCGCGCAGCTCCTCGAGCAGCAGCCGCGCCGCCTCGCGCCCCATCTCGACGCCGGCCTGGTCGAGCGTCGTCAGGGGCGTCATCGAGCCCCACGACTCGCGGTTGTTGTCGTAGCCGACCACCGCGAGGTCGCCCGGGATCGCGACCGAACCGTCCGCCGCGGCCGCCTGGACCACGCCGAGCGCGAGCAGGTCGGCGCCGGCGAGCAGCCCGTCGGGACGCGCCGCGGGATCCCGCGCGAGCACCGACTCGGCGACCGCGCGGCCGTCCTCGGTCGTGACCCCGACCGTCGCCAGGTACTCCAGCGTCACCCCCTCCGCCTCGGCGACGGCGAGGCGCGCGCCCTCGAGCCGGTCGACGACCGCGGGGAACCGCCGCGCGCCGGCGAACAGCAGCCGTGTGCGGCCGAGCTCGATCAGGTGCCGGGCCGCGAGGTAGCCGCCCGCGCGGTTGTCCGTCTGCACGCTGCACACCCCGGGCTCGGGCGGCTCCGCGTTGAGCAGCACCACGCGCATCCCGCGCGCCCGGGGCCCCAGGACCTGCCCCGCGAGGTCCTGCCGCGGTGCGACCAGCAGCCCGGCGACGCGCTCCTCCTCGAACAGGTCCAGGTACGCGCGCTGCTTGTCCTCGCGCGAGTCGCAGTTGGCCAGGACCAGGTTGAGCTCGGCCTTCTCGAGGATCTCTTCCGCGCCGCGCGCGAGGTCCAGGAAGAAGGTGTTCGTGAGGTCGGCCGCGACGAAGGCGATCGTGCGGCTCGAGCCGGCCGCGAGCGAGCGGGCCGCGGCGTTCCGCACGAACCCGAGCTCGGCGATGGCCTTCTCGACCCGAGCCCGCGTCGCGGCGGCGACGACCTGGGGGCGGTTCAGCACGTTGGAGACGGTGCCGACCGACACGCCCGCGACGCGGGCGACGTCCACGACGCTCGGCGCGCGCTCCATCCGCCCTTCCCCTCCCCGGCAGATCCCCGTCGATCCCCGTCGAGCCCCGTCGATCCCCGGCAGCAGGAGCCTAGACCGCGTGCGGCGGCCGCGACGTACCGCCTCAGGTCACGGATCGGCCACGGTCGAAGGTCCCCCTGTTGACACCCCCGGCGGCGCTATGAAACGCTTCAATCGCTCGACGGAGAGCAGAGCGCGCCGGCCACCCCCGCCGGACGCCGCCGCCCGTCGAGCACCGCAGGACGCCTGATCACTGTCGACGGAAGACCTGACGATGACCCTCCCCACGCACACCGAGGACGACCCGACGCGGTCGGGCCGGGCGGGCGGCGCACCCGAGGACGGGGCCGGCCGCCCCGCCTCGCGGCCTGCGCGGCGTCGGCCCGACCTGCTCGGCCGCCGGTCGCGCGCGCCGTGGTGGTTCCTGCTCCCCGGCCTCGCCCTGTACGCGTTCGTCGTGCTGGTGCCGAGCGTGCGCGGCGGCGTCCTGGCCTTCACGGACTGGAACGGCATCAGCGAGACCTACGACTGGATCGGCTTCGACAACTTCGTCAAGCTCTGGAACACCGAGATCGCCCGCGACGCGCTGGTGCGCACCGTGATCATCGCCGTCGCGGTGACGATCATCCAGAACGCGATCGGGCTGCTGCTCGCCCTCGGCGTCAACTCGCACATCAAGTCGCGCAACGTCCTGCGGGTGCTGCTGTTCGCGCCGGCGGTCCTCACGCCCGTCGTCGTCGCCTACCTGTGGCGCAACCTGCTGGCACCGACGGGCGCGGTCAACTCGTTCCTCGACGCGGTGGGCCTCGACGGGCTGCAGCGGGAGTGGCTCGGCGACTCGCGGTACGCGATGTGGTCGATCGTGATGATCGTCGTCTGGCAGTTCGCCGGGTACTCGATGGTGATCTTCCTGGCGGGCCTGCAGAGCATCCCGCAGGAGATCTACGAGGCCGCGGAGCTCGACGGCGCGAGCCGGTTCCGCCGCTTCACCTCGATCGAGCTCCCCCTGCTCGCCCCCGCCACCACGATCAACCTGATGCTGTCGATCATCGGCGGGATCAAGCTCTTCGACCAGGTCTACGCGACGACGGGCGGCGGGCCGGCGAACTCGACCCAGACGCTGTCCACCCTGATCTACCGCTACGCGTTCAACTCGGGCCAGTTCGCGTTCGCGATCGCGCTCGCGGTGGTCCTCACGCTGCTCGTCGCGGTGTTCGCCGCCGCGCAGTACAACCTGCTGCGCCGCGCGGAGAGGAAGGCGTCGTGAACCGCCGCTACACGGGTCGCACGTTCGCGACCGAGGTCGGGATGGTCGTGGTCGCGCTCGTGATCGCGTTCCCGCTCTACATCCTGGTCAACCTCGCGTTCCGGGACCGCTCGTCGCAGCAGTCCCTGCTCACGCCGACGTCGGACCCCACGTGGGCCAACTTCTCCACCGCGTGGAACGACGCGGACCTCGGCAAGGCGCTGCTCACCAGCACGTTCGTCACGGTCGTCAGCGTCGTGATCATCGTCGCGGTGTCCGCGCTCGCGGCCTACGTGCTGGCCCGCGTGACCAAGCGCTGGTCGCGGCTCATGTTCGCGCTGTTCATGGTCGGCCTGCTGCTGCCGTTCCAGCTCGCGCTGCTCCCGCTGTACTCGACCATCCGCGACCTCGGGCTGATCGGGTCGGTGTGGTCGCTGATCCTGTTCTACTCGGGCCTGCAGGTGCCGTTCGCGACGTTCCTCTACACCGGCTTCCTGCGCGCGCTGCCGCTGGACTACGAGGAGGCGGCGATGCTCGACGGCTGCTCGCCGCTCCGGGCGTTCACCCGCGTCGTGTTCCCGCTGCTGCGGCCCATCACGGGCACCGTCATCATCCTCAACGCCGTGTTCGTCTGGAACGACTTCCTCACGCCGCTGCTCTACCTGTCCGGGTCCACCACGGCCACCATGCCGCTCGCGATCTCCACCTTCGTGGCGCAGTACTCGTCGAACTACAACGTGGTCTTCGCCGGGCTGCTCATCGGGATCATCCCGGTGCTCGTCGTCTACTTCGCGATGCAGCGCTCGATCATCAAGGGCTTCAGCGGCGGCCTCAAGGCCTGACCGCACGCGCACCCGGCCGCTCCGCCGGCACCGCCACCTCCTCATGTACCTCCTCGTGCACGACGAGGACGCACGCCCCCCACCCGCACCACCAGCTCCGCCCACCCTGCACCCGCCCACCCCGCACCCGCCCACCCCGCACCCGCCGCGACGCTGCGGCCCGTCCGACGACTACCAGGAGGAACCATGCACACCAGGAAGACGACGACCGTCCTCGTCACGACCGCGGTGCTCGGCCTCGCGCTCACCGCCTGCAGCAGCGGCGGCGGTGACGGCGACGCGAGCGAGCCCACCGAGACCGCGGGATCGGGTGAGCTCACGATCTCCGCCCTCAACTCGGACAAGGCCGCGCTCGAGGCGTCGATCGCGGCGTTCGAGAAGCAGTACCCGGACATCAAGGTCACGACGACGTGGGCGGACACCGACCAGTACCAGCCGACGCTGCGCACGCAGCTCACGGGCGGCACCGCCGCGGACGTCGTGCAGATCTGGCCGGGCGCCGGCAACTCGGCGGCGATCTCCGTGCTCGCCCCCGCGGGCTTCCTCGAGGACCTCTCCGGCCGCGACTGGGCCGCCGACGTGCCCGACGGGCTCAAGCCCGTGCTCGAGAACGAGGACGGTCTCTACGGCCTCGCCGTGACGGTCAGCGGCCTCGGTGCGGTCTTCAACGACCAGGCGCTCGCCGACGTGGGCGCCACGCCGCCCACCACGTGGTCCGAGGTGCTGGACCTGTGCCAGACGGCCAAGGACGCGGGCAAGGTCGCGTTTGCGCTCGGCGTGCAGGACTCGTGGGTCGGCCAGCTGATCCCCTACTCGCTGGCTCCCGAGATGGTCTACACCGCGGACCCCGAGATGGACAGCGGAGCGACCGAATACACGGCCCCGCACTTTGCCGGCTCGGCGTGGACGGACGTGCTCGCCAAGTACGACGAGATGACGCAGGCCGGCTGCTTCAACGAGGGCGTCGGCGGCACGGACTACAACACGACCGTCTCGATGGCGGCGACCGGCGACGCGCTCGGCATCGTCAACGGCAACTGGGCCATCCAGGCGCTGACCGAGGCCGCCCCCGAGGGCGCGACCTTCAGCCTGCACGCCATGCCCGCGTCCGACGACACCGAGGCCACCCGCATGGCCGCCGCCGCGTCCGGGACGTACGGCGTGAACGCCGACGCCGCGAACAAGGCCAACGCGCTCGCGTTCATGGACTTCCTGGCCTCGGCCGAGGGCACCAACGCGTTCGCCGAGGTCAACGCCGGCCTCCCGGGCATCCCGAACGACCAGTTCGAGCTGGCCGAGTCGCTGCAGGACCTGGGCGACTACTTCAACGGCGGCAAGACCTACCCCTTCATGGACCAGCTGTGGCCGAACCCCGACGTCCAGACCGCGCTGCTGACCGGCGTCCAGGGCATCTTCGACGGCTCGCAGACGTCCGACGACGTGCTCGAGGCGATGGACCAGGCCTGGGAGCAAGGTCCCGCCTGACCTGAGCACACCGGTGGCTCCTCGCCCGCCCGTCGTGGACGGGCGGGGAGCCACCCCTCGCCCGCAGCCAGCCCGCACAGCGCCGGTACAGCGCCCGTAGACAGCCCGGAGACGACGTGACCCGCACGACGCCGCACCCCGACGACACCGTCGTCGAGCCCGTCGTCGAGCCCGCGGCCGGGACGTGGACCTGGCTGCACGGCTGGGGCGAGCACGAGGCCGCGGTGCTCGAGCACCTGGTCACGACCGCGCGCGCGGCGCAGCGGTCGGTCGACTACAGCGACGCCTTCGCGCGGCCCACCGGCCGCGCCGAGCTCCGGCTCGACGAGCCGCCCGCCGGCCCGGCGGTGCTCCTCGCGACCGGCGCCGTCACCGTCCGCGCCGATGGCGCGGACCTGCACGCGGTCGAGGCGGACGGCGCCTGGCACGTCGCGGTCCCCGCGGGCCTCGGCGAGCTGCGGGTCGTCGTCGAGACCGCCGACGGCCTGCCCGCCGCCATCGGCGTGCCCGGGCGCTCCCCCTTGGCCCAGGCGGCGTGGCGCAGCGTCGACGAGCGCGGCCGGCGGCACGCGGTCACGCCCCGCACCACGTCCGCCGCCCTGCCGCCCGTCCAGGTGCGGCCCGCGGTCCGCACCGAGGTGCCCGTGCGCGTGGACGTCGACGTCGACGGCGAGAGGGACGGCCTGCACGTGCTGGCCGCGCCCGTCCTCGGCCGTCCCGTCGTCCGCTCGGCGGGCCGGCCCGTCCTGCGCGCCGGCGAGACGCGCGCCGAGGCCCTCGACCCCGACGACGCCACGGCCGAGACCCGGCACGACCTCGTGCTGCGCGACGACGGCGCGTGGACCACCCGGCACGAGCTCGCGCTGCGCTGGCTCGCCGTGCGCTCGTCGGACCCGTCCTGCACCGTCGAGGTCGAGGCCCGCGTGGCACCGCGCCCGACGGGGTCCTTCCGCTGCTCCGACGAGCGCCTGACCGCGATCGCCGACGTCGCCGCGCGCACGCTCGCGCTGTGCGCGCAGGAGCTCGTCGTCGACGGTCTCAAGCGCGACCGGCTGCCGTGGGTGGGCGACCAGGCGGTCACCACCACCGTCAACGCGTACGTGCTCGGCGACCGCGGGCTCGCGGCGGACAGCCTCGTGGCGCTCGGCCGGCCCGGCGACGGCTGGGTGAACGGCATCTCCGACTACTCGCTGTGGTGGGTGGTCACCGCCCGCGAGCTCGTGCGGCAGCACGGACCCGGCACCGACCTCGGCGGCCTGGCGGACCAGGCCGACGACCTGCTCACCGACCTCGCACGCGAGGTGGGCGACGACGGCGTCTTCCGGCCCCGCGACCGGCCCGAGCAGTTCCACCGCGTCTTCCTCGACTGGGGCGTGGAGGTCACGTCCGGCACCGACCCGACCGCGCTGCAGCTGCTGTGGGTGTGGGCGCTCCGCTCGGGCACCGAGCTGCTCGCCGCGGCCGGGCACCCCGCCGCCGGACGCTGGGCGGACGCCGCGCGGCACGCGACCGCGGTCGCCCGCGAGCGCGGGTGGTCCGACGGGGCGTGGACCGCGCACCTGCGCGCCCCGGGCGCACCGGTGGCCGACAGAGACCGGCCCGACGACCGTGCCCACGACGACCCGTACCCCGCGCTGCTCGCGGTGCTCGCCGGGCTGCACGACGGTGCGGT
The DNA here is from genome assembly GCF_018531375.1 of Cellulomonas fulva. Lineage (NCBI taxonomy): Bacteria > Bacillati > Actinomycetota > Actinomycetes > Micrococcales > Cellulomonadaceae > Cellulomonas > Cellulomonas fulva. The sequence goes on along the minus strand of NZ_JAHBOH010000001.1, from coordinate 1,350,576 downwards.
CCCGCCCGCGGTCCGCGACGTGCTCCGCCGGCACGGGCGCGTCGGCACGCCGTTCATGACGACGTTCGCGCTGCGCGCCCTGCTCGCCTGCGGTGAGCGCGACCTCGCGCTCGGCACGCTGTCCGCGCTCTGGGGCTCGATGCTCGACCGCGGCGCGACGACGTTCTGGGAGGACTTCCCCGGCGACGGCCCCGACACCGCGATGTACGGCCGGCCGTACGGGCGCAGCCTGTGCCACGGCTGGTCCTCGGGGCCGGCCGCACTGCTCCCCGAGATCGTGCTGGGCCTGCGGCCCGCGGCCGACGGCTGGCGCGAGGTCGAGGTCGCGCCGGCGCTCGGCGCCCTCGCGTGGGCCGAGGCCGAGGTACCGCTGGCCGCAGGCCCGCTGCGCGTCCGCGCGGACCGGACCGCCACGGGCCAGCGGGTGCGCCTCGAGGTCCCCGCCGGGGTCACCGTGCGCTGCGGCGCACGTCGCGTGACCGGCCCGACGACGAGCGTGCTCGATCCCGACCCCACCGACCTGCCCGCCCCGACGAACGAGACCACGGCACCGTGACCCAGCGCCCCCTCGCCCCTTCCGCCGCCGACCCGTCGCCGGCCCCCCGTGCCGCCGCACCCCTCGCCGCGCCCGTCGACCTGCGGGTCGAGCACGCCGAGCCCGGCGCGGTCGGGCTCGGGAGCACGCGCCCCCGGCTCTCGTGGGTGGTGCCGACCGCCCCCGAGGGTTGGGCCCAGGCCGCGTACGAGGTCGAGGGGACGATCACCCGGGCCGACGGCGGGACCGAGCCGGTGCACGCGGCGGTCGAGAGCGAGCGGTCGGTGCTGGTCGACTGGCCCGCGCGCGAGCTCGGCGCACGCGAGGCGCTCGAGGTCCGCGTCCGCGTGCGCGGGTCCGACGACGCGTGGAGCCCGTGGAGCCGCCCCGTGACCGCGGCGCTGGGTCTGCTGGCGCCGTCGGACTGGTCCGCCGTCCTCGTCGGACCTCCCGAGACGGACGGGGCGGACCGGACGACGGACGGGACCACCGCGGCCGACCGCCGGCCGGTGCTCCTGCGCCGCACGTTCGTCGCGCCCACCGGCACGCGTCGCGCGCTGCTGTACGTGACCGCGCACGGCGTCACCGAGCTCGAGCTGAACGGCCGGCGCGTGGGCGCCGACGTCCTGGCACCCGGCTGGACCAGCTACCGGCACCGGCTGCGCGTGCTCGCGTACGACGTGACCGACCTGCTCGTCGAGGGCGAGAACGTCCTGGGCGCGTGGCTCGCCGACGGCTGGTACCGCGGCCACCTGGGCTTCCAGGGCGGCCACTGGGACGTCTTCGGTGCCGACCTGGGCCTGCTCGCGCAGCTCGAGGTGGTGACCGGCCACGGCCGCAGCGTCGCGGTGGCCACGGACGAGGCGTGGCGGTGGACCCCCGCACCGACGCTCAGCGCCCAGCTCTACGAGGGCGAGCACCACGACGCGCGGCTCGAGCAGCCGGGCTGGTCCGCGCCGGGGTTCGACGACGCCGCGTGGCCGGCCGTGACGGCGCTGCCGCTCGACCTCGACGTGCTGACCACCGCGGACGCGCCGCCCGTGCGCTGCACCGACGAGCTCGCGCCGGTGCACGTCGAGGAGCGCGAGCCGGGGCGGTGGCTCCTGGACTTCGGCCAGAACCACGCCGGACGCCTCCGCGTGCGCGTTGCCGGTCCGGCCGGCACCACCGTCACGCTGCGGCACGCCGAGGTCCTCGAGGACGGCGAGCTGTGCGTGCGTCCGCTGCGCGCCGCGGTCTCGGTGGACTCGCTGGTCCTCGGCGACGAGGCGGTGACCGAGTGGGAGCCGCGGTTCACCATGCACGGCTACCGGTACGCCGAGGTGTCCGGCTGGCCGGGCCCGCTCGCACCGGGCGACGTCGTCTCGCGCGTGCACCACTCCGTGATGCGGCGCACCGGCGCGTTCTCGTCGTCCGACCCCGCCCTCGACCGCCTGCACGAGAACGCGGTCTGGAGCATGCGCTCGAACTTCCTGGACGTGCCGACCGACTGCCCGCAGCGCGACGAGCGGATGGGGTGGACCGGCGACATCGCGGTCTTCGCGCCCACCGCCGCGACGCTGTACGACTGCACGGGCATGCTCGCCGACTGGCTCCGCTCGGTCAGCGCCGAGCAGGCGCAGTACGGCACGGTCCCCTGGTACGTGCCCTACGTGCCGGGCGAGGAGTGGGACCCGACGGTGCCGGGCGCGCTGTGGGGCGACGCCGCGGTCATGGTGCCGTGGGCGCTGTTCCAGGCGTCGGACGACCGCGCAGTGCTCGCGCGGCAGTACCCGTCGGCGCGCGCGTGGGTGGACCAGGTCACCGCCCTCGCGGGCCCGGACCGCGTCTGGGACACGGGCTTCCAGCTCGGCGACTGGCTCGACCCGACGGCTCCGCCCGACGACCCGACGCTCGCGGTCACCGACCGCTACCTGGTGGCGACCGCGTGCTTCGCGCGGTCGGCACGGCTGCTGGCCGCCACGGCCGAGGTGCTCGGCGAGGCCGACGACGCGCGGCGCTACGGGCTGCTGGCCGACGAGGTGCGCGCGGCGTTCGCCGCCCGCTACCTGACCGACCCGCCGCCGGCCGGCGCGGACAGCCAGACCGCGTACGCGCTCGCCCTGACGTGGGACCTGGTGCCCGACGAGGCCGCGCGCCGCCGGGTCGCGGACCGTCTCGCGGCCCTCGTCGCCGCCGGCGGCTTCACGGTGGCGACGGGCTTCGCCGGGACGCCCGTGCTGTGCGACGCGCTCTCGTCGTCCGGCCACCTCGACACCGCCTACCGCGTGCTGCTCGGCCGCGAGTGCCCGTCCTGGCTCTACGCCGTGGACATGGGTGCGACGACCACGTGGGAGCGCTGGGACAGCCTGCTGCCCGACGGCAGCGTGAACCCGGGCGACATGACGTCCTTCAACCACTACGCGTTCGGCTCGGTCGTCGACTGGGTGCACCGAGTCGTCGCGGGCCTCGCGCTCGACGAGCCCGGCGGCCGCCGCCTGCGCGTCGCGCCGCGGCCCGGCGGCGGGCTCACGCACGCGCGTAGCGAGCGGCGCACGCCGTACGGCGACGCGTCGGTCGCGTGGCGGCTCGAGGGCGACCTCGTCGAGGTGGAGGCGGTGGTCCCGGTCGGGGCGACGGCGCTCGTCGACCTGGGGTCCCGCCGGCAGGAGGTGGGGCACGGCACGCACCGCTTCACGGTCCCGCTCGCCGAGCTCGTCGGGACGGGCAACCCCTCCGTTCTCAACGTATAGCGCACGGGGGGTCTTGCGGCAAGGCCCCCGGCGCGGCGGAGAATCGCGGTCCTCGTCGTCCCGCACCGCCCGCCGACCCGCCCGGAGCCGCCGTGATCTCGCTGCCCAGCCACGTCTTCGACCTGCCCGACCGCCTCGCCGCCAAGGCCGACCCCGCGCTCGTCGGCGACGACGAGCGGCACTTCGCCGCCATCGCGTCCCGGCTCGAGGAGCAGGTGGCGGACCTCACCGCGCGGCTGGCCGCCGCCCGCCGGTCGGTCGGGGGGCACGGGACCAACCCGCTCGAGCGGGACCAGGAGGTGCACCGCCTGAGCGCACGCCTGCGCACGCTGCGCCGGTTCGGGCTCGACCTGTGCCTGGGCCGGACGGTCGCGCAGGACGGCACGGTCGTCTACGTCGGCCGGCTCGGGCTCACCGACGCGGCGGACCGGCGGCTGCTCGTCGACTGGCGCTCGTCGGTCGCCGAGCCGTTCTTCGGCGCCACGCACGGCAACCCCCTCGGGCTGGTCTCCCGCCGGCGCTACCGGTGGACCGCCGGCCGGATCACCGACTACTGGGACGAGGCCTTCACCGCGGAGGGCCTCGCGCACGGCGCCGCGCTGGACGACCAGTCCGCGTTCATCGCGTCGCTCGGCACCAGCCGGTCCGCGCGGATGCGGGACGTCCTCGGCACCATCCAGGCGGACCAGGACGCGATCGTGCGCGCGGGGTCGCAGGGCACCCTCGTCGTCGACGGCGGTCCCGGCACCGGCAAGACCGTGGTCGCGCTGCACCGGACCGCGTACCTGCTGTACTCCGACCCGCGGCTCGGGCACCGGCGGGGTGGGGTGCTGTTCGTCGGGCCGCACGAGCCGTACCTCGACTACGTGTCCGACGTGCTGCCCAGCCTGGGCGAGGAGGGCGTCCAGACCTGCACGCTGCGCGACCTGGTGCCCGAGGGTCGCACCGCCGGGCCGGAGCCGGACCCCGTGGTCGCCCGGCTCAAGGCCGACGCGCGTCTGGTGGCCGCGGTGGAGCCGGCCGTCACGTTCTACGAGCGACCCCCCACGCAGGGGCTGCTGGTCGAGACCCCCGTGGTCGACGTCTGGGCCGACCCGGCGGACTGGGCGGAGGCGTTCGCCGTGCCCGAGCCGGGCACGCCGCACAACGAGGCGCGCGACGAGATCTGGGACGCGCTGCTGGCGATCCTCGTCGACAAGGCCACGGAGCCCGGCGACGACGCGAGCGAGGGGTGGGGCCGCGACGGGGACCTCGACCCGGACCCGGCGGACGACGACCGGCTCGACGACCAGTTCGACGACCAGTTCGACGCCTACGGCCTGCGCGGCGAGCCGGCGCAGGAGCCGCTGCGGCACGCGTTGGCCCGGAGCGTTGCGCTGCAGCGCGCGTTCGGCCGCGCGTGGCCCCTGCTCGAGGCCACCGACGTCGTCGGCGACCTCTGGTCCGTGCCCGCGTACCTGCGCCTGTGCGCACCGTGGCTGGAGCCCGACGAGGTCGCGGCCCTCCAGCGCGACGACGCGCAGGCCTGGACGGTGCCCGACCTCCCGCTCCTCGACGCCGCGCGGCGACGCCTCGGGGACCCCGAGACGTCACGGCAGCGGCGGCGCCAGGAGGCCGCGGTCGCCGCCGAGCGCGCCCGGATGGCCGACGTGGTGGCCGACCTGATCGCGACCGACGACACCGAGATGCGCGTCATGCAGATGCTCCGCGGGCAGGACCTGAGGAGCTCCCTCGTCGACTCCGCCGCGGTCCCGGCCACCGACCGGGACGCGCTCGCGGGACCGTTCGCTCACGTCGTCGTCGACGAGGCGCAGGAGCTCACCGACGCGCAGTGGCAGATGCTCCTGGCGCGCTGCCCGTCCCGGTCGTTCACGGTCGTCGGCGACCGCGCGCAGGCCCGCCGGGGGTTCGCCGAGCCGTGGGTGTCACGCTTCGAGCGCGTCGGGCTGACCGACGTCCGCGTGGCGTCGCTGACGATCAACTACCGCACGCCCGCCGAGGTCATGGCGGAGGCCGAGCCCGTCATCCGCGCCGCGCTGCCCGACGCGAACGTCCCCGTGTCCGTCCGCCGCAGCGGCGTCCCCGTCCGGCACGGGCCGGTCGCGCTGCTCGAGCACGTCGTCCGGGACTGGCTGGCCGCGCACGACGAGGGGGTCGCGTGCGTGATCGGGGCGCCGGGACGACCGTCGTCGGACCGGGTCCGCTCGCTGACCCCCGAGCTGGCGAAGGGGTTGGAGTTCGACCTCGTCGTGCTCGTCGAACCCGCCACGTGGGGCGACGGGGTCGCGGGCGCGGTCGACCACTACGTCGCCATGACCCGCGCCACCCAGCAGCTCGTCGTCCTCACGTGACCCGAGCTCTCGCGCGGGTCCGGGTGGACCGGCGCGGGCGCAGGGGCGGTGGCTGCGCGGCAGACTGGGCGGACGCCGAACCGAAGGAGCCGGTCATGACCGACCTCGTCGCCGCCGCCGCGAGCCACCTCGACGCCGCCCGCGCGTCCGCGCACGGACGGGACGCACAGCTCGTCGTGCACGACGGCGTGCTGCGGCAGACGGTGCTCGCGCTCACCGCGGGCACCGAGCTGGCCGAGCACAACTCGCCGCACGCCGCGAGCCTGCAGGTGCTGACCGGCCGCGTGCGCGTCACGGGCGTCGAGGAGTCGGAGGTGGCCGCGGGGCACCTGGTCCTGCTCACGCACCAGCGGCACGCGGTGCTCGCACTCGAGGACTCGGTGTTCCTGCTGACGACGGTCACGAGCCTCGAGCCGGAGCAGCGCGGCGACTCCTGAGCCCGTCGCGCCGCTCCGGCCTCCTCACGACGCCGTGCAGGTCACCGTCCCGCCGGCACCCGACCCGGTCCCGGTGAACCCGAGCTCGGTGACGCCACCCGCCGGCAGGCTCGCGTTCCAGCCGGCCGGGGTCAGGGTGATCGGCGACGTCACGCTGACCTGCGCGCCCCACGCCTGCGCGACCGCCCCGGACGGGAGGGTCACCGTGACCCTCCACGACGAGACCGGCGTCGCGCCCGCCGTCACGCGCACCGCCCCGACGAACCCGCCCGGCCACGAGCTCGACACCTGGAACGACGCGGTGCACCCGGCGGTCGGCGGCGGGGTCGTCGGCCCGACGGTCGAGGTCGGCGCGGCGGTGGGCGTCGGGGTGGGTGTCGGGGTCGGGGCGGTCGGGGTGGGGATGGGGGTCGGCGTCGGGGTCGGCGACGGGCTCGTCGTCCCCGTGATCGCGAGCTCCGCGGACGGGAAGGCGGAGAACGGGCGGTTCACGTCGGTCTCGCCGGCCCGGCCGTCGCAGGTCCGGGACGGGTCGAACAGCAGGTACGTGCCCGACGAGCAGGCGCCCGCGGGCTCGGCGTCGCCGCCGACGACCGCGGTGCCGCCGATCGACACGCCGCCCTGGATCAGCGCGCTGTCCTTGACCACCGCGTTCCCGGAGACGGTCCCGCCGTCGTTGACCCAGGCCAGCCCCTCGATGCGCGCGTTGCCGGACACCGTCGACCGGCCGTACACCGCCGCGTTCGGCCCGACGTAGGCGGTCGCCGCCACGCTCGCGCGCGCGTCCACCCAGCCGCCGCCGTTGCTGTGCCAGCGGCCGCCACCCGGCGCCGTCCCGCGGTTCGTCGCCGTGCCGTGGCCCTGCGGGTACGCGCCGTCCAGGCGGAACTCGAACGGGAAGCGGTAGTTCTTGGTGTACCCGTCGAGGAACCCGTACTTCGGCACGCTCGTCGGCGTCCCCGCCACGACGAGGTACACCTGCTCGCCCGCTCGGGTCTGGAACGACGCCTCGGTGTCCGCGCCCTGGACCACCGGTCCGTACCGCGCGACGCCGTTGCTGACGCCGACGAAGCCGTAGCTCCAGCCCGAGCCCGCCGCGGCGTCCACGTGGCCCTTGAGCCGGATCCGCACCAGGCCGCCCGCGGTGTCCGGGTACAGGCGGATCTTGGTGTAGCCGAACGCGCCCGGCGCGATGCCGTCCGGGACCTTGTAGTGCCGCGCGGACGCGTTGACGGCGTCCGCCACGACGAAGCTCTGCGCGCCCACGAACGGGTAGAGCGCGTTGATGAACGGACGGACCTGGGCCGCGTTCGCGTAGTCCCACGTGACGTTGCGCATGGCGTACTGCGCGACCTCGGCGTTCAGCTGGTCCTGCGACAGCCCAGCGAGCGCCGGTACGTCTCGAGCGGGTGCTCGGTGCTGCGGGCCTCGTTCCAGATCCGGTTGAACATGCCGATCCCGTGCCGCTCCACGATCGCCTGGATCAGCATCCACGCGCCGTAGTGGTGCCGGCTCGAGGAGTACGGCAGGTTCTCCGTGCGGATGAAGCGCGTCAGGTCACCCGCCGCCTGCCCGGGCAGCGCCTGCATCGCCATGAACTCGGCGCTCGACTCCCAGAACGTGCCGGCCGACGCGTGCGTGAACCCGTACCCCGGCCGGCCCAGGAACGTGTAGTTCTGCAGGACGTGCGCGAGCTCGTGCACCAGCCCCCACGAGCTCGGCTGCGCCGCCCCGGGGGCCAGGTTGATGACGCCGACCCGGCCGTCGGTCGATCCGCCCGTCGCCCACGCGTTGAGGTTCGGGTTCGACGACCACGTGTTCGTGATGATGACGATGATCTTGTGCTGCGCGAGCAGACCGGTCTCCGGCGTGAACAACATGTCGTCGACGTAGAAGCCGTACGCGTCCTCGAGCTCGGCGAGCACGTTCGTCGGGTCGAACCGGTACGCGCTCGGGGCGGTCGTCGGCGACGTGCCCGCCAGCTCGCCCCACAGCAGCACGAAGTTCTCGGACTGCGCCATCCGGTCCGACGCCCACGACACCTCGCCCGTGGTCCGCCACCGCTCCGGGATCCACACGGTCTTGTCCGCCGCGCGCGCCGGCGCCGGTGCGACCGAGGCCAGCAGCGCCGCGACCAGCGCCACCGCCAGCAGCCAGACGGCCTGTCTCGTCGTGCGGGGGCCCGCCGGTGCGGTCGTCGCTGCGCGCGTCATCGTCGTGCCCCGTCCGTCCGGTCCCCGGCGCCGTGTGACGCCGCCGCCCCCGTCGGGCGCGCCGCCACGGTCTCTACCGACGTCCGGGCAGGTCAACGCGCTGTATCGGTTCAGTCCCGCCGGAACCGGTCCCTCGGTGTGAACGCGCACACCGCGGCCGGTGCGGACGGTCGGGATGCGCGACGAGCCCGGGCCGACGAGCATCGAGGTACCGACCCGAGAACGGAGACGCCGATGTCCACACCGGCCGACACACCCCGCGAGCACCCGACCGAGCCCGCCGAGGGCTCCCCCACGACGACCGGAGCCGACGAGCCCACGTCGGACCCCCGCGAGCACGCGGAGGACCCGGCCGAGGGCGCCTGAGCCCGTCCCCAGCCCGTCACCCCCGGCAACGCGAGAGGCCCGGACCCGCAGGAACCTGCGGTCCGGGCCTCTCGCCGCCCCGGCGGGCGGGGTGTGCGGGGCTCAGAAGTCCCAGTCGTCGTCCTCGGTGTTGACGGCCTTGCCGATGACGTAGGACGAGCCCGAGCCGGAGAAGAAGTCGTGGTTCTCGTCGGCGTTGGGGCTGAGCGCCGAGAGGATCGCCGGGTTGACGTCCGTCTCGTCGCGCGGGAACAGCGCCTCGTAGCCCAGGTTCATCAGGGCCTTGTTGGCGTTGTAGCGCAGGAACTTCTTGACGTCCTCGGTCAGGCCGACGCCGTCGTAGAGGTCCTGCGTGTACTCGGCCTCGTTGTCGTACAGCTCGAAGAGCAGCTCGAACGTGTAGTCCTTGAGCTCGGCGCGCTCCTCCGACGTGAGGCGCTCGAGGCCCTTCTGGTACTTGTAGCCGATGTAGTAGCCGTGCACCGCCTCGTCGCGGATGATCAGGCGGATCAGGTCGGCGGTGTTGGTGAGCTTGGCCCGGCTCGACCAGTACATGGGCAGGTAGAAGCCGGAGTAGAAGAGGAACGACTCGAGCAGGGTGCTCGCGACCTTCCGCTTCAGGGGCGAGTCGCCCTTGTAGTACTCCATGACGATCTCGGCCTTGCGCTGGAGGTTGACGTTCTCCTCCGACCAGCGGAAGGCCTCGTCGATCTCCTTGGTGGAGCACAGCGTCGAGAAGATCGACGAGTACGACTTGGCGTGCACCGACTCCATGAACGCGATGTTGGTGTACACCGCCTCCTCGTGCGGGGTCAGCGCGTCCGGGATGAGCGAGACGGCGCCGACCGTGCCCTGGATGGTGTCCAGCAGCGTCAGGCCGGTGAAGACGCGCATGGTCAGCGTCTTCTCCTGCTCGGTCAGCGTCGCCCACGACTGGATGTCGTTGGAGACCGGGACCTTCTCCGGCAGCCAGAAGTTGCCGGTCAGGCGGTCCCAGACCTCGGCGTCCTTGTCGTCCTCGAGCCGGTTCCAGTTGATCGCCGAGACGCGGTCGATCAGCTTCAGCTTCCCGGTGGGGGTCATGCTTTCTCATCTCCCTGGAGTACGAGCAGTGCGAACTGCCGCTCGATGATCGAGTCACAGAACTCGCAGCGCGAGCTCCACGCGCCCTTGTTCGTGTGGTACCTGGTGTGTGCGCTGCGGCGACTGGACGGCATCGGGCGACCGCGCCGCGCAGCCGACATCTTGGCGCGTGTCTCCGCGCTGGCAGACTTCCCGAAGTTCGGGTTGCCCGCACCCTTGCGCGCCTCCGAGAGCGCGAGGCGCGCCTCCTCGCTCATCGTGTGACCGTAGCTGGGGTGCTCAGGTCCGAACTTGCCGTAGTTCGGGTTCGCCTCGCCCGCGTTCGTGCCGGCACGATCACGAGACCACCGGGCTCGCTGCTCCGCGGTGTGCCTCGCCCCATAGAAGGGGTTGAGCGCGCCCGGACGGCTGACGCCCTTGCGGCCCGTCGAACGGACCCTCGCCGCCTCCCGCTGCTCGTCGGACCACACGACGCCGCTCGGACCCAGCCCACCATCCGTGAGGTTCAGCAGTCGGTGGCCTGCACCCCGGAGATCAGCGATCCAGCGCATCTCTGCCAGTCCGAGATCCTGCCTCGTCGTGCGCACCAGTTCGAGCTCGTCGACGACGGCACCGCCGTCGTACTTGCGCAGCCAGTCGTAGAACGGGGTGCGGCGGCCGGCTCGCGCGTTGGCACGGTGCCGAGCAAAGCGCCGAACCGCAGTGGACTCGGTCATCCCGACGTAGCGGTACTCGGCTGAGTCGGCGAGCCGAATGCCGTAGACCAGGCCCACGATCTCAGGATCGAGAGCGTCGCTCATGCTCGACAGCCCCGCGTCACAACATGCAGGAGACGCAATTTTCCACTTCCGTCCCCTCAAGTGCGAGCTGGCGGAGGCGGATGTAGTAGATCGTCTTGATGCCCTTGCGCCAGGCGTAGATCTGCGCCTTGTTCAGGTCGCGCGTCGTGGCGGTGTCCTTGAAGAAGAGCGTGAGCGACAGGCCCTGGTCCACGTGCTGCGTGGCCTCGGCGTAGGTGTCGATGATCTTCTCGTAGCCGATCTCGTACGCGTCCTGGTAGTACTCCAGGTTGTCGTTCGTCATGAACGGCGCCGGGTAGTAGACGCGGCCGATCTTGCCTTCCTTGCGGATCTCGATCTTCGACGCGATCGGGTGGATCGAGCTCGTCGAGTGGTTGATGTAGGAGATCGAGCCCGTCGGCGGGACGGCCTGCAGGTTCTGGTTGTACAGCCCGTGCTCCTGGACCAGGGCGGCGAGCGCGCGCCAGTCGTCCTGCGTCGGGATGTGGATGCCGGCCTCGGCGAAGAGCTGGCGCACGCGCTCCGTGCGCGGTGCCCACTCCTTCTCCGTGTACTTCTCGAAGTACTCGCCCGTGGCGTACTTGGACTTCTCGAAGCCGTAGAACGCCTGCTTGCGCTCCTGGGCCAGCAGGTTCGAGGCCCGGATCGCGTGGTAGGCGACCGTGTAGAAGTAGATGTTGGTGAAGTCGAGGCCCTCGTCGGACCCGTAGAAGATCCGCTCGCGCGCCAGGTACCCGTGCAGGTTCATCTGGCCCAGGCCGATCGCGTGGCCGCCGCGGTTGGCCCGCTTGACCGACGGCACCGACTCGATGTCCGTCTGGTCCGAGACCGCCGTGAGCGCGCGGATCGCGGTCTCGACCGACTTGCCGAGGTCCGGCGAGTCCATCGACAGCGCGATGTTCATGGAGCCGAGGTTGCAGGAGATGTCCCGGCCCACGTGGTCGTAGGACAGGTCCTCGTTGAACGTGGACGGCGTCGAGACCTGCAGGATCTCCGAGCACAGGTTCGAGTGCGTGATCTTGCCCTCGATCGGGTTGGCCCGGTTCACCGTGTCCTCGAACATGATGTACGGGTAGCCCGACTCGAACTGCAGCTCCGCGACGGTCTGGAAGAACTCGCGCGCGTTGATCTTGGTCTTGCGGATCCGCGCGTCGTCGACCATCTCGTAGTACTTCTCGGTCACGTTCACGTCGGCGAACGGCACCCCGTAGACGCGCTCGACGTCGTACGGCGAGAACAGGTACATCGGCTCGTTCTTCTTGGCGAGCTCGAACGTGATGTCCGGGATCACGACGCCCAGCGAGAGCGTCTTGATGCGGATCTTCTCGTCCGCGTTCTCCCGCTTGGTGTCGAGGAACCGGTAGATGTCCGGGTGGTGCGCGTGCAGGTAGACCGCGCCCGCGCCCTGACGGGCACCGAGCTGGTTGGCGTAGGAGAACGAGTCCTCGAGGAGCTTCATGACGGGGATGACGCCCGAGCTCTGGTTCTCGATGTGCTTGATGGGCGCGCCGTGCTCGCGGACGTTCGAGAGCAGGAGCGCCACGCCGCCGCCCCGCTTGGAGAGCTGCAGCGCGGAGTTGATGCCGCGCGCGATGGACTCCATGTTGTCCTCGATGCGCAGCAGGAAGCAGGAGACCGGCTCGCCGCGCTGGGCCTTGCCCAGGTTGAGGAACGTGGGCGTCGCCGGCTGGAACCGGCCGGCCACGATCTCGTCGACCAGCGAGGTCGCGAAGTCCTCGTCACCCTCGGCGAGCGACAGCGCCACCATGCAGACGCGGTCCTCGAAGCGCTCCAGGTACCGCTTCCCGTCGAACGTCTTGAGCGTGTACGACGTGTAGTACTTGAAGGCGCCCAGGAACGTCTGGAAGCGGAACTTCTTGGAGTACGCGTAGTCGAACAGCGACTTGACGAAGCCGCGGTCGTACTGCGCCAGGACCGCCGGGTCGTAGTACTTGTTCTCGACGAGGTAGTCGAGCTTCTCGTCCAGGTCGTGGAAGAAGACCGTGTTCTGGTTGACGTGCTGCAGGAAGTAGGCCCGCGCCGCCTCCCGGTCCTTCTCGAACTGGATCTCGCCGTCCGCGCCATACAGGTTCAGCATGGCGTTGAGGGAGTGGTAGTCCATCCCCGACGTGTCTACGCGGAAATCAGTGACTGTCGCTGCCAAAACCGTTCCAATCCCTCGCGGACGCGCTGCACGTCCTCGGTCGTTCCCATGAGCTCGAAGCCGTACAGGTAGGGGACGTGGCACTTGGCAGCCACGATGTCCCCCGCGATGCAGTACGCCTCGCCGAAGTTGGTGTTGCCCGCGGCGATCACGCCGCGCAGGAGGCCGCGGTTCGCCGGGTCGTTGAGGAACTTCACGACCTGGCGCGGCACCGCACCGCCCTCGTTCCCGCCCCCGTACGTCGGCACCACCAGCACGTACGGCTCCGTGACGTGCAGGAAGGGGTCCGAGGGACGCAACGGGATGCGCTGGGCCGCCAGGCCGAGCTTCTCCACGAAGCGGTGCGTGTTGTTCGAGGCCGAGGAGAAGTAGACCAGCGAGCTCATCGCTGCCCCCTCAACGGGTCGAACGGACGTCGAATCAGTGGGCCGGGCCCCGCCGTGGAACGGCTGGACCCGGCCTGGGTGCCGCCGCTCAGGCGACGGTGACGGCCTGCAGGTTCTCCGCGAGAGCCTTGATGCGGTCCGGGCGGTAGCCCGACCAGTGCTCCCCGTCGACGATGACGACCGGTGCCTGCAGGTGGCCGAGCGACATCACGTAGTCGCGGGCGTCCGCGTCCTCGCTGATGTCCACCACCGTGTACTCGGCACCGAGCTTGTCGAGGGCACGGTAGGTGGCGTTGCACTGCACGCAAGCCGGCTTGCTGTAGACCGTGATCGTCATCGTGCCTCTCCCCGGAGACTCTGGAAACTCAGCGGAACTGGAGTGCTGAACTGGGGTGCGCCGACGCCCTCGTGGGGGCTTCCGACGACCGCTCGCGCCTCGGCCGAGGTTCCGGCCCATCGCGTGATGAAGACACTACACCTAGTGGCTGACCGCGCAACCAACCACTAGGTCTTGTGTTACATCAGTGTCGTTTTTCACCCATGTGCACTGCTCGTCCACAGTACGACGAGCCACTGACACGCCCCCCGCGGGCCCCTGGCCTGCACCTTCGCCGTGGTGGAACGACACGGGCGTGATTCGGTCCACAGCCCGCCCACAGGCCGTCCACACCGACACGCGGGACATCCCCACCGTCGTCCACAAGGTGTGACGCCCGGAGCGTCCGGGTTCGTCCCGGATCGGAGCGTGAGATCCGTCGCCGACGGGTCAGTCGGCGGACGTCCAGGCGGCCCGCAGGCCGTCGACGAGCGGGGTCGTCGGGCGGCCGAGGAGCGTCCGGAGCGTGTCCGTCGCGTCGGCCAGGTCGCCCGCGGCGATGTTCTGGTCGAGCGCGACGACGAAGCCCGCCGTCCCCTCGTCGAGCCCGGCCGCCAGCAGCGCCGCGCGCTGCTCGTCGGGGGTCACCCGGCGGAACGTCACGGGACGGCCGAGCACCTCGGCGGCTGCCCCCGCGAGCTCGTCGTGCGTCCACGCGACGTCGCCCGAGAGCTCGAGCGTCCGCCCGTCGTACCGGCCGTCGGCCCCCGGGCCCACGAGGACGGCCACCGCGCCGGCCGCGAAGTCCGCCCGGGTCGCGGACGCCACGCGACCGTCGCCCACCGACGCCACCACCTCGCCGGTCTCGGCCGCCTGCTGCAGCGCCGCGACGTAGTTCTCCGTGTACCAGTTGTTCCGCAGCACGGTCACGACCAGCCCGGACGCCGCCAGCAGCTCCTCGGTGGCCCGGTGCTCGGGGGCGAGGACGAGCGCGGTGGTGTCGGCGTGGGGCGCGGAGGTGTAGACGACCCGTCGGACGCCCGCGGCGCGGGCCGCCTCGATCGCGGCGGTGTGCTGCGCCACCCGCTGCCCGACCTCGGACCCCGAGACCAGCAGCACCGTGTCGGCACCCGCGAACGCGGCCCCGAGCGTGCCCGGCTGCCCGTAGTCCAGGGTGACGACGCGCACGCCACGCTCCGCGAGGTCGGCGATCCGCTCGGTGCGCCGGCCGCCCGCGACGATCTCACCGGGCGCGACCCCCGCGGCGAGCAGACCCTCGACGACCAGACGACCCAGGTGACCGGTGGCACCGGTGACGACGACAGACATGCGTTCCTCCTCGACCATGGCGACCGCCACGGGCGGTCGGGCGGCGCGACGCCGCTCGTCGGGGACAACGACGCGACGCGCGTAGACTTTCCCGACGAGCGGTACCCACCTCTCCGTCAGGTACCCACCCGGGGGTAAGCATGCAGGTCACGGACGTCTCCGCGAGTTCGGCCGAGACGCGCGTCACGACGCTGTCCGCGATGCTCGCCGAGGGCCGCCTGCCCGCGGCGTGCCCGAGCCGCGTCGTGCTGGACCACGTGACGAGCCGGTGGGGCGTGCTGGTGCTCGTCGCGCTGTCCGAGCGCGGGCTGCGCTGGGGCGAGCTGCGCCGCACGGTCGAGGGGGTCAGCGAGAAGATGCTGGCGCAGACCCTGCGCACGCTCGAGGCGGACGGCCTGGTCGAGCGGACCGTCACCGGCACCGTCCCGCCGCGTGTCGACTACGCGCTCTCACCGCTCGGCGCTGACCTGACCCGGCGGCTGCTGCCGCTCATGGAGTGGATCGTCGAGCACGCCGACGGCATCGTCGCGACGCCCTGACCACGGCGGACCGCCCGGCGGTCGGGCTGCATGCGGGATGCTGGGCCCGTGCACGTGACCACGCTCGGCCCGCTCGCGCTCGACGGCACCCCCGTGCGCGGCGAGCGTCTCGCCGCGGTCGTCCGCGAGCTCGTCGCGGCGCGGGGCCGGGCGGTCTCGGTGAGCGCGCTCGTCGACGCCGTGTGGGACGGCGACCCGCCGGAGGACGCCACCGGCGCCGTGCAGGCGCTCGTCTCCCGTGTCCGCCGGCTCGGGCTGGACGTGCGGGCCGTCCCCGGCGGCTACCGCGTCGCCTCCCAGGACCTGCGGGTCGACGCCGACGAGGCCCGTGCCCTGGTCGCCTCGGCTCGCGGGTCGCTCGGGCGGGGCGACCTCGTGGCCGCCGCCGACGAGGCGGCCCGGGCCCGCGCGCTGCTCCCGGCCGTGCCCGAGGACCCGGCGGCCACCCACCTGCTCGCGGACGCCGCGGACGTCACGGCCCGTGCGGCGCTCGCGTCCGGCGGCCCCTACGACGAGACCGACCTGCGGCTGCTGGCCGAGCGGACCCCGCCCGACGAGCCGTCCGTCGCGCTGCTGGTGCGCGTCCTGGCCGCCCAAGGACGTGACGCCGAGGCCGTCGAGGTCGTCGAGCGGCTGCGCCGCGAGCTCGCCGAGCGGTACGGCACGGACCCGTCACCGGTCGTCGCGCAGGCCCACCTCGCGCTCCTGCGGGGCGAGCTGGGTCCGACGGGCGCCCCGCCCCGCGCCGGGCTCCCACCCGCACTCTCCACTGCCGACCACCCACCCGCAGGCCACCCACCTGCAGGACACCCACCTGCAGGACACCCACCTGTCGTGCACCTGCCGGCCGCGTGGCGCCGGCCCGCGGGCGCGCTCGTCGGACGCGAGCGGGACGTCCAGGCGGTCACCGCCGCCCTGCGCGCCGCCCCGGTCGTGACCGTGGTCGCCACGGGCGGGGCGGGCAAGACCCGTCTGGCCGCCGAGGTCGCGCGGCGCGCGGCCGAGCGGGGCGACCAGGTGCACGTCGTCGAGCTCGCCGCACTGCGGGCCGGTGACGACGTGCTGCCCGCGGTGCTCGGCGAGCTCGGCGGCGCGGAGAGCGTCCCGACGACCGGTGACCTGCGCGCCGACCGGCGGGCGATCCCGCGCGCGGACCGGCTGCGCCTCGCGGCGCAGGAGCTCACAGGGCTCGTCGTGCTGGACAACTGCGAGCACGTCCTTGCCGACGCCGCGCGCGTCGTGGCGGAGCTGCTCGACGTCGTCGGGCCGGACGTCACGGTGCTCACGACGTCGCGCGCGCCGCTCGGGCTCGTCGGCGAGCAGGTGCACCGCCTGAGCGCGCTGCCCGACGAGGAGGCGCTCGCGCTGCTGCACGCCCGCGCCACCGCCGCGCGCGCGGACCTGGTGTGGGACCGCGACGCCGCGGTCGAGCTGTGCCACCGCCTCGACAACCTGCCGCTCGCGCTCGAGCTCGCCGCGGCCCGACTGCGCTCGATGCCCGTCGCGGACGTCGTCGCCGGGCTGGCGGACCGGTTCGCACTGCTCGACGACGCGCTGCGCGGCCTGCCGGAGCGCCACGCGAGCCTGTGGGCGATGGTCGACTGGAGCCGCGAGCTGCTGCCGGCGGGGCAGCGGGACCTGCTCGAGCGGTTGGCCGTCGCGCCGGCCTCGTTCACCGTGCCGCTCGCCGCGCGCATCGGCGGGATCAGCGACGCGCAGGCGCGGCGCGACGTCGCGGACCTGGTCGACCAGTCGCTGCTGACGCTCGACGACGCCGGCCCGGGCCCGGCGCGGTACCGGATGCTGGAGACCGTCCGCGAGTACGGCGAGGCGCGGCTGACGGCCTCGGGGTCGCGCGACGCCGCGGTGGAGGGGCTGGTCGCCTGGTCCGCCCGCGAGTCGACCGACCTCGCCGACCGGCTCACGGGCCACGACCAGCTCGCGGCGCTCGCGCGCTGCGGCGAGGAGCAGGAGACGTTCGTCGCCGCGCTGCGCTGGGCGCTGCGGCGGGACGACGAGGCGTCCGCGGTCGAGGTGGCCTCGGCGCTCTTCCACTGGTGGACGATGCGCGGGCTGCACGTCGAGGTCGTCACCTGGGCCGAGCGCCTCCTGCGCGTCGCGGACCCGGCCGCGCGCCGACGCTCGGTGCTGCTCACCGGACCCGCGCCCGGCTCCCGGCTGCCGGACGGCGACGTGACCGTCTCGGTCATGGTCGAGTGCACCGTGAACAGCGGCGTGACCTCCTCGCTGCGGCTCGCCGCGCTCGCCGGCCGGGTGCTCCGCCGGGTCATGCGCGAGCAGCGGGCGCAGGTGGGCCCGCGGATGACCGCGCTCGCGGACGCGCTCCCCTCCCTCTCCTCGCCCACGCCGGACGCGCTGGAGAACGCCGCGGCGGCGCTCGTCGCCCACGCCGACACCTACGTCCGCGGGCTCGGCCTGTTCCTGCGCGCCGCGTGGCGCGAGAACGGGGGCGACACCCTGTCCTCCGCGCAGGACGCCCGCGAGGCCTTCGCGCTGTTCGAGCGGGTCGGGGACCACTGGGGCATGGGCATGGCCGCCCAGGGCGTCGCGCAGTGGTCCGCCACCGCCGCCGCGCCGGACGCCGTCGCGTGGCTCGAGCGCGGCATCGAGCACCTCGAGCTCGTGGGCGCGGCGCAGGACGCCCGCCGCCTGCGCGTGCTGCTCGACGTGCAGCGCGCGGTGGACGGCGAGCGTGACGGCCTCGCCGCGCTGCGCGAGGTGGTCGACTCCCCGCAGGCGGACGTCGCGGACCGCGCGCAGGCGCTCGTCGGGCTCGCGCTCGTCGCGCTGCACACCGGGGACGACGACGAGGCGCGCCGCCTGGCGCTGCGCGCCGCGGAGGTCGTCGCGCAGGACGCGTCCCCCGTCCCGCAGGGCCGCGTCGTCATCCGGGTCGCCGCGGCGGTCGTCGTGCTGCAGGCGGGCGGGCCGGGCATCGCCGAGGCGGCCGCGATCCTCGCCGCGACCACCGCCGACGTCCTGGAGCTGCCGGACATGCCCGTGGTCGGCTCGTACGCGCTGGGTGGTGCGGAGCTCGCGGCACGGCGCGGGGACGACGAGACCGCGCTCGAGCTGTGGGCGCTCGGGACGCGGCTCGGCGCGAACCTCGCCACCGTGTCCTTCACGCTGGGCCGGGCCCGCTCGCTCGCGGGCGAGTCCGTCGGCGAGCGGGGCGAGCGCCGCGTCGCGGAGCTCCGGGACCGCCCGGCCACCGAGGTGGCACGCATGATCGTCGAGCGGATGGCGTCCGTCCTGGCCTGACGGCGGCCGCGCCCGGGGACGGGTGGGTCACCAGCCCGAGCGGGTGCCGCCCGGCTGGTCGCCGCCCGTGCCGTCGCTCCCCGGCTCCTCGCCGTCCTGGCCCGACGAGCCGTCCTCGTCGCCCGTGCCCCCCGCCTCGCGGTTGCGCTCGGCGAGGGCCTCCTGGCGCTCCTCCTCGGTCTGCGGCGCCGGGGACTCCTCGTCCTCGCCGGCCGCCTGCCGCGCGAGCGCCTCGGTCTGCTGCGCGAGGTCGTCCGCCTGCGCCATCTTGTCCTCGAGCCGCTGCCGCTGCTGGTCCTGCTCGTCCTGCCCGTCCTGCCCGTCCTGCCCGTCCTGCCCGTCCTGCCCGCCGCCCGACGAGGGCTGCGGGGTCGGCTGGTCGGTCGGCTGGTCGGTCGGTTGCTCACTGGGGTCGGTGCTGGGGTCGGTGCTGGGGTCGGAGGTCGGCGGCGGCGTCGGCTCGGGCGACGAGGCCTGCGACGCGCACAGCGGCTCGGCGGCCGCGTCCGCGGCGTACGCGTACTGGTCGCGCGCGTCGCGCATGAGGTACGCCGCCCAGTCGAGCTCCTCGGCGCTGCTCGGCTCGTCGGCGCCCTCGTACGGCGGCTCGAACAGGCTCTCGTCGTACGGCTCGCCGGCCGCCCGCGCGGCCTCCGCCTCGACGAGCGCCTGGGCGCCCTCGAGCGTCTCCTGCGCGTCGGCCACCTGCTCGTCGCCGTACCCCTCGAGCGCGAGCGCGCGGTTGGTCTGCACCTGGCAGCGGTACGCGTCGGGGACGGACTCGAGCGCGGTGTCGAGGTCGTCCACGGCGCTCCAGTACAGCTCGTCGCGCAGCGCGGCCGTCCCCGCGTTGTAGTAGCCCTTCCAGCTCTCGACCGGGTTGCCGCGCACGTCGCGGAACTCGAGCCACGCGGTGGACCAGTCCTCCTCGTCGTACGCCTCCATGGCGGTCCGGAACCCGGCACCGGCGCCGAGCATGAAGACGCCGAAGACCACCGCGACGACGATCGGCACGGGGCTGCACCACAGCAGCACGCGGCGGGTCACCTGCCGTCGGGTCAGCGGCGGCTTGCGGCGCGGGGTGCGGTTCTGGTGCGCGGCGCGCTGCGCGCGCGTGCCGTTGTTGCGCGCGTTCACGGGCGCCTCCCTCGCCGGGGCCACCAGCGCGCCGGCGACCAGCGGGCGGGCCACCAGCGCGCGGCCCACCAGGCCGGTCGGCGCACCGCGCGCGCCCACCCGAGCGCCTCCCCCGCGAGGAGCACCGCGGCGGCGAGCGCGAACGGCCAGACGACGTCGTGCGTCGTCGTGACCTCGTCGGGCACCGTGGTCCCGGCCACGAGGCCAGCGAGCAGGTCCTGCGTCGGCTCGACCCCGGTGCGGTGCACGTACGGCACGCCGAGCGCGTCCGCGACGGACCGCAGCGCGGTCTCGTCGATCCGCGACACGGCCGGGCCGCCCGTCGCGGGGTCCTCGATCAGCGGGGCACCGGGGTCGTCGGTGCCGTCGAACGCCGTCATGGTCGCGCCCTCGGGCGTCCCGTACCCGAGCACCGCGCCGCCGTCCACCAGGCCCGCGACCGTCGACCAGTCCCCCGTGCTCTGCCCGTCCGTCGGCCCGTCCGTCTCCTCGCCGTCGGACAGCACGAACACGTACCGCGAGGCGTGCGGGGACCGCTCGCGCGCGGTGGTCAGGACGCGCTCCAGCACGGCGACGGGCGTCGCGAGCGACGAGCCGGTCGAGCTCGCGGTCACCTCCTGCGTCACGGTCGCTGCCCACGCCGCCACCGCGTCGCCGTCGGTCGTCAGCGGCAGCTCGGTCGACGCCTCGGACGCGAACCCGATCACGCTGTAGCCCGCACCGGGCACGTCGTCGGCCAGCGAGACGGCGTCGATCCGGGCGCCGTCGAGCCGCCTCGTCGTCGGCACGTCCTGCGTGCCCGGCGGACGCGGCAGCTCCGGCCCCGGCCCCCAGTCCTGCGCCGCCATCGAGCCGGTCCGGTCGACGACGACGTACAGCTCGACGCTCGGCCCCGACCCCGCGACCTGCTGGGTGACCAGCGTCGCGGGCGTCAGAGCCACGACGCCGACGAGCACGACGAGCGCGGCCCGCCGCCACCACGAGGCGCCGGCCCGGGCGCCCGCGCGCACCGCCTCCAGCACGCACAGCACGACGAGCGGCGCGCCGATCAGCAGCACGAGCCACGCGGGGACCACCTGCCGCCACGTCACGAGCGCAGCCTCCAGCCGACCAGGACCACGAGGGCCGTGAGCACCGCGAGCGCCGTGATCCACCCGTCCTCGTCGTCGACGACCACCCGCTGCGGGTCCGCGTCCATCTGCACCTGCTGGTGCGCCTGCACGTCGGCGACGACCTCGTCGACCGCCCCCGGCTCCGTCACGACGAACATCCGCCCGCCGGTCTGCTCCGCCACCACCCGCAGCTGGGCGCCGTCGCCGTCCACGACGCCCTCGTCGGCCGGGTACAGCGCGTAGACCTCGGCCCCGCGCGCGACCGTGAGGTCCGCGGCCTGCTCGAGCGAGTACACGGGCTCGCCCGCCAGATAGTTGTCGGTCGCGAGCAGCACGGAGCGCGAGCGGTCCACCGCGACCTGGTCGAACGCGAGCGCGCACGTCGCGAGGCCGTCGCCGATCAAGGAGGCCTCGCCGTCGATGCCGTCCGTCCCGGCGAAGAAGTCGAGCACGGCGTCGACGTCGTCGACGTCACCACCCTCCGAGAGCGTCACGGCGTCGCGCATCGCGAGCCGCGCGGTCTCGAGCTCCCGGCGCACCAGGTCGTAGTCGTCGGTCAGCGGGAAGACGGTGCGCGAGGTGGAGTTCCAGACGGACAGCGCGATGCGCTCGCCCTCGAACGAGTCGACGGCCGTCTCGAACGTCTCCACCACCTGCTCGCCGTACGGGAGCATCGAGCCGGACACGTCGAGGCACAGCACGATGTCCCGGTTCGCCAGCACCTGCGGACGCGTCTCCACCCGCTGCGGCTGCGCCACGACCACGGCGCAGGCCCCCGCGGCCGCCAGGATCGCGAGGGCGCCGAGCACGCGCAGGACGCGGTACCGCACGAGCCACCCGCGCAGCGCCGGCTCGCGCAGGAGGCCGTCGACGTTGGCCACCCGCACCCCGCGCCGGTGCCGCCGCAGGAGCCCGACGAGCACGCCGACGACGACCAGCGCCGCGACCGCCGTGAACGCCCACGGCCGGAGCGTCACCGCCGCGGGCACGCCCCAGGCGGGCCAGCTCGTCGCGCTCACCACGTCGTCACCACCTGCCGCGCGTCGCGCAGCGCCACCTTGCCGCTGCCGCGGGAGACCGGCCCGAACGCGGGGCTGGTGGTGCGCTCGAGCAGCGAGACGATGCGCGCGACGCGCGGGTCCCGGCGCGCGTCGGCCTCGGTCATCGCGGCGGTCGCCGCGCCCGTGCGCACGGCCGCGAAGTCCCGCAGCACGTCCCGCAGGCCCAGGGCGAGGCCGCGCGTGTCGATCTCGCCGGCACGCACCCGCCGCTCGAGGTCGTCGATCCGCGCCAGGTGCGCCGCGCGCGCGGCGGCGTACGGGTCGGTGGGGGTGGCCGCCGCGGGCGGCGTCGGCGCGGGCCGCGGCGCGGGCGGCCGGTCGCCCGGACGGCGCCGCGTCAGGAGCACGATCAGCACCGGCAGCCACACGACCGACAGCAGCAGGAGCACCCCGATCGGCGTCCAGTACCAGGCGTAGGCGACCGGGTCGGCGATCTCAGCGGCCCCCACGGCGCTGCCTCTCGAGCAGGGCGACGAACTCGTCCAGCGCGTCGTGCGTGCCCTCGACCACGACCGACGGGATGCCGAGCGACGCGAGCAGCGCGGTGGTGCGGTCGTGGCGCGCGACGCGCGCGCGGTGGGCGGCCTCGACCGCACGGCGTCGGCCGCGCAGCAGGCCGGGGAGGACCGCGCCGGACTCGGCGTCGACGACCGTCCCGCGCCGCACCCTCGTCGGGCGTCCGCGCTCGCGCGCCGACGACGAGCCGACGAGCCGCCCCGGAGGGCCGGCCGCGACGTCCCAGGCGAACGCGTCCGCGTCGGCGACCTGCACGACGAGCACCGCGTGCCGGGTGCGGAGCCGCGCGAGGGCCGCGCGCGCCGCCTCGTCGGGCCGCGCCTCGTCCGTCACCACGACGACGAGCGAGCGCTGCACGGTCTGCCGCATCGCGCGGTCCAGGAGCCGCGGCAGGTCCCCCGGCGGCGCCGCGGGGTCGAAGGTGCGCTCGAGCCGGCGCAGGACCACCTCGAGGTGCGTGCGGCCCGCACGCGCGGGCAGGTGCTCCACGCGCCCGGCGTCGCCCGCGACGAGCGCGACGCGGTCACCGCGCTGCTGCGCGACCTGCGCGACGATCGCGACGACGTACTGCGCGACCTCCGCCTTGTCCTCACCGCGCGCGGCCGTGGCGCTCATGTGGCGGCCGGTGTCGACCACGAGCACCACCGCGACGTTGGAGGTCGCGACGTACCGCTTCACCACCGGCGACCCGGTCCGCGCGGACGCGCGCCAGTCGATGTCGCCGACGTCGTCGCCGGGCTGGTAGACCCGCAGGTCGTCGAAGTCCTGGCCGTGCCCCCGGTACACCGACCGGTGCTGCCCCTCGAGCAGCCCCGTCGCTCGTCGGACCAGCGGCAGCGCCAGCCGGGAGCGCACCGCGGACAGGCGCGCGCGGGCCGACGGCAGCCCGGCGGACCCGCGGGGCGACGGACCGGGAGGGGTCCCGGGCAGGGGAGGCGTCATCGGCAGGCGTCAGGGCACCGGGACCACGTCGAACACCGAGTCGATGATCGACTCGGGCGTGATGCCGTCCGCCAGCGCGTCGAACGTCCGCACCAGGCGGTGCCGCAGGACGGCGTGCCGCAGCGCCCGGACGTCCTCGGGCGTCACGTGCGGGCGACCGTCCATGAGCGCGACGGCCTGCGCCACGCGCAGCAGCGCGATCGACCCGCGCGGGCTCGCGCCGACGCGCACCAGACGGTCCAGGCCGGGCACGGGCTGCGGCCCGCGCAGGCGCGTGGTCCCGACGACGTCGACGACGTAGCCGCGCACGGAGTCGGCCACGTAGACCCGGTCGACCAGGCCCTGCAGGAAGCGCACGTCGTCGAGCGTCAGCGGGTCGCCGCTCAGCTCGCGCGTCATCCGGCCGTCGGAGATCCGGGCCAGGATCTCGAGCTCCTCGGTGCGCTCCGGGTAGTCCACGACCTCCTTGAGCAGGAACCGGTCCATCTGCGCCTCGGGGAGCACGTACGTGCCCTCCTCCTCGATGGGGTTCTGCGTCGCGAGCACCAGGAACGGCTCGGGGAGCTTGTGCACCTCACCGGCGATCGAGGTCTGCCGCTCCTGCATCGCCTCGAGCATCGCCGACTGCGTCTTGGCCGAGGAGCGGTTGATCTCGTCCAGCAGGACCACGTTGGCGTGCACGGGGCCGAGCTGCGTGGTGAACGTCGAGGTCCCGTAGTTGAAGACCTGGGAGCCGACGATGTCGTTCGGCATGAGGTCCGGCGTGCACTGGATCCGGTGGAAGCTGCCGGAGATCGCGGCGGCCAGCGTCTGGGCCGCGGTGGTCTTCGCCAGGCCCGGCACGGACTCGAGCAGGATGTGCCCGCCGCACACGAGCGCCGCGACCATCGAGGTCCGCAGCTCCGTCTGCCCGACGACGCGCTGCCGGAACACGCCGTACACCCGGTCGAGGAGCGCGCCGGCGCGCTCGAGGTCCTGGGATCCGATCCGCTGGCTCGCCACGCCCGCGAGGGTAACGGAGACGGACGACGCACCCGGTCGTCGTCCGCGGCAAGCGAGCGGACGACGACCGGGTGACGGGTGTTGCGCGGCTCAGACCTTCTTGCGGTAGGCGCGCAGCGCGAGCGGCATGAAGACCGCGACGAGACCGACGCACCAGGCGAGGGTCCACCAGACGTGGGTGCCGATCGGCGTACCGAGGAACAGCCCGCGCATCGAGTCGACCAGGTGGGTCAGCGGGTTCACGTCGACGAACCCCTGCATCCAGCCCGGCAGGTCCTCGGTCTGGACGAACACGTTGGAGCCGAACGTCAGCGGCATGACCAGCAGGAACATCACGCCCTGCACCGCGCCGGAGGTGCGGACCTTCATCCCCACCCACACGCTGACCCAGGACAGCGAGACCGCGAACAGCACGGCCAGCGCGCAGCCCGCGAGCGCGGACAGCACGTTCGTCTCGATCCGGAAGCCCATCACGTAGCCGGTGGCGATCGTGACGACCGCGACGATCACGTAGCGGACCACGTCGCCGACGACGGCCCCGACGAGGGGCGCGGAGCGCGGGATCGGCAGCGACTTGAACCGGTCGAAGATCCCCTTCTCCATGTCGGTGTTGAGGTTCACGCCGATGGCGATCGCGCCCATGGCGATGGTCTGGCCGAGGATGCCGGGGAGCAGGAACTTGAGGTAGTCCCCCGTGCTGCCGGCGACCGCGTTGCCGAAGATGGTGACGAAGATCAGCAGGAAGATGATCGGCTGCAGCGTCACGTCGATCAGCGCCTCGGGCGTGCGCCAGGTCTTGATGAGGCTGCGCTTGGCGAGCGCCGCCGAGTGCCGGACCAGCGGGAACGGGCGGCGGCGGACCGTGGCGGCGGGGGCCGGGCCGGGGCGGGCCGGCTGCGTGGTCCGGTCGAGCGTCGTGGTGGTCATGCCGCCACCTCCTTGTCGGTGTCGGTGCCGGCGCGGTTGTCGGTGCCGTCCTCGTCGGACGCCGTGCGGCCGGTCAGCGTGAAGAAGACCTCGTCGAGGCTGGGCAGGTGCAGCGAGAGCTCGGTGACGGCGATGCCCGCGCTGCCGAGCGCCGACACGGTCCGGACCATCGCCGAGTCGTCCGCGACGGGGACCGCGAGCATGCCCTTGCGGATCTCGTCCGCGGCGGCGCCCGTGCTGACCTGGGAGAGGATCTGCGCGGTCTCGGCCAGGCGTGCGGGGTCGGACGGGCGGACCTCGAGGGTCTGGCCGCCGACGACGCGCTTGAGCCCGTCCGGGGTGTCGTGCGCGATCACGCGGCCGTGGTCGATGACCGTGATCTCGTCGGCCAGCGCGTCGGCCTCCTCGAGGTACTGCGTGGTGAGCAGGACCGTCGAGCCGTCGGCCACGAGCGAGCGGACGACGTCCCACATCGCCTCCCGCTTGGCGGGGTCGAGGCCCGTGGTCGGCTCGTCGAGGAAGATCACGTCCGGGCGTCCGACGAGGCTCGCGGCCAGGTCGAGGCGGCGGCGCATGCCGCCGGAGTACGTCTTGGCGGGCCGGTCGGCGGCGTCCGCGAGGTCGAACCACTCGAGCAGCTCGCCGGCCCGGGCGCGGGCGCCCTTGCGGCCCAGCTCGAGCAGCGTGCCGAACAGCACCAGGTTCTGCCGGCCGGTCAGGTCCTCGTCGACGGACGCGTACTGGCCCGTCAGGCCGATCGTGTGCCGGACCTTCTCGGCGTCGCGCACGACGTCGAGGCCGTTGATGCGGGCCGTGCCCGCGTCCGGGGTCAGGAGGGTGGACAGGATGCGGACGCTCGTCGTCTTGCCGGCGCCGTTGGGGCCGAGCACACCGAGCACGGTGCCCCGGGGGACGACGAGGTCGACGCCCTGCAGGGCCTTCGTCTCGCCGAAGTGCTTCACGAGGCCCTCGGCCTCGATCACCAGGTCTGAAGTCATGGCAACAGCGTGCGGGCGGCGGCTGACACGGCGCCGACACGCGCCTGACACGGGAGTCCGGCACGCGTGACGTGCGGCGCCCTCCGACGCACGTGCGCTCGCGGGCCGCGCGCGTCCGTCGCTACCGATGACCCTCCGGTCCACACGTCGGGGCTGTCGTCGGAGGGGCCGGGCGGGTCCGTCCTGGCGCCGTGGGCGCTGCCGAGGCCGGCACCTCGGTGGTGGGCCGGTCGGTGGCGCGCCGGTCGTTGGTGGGCCGGTCGGTGGTCTCGGCGGTGGACCCGGTGGTGGGCTGAGCGGGCTCGTCGGTGATCGGCTCGTCGGACCGGATGCGCGCCCACAGGTCGTCCGCCTCCTGCGTCCACAGGACGCGGTTCCCGTCGGGCGCGTCGACGACCGGGACCATTTGGCGCCCGACCACGTCGAGATCGCGCAGGCTGTACGCGAGCCCCAGGATGGTCCGCGGGTCGGCGAGCTCCGGGCTCACGCTCAGCGACCGCGCGACCGCGTCGAGGACCCGGAGGAGCGCCACGGGGTCGGCCAGCAGCTCGTCGGACCGGATCTTGGCGGTGAGCGCGTCGATGAGCTGCTGCTGACGGCCGATCCGCGCCAGGTCGGAACCGAGCTCGAGCCCGTTGCCGGTGCCGCTCCGCGCGCGCAGGAACTGGATCGCGGTGCGGCCGTCGAGGTGGTTCCAGCCCTGGTCGAGGACCAGGTGGCCCGCCTTCTTCGACTCCATGCGCTCCGGGAGGCAGAGGTCCACGCCCTGCAGCTCGTCGATCACCGCGGACACGCCGTCCATCTTGACCACGACGCTCGCGTCGATCCGCACGTCCGTGGCCTGCTCGACCGTCGTGATGACGCACGCCGCGCCCGCCGCGAGGTCCTCCTGCGGCCCGCCGCCGAACGCGAGCGCGTCGTTGAAGATGTGGTGCGGTGCGGCGGCGCTGCGGGTGCCGTCCGCCCGACGGCACGACGGGATGTCGACGAGCGAGTCACGCGGGATCGACACGACGTCGACCCGGCTCCGGTCGGCCGAGACGTGCACGACCATCGTCGTGTCGTTGTGCATCCCACCGACGGTCCCGCCGATGTCCGCGTTCTCGCCGTCGCGCATGTCCGTGCCGACGACGAGCAGGTTGACCGCCCTGCCGTCGAACCCGTCCGTCGGGTCGACCGCGCCCGTGGCACCGGCGACCGTGGGGCGGGGACCGTCGAGGAACCGGGCCGTGTCCGCGACGTCCACGCTGGTGCGCAGCCGGAGCACGACCGCCCCGGCCGTCGAGGCGGCGAGGGCGACCGCCGTGAGTGCCACGAGGGCCGCCACGCGCCAGGTGCGGCCGGCGGCGCCCTCGGTCCGGGCGTGCCGCGGGTTCGTCGGCCGGCCGACGCGTCGATGGCGTTCCTGCAGGTCGCGGGCCGGTCGCGGTCTCGTCATGCCCGAACGCTGCCAGGTGCGGGGGCCCGCCCGTGCGGTGTGCTGAGGAGGCAGCGGACAGAGTTCGCGGACGTGCTGTGAAGAGGCGGGACCGGGACCGGCGTCAGGCCGGTCAGGTCAGGTTCAGGTCAGGTTCAGGTCGGGTCAGGTCAGGTCAGGTCAGGTCGCGGCAGAGCAGGAGGATCGTCACGTCGTCGACCGAGTCCGGGTCGCTGCACTCGCGCACCACGTCGTCGATGTCGACCGGACGCGTGGGATCCGGCCGTCGGAACGCCTCCACGAGCCGGGCGAGGCCCGCGCGCAGGTTCGTGGACCGCGAGTCGACCAGGCCGTCGCTGTACAGGACCAGGCCGCCACCGGGCTCGATGGTCAGGTGGTGGGTGGGCGGGGTGCCCGTCCCGACGCCGAGCGGCCGGTCGACCGGGCTGACCACGAGCTCCGCGCCCCCGACGGCGTCGAGCAGCAGCGGACGGGGATGACCGGCGATCGCGAGCTCGGCCTCGCCGGTCGCGACGTCGACGGCCGCGACCACCACGGTCGCCATGTCCGTGGCCATCGTCCGGCGCGCGACGAGGTCGGCCCAGCCCAGCGCCTGCGCGGGGCTGTCGCCCCGGATGAGGAACGCGCGCAGGGCGTTGCGGAGCTGTCCCATCGCGGCAGCCGCGGACAGGCCGTGCCCCGCGACGTCGCCGACGACCACGGCGTACCGGCCGTCGGGGAGCTCCAGCGCGTCGTACCAGTCCCCGCCCACCCGGCCGCCGGGCGCCGGGACGTAGCGCGCGTGCGTCTGCCAGCCGTCGACCCGCGGCAGGGCCGCGGGCAGCAGCGAGCGCTGCACGGTCTCGGCGGACGTGAGCGCCCACCGCGTGCGCAGCAGGAGCGTCTCCAGCAGGCGACGGCGCAGGTCGGTGGCCGAACGGATCTCCTGCGCGGTCCACGGCGTGCTCTGGCCGCGCACCGTCTCGGTCCACTTCTCGAAGGACTTGCGCGGGCTGAGCCGGACCTCGTCGCCCTCGCGCCGCGCGATCGCCTTGTTGTGCGGGTCGCCGCCCCAGCTCACGTCCCGGACGGCCTCGTGCCGCAGCCACACCACGGCCCGGTCCTCCGGCAGCCGGACCGCGAGCAGCCCCGCCACGCCGGGCAGGGCCGCGGCCAGCGCCGGCTCCTGGCTCCCCAGCGCGGTGCGCGCCGTCAGGTCCTCGGGCTGCTCCGCGATCCACCGCAGCAGCGGCGTCGGGTCGTCCGGCACCGTGCCATCGGCGTCCCACGTGCCGTCACCGAAGACGACCACGCCCTGCGCCGGCATCAGCTCGAGCAGCGAGACGTTGGACGGCGAGTGCCCGACGAGCGCCTCGGCGAGCGTGTGCTCGGCGTCTCGCGAGGCGATCAGGAGGCTCACCATCGTCGCCTCGGCGTCGAGCGCGCCCTGCAGCTCGTCCTCCTCGGCCCGCGCGACCAGCCGCAGGGACAGCGAGGAGCCCAGGAACTCGGCCGCCGCGCGCACGCCGTAGGGCGGGTGGTGCGGGCCGGAGTAGTGGTGGCACGCGATCAGGCCCCAGAGCCGCCCGTCCCGCAGCAGCGAGATCGACATCGAGGCGGCGACGCCCATGTTGCCCAGGTACTCGCAGTGGATCGGCGAGACGCTGCGTAGCACCGAGTGCGTGAGGTCCAGCGGCTGCCCCGTCGGACCGTCGAGACCGGGGACCAGCGGGGCCGGGGTGTACCCGACGTCCGCGATCAGCCGGATCCAGTTCTTCTCGTACAGCGCGCGCGCCTGCGGCGGGATGTCGCTCGCGGGGTAGTGCAGCCCGTAGAAGGAGTTGAGGTCCGCGCGCTTGGCCTCGGCCACCACCTCGCCGTTGTACTCGGCGTCGAAGCGGTAGATCATCACGCGGTCGAAGCCGGTCAGCGACCGGACCTCCTGCGCCGCGACGTCGTACAGCTCCGCGAGCGAGCTGCTCGCGCTCAGCCGCTCCATGGCGTCCCGCACGGCCTGGTACGTGTTGGGGAAGGAGAACGGCCGCGGTCCGCTCGACGCCTCGAGCTCGACGACGAGCAGCGTCCGCTCCCCGACGACCACCCGGTGCAGCACCGCGTCCATCTCGAGCGGGCCACCCGCGGTCGCCGCCGTGACGACGATCGGGTTGCGGGCGCGCAGGTTGCCGAACGTGAGCACGTGCGTGCCGATCGCGTCGCTCGCCTCGGGGCCCAGTACCCCGGCGAGCGGCTGTCCCAGCACGTGGTCGACGGTGAGCCCGAGCAGCTCCTCCACGTTCGCGGACACGTGCTCGACGATCAGGTCCGGCTCCGTGACCGCCAGCAGCACCCCGTGCGGCTGCACCGACCCCGGGACGTGGATGGGCTCACGCGCGCAGTTGTCGAGGTCGACGGGCTCGCCGGGTGCGAGCAGACCGGAGGCCCCCGGTTCGCCCATGCAGCTGATCTCCGTCCCGTCCGCCGGCCGCACCCGTGCTCTCGACTGCGGCGACAGAAAGGTAACCCACGTCAGGGCGCCGTGGCCGCCGCGACGAACCGGGCGAGCCACGCCTCGGCGTCGGCCGGCCCGACGGCGCCGCGCGGGCCGCGCGGGCCGGTCGGCACCGTGGCCGGCGTCGACGCCGCCAGCACCGGGGCCACGCCGACCAGCCCCGCGCGCTCCGCCGCGAGCAGCGCCGCGCCCGCCGCCACCGCCTGCGGCTCGTCGACCACCGTGAGGGGCACGGGCGTGCACCACCTCTTGACCG
The DNA here is from genome assembly GCF_018531375.1 of Cellulomonas fulva. Lineage (NCBI taxonomy): Bacteria > Bacillati > Actinomycetota > Actinomycetes > Micrococcales > Cellulomonadaceae > Cellulomonas > Cellulomonas fulva. The sequence goes on along the minus strand of NZ_JAHBOH010000001.1, from coordinate 1,320,166 downwards.
CCGCCCACGCGGGGTTGGTCGCCACCGGCCGTCCGAGCACCCGCACCGCCCGCGGCGCGGCGCCCGCGAGCGCCGCCTGCTCGTCGAGCATCCAGCGCGCGTGCAGGGCCGCGCCCAGCAGCACCCCGCGCACCGCCGCGACCGGGTCCGCGGGCACGGGGCCCAGCGCGCGGAGCCGGGCGGCGGGGTCCGGCCGGGGCGTCTGGCGTCCGTGCAGGTACGGCAGCACGACGAACGCGCCGTCGACCGCTGCGTCGACCACCTCGTCGACGACGAAGGGCACCGACGCCGCCGCGCGGACGCGGTCGCGCTCGTCGTGCGCAGGCTCGTCGTGCGGGTGCTCGTCGTACGGGTGCTCGTCGTGCTCGCGGCCACGCGGCCCGACGACCTGGTCCAGCCAGGCCTCGACTGCCCCGCCCGCGCTCGACGATCCCGCGACCAGCGCCGGGCGGTCCCCGCGGACCGTGCGCACCAGGCTCATCCCCGCGGCGGCGACCGGCCCGGGCTCGGGGTCCCGCGGGAGCACGGTGCACACGACCTCGGTGGTGCCGACCGAGTCGGCGACGTCGCCCGGGCCGCGCACCCCGGCGGCGAAGGCGCCGACCGCGTGGTCGTGCCCCGCCACGGTCACGGGTGTGCCGACGAGCAGCCCGAGCGCCGTGAGCGGTCCGGCGCGCAGTCCCACGTGCGCGCCCGGGGCCAGCACCGCCGGCACGTGCCGGGCGCCGAGCCCGACCTCGCGGAGCAGCGCGGCGTCGAACCCGTGCGGCAGGTCGCCCGGCCGGCCCAGCCGGTAGGCCATGGTGCGGCCCGCGAGGGTGTGGTCGGTGACCAGGCGCCCGGTCAGGCCGAGCACGACGAGGTCGGCGGCCCCGGCCCAGCGGCCGCCCGCGTGCAGCACGCCCTGGCCGTGCTCCGCGAGCCACGCCCACGTCGCGAGGGGCACCTTGGCCGAGGCCCGCACGCCCGTCGCCGCGAACAGCTCGCCACGCCCGAGCCGCTCCGCGAGCGCCCGAGCCTGTGCGTCCGCGCGGTGACCGTCCCACCGCAGCCAGTCGCCGCGGGTCCGCCCGTCCGGCCCGACGGGCACGCCGGTCTCGGCCATCGACGCGACACCGACCGCCTCCGGCCGCGGCCCGGCGGCCACCACGCGCCCGGCGAGGTCGGCGACCAGCGCGTCGACGTGCGCTGCGGCGGGCGTCGGGGCGGCGGCGATCCCGAGCACCACGGCGCGGTCGACGTCGACGAGCGCGACCTTGGTGCTGGTGGTGCCGACGTCGATCCCGAGCGCGGTGGTCACCCGACGATCCTGCCCGAGGTCCGTCGGGCGGGTCCGTCAGGCGCCGAGCAACGCCCGCGAGCACGTCGGTCGTCGCCGACCTCGTCGGGAGGGACGGACATGCGCCCGCGGGACCGGCGTGCTCGCGGGGGTCGACGGCCGACGTCAGCGGGCCGAGGGGCGCCACAGGACGACCGCGCCGGCGGCCGTGATCGCGCGGGGCTGCTGGGGCGCGCGGGGCTGGCGGGCGACGCGGCGGGTGGCCACGACGTCCCCGCGCGGGTCCGCGGTGAACACGCGGCGCGTGGGCTCGACGAACGAGCGCAGGTACTCGACCTGGCGGCCGAGCCGCTGCACCTCCGCCTCGAGCTCGAGGATCCGCTTGATGCCCGCGAGGTTGACGCCCTCGTCCTGCGAGAGCCGCTGCACCTCGCGCAGCGTCGCGACGTCGCGCAGCGAGTACCGCCGCCCGCGGCCGGACGTGCGGCTGGGCGACACCAGGCCGAGCCGGTCGTACTGGCGCAGCGTCTGCGGGTGCATGCCCGCGAGCTCGGCGGCGCGCGAGATGACGAACACGGGCTGGTCCTCGTTCACCGCTCGCCTCCTCGTCGCCCGCTCGTCGTCCGGCTCGTCCCGCTCGTCGGCGCCGGGTCAGCGCCGCGAGCGGGACATCAGCTCGGCGCGCACGTCCTCGCCCGAGGTCGCGATGCCGAACGCCTGCACGGCCTCGCGGGCCGCGTCGGAGAGCCGCTGCGGCACCACGACCTGCACGGTCACCAGCAGGTCCCCGGCGTCCTTGGTGGGGTTCGCGGCGTCCTTGCCCGGCACGCCGCGGCCCTTGACCCGCAGCGTCCGGCCCGAGGGCGTGCCGGCCGGCACCTTGACCCGGACGGTGTCGCCGCCCAGGGTCGGCACGTCGATCGTCGCGCCGAGCGCGGCCTCGTCGAACGCGACCGGGACGGTCAGCTTGAGGTTGCGCCCGTCCAGCGCGAAGACGGGGTGCGGCTGCACCCGCACCGTCACGACGAGGTCGCCCGCCGGGGCTCCGGGGTCACCGGGACGCCCCTTGCCGCGCAGCCGGATCTTCTGGCCGTCGCGCACGCCGGCCGGGATGCGCGCGTTGACCGTGCGCCCCTCGACCTGCAGCGAGACCGTCGACCCCTCGACCGCCTGCCGGAACGGCAGCTCGACGACCGCGGACAGGTCCGCGCCCGGCTGCGGGCCGCGCTGGAACCCCCCGCCGCCGAACATGCCGCCGAGGATGTCCTCGAACCCGCCCGCGCCGCCCTGCGAGTAGCGCACGCGCGAGCCGCCGCCACCGCCGAACATGCCGCCGAGCACGTCCTCGAACCCGCCGGCGCCGCGGCCGCCCGCCGTGAAGCGGGCGCCGCCGGCCATGGCGCGGATCTGGTCGTACTGCTGGCGCTGCTCGGGGTCCGAGAGCACCGCGTAGGCCTCGCCGACGTTCTTGAACTCGGCCTCCGCCTTCGCGTCTCCCGGGTTGTGGTCCGGGTGCTTCTCACGCGCGAGCTTGCGGTACGCCTTCTTGATGGTGGTCGCGTCGGCGTCCTTGGAGACGCCGAGCACCGCGTAGAAGTCCTTCTCCAGCCAGTCCTGCCCGGTCACCGCGCCTCCTCCCGTCCTGTGCTCGTCGTCAGCTCTCCGGGTCCACCACGGCGACGCGCGCGGCCCGCAGGACCCGGTCCGCCGTGCGGTAGCCCGGCTGCAGCACCATCTGCACGGTCGAGACGGTGACCTCCGACGAGTGCGCGTGCATGAGCGCCTCGTGGATCGCCGGGTCGAACTCCTGGCCCGCCTCGCCGTACCGCTCCACGCCATACCGGCCGATCGTCGCCTCGAGCTTCTCGGCGATCGACGCGAACGGGCCGCTCAGGTCGCCGTGCTGACGGGCGAGCTCGATGTCGTCGAGCACCGGGATCAGCGCCTCGACCACGCTCGCGACGCCGCGGTCGTGCGCGGCGGACGCCTCGGTCTTCGACCGCTTCACGTAGGCCGAGTACTGCTGCTCGAGGTTGAAGTACGCCGCGTTGGCGCGCTGCAGCTCCTCGAGCCGCTCTGCCGCGAGCTTCTGGGTCTCCACGAGCCCCTCGAGCACGACCTCCTCCTCGCCGGCCTGGGCCGCCGCCTCGGCCTCGGCGAGGACGGCCTCCTCCGGCGTCGGCTGGCGCAGCTCGCCCGTCTCGGGGTCGATGCGCCGCTTGTCGGTGAACCGCGTCGGCTCGGGGGACTCCCCCGGGCCCTGCTCGGGCCCGGGGGTCGTCGGCTGGTCGGTCACTTCTTGTCGTCCTCGTTCTCGTCGTCGACGATCTCGGCGTCCACCACGTCGTCGTCCGACGAGGCGGGGGCGTCCGTGGGCGCGTCCGCCGGCGTCTCCGTCTGCGACTGCGCGTAGATCGCCTCGCCGATCTTCTGGGCGGCGGTCTGCAGCTCGGTCGTCTTGGCCTTGACCGCGTCGGTGTCCGTGCCCTCGAGCGCGGTCTTGAGCTCGCCGACCTTGGCCTGGACCTCGGTCTTCACGTCCTCGGGCAGCTTGTCCGCGTTGTCGACGAGCAGCTTCTCCGTGGAGTAGACGAGCTGCTCGGCGGAGTTGCGGGCCTCGGCGTCCTCACGGCGCTTCTTGTCCTCGGAGGCGTGCTCCTCGGCCTCGCGCACCATGCGCTCGATGTCCTCCTTGGGGAGGGCCGAGCCGCCGGTGATCGTCATCGACTGCTCCTTGTTGGTGCCGCGGTCCTTCGCGGACACGTGCACGATGCCGTTCGCGTCGATGTCGAACGTCACCTCGACCTGCGGGATGCCGCGCGGCGCCGGCGCGATGCCGGTGAGCTCGAACGTCCCCAGCGGCTTGTTGTCCCGCGCGAACTCGCGCTCGCCCTGGAACACCTGGATCAGCACCGACGGCTGGTTGTCCTCCGCCGTCGAGAAGATCTCGCTGCGCTTGGTCGGGATGGCCGTGTTGCGCTCGATGAGCTTGGTCATCACGCCGCCCTTGGTCTCGATGCCGAGGCTCAGCGGGGTGACGTCGATCAGCAGGACGTCCTTACGGTCGCCCTTCATGACGCCGGCCTGCAGCGCGGCACCCACGGCGACGACCTCGTCGGGGTTCACGCCCTTGTTGGGCTCGCGGCCGCCGGTCAGCTCCGTGACGACCTCGGTCACCGCGGGCATGCGGGTCGAGCCGCCGACGAGCACGACGTGGTCGATGTCCGAGAGCTGGATGCCCGCGTCGCGGATGACCGCGTTGAACGGCGCCTTGGTGCGGTCGAGCAGGTCCTTGGTCATCTCCTGGAACTTGGCCCGGGTGAGCTTGGTGTCCAGGTGGATGGGGCCGTTCTCGCTCATCGACAGGTACTGCAGGCTGATGTTGGTGCTGGTCGCGGACGACAGCTCCTTCTTGGCCTGCTCCGCCGCCTCGCGCAGACGCTGCAGCGCGATCTTGTCCTTCGACAGGTCCACGCCGCTCGAGTTCTTCACCTCGGTCACCAGGAAGTCGACGATCCGGTTGTCCCAGTCGTCACCGCCCAGGCGGTTGTCGCCGGAGGTCGCGCGCACCTCGATCGTCGAGAAGCCGTCGTCGTCCTTGCCGACCTCCAGGAGGGACACGTCGAACGTGCCGCCACCGAGGTCGAAGACGAGGATGAGCTCGTCCTCCTTGCCCTTCTCCAGGCCGTACGCGAGCGCGGCCGCCGTGGGCTCGTTGATGATGCGCAGGACGTTGAGGCCCGCGATCGCACCGGCATCCTTGGTCGCCTGGCGCTCGGCGTCGTTGAAGTAGGCCGGGACCGTGATGACCGCGTCCGAGACCGGCTCGCCCAGGTACGCCTCGGCGTCCCGCTTGAGCTTGCCGAGCACGCGCGCGGAGATCTCCTGCGGCGTGTACTTCTTGTCGTCGATCTCCACCGTCCAGTCCGTGCCCATGTGGCGCTTGACGGACGTGATGGTGCGGTCGACGTTGGTGACCGCCTGGCGCTTCGCGATCTCGCCCACCAGGACCTCGCCGGTCTTGGAGAACGCGACCACCGACGGCGTCGTGCGCGACCCCTCGGCGTTGGCGATGACCGTGGGCTCGCCACCCTCGAGGACGGAGACGACCGAGTTCGTCGTGCCGAGGTCGATGCCGACTGCTCGTGCCATGTGCTGTGCCTTCTTTCGCTTCGGTGCTCTGGACGCTCTTGAGTCCGCTGCGCTCAACCTTGCACCCGGGTCCCGCGACCCTGCAAGTCCGACCGAGCAAACTTGAGTCTGCCTGGCTCAACTCGCGCGCATCCCCGAACATTCCCGGCCCGCGAGCCTGGACGATGCAGACCGTCGGGCGCGACGCACGGCATGGCGCCGCCCGGCGTGGCGCTCGTCGAGAGGACGTGAGCTCCCGGGTGTACGTACACGAGGCGTACGCCGCCGACCGCCCACACCGCGATGCCCTCAGCGCGGCTGCGGTCCGGCCGCCCCGGTGCGGTCAGGACACCTTGCCCTTGAGCAGGCGGTGCCAGTAGATCGGCGGCTCGAGGTACCGGTCGAACGCGAGCAGCGTGCGCCGCGGGCGCACCAGGTCGGGGAACCGGAAGGTCGGCTCGGGCGTGCCGTCACGGTCGAACTCGCCGAGCAGCAGCCGTCGCCGGTCGGTCGTCACCGGGGCCACCGTGTACCCCTGGTACCGGTTCATCGGCGCGCCCGTGCGGCGGGCGGCGATGTTGTGGGCCACGACGGGCACCTGCTTGCGCAGAGCGCCCCCCGACGGCGGGGTCTGGACGTCGGCGGCGTCGCCCAGCCCCCAGATCGCGGGGTGCTCGGTGTGCTGCAGCGTGTGCGGGTCCACCGCGACGAAGCCGTCGCTCGCGGCCGTGGCCAGCCCGGACTCGGCGATCCACGCCGGCGCCCGGTGCGGCGGGGCGAGGTAGAAGGCGTCGTACCGCAGCTCGTCGGACCCGTCCGGGCCGGACAGGCGCAGCGTCTGCGCCTCGGGGTCCACGCTCTCGACCGCGGTCCGCATCCGGACGCGCACGCCGAAGCGCTCCGCGGCGGCCCGCAGCTCGCGGTCGGCGCGCGCCTCTCCGACGAGAGCCGCGCCCTCGTGGACCAGGTGGACGTCGATCGCGTCGAGCAGTCCGGTCCGTCGCCAGTGGTCGGCGGCCGTGAGCAGCGGCTTGAGCGCGACCGGGCTGCACGGCACGTGCCGGTCGGAGACGGCGAACACCGCGGTCCCGCTCGTGAGCGAGGACAGCAGCGTCCACGTCTTCGTGGCCAGCTCAGGAAGGTAGCTCGTCGCGGCGGCCGGCGTCGCCATGGCCGCCTGGGCGCCCGGCACCGCGTCCCAGTCGACCTGCGAACCCGGGCACACCGCGAGGTCCGTGCAGTGCAGCACCTCGCCGCTCGCGAGGCGCACGTGCGACGCCTGGGGATCGACGGCCGCGACCTCGTCGATGTACCACCGCACGCCGTCCGGGACGACGTCGCCCTCCGGACGGCGCAGGTCGTCGAGCGTCGCCATGCCCGACGCCACGTAGGACAGCAGCGGTCGGTAGTGGTGCGTGGTGCGCGGCTCGACGACCGCCACGTTGCGGCACCCGTCGCGCCGCAGCTTGGCCGCGAGGGAGATGCCGGCGTTGCCGCCGCCGACGACCAGCACGTCGTGGTGCCGCGGACCGCTCATGAGCCGTGCTCCCTCACCGGTCGACGTCCTGGTCCGGCCACGCTAGGCGACGACGACGCCCCGCGCGCGGGCAGGCCGCCTGCCTGCTCGTTCGTGCGCCGCCGCCGGTCGTCGCGCCGTGCGATGCGTCCGGTGCGGGTCGGCGGGCCTGAATCACGTGGACGGCCCGGGTGCGCGCTGCGATCGTCGGCGCCATGGCCGAGGACCAGATGTGGGACGCCGAGACCGCCCAGCACTACGACACCCCGGGCGTCGGGATGTTCGCACCAGAGGTGCTGGGGCCGACCGTCGACCGGCTCGCCGAGCTGGCGGACGGCGGTCGGGCGCTCGAGCTCGCCATCGGCACCGGCAGGGTCGCGGTCCCGCTCGCCGAGCGCGGCGTGCCGGTCGTCGGCATCGAGCTGTCCCGCCCGATGGTCGAGCAGCTGCGCACCAAGGTGGACGAGGCGACGATCCCGGTCGTCCTCGGCGACATGACGACCGCGGTCGCCCCGGGCGAGTTCTCGCTCGTCTACCTCGTCTACAACACCATCTCCAACCTGCTGACGCAGGAGGAGCAGGTCGAGTGCTTCCGCAACGCCGCGCGCCACCTGGTCCCCGGCGGCCGGTTCGTGATCGAGCTCTGGGTCCCGGAGCTGCGCACTCTCCCCCCGGGCACCGGCGCGACCGTGTGGGCTCTCGAGCCCGGGTACATCGGCCTCGACACCTACGACGTGCTGCACCAGCGCGTCGTCTCCCACCACTTCCGGTTCGACGAGACCCGCGACGCCCGCCTCGGCCGCAGCGCCCACCGCTACATCTGGCCCGCGGAGCTCGACCTGATGGCGCAGCTGGCCGGCCTCGCGCTCGAGAGCCGGCACGCCGACTGGTCGGGGGCCGCGCTCACCGAGGACTCGCGGTCCCACGTCTCGGTCTACCGGTCCCCCGCGCGCGAGTGATCGCGACCCGGCTGGTACCTTCTATTCCATGGATCTCGGGAATACCGCCAAGGCCGAGGTGTTCGACGCCCTCGCCGGCGTGGTCAAGGCGCTGGCGAGCCCGCGGCGGCTGGAGCTCGTCGAGCTGCTGGCCCAGGGTGAGCACCCGGTCGAGGAGCTGGCGCGGCTGTCCGGGATGGCGCTGACGACGACGTCGGCGCACCTGCAGACGCTCAAGCAGGCCGGCCTGGTCCGCACCCGCCGCGAGCGCACGACGATCCACTACCGGCTCGCCGGGGACGACGTCGCCGAGCTGTACGTCGCCGCCAAGCGGGTCGCGCTCGCACGCTCGGGTCAGCTCCGCGACACGCTGGCCGACTACCTCGTCGCGGCGGACGGCGGCTCGGCGGCCGCGACGATCCGCCCGGCCGCGGTGACCTCGGCGATGACGGTGGTCGACGTGCGCCCCGCGAACGAGTTCGCCGCCGGGCACTTCCCCGGGGCCCTCTCGATCCCGCTGGACGACCTGCCCTCGCGGCTGCACGAGCTGCCGACCGACGCGCCCGTCGTCGTCTACTGCCGGGGCGAGCTGTGCCGGTCGGCCCGCGAGGCGGCGCACCTGATGCGCGGCCACGGCATCGACGCGACCGCGATGGACGAGGGCGTCGTGGAGTGGCGGGCGGACAAGGCGGTGCGCCTCGATGGCGTCGCCTGAGCTCGACCTCCCGGTCTCGAGCCCCTTTCACGACGAGCGTGCGCGGGCGGCGCTGCAGCGCCGCACCCTGGGCGTCGTCGTCGCCAGCCAGGTGCTCGGCGGTGCGGGCCTGGCCGCCGGGGTCACCGTGGGCGCGCTGCTCGCCGAGCAGATGCTGGGCTCGGAGAGCCTCGCGGGCATGCCCGCGGCCCTGGTCACCTTCGGCTCCGCGGTGGCCGCGTTCAGCGTGGGACGGCTGACCCAGCGCCGCGGTCGCCGGCTCGGCCTGGCCGTCGGCTTCGGCGCCGGTGGCCTGGGCGCGCTCGGCGTCGTCGCGGCGGCCGCCCTCGACAGCGTGCCGCTGCTGCTCGCGGCGCTGGTCGTCTACGGCGCCGGCACCGCGACCAACCTGCAGGCCCGCTACGCGGGGACGGACCTCGCACCCCCGGCCCGGCGCGCCACCGCGGTCTCGGTCGCGATGGTCTCGACGACCCTGGGTGCCGTCGCCGGCCCCAACCTCGTCGAACCGCTCGGGCACCTGGCCACCGGGCTCGGCCTGCCGGCGCTGGCCGGTCCGTTCCTGCTGGCCGGCGTCGCCTACCTGGCGGCCGGCCTCGTGCTGTTCGCGCTGCTGCGGCCGGACCCCTACCTCGTCGCCCGCGAGCTGGACCGGGCGCTCCAGCCCGCCGCAGCCGGCAGCGCACCTGTCCCGCGCCCCGGGCGCGGCGCCGCGGTCGGGGCGGCGGTCATGGTGCTCACCCAGATCGCGATGGTCGCGATCATGACGATGACCCCGGTGCACATGCGGGCCCACCACCACGAGCTGTCGGCGATCGGCCTGGTCATCGGGATCCACATCGGCGCCATGTACCTGCCCTCGCTGGTCACCGGACGCCTCGTCGACCGGCTCGGGCGCATCCCGATGGCGGTCGCCGCCGCGGGCACCCTGCTGCTGGCGGGCGTCGTCGCCGCGCTCGCACCGGCCGACTCGATGGGTCTGCTGATCCTGGCCCTCGCGCTCCTCGGCCTCGGCTGGAACTTCGGCCTCATCGCCGGCACCGCGCTCGTCGTCGACGCCACCGTCCCCGCCAACCGGCCGCGGACGCAGGGCACGATCGACGTGCTGATCGCCCTGGCCGGCGCGGGCGGCGGCGCGATGTCCGGGATGGTCATGGGCGCCACCAGCTACGCCACGCTCTCGCTGCTCGGCGGCGCGCTCTCGCTCCTCCTGGTCCCGGTCCTCTTCTGGACCCGCCGCGACCAGCGCACCGTGACGGCTACACGATGACCCGGACCTCCTGCGGCCAGCCGCACCCCTCGGCGACCCGGGCCGCCCACATCTTGGCCGTCTCCAGGTCGGGTACGTCGATCACGGTGATCCCGCCCAGGTACTCGGTGCTCTCGGTGTAGGGACCGTCCGTGATCGACACGGTGCCGCTGGTCGCGTCGACGCTGAACGCGTCGGCGAGGTCCTCCTCGAGCCCACCGGCGAAGACGAGGACGCCGGCCGCCTCCATGTCGCGGACCACCGCGGTGCTCGGCTCGACGCGGGACCGGAACCACTCGGCAGAGTGGTCGCCGACCCACTGCTGGTGGAAGTAGATCGCGTACCGGGTCATGTCACTCCTCCTGTGCGGCCGCCCTGTGCAGCCCGTCGCCACGATGACGGACGAGCCGCCCCGGAATCGACAGCCCGGCTCGAGCGTCGCCCGCTCGTGGCCACGCTCCCCGGTCGCGGGCCCGTCGTCCACCGGGGCTCGCCACGCCCTTGTCGGCGCCGGCGCCCGCTGGGACCCTGGGGGCCCGTCCCGCCGGAGGCACCCATGGGCAAGCTGGTCTACGCAGCCAACACGTCGCTCGACGGCTACCTCGAGGACAGCTCCGGCGCCTTCGACTGGTCGGTGCCGGACGAGGAGGTGCACGCGTTCTGGAACGAGCACGAGCGCCAGGTCGGCACGTCGCTGTACGGCCGTCGGATGTACGAGACGATGCGCGTCTGGGAGGACGACGACTGGCTTGCCGACGAGCCGGAGGTCGTCCGCGAGTACGCGGGGATCTGGCGCGACGCCGAGAAGGTCGTCTACTCGAGCACGCTCGCGGCGGCGTCCACGGCCCGCACCCGGATCGAGCGGCGGTTCGATCCCGACGAGGTGCGCCGGCTCAAGGAGGCGTCCGCCACGGACCTGAGCATCGGCGGCGCGACCCTGGCGGCCGAGGCGTTCCGGCACGGGCTCGTCGACGAGTGCGTGCTGCTCCTGTGCCCCGTGACGGTGGGCGGCGGCAAGCCGGCGCTCCCGCGCGACCTGCGGCTGGACCTGCAGCTCCTGGACCACCGACGGTTCCGCAACGGCGTGGTCCACGTGCGCTACGCCGTTCGCAGCGCGACCTGACTCCCGGCCGGCGGCACTGTTCACCTCACGTTCACCGTGACGGGGCCCGCCTGGGGCTGGCGTCTGTCAATATCGACGCGTGTCGATACAGAGCGGGGCTCCGCCGCGCCCGTCGGTACCCGCCGGCCGTGCCGACGCACACTCCGGCCCCGACTGCGCTCCCTCGCCCGAGGCCCGCGCCATAGGGGCGCGGGCGGCGGTCGAGGTCGCGGCCGTGCTCAAGGCCCTGGCCGACCCGCTGCGGCTGCGGATGCTCTCGTTCATCACCACCAGCTCGACCGGCGAGGCGTGCGTCTGCGACATCGCGACCGTCGCCGACGTCTCCCAGCCGACGGTGTCCCACCACCTCAAGGTCCTCAAAGACGTCGGCGTGCTGGCCTCCGAGCGGCGCGGCACCTGGGTCTGGTACCGCGTCGCTCCCGACGTGCGCGGCGCGGTCACCGCGCTGCTGGACTCCTTCGCCCCCGCCGCCCTGGACGTCACGCACCACCGGGCGGACCCGCTGACCGGGCTCGAGGACGTCGACGCCACCCTGACCCGGGTGGCCGACGAGCTCGCGGCCCGGTTCCCGGACCTGGCACCGGACCTGGTGCTGAGCACCGTGCGCGAGTCGTACGCGGCGCTCGCCCGCGGCGCCGGGGTCACCGCGCACCTGGTGCCGACCGCGCAACGGTTCGCCGCCCAACGGCTCGCCGACGTCATGCGAGCAACGGAGTCGGACGCTCGCGTCCCGCAGGTCCTGTTCGTCTGTGTCGCCAACGCCGGCCGGTCCCAGCTCGCCGCCGCGCTGGTACGGCACCACGCCGGCGACGCCGTCGTCGCACGGTCGGCCGGGTCCGCGCCCGCCGGCGCCGTGCACGCGACCGTCCGAGCGCTGCTCGCCGAGCTCGGCGCCGACGCCGACGAGGCCTTCCCCAAGCCCCTGACCGACGACGCAGTCCGCGCGGCCGACGTCGTCGTCACGATGGGCTGCGGGGACACCTGCCCGGTGCTGCCGGGCAAGCGGTACGAGGACTGGGTCGTCGGCGACCCCGCCCTCGCCTCCCCCGAGGGCGCCGCCGCGATCCGCGACGACATCGACGCCCGCGTGCGCGCCCTGCTCACCGACCTGCTGCCGTCCACCACCGACCGACCCGAGGAGAGCTCCCGATGACCGAACCCGCCGCCACCAGGCCCACCGTGCTGTTCGTGTGCGTCCACAACGCCGGCCGGTCCCAGATGGCCGCTGGGTGGCTGCGGCACCTGTCCGGCGGGCGCGTCGAGGTCCGCTCGGCCGGTTCGGTGCCCGCCGAGCAGATCAACCCCGTCGCGGTCGAGGCGATGCTCGAGGAGGGCGTCGACATCCGAGCGGAGAAGCCCAAGGTCCTGACCACCGAGGCCGTCCAGGCCTCCGACGTCGTGGTCACGATGGGCTGCGGCGACGCGTGCCCGTTCTACCCCGGCAAGCGGTACGAGGACTGGAAGCTCGACGACCCGGCCGGGCAGGGCATCGACGCGGTGCGCCCGATCCGCGACGAGATCCGCGGGCGCGTCCTCACGCTGCTCACCGAGCTCGGGGTGCCGCCGGTCCACGCCTGACCTCGCCCGCGACGCGGGCCCGGACGCCGTGACGTCCGCGCCTGCGTCCGCTCACGCGCCGGGCAGCGACTTCTGGAGCAGGGACGTGCCCAGCCACCGGTCGAACTTGCGCCCCACACGCTCCAGCCGGCCGGCCGGGCTGAAGCCCGCCCGCCGGTGCAGCGCGAGCGACGCGGCGGTGTCCCCGTCGGCGACCACCGCGATGACCTCCCGTGCGCCGGCCGCCGCGGCGTCGTCCAGGACCGCCGCGAGCAGCCGGGTGCCGATGCCGCGACCGGTCGCGGCCGGGTCGAGGTAGATGGTGTCCTCCACGGTGTGCGCGTACGCAGCCCGCGGCCGCCACGGACCGACGTAGGCGAAGCCGGCGACCTCGCCCTCCAGGACCGCGACGTGGAAGGGCCAGCCGGCGGCTGTCACGACGTCGACCTTGTCCACCCACACGCGCTCCCCCGGCGGGTCGAGCTCGAACGTGGCGGTCGACGTGGACACGTAGTGGTCGTAGATGCGGGCGATGCCTCCGACGTCCGCCGTGGTCGCGGCGCGCAGCTCCACGGTCACGGCGTCGCGCCGTCCGTCGGGGAGTCGCCCGCACGGCCGTGCGCGACGCCGGTGGCGAACCCGACGCCCGCGGGTGCACCGACGCCCAGGGCGACCAGCTGCGGCTCGGCAGCGCTGCCGCAGCACGCGCCGCCGTCGGCGTCGGTGTCGGTGTCGGTGTCGGTGTCGGTCGAGCACACGCCGGTCGCAGGCAGCTCGAGCTCGAGGGCGTCCGCACTCGCGCGGTCACCGGCCAGGGCGGCGGCGATCGACCGGACCTGCTCGTACCCCGTGGCGAGGAGGAACGTGGGGGCGCGCCCGTAGGACTTCATCCCGACCAGGTAGAAGCCGTCGTCCGGATGGGACAGCAGCGCCTCACCGTGCGGGGGGACGGTGCCGCAGGAGTGGAAGTTGGGGTCGATCAGCTCCGCCAGGCGCGCGGGGGACTCCACCACCGGGTCCAGGTCGAGGCGCAGCTCACGCAGCATGTCGAGGTCCGGGCGGAACCCGGTCGCGTTGACGATCGCGTCCACGTGGAGGTCCAGGGCGTCCTCGCGGGTGCGGCCCAGGACCCGGACGCCGTCGCCCGCCGGCACCAGCTGCTCGATGGCGACCCGCGTCAGCAGCGTCAGACGGCCGGCATCCACCGCGTCCCTCAGCCGGGTGCCGAGCACCCCGCGGGCAGGGAGCTCGTCGTCCCCTCCCCCGCCGAAGAGCCGCCGCGGCGAGACCCCGCGGATCGCCCACGTGATCGTCGTCCCCGGCGCGGTCTCGGCCAGCTCGACGAGGCTCAGCAGCGTGTTCGCCGCCGAGTGCCCCATGCCGACCACGAGCGTGCGCCGCCCGGCGAACCGGGCACGCTGGGCGCCCAGCACGTCGGGCAGCGGCCCGGTCACGTGGTGCGCGGCCGCGCGCTCGCCGACCGCCGGCAGACCGCTCGATCCGAGCGGGTTCGACGCGGAGCACGTGCCCGACGCGTCGATGACCGCACGGGCGAGCACGTCCTCGACCCGCCCGTCCGCGGTCGCCGTGCGCACCCGGTACGCCCTGCGTTCCCGGCCCAGGGTGCGCGTCTTGTCGGCACCGTCCCGTGCGACCGCGAGCACCGTCGTCCCGGTGCGGAGCCGCCGGGCGATCGCCGGCGTCGCCGCCAGCGGGGCCAGGTAGTCGCGGACGAGCTCCGCTCCGGTGGGCAGCGCGTCCGGGTCCGGCGCCGTCCAGCCGGCCGGCTCGAGCAGCCGCCGCCCGGCGGCGTCGACGTCGTAGCGCCAGGGCGAGAACAGGCGCACGTGGCCCCACGAGGCCACGGCCGCGCCGGCCCGTTCGCCCCGCTCGAGCACCAGTGGCTCCAGGCCTCGTTCCAGCAGGTGCGCGGCGGCGGCCAGGCCGACCGGCCCGGCTCCGATCACGACGACCGGCAGGCTCTCCCGCGCGACCTCGGTCATGGCTCTCCTCGTATCGAAGTACGTCGATGGGTGCGTGGCGGCAACATATCCATGATCGTCGATGCGTGGCAAGATGTCGCGCATGACCGCGACGCCCTCGCCCCTCGTCGCCGGGGTGGCGACCGGCACGTGCTGCACCCCGCCCCCGCGGCCCGCGGCCGAGCCCGACGCCGCGCGCGAGCTCGCCCGCGTGTTCAAGGCGCTCAGCGACCCCACCCGGGTGCAGCTGCTCTCGATCGTCGCGGCCGCCGGCGACGACGGGGCCTGCGTGTGCGACCTCACCGAGCCCGTCGGGCTCTCCCAGCCCACCGTGTCGCACCATCTCAAGGTGCTCGTCGACGCCGGTCTGCTCAGCCGCGAGCAGCGCGGGCGGTGGGCGTACTTCTCCCTCGTCCCGGACGCGCTGGAGCACGTGGCCCACCGCCTGCAGGACGCGCTGCGCTAGGAGGTCCGCGACCGCTCCCACTGCTCCCGCGTGATCGCGTACCGGTAGCCGCCGAGCTCCGCACCCTCGGCCCCCAGCATGTCCTCGGGCGTCTCCAGGTGGTGCGTGACCGTCATCCCGACCTTCTCCATCACGTGCTGCGACGCGCGGTTCAGCGCCATCGTCGCGCCCCAGACCGTGCGCACGCCGAGGTCCGTGAAGGCCTTCACCACCAGCGCCGACGAGACCTCGGTCGCATAGCCCCTGCCCCACGCCGAGCGGCGCAGTCGGTAGCCGAGCTCGACCTCGTCGAGCGGCCCCTCGCGCTCCGGCCGCAGGCAGAACCACCCGACGAACGCGCCGCCGGCCGTCTCGTAGCCGGCGAACAGCCCGAACGCCCCGGCCCAGCGGTCGTACCCGGCGAGGACGCTCGGCAGGACGCGCTCGCGCACGTCCTGGGCGGCGGTCGGCTCGCCGCCCGACAGGTACCGCATGACCGCGGGATCGCTGTCGAGCTCGATCAGCAGGTCCGCGTCGTCGGCACCGAACGGACGGAGTGCCACACGGGCGGTCTCGAGGTACGGGTCCACGCCGCCAGCATGCCTGACGCGCCGTTCCGCGTGCCCCGACCCTTCCGCGCGGCAGCGCTTGACAATATTGTTTGTCAAGGAGCACGGTGGACGGGTGCAGGACGTCGAGGTCATCGAGAGCCCGGGCGCAGCGGCGGCCGCGCTGGACCCCGTCCGCGCCCGGCTGCTCGGTGAGCTGCGGGCGCCCGCGTCGGCCGCCGGCCTCGCCGCGCGCGTCGGCATGGCACGCCAGAAGGTCAACTACCACCTCCGCTCGCTCGAGGCGCACGGACTGGTGGAGCTGGCCGACGAGCGCCGCCACGGCGGGATCACCGAGCGCGTGCTGCAGGCGTCGGCCCACGCCTACGTCGTCTCACCGGCAGCCGTCAGCCCGTCCGCCGCCGACCCGTCCACGAACCCCGACCACCTCTCGGCCGGGTACCTGCTCGCGCTCGCCGGGCGGCTGGTCCGCGAGGTCGGCACCCTGGCGCGACGGGCCGGCTCGTCGGGCGGTCGGCTGCCCACGCTGACGGTCGACACGACGATCGGCTTCCGGTCGGCCGCCGACCGCGCGGCCTTCGCCGAGGACCTCACGGCCGCGGTGCTCGACCTGGCCGCGCGCTACCACCACGACGACGGGCGGCCCCACCGGCTCGTCGTCGCCGCCCACCCCGTACCCGAGGAGGAGTCATGAGCACGAGCACCGACGTCCCGTACCGCCTGGAGTTCAGCGTCGAGGTCCCCGGCACACCGGAGCAGGTGTGGGCGGCGATCGCCACGGCCACGGGCATGAGCGCGTGGTTCCTGCCCACCGAGCTCGACGAGCGCGAGGGCGGCTCGCTCCACTTCGCGATGGGCCCGGAGATGGGATCGGACGGCCAGGTCACCGGTTGGGACCCGCCCCGGCGCCTCGAGTACCAGGAGGACTGGGCCGCCCTCATGGGCAAGGACCCCGCCGAGCTGAGCCCGCTGACGTCCGAGTTCCTCGTCGAGGCGACGTCGGGCGGCACCTGCGTCGTCCGGGTCACCAGCAGCGGCTTCGGCGTCGGCGCCGACTGGGAGCAGGAGTGGTGGGACACGCTGGGACCCGGCTGGATCCCGTCATTCGACACCCTGCGCGCCTACCTCCAGCACTTCCCCGGCCAGACCGCCACGCGCATGGACCTCGACGCCGCCCGTCCGGGCGACGAGCAGCAGCTCTGGACGACGCTGCGCACCGAGCTCGGGCTGACCGGCGAGGGCGCGGCTGTCGAGCTCAACGGTGCGACCGGGACCGTCGAGCGGGTCGGCAAGCGGCACGCGGTCGTGCGGCTCAGCGCGCCGGTACCCGGGCTGCTCAGCGTCGGCGTGTGGCCCGGCGAGGACGACGCCCTCGTGATCGTGCGGACCTCCCTGTTCGCCGCCGACGCGGCCGACTACGTGCGGCGCGAGGAGCCGGCGTGGCAGTCGTGGCTCGAGGCGGTGGTCGCGCGCGCCTGACACGCGCGCGCTACCGTCCTGCGGGTGGGCCGCCGCAACCACCTCGTCGAGGGCCTGTCGGGCACGGGCAAGACGACGGTGGCCGACGAGCTCACCCGTCGCGGCTTCCACGTGGTCCACGGCGACCGCGAGCTCGCGTACGCGGGCGACGCACGCACGGGTGAGCCGTTCGCGACGAGCGGCCGCGACGACCACGTCTGGGACGTCGCGAAGGTCCACGCGCTGCTCGCGGACCGGAGCCACGACGACACGTTCTTCTGCGGCGGCTCGCGGAACCTCCCCGTGTTCGTCGACGGGTTCGACACGGTCTTCGTCCTCGAGGTCGACCTCACGACGCTGCTGCGGCGCCTGGATGCGCGACCGGACGACGAGTGGCGCGACGGGATCCCGACCGACCGGGCGCTGCTCACCCGGTGGCACCGGACGAAGGAGACCGTCCCGACCGGCGTGCCGATCGACGCCACCGTCCCGGTCGAGCGCGTGGTCGACGAGATCCTGCGCCTCAGCGGCGCCGCGCCCTAGCCCTCAGTCCTGCTTGGCCGCTCCCCAGCCGTGCCAGTGGTCGATCTCGACGTGCACGCTCACGCGGGCCCGGTCCCGCACCGCGTAGGGCTGGCCCCCGTAGTGGCGGGACAGGCGGTCGATGTCGACGAGGTCGACGTCGTCGTGGATCTCGACCACCCGGCCCTGGACGCTGACGTGGGTGTACCAGTCGCCCTCGGCGAGCGCGGTCAGGGAGACGCGCGGGTCCGTGCGCAGGTGCTCGAGCCGCGCGCGACCGGCGTCGAGGTTGAGCAGCACGCGCCCGTCGTCCTCGAGGAGGTACCAGGTCGCCACCGTCACAGGATGGCCGTCCGGGTGGAGGGTCGCCATCACCGCGGGGTTGGGCTTCGCGAGGAGGGCGACCACCTCGACGGGGAGCGGCGGCTTCGGCATGAGGGGGTCCTCTCGAGTGGTCCGTCCGACTGTCGTCCCGAGCCTGCCGCACGCCGGGAACGGTCGCCAGCCCGCTCCCCGGCGAGGTCCCGGAGACGCGTGGCCTCGGGTCGGGCTGACGTCGAGCTGAGACGGGGCCGAGACGCGGTGAATCGATTCGCGCGGTGCTCCGGCGCCGCGCGTCTGGTGGGCTGAGCGGGCACTCCCGCCGGCGCAACGTGCGCGTCGCCGCCGCCGGTCGTCGGGCGCCCAGGATGCTGCGGCGCTGCCCCCAGTGAGAGGGAACGATCCCCGTGCTCGGACTTCGCAAGGCGCTGACCGCGGCCACGGCCGCCGTGATCGCGGTGACCGGCTCGATCGCCGTCGCCGACGCGGCGAGCGCCGCGACCGGGTGCCGGGTCGACTACGCGGTGAGCTCCCAGTGGCCGGGCGGGTTCACCGCCGGCGTGCAGGTGACGAACCTGGGCAGCGCGGTCTCCTCCTGGGAGCTCGGCTTCTCCTTCGCGGCGGGGCAGTCCGTCACCCAGGCGTGGAACGGCTCGGCGAGCCAGTCCGGCACGGCCGTGACGGTCCGCGACGCGGGGTACAACGGAGCGCTCGCCACCAACGGGACCGCGTCGTTCGGCTTCATCGGCACCTTCGCCGGGACCAACCCCGTGCCCAGCAGGTTCACGCTGAACGGCACGGTGTGCACCGGTGCCGTGGCGACCCCGACGAGCTCGCCGACGACGTCACCGTCGCCCACCGCGTCGCCCTCGACCACGCCGACCCCGAGCCCGACCCCGACCCCGACCCCGACCCCGACGACCGGACCCGTCACCGGGACGGCCGCGCAGCTCGTCGCCGACCTGGGCCAGGGGTGGAACCTCGGCAACCAGCTGGAGGCCAGCGTCAACGGGGTCCCCAGCGAGACGGCGTGGGGCAACCCGGTGGTCACGGGCGCCCTGCTCGACCGCGTCAAGGCGGCCGGGTTCGAGACGATCCGCATCCCGGTCTCCTACCTCGACAAGATCGGCCCCGCACCCAGCTACACGATCGACTCCGCCTGGCTCACCCGGGTCCAGCAGGTCGTGAAGATGGCCTACGACCGCGGGCTCTACGTCGTGGTCAACATGCATGGCGACGGGTACAAGAGCGTCAGCGGCGCCTGGCTGATCTGCGACGCGTCCTCCCAGGCGACGATCAAGGAGAAGTACCAGAAGGTCTGGCAGCAGGTCGCCTCGACGTTCCAGGGCTACGGCGGCCGCTTGATCCTCGAGTCGATGAACGAGGAGTTCGACGGTCAGTACGGCGCCCCCACGCAGCCGTGCTACTCGAACATCAACGCGTACAACCAGGTCTTCGTCGACACCGTGCGGCGCACCGGCGGCAACAACGCCTCCCGCTGGCTGCTGGTACCGGGCTGGAACACGAACATCGACTACACCGCCGGCAGCTACGGGTTCGTCATCCCGACCGACCAGTACCGCTCGTCGGCGATCCCCGCCTCCGAGCGCCGGATCATGATCTCGGTGCACTACTACGACCCGTGGGACTTCACCGGCACCGAGGACGGCACCATCACGCAGTGGGGTCCGGCGGCGACCAACCCGGCGAAGAGGTCGAGCTGGGGCCAGCAGGACTTCATGGACGCGCAGCTGAAGAAGATGCACGACGCCTTCGTCGCGAAGGGGTACCCGGTGTTCGTCGGCGAGTACGGCTCGATCGACAAGACGAGCTTCGACGCGACGAACAACAGGTACCGCGCCGACTACGCGCGCACGCTCGTCGCGACGGCCAAGAAGTACGGCGCGGCCACGGCCTACTGGGACAACGGCTACAACGGCCGGTTCGGGTTCGGCCTGTTCGACCGGAGCAGCGCGACGGTGACGCAGCAGGCGATCATCAGCGCCATCACGGGCTCCTGACCGCGCCGGCGGTCGGCGGCGGTCAGCCGCCGGCCGCGGGCGGGTCGACAGGCGCCCCGTCACCCGGCGGGAGGTCGCCGCGTTCGGTGGGCGCGTCCGGAGCCGCGGGCACGTCGGCGAACAGCGCGCGCAGCGTGCTCGCGTCCGGGACTCGCACGGTTCCCGCCGCCGTGCGCAGGGTCGCCACGTCGACGCCGTCGCCCTCGAGCACGACCCGCACGTCACCGCGCTCGACGACGCACCGCGGCGGTCCGGCGTCGGGCAGGTCCGCGCACGCGGCCAGAGAGGGGTCCGAGGCGTCGCGCTCGGTGCGCAGCAGCACGGTCGCGGCGTCGGACTCGCGCACGTACGCGGCGCTCAGACCGTCGTCGCCGCTCACCCCGACCGACTGGCCCGCCAGCACCAGGTCCTCGCCGTCCAGGACGTAGACCAGCTCGGGCGCGACACCCGCCGGGACCGACAGCTCGGCGATCTCCGCCTCGTCGGCCGGCTCTGCCGTCCCCGCACACCCCGCGAACGCCAGCACGGCCCCGAGCCAGAGAACGATCACGGGACGACGAGGCGGGCGCATGACGAGCCACCGTAGCCAGCCCGTGACGGCAGCGTCGACCGGTGCGGCACCCGCGCGCTCAGCGCACCAGGCCGTTGCGGTAGGCGTAGACCACCGCCTGCACCCGGTCGCGCAGGTCGAGCTTCGTCAGGATGCGCGAGACGTAGGTCTTGACGGTCTCGTGGCTGAGGACGAGCTCGGCGGCGATCTCGGCGTTGGACAGGCCGTCGGCGACCAGGCGCAGCACCTCCCGTTCGCGCGGCGTGAGCGCGGCGTCGTCGTGCGCGGCGCCGGACGGTGCGATCCGGCTCGCGTACCTTCCGACGAGCTGTCGCGTGACCTCGGGCGCCAGGAGCGCGGCGCCGGACGCGACGGTCCGGATCCCGTCGAGGAGCTGCTGGGCGGGGGCGTCCTTGAGCAGGAACCCGCTCGCACCCGCGCGCAGCGCCTCGTAGACGTACTCGTCGAGGTTGAACGTCGTCACGACCAGGACCTTGACGGGATCGGCCACGCCCGCGCCCGCGAGCAGCCGGGTCGCCTCGATGCCGTCGAGCACCGGCATCCGCACGTCCATGACGACGACGTCGGGCCGCAGCCGTCGGGCGAGGTCGACCGCGGCACGGCCGTCGGCGCACGTCCCGACGACCTCCAGGTCGGGCTGGGCGTCGACGATCGTCGCGAAGCCCGTGCGGATCAGCGCCTGGTCGTCGCACACCAGCACGCGCGTGGGTCCGGTCACGGCCGCGTCCCGGCCGGGATGCGCGCCCGCACGACGAACGAGCCGTCCGGGGCAGGACCGGCGGTCAGCTCGCCGCCGAGCAGGCCGACCCGGTCTCGCAGCCCCGCCAGGCCCCGTCCGCCGCCGGCGGGCGCGACCCGCTGCTGCGCCTCGCCGGCGGTGGTGACCTCGACGTCGACGACGTCGTCGTCGTGCCGCACGCGCACGACGGTCCGCAGTCCGTGCGCGTGCTTCAGCGCGTTCGTCAACGCCTCCTGGACCACGCGGTACGCCGCGATCTCCGCCCCGCCCGGCGGGTGCGGGGTCGTGCCCTCCTGCGCGTACTCGACCGGCTGGCCGGACCGCCGCGCCTGCTCGACGAGCTCGCCGACCTCGCCGGCCGTCGGCGTGCGCGGGTCGGGACCGTGCTGCGGGTCGAGCACGTCGAGCAGGTGGCGCAGGTCGCTGATCGCGCGGCGGCCGGTGGCGGCCACGGCGGTGAGCGCGTCGTCGAGCCGCGCGGGGTCCTGCGCGAGGTAGCGCGCCGCCTCGCACTGCACGACCATCGCGGTCACGTGGTGCGTCACCACGTCGTGCAGCTCGTGGGCGATGACCGCGCGCTCGGCGGCCCGCGCCCCCTCCGCCGCGAGCCGGCGGTGCTCGGCCTCGGCCGCGCGGCTCTGCCGGAGCCACACCCCGATCCCCCACGCGACAGCCAGCACGACGTAGAACTCCGCGAAGCCCGTCACGCCCTCCCCCGAACCACCGTCCGCGAGCGCGACGGCCAGCGCGACGTACGCGGCGGTCGCGACGACCGCCGCCGTGCGCCGGTGGCTGCGGAGGTGGGCGGCGGTGCTGAAGATCGCGATCGGCAGCGCGACGCCGGCGACCGTGTGGAAGCCCGCGAGCTGGTCGAGCGCGAACCCGGCCGAGACCAGCGCGAGGCAGGCGGCGGGGAACCGACGACGGACGACGAGCGGGAGCGCCTGCAGGGCGATCGCCACGCCCGTGAGCGCGTCGTGCGGACGCCCGGGCAGGTCGCCGAGCTGCGTGCCCTGGTCCTGCAGCGACGGGACGAACGTCGCGGTGAGGATCGCGAGCGCGAGCGGGAGGTCACGGACCGTGACGTCGTACGACGCCCACGCTGCACGGACTCGCCGGAGGTCGACCACGGTCAGACCGTAGTGGTCGCGGCCGCCCGCGCGGCGCGGCGGGGGTTCGCGACGATGCGTCCTCGACGGTGCGCGAGACGCAGGAAGACGAGGGTCAGGAGCACGCCGGCGAGGACGGTGAACACGCTGGCCTCGGGCCCGAACTCCCCGCCGGACAGCCACACCGGGCCGGAGGTCAGGCCGTGCACGAGTCCCGTCGCGGTGCCGGAGCCGGAGACCTCGGTGCCGAACAGCCCGCCGAGCGCGAAGTTCCAGCCGACGTGCAGGCCGATCGGCAGCCACAGGGTCCGCGTCGCGACGAACGCGGCGGCGAGCATCGCGCCCGCCTCGACGGCGATCGCGATCGCGCCCCACGGCGTGGCGTGCGGGTTGAGCAGGTGGATCGCGCCGAACAGCGCCGCGGTGGACGCGAGCGCGACCCATGTGCCGGCCCGCTCCTCGACGACCCGCAGCAGCACGCCGCGGAACACGAGCTCCTCCGTCACCCCGACCACGACCGTCACGCCGAGCACGCCGGCGGCGGACGACAGCGAGCCCCAGCCGTGCACGTGGTAGCCGCCGAACACCGCGACGGTGGCCATGACCGCCACGCACATCCCCAGCCCGATCAGGACGCCGCGGCCGATCGCCGCGGGCGCCCCGGCACGGGTGACCTCCACGGGCACGCGGTGCTCGGTCCGGCGGACCACCCGGGCGTACGCGGCGAGCGCCGCCAGACCCGCGAGGGCACCGAGCGCGAGCGACACCACGCCGCTCGTCGCGCCGACCGCCAGGTTGCCGACGACGGCGACGGCGACCACCGCGCCGAGCTGCTTCAGGATGCGCATGACGTGTCCCTCCTCCGGTGCCTCGGCAGTGCGCCTCGGCTCGTCGACGACGCTACGGAGGACGGCACACCCCGCGGGTCCCCGCCCGGTGGACACCTGGGGTGGCTCGCACGGGGGACCGCGGCTCGGGGGTTCCCCTGCGTCCGCCGAGGGCTAACCTGGTACAAAACGGACATCGTCCGGGTGCCCGCGCAACGAGGAGGTTGTGTGATGCGACGCTCGTTCCTGACCATCGTCCTGATGCTCGGCGCTCTCCTGGCGGGGCCGACCGCCGCCGACGCCGCGCCGTACTGCGGCATCACGTGGGGCTCCCTGGCCAAGTCCGCGCCGGGGATGTCGACCGCCCAGGTCGCCGACGTGCGCACGGGCCGGCACACGTGCTTCGACCGGCTCGTGATCGACGTCGCGGGCGACGCCCGCGGCTACACCGTGCGCTACGTCAAGGACGTGCGGCACGACGGCTCCGGCGTGGTCATCCCGACGCGCGGCGACGCCGCGCTGCAGATCACGGTCAACGCCCACGGCGAGACGTACTCGCCGACGCGGCCGCGGAACCTGAGCGACGTCGCGGGCTACCGGACGTTCCGCCAGGTCGTCTTCGCCGGCTCCTTCGAGGGCTACACCAGCTTCGGCCTCGGCGTGCGCGCTCGCCTGCCGTTCCGCGTGCTCGTGCTCGACGGGCCGGGGACCGGATCGCGGGTCGTGGTGGACGTCGCGCACCGCTGGTGACGGGCGCCCTGGCGCGGGCGAGGTCTTGACGCGGCACTTGTTTTTTGCAAGTGTGACGCCGTCCGCTCGTCCCCGTCCGCGTCAGGAGCCCGCCGTGATCTCGATGTTCGTCAACCTGCCGGTCACCGACCTGGAGCGCGCCAAGGCGTTCTACACGGCGCTCGGGTTCACCATCAACCCGGCGTTCTCGGACCACAACGCCGCGTGCGTCGTGGTCGACGACGGCCACTGCTACTTCATGATCCTGGTCCGGGAGTACTTCCAGACCTTCACCGACCTGCCGATCGGCGACCCGAAGGTGGCACCGTCGGTGTCGACGGCGATCTTCCTCGGCAGCCGCGAGCTGGTCGACACGACGGTCACCGACGGCCTCGCGGCGGGCGGCACCGAGCCGCGCCCGGCCGCGGACTACGGCTTCATGTACCAGCGCCAGCTGACCGACCCGGACGGCAACGTCCTGGAGTTCGGCTGGATGGATCCCGTCGCCGCCGAGCAGGGGCCCGAGGCCTTCATGGCGCAGCAGGCCTGAGGCCGATGGCGGCGCGCGACTACGGCCAGTACTGCGGCATCACGCAGGCCCTCGAGCTCGTCGGCGAACGGTGGGCGCTGCTCATCGTCCGCGACCTGCTCGTCGGACCACGCCGGTACGGCGAGCTCGCGGCGGGGCTGCCACGCATCCCGAGCAACATCCTGGCGGCGCGGCTCAAGGAGCTGCAGGCGGCGGGTGTGATCCGCCGTGCGCCGCGGTCGCGCGTCGTGCTGTACGAGCTCACGCCGTACGGGCGCGAGCTCGAGCCGGTGGTGCTCGCGCTGGGCGCCTGGGGCTTCAAGGCCCTGGGCGACCCGCGCGACGAGCAGGTCGTCACCCCCGACGCGATGACGATGACGCTGCGCACCGCCTTCCGCCCGCAGGTCGCGGCATCGCTCCCCGCGACGGCGTACGCCGCGCGCTTCGGTCCTGACGAGCTGCTGATCCACGTCGACGGACCGGCCCTCGACGTGGCGCGCGGGACCGGCCCGGCCGACCTCGAGTTCGTCGCCGGACCGAGCATCCACCGCGTCATCTCCGGGACGCTGACACCGGACCGCGCCGTGTCCACCGGCGAGATCCGGGTGCTTCAGGGGCAGGCGACCCTGCTCGACCGGTTCGCGCAGACCTTTCACCTGGCCGCCTGATGCGACGGGCGCCCGCGACCTGGCCGCCGAGCCCTCCCGGTCGCGGCGCGTCGGCCGAGACCGAGGCTCTCGCTAGGTTCCGAGCATGACGAAGCTGCGCGTCCACAACCTCGCCGTGTCGATCGACGGGTACGCCACGGGCGAGGACCGGAGCCTCGAGGCACCATTCGGTCACGCCGGCGGACGCCTCATGGAGTGGTTCTTCCCGACGCACACGTTCGTGAGCACCTCGGGCCACGAGACCGAGGCCGTCGGCGGCGGGACGTACGGCGTCGACGACGCGTTCGCGGCCGCGAGCTGGCGCGGCATCGGTGCCGAGATCATGGGCCGCGGCAAGTTCGGCCCGCAGGTCGGTCCGTGGGAGGACGAGTCGTGGCGCGGGTGGTGGGGCGACGAGCCGCCCTTCCGCACGCCGGTCGTCGTCCTGACGCACCATGCCCGACCGGACCTGGCGGTCGGGGAGACGACCTTCCTGTTCCGCGCCCTCGCCCCGGGGGACGCGCTCGCGCTCGCGACGGACCTCGCGGGCGGCCAGGACGTCCGGCTGGGCGGCGGCCCGACCGTCGTCCGCGAGTTCCTGCGTGCGGGTCTCGTCGACCTGCTGCACGTCGTGGTCGTCCCCGTCGTGCTGGGCCGAGGCGTCCGGCTGTGGGACGACCTGGAGTCGCTGGAGTCTCAGTTCGACACCGAGGCGACGTCGTCGCCGTCCGGCGTCACCCACCACCTCTGGACCCGCCGCGCGCGGTGACGCCTGCCGGGCGCGGCGGCCCGCGAAGCCGACCGCACGCCACGGACGCCGGGGGCCGTGGCGGGCACGCCGGTAGGCTCAGCCGCATGTCAGACCCCATGACGACGGGTCACGGCGACGGTCCCCGCGCCGCAGGGCCGGCGTCCGACGCGGTGTTTCCCCGTCGGGCGGCGACGCTCGACGAGGTCGCCCGACGTGCCGGGGTCTCACGCTCCGTGGCGTCCCGGGCCATGAACAACGTCCGCAACGTGAGCGCCGCCAAGCGGGAGGCCGTCGCGCTAGCGGCGCGCGAGCTCGGCTACGTCCCCAACTCGACGGCGCGGGCGCTGGC
The DNA here is from genome assembly GCF_018531375.1 of Cellulomonas fulva. Lineage (NCBI taxonomy): Bacteria > Bacillati > Actinomycetota > Actinomycetes > Micrococcales > Cellulomonadaceae > Cellulomonas > Cellulomonas fulva. Next base: position 1,294,092 of record NZ_JAHBOH010000001.1, on the reverse strand, counting down.
GACGAAGCGGGTCGGCTCCGTGGTGCTCGCCGTCTCGCATGACGACCCCGCCATGTTCGGCGACCCGTTCTTCTCCCAGGTGCTCGCCGGCGTGGCCGCGGCGCTCGATCGCTCCGAGCTCGACCTCACCCTCCTGCTCGCGTCCTCGGAGCGCGGCCAGGCCCGGCTCGAGCGCCTGCTCCGCTCCCGCGGGTCGGACGGCGTGATGCTCATGGCGCTGCGCCGCGACGACCCGCTCAACCGGATCGTGGCCGCCACGGACCTCCCGGTGGTCCTGGGCGGGCGCCCGTTCGAGGGGGACGCCCGGTGGTACGTCGACGTCGACAACCTCGGCGGGGGGCGCCTCGCCGCCGAGCACCTGCTGGCCTCGGGGCGTCGTCGGCTCGCGACCATCACCGGCCCGCTCGACCTGCAGGCGTCGGTCGCCCGGTCCCGCGGGTTCGCCGACGCGTTGGCGGCACGGGGACTGCCGGCGGACCAGGTCGAGGAAGCGGACTTCACGTACGACGGCGGCTACCGCGCGATGACCCGCCTCCTGGCCGCGCACCCGGACACCGACGGTGTGTTCGCCGCCTCGGACAACATGGCCTCCGGTGCGCTGCGCGCCCTACGGGCCGCGGGTCGGCGGGTTCCCGAGGACGTCGCCGTCGTCGGCTTCGACGACCTCGACGTCGCACGCCACACGGAGCCGGAGCTCACGACGGTCGGCCAGCCGATCCGCGGCCTGGGCCGGGAGATGGCGACGATGCTGGCCCGCCTGATCGAGGGGGACACACCGACGCCGATCATCCTGCCGACGCACCTCGTCGTGCGCGGGTCGGCTCCCGGCGGGACGTGACCGCCCCGCCGGGAGCTGCCGGTCAGTACCGGGAGTACCGGACCCAGTCGTACGTCGCGGTCCGCTGACCCGAGTAGCTGAACGGACCGAGCCAGCCGTCGACTCCCGTCCCGGGCCACAGGTTCATCATGATCCGCTGCGGGTGGGTGGGCAGCGGGCCACGCGAGCCGTCCTCCTGGTGGACCAGACGGCCGTCGACGAACCAGTTGATGGTGCCGCCGTCCCACCACTCGATGGCGTAGTCGTGGAACCCCGCCGCGGCGTCGAACCCGAGGTCGATGACGGACTCGTGGCCCCCGACGCCGTCGGTGAAGTAGTTGGTCTGCATCTGCCACGTGTTCTTGCCGAGGATCTCGACGTCGATCTCGTCCCACGGCTGACCGTCGCTCGGCCCGGTGTAGGTGAAGAACGAGGTCACCGTGCCTGCTCCGCCGCCGGCGGCCCGCATCCGCACCTCGAACCGCCCGTAGGAGTACAGGTCGGTGGTGCGGTACTCGCCGGAGGCGTAGCGCCGCCCGGAGCACGCGTCGGGGCAGCCGGCGTCGTCGAGGTTGATCCCCATGACGCCGCCGCTGTGCCAGACGTGGTCGGCGCGCCAGCCCGCGTCGAACATCCCCCCGTTGCTGTAGCCGTCCGCCTTGTACCACCGCGTGGTGTCGAACCCGTCCAGCTCGTCGGCGAAGCTGCCGCCGATGGCTGCCTGAGCCGGTGCGGCGAGCGCCGGCACGGCCGCGAGGCCGGCCAGCAGAGCCGCGCCCAGCGCCCAGCGGCGCAGCCGCGCCGGACGAGGTGCTGGGTCGTCATGCATCGTGGTCGAGCGCATGTGTACCTCCATCGGTACGGGTGTGCGTACGGCCCGTGGCTCTCCCCGGGCCTGCGTGCTGCTGTGCTGCTGTGATCACCGCCCTCCGGCCAGGCGAGCGGTCAGCGCGCGGGCCGACCGTGCGCGCACGGCCTGCTCAGCGCGGGTCGGGCGAGCTCGATCAGCTCGCGCGCCTGCTCGGGGAACCACTGACCGGCCGCCGGGTCGACCATGCCGCGCTCGGGGTCCTCCGGTCCGCCGAGGCCCCGGAAGCACTGGCCGTCGGACTCGCCCGGGATCTTGATCCACAGCAGGGCGTCGACGAGCTCGTCGCCCGTGTCGGTCGTCGGACGCGGGCCCAGCCCACGGCCCGGCGGGTTGCACCACGTCTCGGCGTCCGGGTAGGTCCCGGCCGGGGGCGCCCACGGGCCCTGCCCGTTGCGGCTCGTGTCGATGACGAAGTGCGTCGTCGGCTGGACGTCACCGAGCACCAGGTCGTAGCGCGACTCGATGCCGGCCGTGTTCAGCGCGGGATCGGCTGCGGTCGGGCTCCAGACGCCCTGGTTGGTCAGGACCTGGCCCGTCCAGTCGTTCGCCGGGCCGCCGCTCCAGTACTGGTTGCCGCAGCTCTGGAAGTCCCCGGGCACCACCTGCGTCGCGTACGCCAGGCACTTCGACACCCAGGTCCCGTAGGTCACGTCGTTCTCGGTGAGCTCGTAGTTCGAGACGTTGAGGAAGAACCCGTCGGCACGCTCCACGCCCGCCTTCACGAGCCGATCGGCCGTGTCCCCGACGGCGAGCCAGTACGGCCCCGTCCCGTCGAGGTACACCGCGGCGTTGGGCTGCTGCTGGAGACGGTCGACCGCGTAGCCGAGCATCTCGAACCGCTCGGCGGCGACGTCGCGGTCCGTGGTGGCCGGGTCCAGCTCCGGCGGCTGGCAGTGCTCGAGCTCACCGTTCAGCGTCGTGTACCACGGGATGATCCCCAGACCGTCCGGCTCCAGGACGACGACCGCCTTCTTGTCGCCGATGCCCGCGGCGAAGCCGTCGATCCACGCCTTGTAGGACGCGACGTCCGCGGCGCCGCCGGCGGAGTAGAGGGCGCAGTCGCGGAACGGGATGTTGTAGGCCACCAGCACGGGGACCTTCGTGGCCGTGCGCCCGACGAGCTGGCGGACCTCCTTCTTCACCTCCGCGGGGGTGCCGTCGGTGAACCACGTCGCGCTCGGCACGGCGGCGAGCTGGAGCGCGTCCCGCTTGGCCTGGCCGTGCAGCGCGCGGGCGGCGTCCATGGTCGAGCTGCGCGGATCGGTGAAGATCGTGGTCCGCTCGTCGAGGACGTCGTTGCTCGCCCAGGCCGGGCTGCCGCCCAGCGCGGCGGAGGCGAGCGCGAGGACGGTGGCCGTGACCGCCAGCCGTCGTCGGTGGTGTGACATCGGTGTCTCCCCAGGGGTGCGCGACTCGTCGTCGAGCCGCAAGTGGACGTACTGGAACATTCTGGAATCGCTTCCAGTCTGGCATCCTGCAGCGGTCCTGTCGCCCGGTCAAGGGAAGTCCATGCGCGCAGTGGTCTACGAGCGGTACGGCGGGCCCGAGGTCCTGCGGGTCGTGGACGTGCCGGTCCCGCCTCCGGCCGAGGGCCAGGTCCTGGTGCGGGTCGAGGCGACGTCGGTCAACCTCAGCGACTGGGAGTGCCTGCGCGGCTCGCCGGCCTACGCCCGCCTCGGTGGGCTCCGGGCCCCGCGGCGCCAGGTCCTGGGCTCGGACATCGCCGGGATTGTCGAGGCCGTCGGCCCCGGGGTCACCCGGTTCGCGCCGGGCGACGAGGTCTACGGGGACGGCCTGGACCTCAAGGGCGGCTTCGCCGAGCACGCGGTCGTCCGGGAGCGGGCGCTGGCGCCCAAGCCCGCCGGCCTGACCTTCGTCGAGGCGTCGACGATCCCCCAGGCGGGCGCGATCGCGCTCCAGGGCACGGCGGGGTTCGCCGCCGGCCGCCGCGTCCTGGTCAACGGCGCCGGCGGCGGCTCAGGCTCCTTCGCGATCCAGCTCGCGAAGCGCCTGGGCGCGCACGTCACCGGCGTCGACAACGGCGACAAGCTCGGGCACATGCGCTCGCTCGGGGCGGACGACGTGCTCGACTACCGTCGCGAGGACTTCACGCGCGACCGCGAGCCGTACGACGCCGTCCTCGACCTCGTCGCCCACCGGTCCGTCTTCGCCTACCGCCGGGCGCTCGCCCCGGGCGGTACCTACCGGTGCGTCGGCGGACCGGCCCGCACGCTGCTCCGGGTGCTCACGGTGGGCGCGGCCGTGGGTGCGCTCAGCGGCCGGTCGCTGGGCGTGCTCGTCGTGAAGGAGGGGCCGACGCACTTCGAGCCGCTCACCGAGCTCTGCGTCGCCGGCGACATCACCATCCACGTCGACAGCGTCGTCGGGCTCGACGACGTCCCGGACGCGCTGGCGCGGGTCGGTGCCGGACGGGCGCTCGGCAAGGTCGTCGTCGTCCCGCGGTGACGCCCGCTCACCTCAGGTGGCGGTCGAAGAACCGGCAGCCGTCCTCGAGCTCGAAGGCGGGTGTGCCGAGGTGCCCGCCGAGGTTGGCGTGCAGCGTCTTCCTGGTGCTGCCGAACGCGTCGAACAGGTCGAGCGCACGCTGACGCGGGTTCCCCTCGTCGTCCCACTGGACCATCAGCAGCAACGGGACGGTGACGTGAGGCGCCGCCTCTCGCTGGGCCCGGGGCACGTACCCACCGGCCCCCAGACCCATGGCGGCGATGCGCGGCTCCGCCGTCGCGAGGCGGATCCCCAGCGCGGCCCAGCCCGAGAACCCCACGGGTCCCTGGACGTCGGGCAGCGCGACGAGCGCGTCGAGGGCGGTCTGCCAGTCGGGTGCCGCGCCCTCGACGAGCGGACCGACGAAGTCCTCGAGGACCGTGTCGGTGCCCTCGCCCGCCTGCATGGCGCGACGGAACGCGGCGCGGTCCCGCTCCTGCTCGGGCGTCCGCGGCCGGTCGCCGCAGCCGGTGGCGTCGATGGTGGCGACCGCGTAGCCGTACCGCGCGGCGTGGAACCGGGCGCGGGCCACGAGCCGCGGGTCCGACTTCGGCAGCCCGTTGTTGTGGGCGATCAGGACCAGCGGCGCGGGTCCGGACGGGGGCGTCCAGAGGGTGCCGGGGATGTCGCCGACGACGAGCTCGCGCTCGAGGACGCCGTCGTCGTGCAGGTGCTCGGAGGTGAAGTCCATGGTCGTGCCTCTCGGGAGTGCTGGTCGGCGCTCCCGGACGACCTATCGTCCGGCCGCGACCCCGGAGGGGAGCGCCCATGTCGGTGCTGCGGTCACGGGTCCCACCTCCTCACGTCGTCCTGCACGGCTCTCGCAGGCTAGCAGTCCCGCCCCGCGCGATCATCGCCGATGCTGGGCCGATGCTGGGCCGATGCTGGGCCGATGGTGCGGCCGCGTGCCATCGCGCCCGGTCGGTGCCACGCTGGTGCGATGGCCGCGCCGGAGGGTCCTGCCGCCGTCTTCGACCGGGTCGCCGACACGTACGACACCGTCGGCGTCCCCTGGTTCGTGCCGATCGCAGCAGCGCTCGTCGCCCAGCTCGCCGTCCGACCCGGCGAGCGGGTCCTCGACGTCGGCTGCGGCCGGGGTGCGGCGCTCCGGCCGCTCGCCGAGGCGACCGGACCCGGCGGGCACGCGCTCGGGATCGACCTCGCCCCCCGGATGGTCGAGCTGACCTCCGCCGACCTGGCGCACCTCCCCCAGGTCGACGTCCGCGTGGGGGACGCGCGCGCGCCCGACCTGCCCCCCGAGTCCTTCGACGTCGTCGCCGCCTCGCTCGTGCTGTTCTTCCTGCCGGATCCGGTGGCGGCGCTGTCCGCGTGGCGGGGGCTGCTGGTGCCCGGCGGGCGCGTCGGCGTCACGACCTTCGGCGCGCAGGACGAGCGGTGGCGGGAGATCGACGCGCTGTTCGCGCCGTTCCTGCCGCCGGGCATGTTCGACGCCCGCGCGAGCGGCCGGCGCGGCCCCTACGCCTCCGACGAGGGGGTCGAGCAGCTGCTGGTCGAGGCGGGGTTCACGGACGTGCGGACCGTCTCCCACACCGTCGCGGCGGTGTTCCGCGGCCCGGAGCACGTCCTCGAGTTCTCCTGGTCGCACGGGCAGCGGGCCATGTGGGACACCGTGCCGCCGGACCGGGTCGACGAGCTGCGCACGGCCATGGCCGCCGCCGCGGCTCGTGCGGCCGAGCCGTCCGGACGCATCGCCTTCACCCAGCAGGTGCGCCAGACGCTCGGGTCGCGGCCGCGCTGAGCCCCGGCGCCGGGATCTCCCGCACCACCCGGGCCGGGTTGCCCACCGCGACGACGTCCGCGGGCAGGTCCCTGGTCACGACCGCACCCGCTCCGACGACCGTGTTGTCGCCGATGGTGACGCCGGGGCACACGATGACCCCGCCACCGAGCCACACGTTGTCGCCGAGCACGATCGGGCGGGCCGCCTCGAGCTTGTCCCGACGAGGCTGCGGGTCGACCGGGTGGGTCGGCGTCAGGAGCTGCACGTTGGGGCCGATCTGGCAGTCCTCGCCGATGGTGATCGTGGCGACGTCGAGCGCCGTGAGGTTGGAGTTGACGAACGTGCGCGCCCCGATGTGGAGGTTCTCGCCGTAGTCGACGAAGAGCGGGGGCTTGACGTACGCGCCTTCGCCGAGCGTGCCGAGCAGCTCGAGGAGGTGCGCCCGCGCGTCCGGCTCACCCGCGACCTCGGCGCGGTGGTAGGCGTCGGCCAGACGCAGCGCCGCGCGTGCGATGCGCTCGCTCTCGGGGTCGTCGGCGATGTAGAGGTCGCCCGCGAGCATGCGCTCCCGGTTGGTCCGCGGGTCACCGGCGAAGTAGTCCGTCGTCATGGCACCAGGCTACCGCGGTTGTGTACGCTCGTACATAACCGCGCCGCGACCCCCCGGTCGAGCGGCGGCGGCACCCACGTAGGCTCCCGCCATGATCCGGGACGCCACCACCGAGGACGCGCCGGCGGTCCGCGCACTCGTCGCGGGACTCGCCCTGCGGGGACCGTTGGACGACGCCGTCGTGGACGACCACCTGCGCCGCGCCCTGGCGGACGACCGAAGCGTGCTGCTCGTCGCCGAGGACGGCGACGCGGTGATCGGCTACCTGCTCGGCGTCCTGGCCCCGATGATGGTCCACGGCGGCCTGGCCCTGGTCCAGGAGCTCGCGGTCCGCGAGGATCATCGCCGGACGGGCGCCGGCGCCGCCCTCGTGCGGCACTTCGAGGAGCGGGCCGGCACCGCCGGCGCGAGCGTCGTGTCGCTCGCCACCTCGCGGGCAGGCGAGTTCTACGCAGCCCTGGGCTACGTCCCCACCGCCACGTACTACCGGCGCGAGCTGCACTGACCGTCGTGCGGGGGCGCAGCGCCCGTACCCACACCGGCGCTCAGGCGTGCGAGCGGTGCGAGGGGAGGTAGCCCGTGCGGTCCGCCGCGGTGGTCTGCCGGACGACGCGTGCGGGGTTGCCGACGACGAGCGTGCGCGGCGCGACGTCGCGCGTGACGACGCTGCCGGCACCGACGACCGCACCGTCGCCGATCGAGACGCCGGGCAAGACAGTCGCACCGCCGGCGATCCAGACGCCGTGGCCGATCGTGATGGGCCGTGCGACGCACGCGCCGGCGACGCGCTCGTCGAGGTCCAGCGCGTGGTTCGAGGTGTAGAGCCCGACCTTGGGTCCGACGAGGACGTCGTCGCCCACCGTGATGGGAGCGCCGTCCAGCATCACGCAGTCGAAGTTGGCGAAGAACCGCGCGCCGAGCTGGATGTTCGTGCCGAGCTCGCAGCGGAACGTCGGCTCGAGGTTCGCCCCCTCGCCGACGGTGCCGAGCACGTCGCGGAGCAGCCGCTCTCGCTCGGCCTGCGGCCGGCCGTAGGCGGCGTTGTACGCGTTCGTCGCGAGGACCGCACGCTGACGCGCACCGATCAGCTCGGGCGTCAGGTCGTCGTAGACGGCACCGGTGGCGATGTGGGCGAGCTGCTCCGCGAGCGTGGTCACGGCCGCTCCCGGTCGGCACCGCCGGCGACCAGCGCGACGGCGCGCTCGACCTCGGCCCTGCCGTGCGGCTCCGTGTCCAGCGCGCGGTGGATCGTCAGGCCCTCGACGAGCGCGTCGAGGATGCGCGCGGTCGTCGGGTCGAAGTGCCGCTCGAGCGCGTGCCGGCTGCGAGCCATCCACTCGTGCGTGAGCCGGCGGTAGCCGGGGTCCCGGGCCGCGAGCGTGTAGAGCTCGTGCGTCAGCACCAGCTCCCGCGGGTCGGTGAGCACGTCGTCGGTGATCAGGTCCACCACCGCGCGGCGCGCCGCGGCCTCGTCGGACGCGGCCCCCAGGCGCTGCTCGAACCGGTCGCTGACCTGCAGCGCGAACCGGCCGAAGGCCTCGCGGAGCAGCTCGTCGACGTCCGTGAAGTGGTAGGTGATCGAGCCGAGCGGGACGTCGGCGGCGGCGGCGACCCGGCGCGTGGACGCGCCCGCGACCCCGACCTCGCCGATGACGTCGAGGCACGCGTCGACGATCCGGTCGCGGCGGTCCGGGTCGTGCCGACGTGCCCGGCGGGGCGTCGTGGCGAGCTCGCTCATGTGCGGCAGCGTACCGAAGTTATGTACGCTTGAACACATCGGCGTATGCCGGACCCCTGTCGCGTCATCTCGGAGCACCATGCCCTCGTCGAACCCCGTCGTCGTCCCGCCCACCGCCCGCCGCGCCCGCGTCGCGGTGTCCGCGGTGTTCCTGGTCAACGCCGTGCTCTACGCCAACCTGGTGCCGCGGCTGCCCGAGGTGAAGGACCACCTGGACCTGACCAACGCCGGGCTGGGCGCCGCGATCGCCGCGATGCCGCTGGGCGCGCTGCTCGCCGGTTTGCTCGCTCCCCTCCTGATCCAGCGGCTCGGCTCCGCCGCGGTGGCCTCCTTCGGCCTCGTCGCGCTCGCCGCGGCCGTCGCGGCCGTGCCGCTCGCCGGGACCTGGGTGGCGCTCGCGGGGCTGTTCCTGCTGGCGGGGGCGTTCGACGCGGTCATCGACGTCGCCCAGAACGCGCACGGGTTCCGCGTCCAGCGGCTGTACGGGCGCTCGATCGTCAACGCCTTCCACGGGCTGTGGAGCGTCGGCGCGGTGCTCGGTGGCCTGCTCGGCGCCGCCGCCGCGGGCCTGGACGTGCCGCTCGGCGCGCACCTCGCCGCCACGTCGGCGTTCTTCAGCGTCGTCGCGGTGGTCGCCTACCGGTTCCTGCTGCGCGGTCCGGAGGACGCCGAGCGCGCGGAGGCGCCCGACGAGACCGCCCCCGGCGCCCGCTCGCTGCGGCACGTCGCCGGGCGGACGGTGCTCACCCTCGCCGCGCTCGGCGTGCTCGCCGCGTGCGGCGCGTTCGTCGAGGACGCCGGCTCGTCGTGGGGCGCCCTGTACCTGCGCGGCGAGGTCGGCGTCGGCGCGGCCGCCGCGGGCCTGGCGTTCGTGTCGCTGCAGGTCGCGATGACGGTCGGCCGGCTCACCGGTGACCGGGTGGTCGACCGGTTCGGGCAGCGCCGGGTCGCCCGCCTCGGCGGCGTCGCGATCGCGGTGGGGATGGGTCTCGCGCTCGCGTTCCCGTCGCTCGCGACCACGCTCGTCGGGTTCGCCCTCGCCGGCCTCGGCGTCGCCACGCTGGTGCCCGCCGTCATGCACACGGCCGACGAGCTGCCCGGCCTGCCCGCGGGCGTCGGGCTCACGGTCGTGAGCTGGCTGCTGCGCGTCGGGTTCCTGGTCTCCCCCACGCTCGTCGGCCTCGTCGCGGACGCGGCCAGCCTCCGGGTCGCGCTGCTGGGCGTGGTGGGCGCGGGGGTCGTCGTCGCGGTCGTCGGACGCGTGCTCATGGCCAGCGGGGCGAACGGGCCGGACGACGAGCCGGCCACGACGCCGAGCGGACCGGCCGCCGCCCCCGCCTGACCGCGGGCCCGCTCAGCGAGGACCGAGGCAGAGGGTGAGCACGACGACGTCGTCGCGGCGGTCCCCCGTCGGACCGAGGGCGTCGACGAGCGAGCGGGCACCGAGGTCCGGGAGCACCGCGAGCCGGCGTGCCGCCGCGTCGATGCTCGTCCGCAGCGACTCGGTGCGACGCTCCAGCAGCCCGTCGGTGTAGAGCACGAGCGTGTCACCGGGCGCCAGTCGCACCTCGTGGTCGTGCCGCTCGCGGTCCGGCATGAAGCCGATGGGGAGGTCCGGGCGACCGGCCAGCTCGACCGTCCCGTCGGCCGCGCGGTGCAGCAGCGCGGGCGGGTGTCCGGCGCAGCTCCACGTCAGGGTCCGCACGCCGTCGTCGGTCGGGGGCTCGACGCGTGCCAGCAGGACCGTCGCCATCGCCTCGAGCCCCGTGCCGGTGTTGATCCCGTCGAGCAGCTCGAGGATGCGCGACGGCGGCCGGTCGTGCTCCCACAGCAGCGTGCGCAGCATGGAGCGCAGCTGCCCCATGCGCGTCGCGGCGCGCATGTCGTGGCCGGTGACGTCGCCGACCACCAGGGCGAACCCGCCGTCGGGCAGCTCCATCGCGTCGTACCAGTCGCCACCGACCTGCTCGGTCACCTCCGCGGGCAGGTAGACGGCGTCGAGCGTCACCCCCGCGGGCGAGGGCAGGTGGGAGAGCATCGCGCTCTGCAGCGTGTGCGCCACGTCGCGGCGCCGCTGCAGCAGCTGCGCGCGCTCGAGGGCGATCGACGCGTCGCTCGCGAGGGTCACCAGCAGGTCGCGCAGCTCGTCGTCGACCACGCGGGGCTCGTGCCAGCGCAGCAGCACCCCGCCGAGCGTCGCGGTCGACGTCGTCAGGGGCAGGAACGCCGCGGCACCCGGGCCGCCGACGCCGGCGACGATCGGGAAGGCCTCGGACATGGTCGTCGCGTCGTCGAAGAACAACGGCCGGCCGGACATCACCACCTGCACCGCGGGCGACTCGGCGCGGCTCAGCGGCTCGTCGTCCCACAGCGTCACCGGCGCGCCCGGCACCGCCGCGTGGCGCGCCCAGGTGAGCGCACCGCGCTCGGGGTGCACGATGCCGATCGACGCCCGGGCCGCGCCGGCGACCTCGGTGGCGACGCGCTGCACGGCGTCGAGCACCTCGTCGGGCGTGAGCGTCTGCGTGAAGGCGTCGGACATCGCCAGCAGCACCTGGCCGTGCTCCGCGCGGCGGTCGGCGGTGCGCACCGCGTCGGCGGCCAGCGCGGCGGCCTCGCGCAGCTGCACCTCGGACGCGCACGCCAGCGCGAGGTCCTCGAGGACGGCGAGCTGGTCCGGGGTCCACTCGCGCGGGGTGCCGTCGATCGCGCACAGCGAGCCGACGGCCCGCCCCTGCAGGTCGCGCAGCGGGTAGCCCGCGTAGGCGATGACGTCCAGGTCGGGGATCGCCAGGTTGTCCCGCAGGAGGTCGACGGTGCGGGCGTCGCTCACGACGAGCGGGCGGTCCTGCGCGACGACGTGCTGGCAGAAGGAGTGCGACAGCGGCGTGCCCCGCAGCGACTGCCACGGCTCCGGCAGCCCCACCGCTCCGGGGAACCGCTGCCCGTCTGCGCCCACGAACGTCACCAGGGCGACCGGCACGCCGAGGTACGCGTGCACGAGCCGCGCGAACCGGTCGTAGACGGGATCCGACTCCGTCGTCGGTCCGAGGTCAGCCACGACGGCATGATGCCACCCCGGCCGCGTCCCGTCCCGCCGCCGGCCTCAGCCGCCGAGCCGGGCCCAGCGGCCTTCCGACACCACCTCGACGGTCCCGTCGACCACCGCGAGGGCCGTCTGCTCGTCGATCACGTAGGCCGGCACGTCGAGGCCGGCGGCCCACCGCTCGGCGTCGGCCATCGTGTTCGTCGGGAAGAGGTCCAGGTGAGGGAAGATCGCGAAGTCGACGACGCCGAGCGTCCGGTCGTCGGGGGCGGACGGCCACTCGACGAAGTACTGCCCGATCCGCGGCGCCATCACCATGCTCCCCGCGCTCACACCCACCCACACCGTGTCCGGCAGCGTGTCCAGGAGGTCGGCGAGCCCGGACTCGCGCAGCCAGTGGCACAGGTAGGTGGCGTCGCCGCCGTCGACCAGGAGCACGTCCGCCGCCCGGACCCAGGGCACCCAGCGCTCCGCGCCCACCGTCGGCAGCGCCGTGAGCTCGAGCACGCCGAGCGACGCCCAGCCGAGCCCGGAGAGGTGCGGCGATCCCGGTCCCGCCGCGACGAAGCCGCGGACGGACGACGGCCCGCACATCGGGTGCCCCCACTGCGCGGTCGGGACACACAGCGCGTGGCACTCCTCCACCGGCTTGCCCAGCATCCGCACCAGCGCCGCCCGGATGCTGGGGTTCGTCACCCCGCCCGAGGTGAGCAAGAGCTTCACGACTGCCTCCGTGCCGGTGCGGCCTGCCGGGATCGCCCGCCTGGGGGGCGCTCCCGCCCACGGTACGGACGGCGTCCGACGAGGTCGAGCGTCCGCGCTCGCGGTCGGCCGGCGGCCCGCGGCGGGCGCGCAGCGGGGCCACGTACCATGCTCCGGGCCCGCGCGACCGCGACGGCCCTCTCCCCCTTCCAGGACGGACGGCGCATGAGCGCGCAGACAGCCACGCCCACGCCCGGCGGCGCCCCGGTCGACGCGACCGACGAGCAGGCCGACCAGCAGGTCGACGCGCAGGCGGACGGGCAGCCCGGCGTGCACCCCGACGACTTCGCGACGTTCCTGCGCGTGATGGACCAGGTCGCCGTGCTGCCGCAGACGCACCCGCAGCACGCGGCCGCGCGCCGCGCCTCGTCGGCGCTGTTCAAGGCGGCCAAGAAGCACCGCCGCGGCGAGAAGCGCCGCCTGCTCGCGGAGGCGGACGCCGCCGTGATCGCCGCGACCGCGACCGGCAGCCCCGGCCGCATCGACGACGAGACCAACGGCATCCCGCTGACGTCGGCCTCGTCGGGCGCCGTCGCGGGGACGCTCCTGCGCGCGCGGCCGTGCTACGTCTGCAAGCAGGACTACACGGTGGTCGACGCGTTCTACCACCAGCTCTGCCCGGAGTGCGCGGCGCTGCACCACGCCAAGCGAGACGCCCGCACCGACCTGACCGGGCGCCGGGCGCTGCTCACCGGCGGGCGGGCCAAGATCGGCATGTACATCGCGCTGCGGCTGCTGCGCGACGGTGCGGACCTGACGATCACGACGCGGTTCCCGCGGGACGCGGTCCGCCGGTTCGGCGCGATGCCGGACGCCGCCGACTGGCTGGACCGGCTGCACGTCGTCGGGATCGACCTGCGCGACCCGTCGCAGGTGGTGGCGCTCGCGGACCACGTCGCCGCGCAGGGGCCGCTGGACGTCCTCATCAACAACGCCGCGCAGACCGTGCGGCGCTCGCCCGGCGCGTACACGCGGCTGGCCGACGCCGAGTTCGCGCCCCTGCCCGACGAGGCCGCGCGCATGATCACGACCTTCGGGCACACGAGCGACGCGCACCCGCGCGCGCTGGCCGGGTCGGTCAGCGACCTGACGAGCCCGGCGCTCGCGATCGAGCGGGCCGCGCGCGCCGCCGCCGACGAGCTCGTCGTGCAGTCCCTGACCGCGGAGGCCGCCAGCCTGGAGCGGCTCGTCGCGGGCACGTCGATCGACGCCGGCGGCCTGATCCCGGACGTGGCGGAGACGAACAGCTGGGTCGCGACCGTGGAGCAGGTGGACCCGATGGAGCTGCTCGAGGTGCAGCTCTGCAACCAGACCGCGCCGTTCATCCTGGTCAGCCGGCTGCGGCCCGCGCTCGCCGCGTCGCCCGCGCGGCGGACGTACGTCGTCAACGTCTCCGCGATGGAGGGCGTGTTCTCGCGCGGGTACAAGGGCCCGGGCCACCCGCACACCAACATGAGCAAGGCGGCGCTGAACATGCTCACGCGCACCAGCGCGGCGGAGATGCTCGCCGACGGCATCCTCATGACGGCGGTGGACACCGGGTGGATCACGGACGAGCGGCCGCACCCCACCAAGGTCCGGCTCGCCGAGGAGGGCTTCCACGCGCCGCTCGACCTGGTCGACGGCGCCGCGCGGGTGTACGACCCGATCGTGCGCGGCGAGGCCGGCGAGGACCTGTACGGCTGCTTCCTCAAGGACTACGCGCGCTCGCCCTGGTGACGGGCCGACCGGGCGCGGGTAGCCCCGGCGGTACCCTCGCTGGATGGACGCGGTCGCCCGGCACAGGATCCGCGTCAGCGGTGTCCCGGACGGTCAGCCGATCGTGTTCGCGCACGGGTACGGGTGCGACCAGCACATGTGGCGCCTGGTCGCACCGCACTTCGAGGACGCGTACCGCGTGATCACGTTCGACCACGTCGGTGCGGGCGGGTCGGACCTCGCGTCGTACGACCCCGAGCGGCACGGCTCGCTGCAGGGGTACGCCGACGACGTCCTCGCGATCGTCCACGAGCTCGGGCTCGAGGACGTCGTGCTCGTCGGGCACTCCGTCTCGGCGATGGTGGCGGTGCTCGCCGCGGTCGCGGAGCCGGACCGCTTCGACAAGCTCGTCCTCGTCGGGCCGTCGCCGCGGTACATCGACGACGAGGGGTACACCGGCGGCTTCAGCGAGGCGGACATCACCGAGCTGCTCGGGTCGCTCGACAGCAACTACCTGGGCTGGTCCGCCGCGATCGCCCCGGCGATCATGGGCAACGCCGACCGCCAGGAGCTGGGTGCCGAGCTGACCGAGAGCTTCTGCCGCACGGACCCGGAGATCGCGCGCCGCTTCGCGCACGTCACGTTCCTCTCGGACAACCGCGCGGACCTCGCGGGCGTGACGGTGCCGACCCTGGTCGTGCAGTGCCGCGACGACATCATCGCGCCGGTCGCCGTCGGCGAGTACGTGCGCGACGCGATCGCCGGCGCCGAGCTCGTCGTGCTGGACGCGACCGGGCACTGCCCGCACCTCAGCGCCCCCGAGGCGACGACGGCCGCGATCGCCGCGTTCGTCGGGCGCTGAGCGGAGAGCGCGTGGGGGCGCCACCGGTCGCCGGCGACGACGAGGCCTTCCACGAGGCCCTGCGCCGGGACGACCCGGAGCTGCTGTACGACCGTGCGCCGTGCGCGTACCTGTCGACCACGCCCGACGGCACGATCGTGCGGGTCAACGAGACCTTCCTGGCGTGGACCGGGCACCGGCGCGAGGACCTGGTGGGCCGGCGACGGTTCGTCGACCTGCTGCCGGTCGGGGACCGGATCTACCACGAGACGCACTACGCCCCGACCCTGCGCATGCAGGGCACGGCGCGCGAGATCGCGCTCGAGGTGGTGTGCGCCGACGGCCGACGGCTGCCCGTGCTGGTCAACTCCGTGCTGGACCGCGACGAGGACGGCACGCCGGTCGCCATCCGGACCGCCGCGTTCGACGCGACCGAGCGCCGCCGCTACGAGCGGGAGATGCTCGCCACGATGCGCCGTGCGGAGGAGTCCGAGGCGCGCGCGCTGCAGCTCGCCCAGACCCTGCAGCAGACGCTGATCCCACCGGCTCCCCCGCACATCCCCGGCCTCGACGTGGCCGCGGCGTACCGGCCCGCGGGGGACGGCCGGCACGTGGGCGGGGACTTCTACGACGTCTTCCAGGTCGCCACCGACGACTGGGTCGTGGTGCTGGGCGACGTGCAGGGCAAGGGCGCCGAGGCCGCCGTGGTCACCGCGCTGGCGCGCCACACGGTGCGCGCCGCGGCGGTCGACCACGCGTCACCGAGCGACACGCTGCGCGTCTTCGACCAGGTGCTCCGGCGCGCCGAGACCGAGCGGTTCTGCACCGTGGTGCTCGTGCGCCTGCGCCGCAGGGACGGCGTGTGGCGGGCGACGGTCGCGTGCGGGGGGCATCCGCGGCCGCTGCTGCGCCGGCCGGGGCGCCGTCCCGAGCCCGTGGGCGAGCACGGGTCGCTGATCGGCCTCCTCTCGGAGGTGCGCTTCACCGACACCGAGGTCACCTTGGGGCCGGGTGACGCGCTGGTGCTGTTCACCGACGGGGTGACGGAGGCGCGTCAGCGCCGCGGCACCCTCTACGGCAGCGGTCGGCTCGAGGACGTCGTCGACGAGCACCGCGGCTCTGCCGCCGACGTCACGGAGGCGATCCTCGCGGCCGTGATGACGTACCAGCGCGACGACGCGCGCGACGACATCGCCGTCGTCACCGTCGCCGTGGACGGCTCGCCCGCCGCCTGACCCGGCCCGTTCCCTCCGCCCGGAGAACCCGGGCTCTATTCAGTGTTGCCAAGTACCGGTACCTAGCGTTACCGTCTTCCAGTACTCAGCAACACACAGTAGAGGAGGTGGGTCCATGGCCAACCAGCTCACGGAGATGCTCAAGGGGACGCTCGAGGGCATCGTCCTCACGGTCCTCGCCCAACGGCCGGCCTACGGCTACGAGATCACGGCCCAGCTGCGCGACCAGGGCTTCTCCGACCTCGTGGAGGGCACCGTCTACGCCCTCCTGGTCCGGATCGAGCAGCGCGGGTTCGTGGACGTCGAGAAGGTCCCGTCGGAGAAGGGGCCGCCGCGCAAGGTCTACTCGCTCAACGCCACCGGGCGGGACCAGCTCGACGAGTTCTGGAGGACCTGGAGCTTCCTCGAAGAACGCATCGACCAGCTCCACCGCACGTACGCACCAGGAGAGGACTGACATGGTCGCCCGATGGATCGAGGCCCTGACGGGCTCGCTCGAGCAGAAGAAGCAGTACAAGAAGGACACCGCCCGGATCGACGCCCTCCCCGAGCCGTACCGCACGGCCGCCAAGGCTCAGCACCGGTACACGCTCTACTACGGCGGCACCACCGAGGGCGGCACGCTCGTCACCATGCTCGGCGACCTGGCCGACCTCTGGGAGCGCGCGGCGACCGACGGCACCCCCGTGCGGGACATCGTCGGCGACGACCCGGTCGCGTTCGCCGAGGCGTTCGCGCAGGCCTACAGCGGCGAGCAGTGGATCGACCGCGAGCGCGCCCGGCTCACCAAGGCCTTCGACGAGGCCGAGAAGGACGAGCGATGACCGCGCAGCCGGCCATCAGCGTGCGCGGCGTCGAGAAGCGGTTCAAGGACCACGCGGTGCTGCGCGGCGTCGACCTGGACGTCGCGGCCGGCAGCATCGTCGCCCTGCTCGGCTCCAACGGCGCCGGCAAGACGACGCTCGTGCGCATCCTCGCCACGCTGCTCCCGGCCGACGCCGGCACCGCCACGGTGCACGGCTTCGACGTCGCGCGGCAGCCCGACGAGGTGCGGGAGTCGATCAGCCTGACCGGCCAGTTCGCGGCGGTCGACGGGGTGCTCACGGGCCGGGAGAACCTGGTCCTCGTCGCACGGCTGCGGCACCTGCCCGACCCCGGCGCGGTCGCCGACGCGCTGCTCGCCCGGTTCTCGCTGACCGAGGCCGGCGGGCGGCGCGCGGCGACGTACTCCGGCGGCATGCGCCGCCGGCTGGACATCGCCATGAGCCTGATCGGCGACCCGCCGGTGATCTTCCTCGACGAGCCCACGACCGGCCTCGACCCGCAGGCGCGGCTCGAGGTCTGGGCGGCGGTGCGGGAGCTCGCCGCCGCCGGCACCACCGTGCTCCTGACCACGCAGTACCTCGACGAGGCCGAGCAGCTCGCCGACCGGATCGCCGTCCTGCACGAGGGGACGATCATCCGCAGCGGCACCCTCGCCGAGCTCAAGCGGCTCCTCCCGCCCGCCCGGGTGGAGTACGTCGAGAAGCAGCCCACGCTCGAGGACGTCTTCCTCGCTCTCGTCGCCACCCCCGGGAAGGACCCGTCATGAGCACGCTCGTCGCCACGCGCCCGCGTCCCGCGGCCACGGGCCGCGCCGTCCGCACCGTGCAGGACACCGTCGCCCTCACCGGCCGCTCGCTGCGGCACGTGCTGCGCAGCCCCGACACGATCATCACGACCGCGGTCACGCCGGTCGCCCTCATGCTCCTGTTCACGTACGTGCTCGGCGGCGCGATCAGCACCGGCTCGTCGCAGTCCTACATCGACTACATGCTGCCGGGCATCCTGCTCATCACGATCGCGTCGAGCGTCGCCTACACCGCCTACCGCCTGTTCCTCGACCTGCAGGACGGCATCGTCGAGCGGTTCCGGTCGATGCCGGTCGCCCGGCCGAGCGTCCTGTGGGCGCACGTCCTGACCTCGCTGGCCGCGACCCTCGCGTCGCTCGTCGTCGTCGTCGCGGTCGGGCTGGTGATGGGCTTCCGGACGGGGGCGTCGGTCGGCGCGTGGCTCGCGGCCACGGGCGTGCTGGTGCTGTTCACGCTGGCGCTGACCTGGCTCGCCGTCCTGGCGGGGCTCTCGGCCAAGACCGTGGACGGCGCGAGCGCGTTCAGCTACCCGCTCATCTTCCTGCCGTTCATCAGCTCCGCCTTCGTCCCCACGGACTCGATGCCCGGCCCCGTGGCCTGGTTCGCCGAGCACCAGCCCGTCACGGCGGTCGTCGACACGCTGCGCGCGCTGTTCGCGCAGGAGCCCGTCGGGGGCGGCATCGGGGTGGCGCTCGCCTGGATCCTCGGGGTGCTGGTGCTCGCCTACGTCGGCGCGGTCCGGGCGTACCGGCGTCGGGTCGGCTGACCCGACGGGGGCCGTCCGCGGACCTGCGTGGCGGACCTGCTCAGCGGACCTGCTTGGCGGACCTGCTCGGTGGACCTGCTCGGCGGGGCGCGTGCCGGCCGCGTCGCCCGGGCGTCAGAGCCCGGGCGCCCCGGCGGCGGCGCGGGCGCGCTCGATCTCCGGCACGTGCGTCTCGGCCCAGGCCCGCAGGGCACCGAGCGGGCCGAGCAGCGAGCGGCCGAGCGGCGTCAGCGCGTACTCGACGTGCGGCGGGTTGCCGCCGCGGTCGTCCCGCACGACGAGCCCGTCGTGCTCCATGGCCCGCAGCGTCTCGGTCAGCGCCTTGGGCGTGATGCCCTAGATGTAGGCCTTCAGCTGCGTGAACCGCAGCGGTCCGGCCTCGAGCGCGGTGACGACGAAGACCGTCCACCGGGCCCCGATGCGGTGCAGCACGGTGCGGCTCGGGCAGGTCGCCGCCATCACGTCGTACGCCTGGCCCACCGGTCACCCGCTCTCGTCGTCGGTAGCGTTGAAGATACCGGTATCCGATCTATACCGTCCACGACCATGACAGATGAGCTCCTGGACCAGCGCGCCCTCGTCATCGGCGCGAGCCGTGGGATCGGTGCCGAGATCGCCCGCCGCGTGCGGGCGGCCGGCGGCGAGGCCGTCGTGGCCTCGCGGCACGACGACGCCGACCTCCGGCTCGACGTGCTCGACGAGGCCTCGATCGCGGCGGCCGCACGGTCCGCCGGCACCGTCGACCACGTCGTGTCCACGGCCTCGGCGCCGCACGACGCCCCGGTCGCCGACCTCGACGCCGAGGGCGTGGTCACCGCGCTGCGCGCCAAGGTGGTCGCCCCGCTGCTCGTCGCGAAGCACTTCGCCCGCCGCCTCGCGCCGGGCGGCTCGATGCTCTTCTTCTCGGGCGTCGTCGGCTGGCGGCCGCAGCCCGGCAAGGTCGTCACGGGCGTCGCGAACGGCGCGCTGGCCCACGTCGTGCGGCACCTCGCGGTCGAGCTCGCGCCCGTGCGGGTCAACGCGATCGCGCCCGGCATCGTCGACAGCGGCACGTGGGACCGGTGGGGCGACGCGGGCCGCGCGGCCGTGCTCGAGCGGGCGGCGCGCGACTCGCTGGCGGGGCGGCACGGGACCCTCGCCGACGTCGCCGACGCGGTCGTCTGGCTGCTCGGCGCCGGGTACGTGACCGGCGAGGTCCTGCACGTCGACGGCGGGACGCGGCACGCACGGCCGTGACGAGCCGTCCCGCGTAGCCTCGGTCCCGGCGCCCGACCGCACGCGAGGACCGGGCCGCCGGACCGGGGGTGGACGATGACGCGGAACGTGCCCGTCCGGGCGCTCCTCGACCCCCCGGTCGAGGGCGCGGTCCGGGTCGCGGTGCTGGTCTCGATCGTGCTCGCGGTGCTGGTGCGCGGACCGGTGGGCGCGGCGCTGTTCCTGCTCGTCGCCGCGGGCATGACCGTCCCCCGGCTCGCGCGCGCGCCCGGCACGCTCGGGGCCGCGTACGGCGTGGGCCTGCTCGCGGCCGCCTGGTGCGGGGCCCTGGACCTCTACGAGGCGGTGTGGTGGCTCGACGGCCTGATGCACCTCGTCGTCACGGGCCTCGTCGCCGCCGTCGCGCACCTGCTCCTCGCCCGGCGGACGGGCGCGGTGGTCGACCCTTCGAGCCCGGCCGCCCCGGCCGCCTGCGCGGCGGTCACGCTGACCGTCGGCCTCGCGCTCAGCGCGGTGTGGGAGCTCGCCGAGTACGCGGGTCACACCTACCTCGACCCCTCGATCTACGTCGCCTACGGGGACACGATCGCGGACATGGCGCTCGGCGGGCTGGGCTCCGCCGTCGCCGGCGCGGCGCTCCTGCGGGTCCGACGGCGTCCCGCCACCTCTTGACAGGCAAGTTGCCACTTGCCTATAACGGTGCCGTGGTCGACGACGCCGGACCCGCCGACGCGGCGCTCTTCCGGGCTCTGGCGGACGCGACGCGTCGCACCATCCTCGACGAGCTGACCGAGAGGGACGGCCAGACGCTGTTCGAGATCTGCGGACGCCTGTCCGTGCGGCACGGGCTGACGTCCTCCCGCCAGGCCATCTCCCAGCACCTCGCGGTGCTCGAGGAGGCGGGTCTGGTGCACAGCCGGCGGGAGGGCCGGCACAAGCTCCACCACCTCGACACGGGTCCGCTGCGCGCGGTCGTGGAGCGGTGGCCCATCGACCCGACGGAGTGAGCTGATGATCCGGATCAACGTGACGAGCGTGCTCGTCGACGACCAGGCCAAGGCGCTCGCGTTCTACACCGAGAAGCTCGGCTTCCAGAAGAAGACCGACGTCCCCGCCGGCGAGGCCCGGTGGCTCACCGTCGTCTCGCCCGCGGACCCCGACGGGGTCGAGCTGCTCCTGGAGCCCGACGGCCACCCCGCGGCCGGCGCGTTCAAGGAGGCGCTGGCGGCCGACGGGATCCCGTGGACCCAGTTCGCGGTCGACGACGTGCCCGCCGAGGTCGAGCGGCTCAAGGCGCTGGGCGTGCACTTCACGCAGGACGCGACCGACC
Organism: Cellulomonas fulva; assembly: GCF_018531375.1. Taxonomy (NCBI): domain Bacteria; kingdom Bacillati; phylum Actinomycetota; class Actinomycetes; order Micrococcales; family Cellulomonadaceae; genus Cellulomonas; species Cellulomonas fulva. Next base: position 1,273,286 of record NZ_JAHBOH010000001.1, on the reverse strand, counting down.
TGGGCCCCGTGGTCACCGCCGTGCTCGACGACACCTGCGGCAACCTGATCCAGCTCGCCGCGATGACGTAGCGCTCACACGACCAGCGACTGCCCGCCGTCGACGAAGACCTCGGTGCCCGTGACGTGGCTCGCCGCGTCCGAGACCAGGAACGCGATCACGTCCGCCACCTGGTCCGCGGTGCCGGGCTCGCTCCCGGTCAGCGGGATCTGCCCGTCGGGGTACTCCGTGCGCACCCCGAGCCGCTCGGTGTTCCGGGCCTCGGTGTTGTCGCCGATCTCGGTGTCGATCGCCCCCGGGCAGACCACGTTCACGCGCACGCCGCGCGGCGCCAGCTCGACCGCGATCATCCGCGCGAAAGCGAGCTGTCCGGCCTTGCTGGTCGCGTACGCCGACGCGCCGGAGTTGGAGAACGTCCGGGTGCCGTTGATCGAGGACACGACGACGACCGCGCCGCCCTGGCGCAGCAGGAGCGGCAGCGCGAGCCGGACGGTGAGGAAGGTGCCCGTGAGGTTGGTGGCGATCGTGCTCTCCCACTCCTCCGGCTCGAGCTCCTCGAGCGGCGCCCACACGCCGTTGACGCCCGCGTTGGCGACCACCACGTCGAGCCGCCCCAGCTCGCTCTCGACCCGGTCGACGGCCGCGCGCACCGCGGTCGCGTCGGCGACGTCGGCGGCCAGCGGCAGGGCGGTCCCGCCGGCCGCGCGGATCTCGGCCGCGGCCTCGTCGGCGCTGTCCTGGCTGTGCCCGAGCGGGACGACGGTCGCCCCGTCGCGCGCCAGGCGGAGCGCGGCCGCGCGGCCGATCCCCGATCCCGCCCCGGTCACCAGGGCGACCTTGCCCGTGAGCGTCATCGCGCGTCCTCTCGTCGTCGGCGCGTTCGACGCTAGCCGCGCACCGGGTGCCGCGCCCGACGAGCCTTCGACGAGCACCGACGAGCACCGACGAGCACCGACGAGCACCGACGAGCACCGACGAGCACCGCCGCCTGAGCTGTCGAATCCGGGCGGGGTCGTTCGTCATGCTGGTGACGGGCCGCCGCGGCGGCCGGAGGACGAGCACGGGAGAGCGACATGCAGTACCTGGTCAACGTGGTCTACGACCGCACGACGACCGCGACGGACGCGGAGATGACGGCCATCGACGCGTTCAACGACGGCCTCCGGGAGCGGGGCGCCTGGGTGCTCGCCGGCGGGCTCGCGGCGCCGCAGCACGCCACGGTGATCGACGCGCGCGGTGACGGCGTCCCCACCGTCACCGAGGGGCCGTTCGTCGAGACCGCGGAGTTCGTGGCGGGGTTCTGGGTGATCGAGGCACCGGACGACGCGACGGCGCTCGAGCTGGCGACCGCGGGGTCGCACGCGTGCCACCGGAAGGTCGAGGTCCGCGCGTTCCTCTGACCCGGTGCAGGATGGCCGCATGGAGCGCGTCCTGGGCATCGGTGGCTACTTCTTCCGCTCGGCCGACCCCGCGGCGCTCGCCGCCTGGTACCGCGAGCACCTGGGGCTGGCGCCCGACGAGGACGGCGCGTGGGCTCAGGAGGCGGGACCGACCGTGTTCGCGCCGTTCGAGGCCGGGACGGACTACTTCGGGTCCCCCGCTCAGCAGGCGATGCTCAACTTCCGCGTGCGCGACCTCGACGCGATGCTCGCGCAGCTGCGTGCGGCGGGCGCCGACGTCTCCGACGAGGTGCAGGACATGGCGGGCGTCGGCCGGTTCGGCTGGGTCACGGACCCCGAGGGCAACCGCATCGAGCTCTGGCAGCCGGCCTGACCGACAGCGCCCGACAGCGCCCGACAGCGCCCGACAGCGCCCCTACGATCGGACGATGCCGCAGGAGAGCTGGATCGAGCACCGCCGCCCGGGCGACCGCGAGCGGCTCGGGTGGATCCGCCCCGAGGGCGACGGCTTCGTCGCCCTCGACGCGCTCGGCCGTCCGGTGACCGGCGAGGTCGACTGGCTGACCGCCGAGGAGGCGCTCGACGAGCGCGGGCTGCGCTGGCTCGCCGACCTCTGGCAGCTGGACCAGCCGGACGGCACCCGCGAGCGCGTCCGCATCGTCGAGGTCACGCCGGAGCGCGTCGTCGTGAAGGTCGACGACCTCGGCGCGGTCGACGTCGTGACCGCGACGCACGTGCTGCCGTTCCCCGCGCCCGACGAGCTGCGCCCGTTCGAGGGCGACGCTGCGACGTTCCCGGGCCTCGCGCACGGCTGACACCGACCGGGCCGCACCGGCCGAGGGTGTCGACAGTTCACGTTTGCGTGTACCGTCGGCGGTATGGCGACCGCGACGCTGACGCACACGGCCGCGCTGTCCCGGCTGGGGCACGCGCTGTCCGACGAGACCCGCACCCGGATCCTGCTCGCGCTGCGCGAGGCGCCGGCGTACCCGTCGGACCTCGCGGACGCCCTGGGCGTGTCCCGCCAGGTGATGTCCAACCAGCTGGCCTGCCTGCGCGGGTGCGGGCTGGTCGAGGCGATCCCCGACGGCCGGCGCACCTGGTACCGGCTCGCGGACGCGCACCTGGCGCCCGCGCTCAACGACCTGCTGCAGCTCGTCCTCGCCGTCGACCCGACGTGCTGCGACGGCGCGTGCACCTGCGCATGAGCGTGCTCCCGGCCGGCCCGCGCGCGCTCGACGACGCGCGCCGCGCGGTGCTCGAGCGGCGCATCCGCGGCGTCGTCGCCGCGACGATCGCCTACAACATGGTCGAGGCGGCGGTGGCGCTGGTCGCGGGTCGCGTGGCCTCGTCGTCGGCGCTGATCGGCTTCGGCCTCGACTCGGTGGTCGAGGTGCTCTCCGCCGCCGCCGTCGCGTGGCAGTTCGCGGGCCCGGACCCCCGCGCGCGGGAGCGCACCGCGCTGCGCGTCGTCGCGGTCTCGTTCCTCGGCCTCGCGGCGTTCGTCACGGTCGACGCCGTGCGCACGCTCGTCGGCGCCGCGGAGCCCGAGCACTCCACGGTGGGGATCGTCCTCGCGGCGGTCTCGCTCGCGGTGATGCCCGGGCTCTCGTGGTTCGAGCGCCGCACGGGGCGCGAGCTCGGCTCCGCCTCGGCCGTCGCCGACTCGCGGCAGACGCTCATCTGCTCCTACCTGTCGGGCGTCCTGCTCGTCGGGCTGGTGCTGAACAGCACTCTCGGCTGGTGGTGGGCCGATCCCCTCGCGGCCGTGGTGATCGCGGGCTTCGCCGTGCGCGAGGGGCTCGAGGCCTGGCGCGGGGATGCGTGCTGCACGCCGGTCGCGGCCCTGCTCGTCCCGTCGGACGGGCGCCCGTCCGACGAGGAGTGCGGCGACGACGGGTGCGCCGACGGCTGCTGCTCGGGCGACGGACCCGGACCGGGGGTCAGCGGGCGCGCAGCAGGGCGATGAACTCGTCGGCCATGTCGAGCTTGCGGGCCAGCTCGGCGCGCTGCTCCTGCGCGCGCGTGACGTACTCGGCGAGGCGCTCGCGCGCGTGCGGCGCACCCTCAGCCGGTCCGGCCAGGTCGTCGACCAGCGTGAGCAGCTCGGCCATCTCCTCGAGCGTGAACCCGAGCGGCTTCATGCGGCGGATGAGGAGCAGCCGGTCGACGTCGGCCTCGGTGTAGAGGCGGAACCCGCCGTCCGTCCGGCCGCTCGGGCGCAGCAGCCCCACCTCGTCGTAGTGCCGCAGCGTGCGCAGCGAGAGTCCCGTCTGCTCGGCGACCGCGCCGATGTGCATGGTGGCCTGCGGGGCGCTGGGGACGGTCATGCGCCCAGTGTCCCAGGCCGCGCCGGGTTCGAACCTACCCTTACGTCACGGTAGAGTCTGCGCCTGCGGGGCGACGCCCCGACCCCTCCCCTTCCCGAACGGATCCCTTCCGCGTGCCCACCGACGCCCCGCTGCCCGACGCCCCCGCCGGCGTCCCGACGACCAGCACCCCGGCCCGCGTGCCGACGACCGGTGCCCCCGAGGCCGACGCGACGCACTCGGTGCTCGCCGCCCTCCGCTCGCCCCGGCGTCTGCGCACCGAGGTGCTGGCCGGGCTCGTCGTCGCCCTGGCGCTGATCCCCGAGGCGATCGCGTTCTCGATCATCGCGGGCGTGGACCCTCGGCTCGGGCTGTTCGCGTCGTTCACCATGGCGGTCTCGATCGCGTTCCTCGGCGGCCGCCCCGCCATGATCTCCGCGGCCACGGGCTCGGTCGCGCTGGTCGTCGCGCCGGTCGCACGCGAGCACGGCGTGGACTACCTGGTCGCCACCGTGATCCTGGCCGGCGTGCTCCAGGTGCTGCTCGGGCTGCTGGGCATCGCCAAGTTCATGCGGTTCATCCCGCGGTCCGTCATGGTCGGGTTCGTCAACGCGCTCGCGATCCTGATCTTCCTGTCCCAGCTGCCGCACCTCGTCGACGTCACGTGGGTCGTGTACCCGATGGTCGCGGTGGGCATCGTCGTGATGGTGCTGCTGCCCCGCTGGACCACCGTGGTCCCGGCACCCCTGGTCGCGATCGTGCTGCTCACGGCGGCGGCCGTGCTCGCCTCGCTGGACGTGCCGACGGTCGGCGACGAGGGCGAGCTGCCCACGTCCCTGCCCGCCCTGCTGGTCCCGGACGTGCCGTTCGACCTCGACACGCTGCGGGTCGTCGCGCCGTACGCGCTCGCCGTGGCGCTCGTCGGGATCCTCGAGTCGCTGCTGACCGCCAAGCTGGTCGACGACGTCACGGACACGCACTCGGACAAGACCCGCGAGGCGTGGGGCCAGGGCGCCGCGAACGTGATCACGGGCTTCTTCGGCGGCATGGGCGGCTGCGCGATGATCGGCCAGACCATGATCAACGTGAAGGCGTCCGGCGCGCGCACGCGGATCTCGACGTTCCTCGCCGGCGTGTTCCTGCTGGTGCTGGTCGTGGGGCTCGGGGACGTGGTCGCGATCATGCCGATGGCCGCGCTCGTCGCGGTGATGGTCATGGTGGCCGTCGGGACGTTCGACTGGCACTCGGTGCGCCCGGCCACCCTGCGCCGCATGCCGCGGTCGGAGACGGCCGTGATGGTCGCGACCGTCGCCGTGACGGTCGCCACCAGCAACCTCGCGTACGGCGTCCTGGTCGGCGTGGTCGCGGCCATGGTCCTGTTCGCGCGCCGGGTCGCGCACGTCACCACGGTCACGCGGCTCGACACCGACGACGACGACGGGCAGCGGGTGTACGCGGTGCAGGGCGAGCTGTTCTTCGCCTCGTCGAACGACCTGGTCTACCAGTTCGACTACGCCGGCGACCCCGGCCGCGTGGTGATCGACATGAGCGACGCCCACGTGTGGGACGCGTCGACGGTCGCCACGCTGGACGCGATCACGCACAAGTACGCGACCAAGGGCAAGACCGTCACGATCGTCGGGATGAACCCGGAGAGCGCCGCCCGGCACGAGCGCCTCGCGGGCAGCCTGGGCGCCGGCCACTGACGCACCGGCGTCCCCCGGGCCCGGGACGGGCGCCGGGGGACGGGTAGGCCGGGTCAGACGGTGCGCGGAGCCAGCGCGAGGTTCGCGACGAGCTCCTCGCGGTTCTGCCGCACGACGTAGGCCGGCCGGTCGCGCTCGACGCGCCACGACTCGCTGAGCGGCGACACGTCGACCGTGTCGAAGCCGATCGCGTCGTACAGGTCGGTCACGAGCGCGACCGCCTCGGGGAAGTCGCTCGACGTCGCGAGCGCGCGGCGGTCCGGCGTCCCCGCGGGCGTGCCGTCGGTCGTGATGTCCGCGGCCATGATGTGGTTGAAGGCCTTGACGACCTTCGACGTCGGCAGGTGCTCCTGGAGGAGGCCGGCGGTCGTCGCCTCACCCCGGTCGAGGGCCTCGATGTGCCCGTCCCGCTCGAAGTAGTAGTTGTTCGTGTCGATGACGACCTTGCCCGCGAGCGGCTCGACGGGCACCTGCTCCAGCGCCTTGAGGGGGACGGTCACGACGGCGACGTCGGCCGCCTCGGCGGCTTCCTGCGCGGTCGCGGCCCGCGCCTTGGGGCCGAGCTCCGTGACCAGGTCGGTGAGCGTCTCCGGACCGCGCGAGTTCGCGATCACGACGTCGTGCCCGAGCGCGATGACCGCGCGGGCGACCTGGCTGCCGATGTTGCCTGCTCCGATGATGCCGAAAGTGGTCATGGTCCACGTCAACGCGACCGGGCGCGAGCCATTCCCGCCGGCGGCCGTGACGTGCGTTGGCAGCGGGGGCGCGGCTCGGCGACGCTGGTGGCGGGGCCTCACCGGGAGGTGGTCACGTGGGCTGGTTCGGCGCCGAGGGCTACACGGTGGGCCGTGCCGTGGCCCAGCACGGGGTCGCGGCGGTCTACGCGATCGCGTTCGTCGTGGTGCTGCGCCAGTTCCGGCCGCTGCTGGGCGAGCGCGGGCTGCTCCCCGTCCCCCGGTTCGTCGAGCGGGTCCCGTGGCGCCGCTCCCCGAGCCTGTTCCAGTGGCGCTACTCGGACCGCCTGCTGGTGGGTGTCGGGTGGGCCGGGCTCGTCGTGGCCCTCGCGCTCGTCGTCGGGCTGCCGCAGCAGGGGCCGCCGTGGGCGCCGATGGTCGCGTTCCTGGTCCTGTGGGCCCTGTACCTGTCGGTCGTCAACGTCGGGCAGGTGTTCTACGGGTTCGGGTGGGAGTCGCTGCTGCTGGAGGCCGGGTTCCTGGTGGCCTTCCTGGGGTCCGACGAGGTCGCGCCGCCGCTGCCGGTCCTGGTGCTCCTGTGGTGGCTCGTCCTCCGCCTCGAGCTCGGCGCCGGACTCATCAAGTGGCGGGGCGACCCCGCGTGGCGGGACCTGACCGCGCTGTACTACCACCACGAGACCCAGCCGATGCCGGGGCCGGCCAGCCGCCTGTTCCACCTGCTGCCCAGACCGCTGCACCGGGTCGAGGTCGCCGCCAACCACGTCGCGCAGCTCGTCGTGCCGTTCTTCCTCCTCGTGCCCGGCACGGTCGCGAGCACGGCCGCGGGGGTCCTCGTCGTGACGCAGCTCTGGCTCGTGCTCTCGGGGAACTTCGCGTGGCTCAACTGGCTGACCATCGTGCTCGCGTGCGCGGCGATCGACGACCGCGCCTGGGGCGTGCTGCTCGGGATCGACGTCGCGCCGGCCTCCGGCACCGGGCCCCCGTGGTTCGTCGTCCTGGTGCTCGCCGCGAGCGCGCTGTGCGTCGTGCTCAGCTGGTGGCCGGCGCGCAACCTCGTCTCCCGCCGGCAGCTCATGAACGCGTCGTTCAACGTCTGGCACCTGGTCAACGCCTACGGCGCCTTCGGCAGCATCACGCGGCAGCGCACCGAGGTCGTCGTCGAGGGGACGCTGGACCGCGACCCCGCCCAGGCGACGTGGCGCGAGTACGAGCTCCACGGCAAGCCCGGGGACGTCCGGCGCCTCCCCCGGCAGTTCGCGCCGTACCACCTCCGACTGGACTGGGGGATGTGGTTCCTGGGGCTCGGCTCGTCCGCCCAGCTCGGCTGGTTCGTGCCGTTCCTGGGACGGCTCCTCGAGGCCGACGCGCCCACGCTCCGGCTCCTGCGCGTCGACCCGTTCGACGGCGCTCCCCCGCGCTGGGTGCGCGCCCACCTCTACCGCTACCGGTTCGCGCGGCCCGACGAGCGTCGCGCCACCGGGCAGCGCTGGGTCCGCGAGGACCGGGGCCTCATGATCGACGCGGTCGACGCCGCGCGTCTCCGGCGGGTCCGCTAGCACCCTGCGTGCAAGGGTGTGCCATGCCCGCAGCCCGGACCGCGAGCGCGCTGGTCCGCGCCTCGCACCTGCCGCCGACCGTGGCCGTCACCGCGTTCGCCGCCGCGTACGCCGGGGGCGTCGGGGCGCCTGCGTCGACGGTCGTCCTCGTCGGGCTCGCCGTGCTCACCGGTCAGCTGTCGGTCGGCTGGTCGAACGACTGGATCGACGCGTCGCGGGACACCGCCGTGGGGCGCACCGACAAGCCGGTCGCGACCGGCGGCCTGGCCGTGCGCACCGTGCGCACCGCCGCCCTGGTCGCCGTGGCGGCCTGCGTCGTGCTGTCGTTCGCGCTCGGTGCCGCGGCCGGCGCGGTGCACGTCGTGGCCGTCGCGTCGGCGTGGGCGTACAACGTGCGGCTCAAGTCGACCGCGTGGTCCTGGGCGCCGTACGCGCTGTCGTTCGGGCTGCTGCCCTCGGTCGTGACGCTCGCGCTCGATCCCGCGCGGTTCGCGCCGGTCTCGACCACCGCCGCCGCCGCGCTGCTCGGCGTCGGGGCGCACCTGGCCAACGTCCTGCCGGACCTGGAGGACGACGCGGCGACCGGCGTGCGCGGGCTGCCCCACCGGCTCGGCCGGCGGCGGACCACGCTCGCGGCCGTCGCGCTGCTCGTCAGCGCCACCGCGCTCGTCGTGCTCGGCCCGCCCGGCGGGCCGGGCGGGCCGGGCGTCGCGGGGGCAGGCGCGCTCGTCGCCGCCGTGGCGCTGGGCGTCAGCGCGGCGGCGGTCGCGGTGCGCCGCCCCACGAGCCGCTACCCGTTCCTGGCGGCGATCGGCGTGGCGGCCGTGACGGTCGCGGTCCTGGTCGCCACGGCCTGACGCACCCGTGCCCCGCTCACGCGGCGGGCGTGGGCGCCGCGTGCGACGATCCCGACATGTCCCGGATCGTGGCGGTCGCACCCGTGCTGCCCGCGCACGCCTACGCACAGGCGGAGATCGCCGCGGAGCTCGCGACCATCGTCACCGCCGACCCCACGCGGCGCGCCCTGCTGACCCGGCTGCACGCGTCCTGCGGGATCGACCGGCGCCACCTCGCGCTGCCGCTCGAGCGGTACCGGTCGCTCGGCTCGTTCGACGAGACCAACGCCCTGGCGCTCGAGCACGGCCTCGCGCTCGCGGAGCGCGCGGTGCGCGACGCGCTGGCGGCCGCCGGCCTGGAGCCGCACGACGTCGACCACCTGATGCTCACCACGGTCACGGCGGTCGGGGCGCCCTCGATCGACGCGATGCTCGTCGACCGCGTCGGGCTGCGGGCCGACGTGACGCGGCTGCCGAGCTTCGGCCTCGGCTGCGCGGGCGGCGCCGCCGGCCTCGCCCGGGTGCACGACCACCTGCTCGGCCACCCGGACCAGGTCGCGCTGCTCGTCTCGGTCGAGCTGTGCTCGCTCACGCTCCAGCGGGACGACGACTCGACCGCGAACCTCGTCGCGAGCGGGCTGTTCGGCGACGGCGGCGCGGCCGTCGTGATGGCGGGTGACCGGCGCACGGCGCCGCGGGGGGCGCCGGCCGCCGCACGCGCGGCGTGGTCCGGGGCCCCGCGCGTCGTGGGCTCGCGCAGCATGCTCTACCCCGGCTCCGGCGACGCGCTGGGCTGGCGCGTCGGCTCGTCCGGGCTGCGGATCGTGCTCTCGGGCGGGCTGCCGGACACGATCCGCGCGCACGTCGCCGACGACGTCAAGGCGCTGCTGACCGCGCAGGGCGCGGTGCCGGACGACGTGACGGCGTGGCTGGTGCACCCCGGCGGGCCCAAGATCCTGGACGCGGCGCAGGAGGCGCTCGGGCTGCCGGCCGACGCGCTCGCGCCGTCCCGGGCGAGCCTGGCGCGGGCGGGCAACCTGTCGTCGGCTGCGGTGCTCCACGTCCTCGCGGACGCCATGGCGACCGAGCGGGCCGGGCCGCTGGGTGCGGGCTCGGCCGGCGGGGCGCTCGGTGTGGTCGCCGCCTTCGGGCCGGGTGTGGGGGCCGAGCTCGTCGCGCTGCGCTGGCCGTCCGCAGGGCACGTGAGGGCCACCCCGTGAGCGTCGCGCTGTACGTGGCGCTCGTCGTTGCGACCGGCGTCGAGCGGCTCGTCGAGCTCGTCGTGTCCGCGCGCAACGCGCGGTGGTCCTTCGAGCGTGGCGGGCGAGAGAGCGGGCGCGGGCACTTCCCGGCGATGGTCGCGCTGCACACCGGGCTGCTGGTGGCGTGCATCGCGGAGGTGGTGCTCGCCGACCGACCGTTCCTGCCGTTGCTGGGGTGGCCCGCGCTCGTCGTCGTGCTCGCCTCGCAGGCGCTGCGGTGGTGGTGCATCACGGTGCTGGGGCCGCGGTGGAACACGCGCGTCATCGTCGTCCCGGACCTGCCGCTGGTGACCCGCGGGCCGTACCGCTGGCTCTCCCACCCCAACTACGTGGCGGTCGTCGCCGAGGGCATCGCGCTGCCGCTCGTGCACACCGCGTGGGTCACGGCCCTGGCGTTCACCGTGCTGAACGCGGTGCTCCTGCTGGGCTTCCGCATCCCCGCCGAGGAGCGGGCGCTGGCGGCCGCGCGGCCGGCGGCCTGACGCGGCCGTGGGCTCGTCGGACGCGTACGACGCCGACGTGCTCGTCGTCGGGGGCGGGCCGGTCGGGCTCGCCGCGGCGATCGAGGCACGGCTCGCGGGCCGCACCGCGCTGGTGCTCGAGCCGCGGCCCGGACCGGTGGACAAGGCGTGCGGCGAGGGGCTGATGCCGGGGGCGCTCACGTCGCTGGCGCGGCTCGGCGTCGACCCGGCCGGCCACGCCCTGTCCGGCATCGCGTACGTCGGGGGCGAGCGGCGCGTCGAGCACCGGTTCGTCGGTCCGGCGGGTCGCGGCGTGCGGCGCACGGTCCTGCACGCCGCGCTGGCCGAGCGCGCGGCCGGCCTCGGCGTCGCACGGGTGCCCGTGCGCGTCACGTCGCTGGACCAGGACCCGTCCGGCGTCGTCGTCGGGGACCTGCGGGGCCGGTACCTGCTCGCGTGCGACGGGCTGCACTCGACCGTGCGCCGGCTGACCGGCCTGGAGCGGCCCGCGCGACGAGGCGTGCGGACCGACCGTCGCCGGTTCGGGCTGCGCCGGCACTACCGGGTCACGCCGTGGGGCGACCTGGTCGAGGTGCACTGGGCCCCGCACGCCGAGGCGTACGTGACTCCCGTCGCGCCGGGGCTCGTCGGGGTCGCGGTGCTGGGGCCGGCGCACACCGACCTCGCGGCCACCCTCGCGGCGCTGCCGGAGCTCACCGAGCGGCTGGGCGGCGCCGAGCCCGACGGCCCGGTGCGCGGCGCCGGCCCGCTGCGGCAGCGCACCGCCGCGCGGGCGACCGGCCGCGTGCTGCTCGTCGGCGACGCGTCGGGCTACGTCGACGCGCTCACCGGCGAGGGGCTGCGCGTCGGGCTCGCGCAGGCCGCGGCCGCGGTCGCGCACCTCGACGACCCGCACGGCTACGAGCAGGCCTGGGCCCGGGCGACGCGGGACTACCGCGTGCTGACGTCGGGGCTCGTCGCCGCCGCGACCTCACCTGCGCGCCGCGGGATCGTCCCCCTGGCCGCCGCGCTGCCCGGCCTCTACGGCGCGATCGTCGAGCGCCTGGCCCGGTGAGCCCGAGCGGCCGCACCTCCGCGCTCCCGCCCGCCCTCACCCGGGTCCCTTGCGCGTGTGGGTGGGCGTATGGGGAGGCAGCGGGGTGGAGCGGGGCGCCGAGAGGAGGCAGCATCGGGTGATGAACTCTGCACCTGTCGCCGTCACCGGCGCGACCGGGTACGTGGGCGGCCGGGTCGCGCGGCTGCTCGACGAGGCCGGCGTCGCCCAGCGCCTGCTGGTGCGGGACCCGCAGAGCGCACGGGTGCCGCGGCTGCCGACCGTCACGGACGTCGTGGCGGCGTCCTACACCGACCGTGACGCGTGCGCGCGGGCGCTGCACGGGGTCGAGGTGGCGTTCATGGTCTCGGGGCACGAGGCGCCGGACCGCGTCGACCAGCACCGCGCCTTCGTCGACGCGGCCGCGGCCGCCGGGGTGCGGCACGTCGTCTACCTGTCGTTCCTGGGCGCGGCGCCCGACGCGACGTTCACGCTCGCGCGGGACCACTTCGCCACCGAGGAGCACCTGCGCGCGTCGGGCATGGCGTCCACCGCGCTGCGGGACGCGCTCTACCTCGACTTCCTGGAGCTGATGGTCGGCGAGGACGGCGTGATCCGCGGCCCCGCGGGCACCGGCCGGTGCGCGGCGGTGGCGCGCGACGACGTGGCGGAGGCGGCCGCGGCCGTCCTCAGGCAGCCGGAGCGCCACGCGGGGCGCACCTACGACCTCACCGGCCCGGCGGCGGTGACGCTCGCCGAGGTCGCCGCGACGATCGCGCGCGTGCGGGGCCGGGACGTCGCGTTCCACGACGAGACCGTCGAGGAGGCGTACGCGTCGCGCGCCCGCTACGGCGCGCCGGACTGGCAGGTGGACGCGTGGGTCAGCACCTACACGGCCATCGCGAGCGGTGTCATGGCCCACCCCTCCCGGGCCGTCGAGGAGCTCACGGGCCACCCCCCGCGCTCCCTGGAGGACGTGCTGCGCGCGACGGCACCCTGACCCGCACCGCCTCCCCCGCCGGGCAGCGGCTACCGTGCGGACCGTGGCCGACGCGATCTTCGAGGACCCCCTGCTGGCGCGGTTGTACGACCCGCTGGACCCCGACCGGTCGGACCTGGACGCGTACCGGGCACTCGTCGACGAGCTCGGGGCGCACCGCGTCCTCGACCTCGGGTGCGGCACGGGCACGTTCGCGACGATGCTCGCGGCCGACGGGCTCGACGTGGTGGGGGTCGACCCGGCGACCGCGTCGCTCGACGTGGCGCGCGGCAAGCCCCACGCGTCCCGGGTCCGCTGGCTCGACGGGGACGCCGGCGTCCTGACCGAGGTCGACCCGGTCGACCTCGTCGTGATGACCGCGAACGTGTTCCAGGTGTTCCTCGACCGGGACGCGGCGCTGCGCACGCTCGTCGCGGTCCGGGAGGTGCTGCGGCCGAGCGGCCGGCTGGTCTTCGAGACGCGCGACCCGCGGCGCCGCGCGTGGGAGGCGTGGACGCCCGAGCAGAGCCGGACGCGCACCGAGGTCCCCGGTCTCGGCGAGGTCGAGGCGTGGGTCGAGGTCACCGCGGTCGAGCCGCCCCTCGTGACGTTCCGCTGGTCGCACCTGGTCCCCGGCACCGGCCTGGTCACGTCCGACTCCACGCTGCGGTTCTGGACGCTCGACGAGGTGCGCGGGCTCGTCGCCGACGCCGGCCTGGACGTCGACGAGGTCCGCGACGCGCCCGACCGCCCGGGCCTCGAGCACGTCGTCGTCTGCCGTCGGACGCGCTGACCGGTACCGGGGGCTCCGCGTTCGGGCGGACCCACGCGCGGCTGCGCGCTCTCCGACGTCCCACGCCGCGCGGACGGACGGGGTCAGGCCGGCGCGTCACCGCCGGTGCCGTCGACCACCAGCAGGGGACCCTCGGCCGGTGTCGGCACCTCGAACCCGTCGAGGAACCGTGCCACCACCTCGGGTTCGAGTGCCAGGTCGTGCGGCCCGGCGTTGCCGCGGGCCGCGACGCGGCGCAGGACCTCGTCGCGCGGCGTCTCCACGTACCAGGTGACCGGGACGATCCCGAGCGGCGCGAGGAGCACGCGGTACTCGTCGCGTGAGCGCCGCGACCAGCACGACGTGTCGACGACGACGTCGCTGCCCTCCCCCACGAGTGCGAGGAGGCTCGCCCGCACCTCCGTGGCGATCTCGGCCGACTGCTCGGGCGTCAGCGGGTGGCGTCGGTGACCGAGCCGCCACGCGTGGTCGTCGAAGGAGACGCGCGCGTACCCGGCCGCCTCGAGCCGGTGCGCGACCGTCGACTTGCCGGAGCCGGCAGGCCCGCACATCAGCACGACCTCGACCATCCCCCGATCCTCGCAGGCCGCGGGGTCGAGGGCCGCGTCAACGCGTCCAGGCGCGCACCGTGCCGCGGTCCAGGCGGTCCCACGCGTCCTCGTAGGCCGCGAACGCCTGCGCGGCCCGGGCGCGTTCGGCCGCGACGAGCAGCCCGAAGGTGAGGGCGTTCTCGCCCGCCAGGTGCGCGGCGACGCCCTGGCCCCGCAGCTCCGCCGCGAGCTCGACCGCGTCGTGGTGCGCCCCCGCTGCGTCCTGCACGGCCTCGGCCCGTCGGGCGAACCGTCGCGCCCGCCGTCCCACGACGACCGTGCACGCCTGCGCTGCGTACCGGGCGGCCTTTGCTGACTTGCGCAACGCGTGCAGCGCCTCGGCGAGCGCGGGGTCGTCCACGACGGGCCCGACGACCAGCCCCGCCGGACCTGCACCCGGGGACGTCGCCGCGGGCACGGCCGCCAGCTCGTCGGCCCGCCGCCGCAGGCGACGCCACGCTCGTCGGACCGCCCGGGCGGCCACACGCTCCGCCGGACGGTGCGCGTGCCGGACCACCGGCGGGTCCTGCGCGAGGGCGTCGACACGGACCAGCAGGTCGAGGTACCGCGCGGAGGCCATCGCGTCGAGGGCGGCGGCGTGGGCGCGCTCGCGCTCGCCCCGCAGGTCGCCGCCCGTGCGCGCGCGGACCGGGCCGATCACCAGCTCGTCGGGCAGGGCGTCGAGGACGTCGGCGACGCGCGCCGCGCGGACCTCGGCGTCCCGGACCTCGCCGAGCACCCGGCCCCACCAGCGGAGCTCGTCGCGCAGCGACTCGGTGACCTCGCGGTCGAGCAGCGGGCGGAACGTGCGCAGCGCCTCGCGCAGCCGCCGCGCCGCGACGCGCGCCTTGTGCACCGCGTCCGGGTCGTCGCGTCGCACCCGCGGGTCCAGGCCGATCAGCCGGTCGACGTGCCGGCCGAGCGTGCTCCGCACGAGCTCGGCGCCGGTCGCCGGTGCGGGCGCTGCGCCCTCGCGGCGGCCGAGCGCGCGGGCGAGCTTGCGATCCTGCGTCGGTTCCGCGCCACCGGCGACGAGCCGGTCGACCAGCGCCGCGAGCAGGCCCGGCGACCCGTCGACGAGCTCCACCTCCACCCCGTGCCACGTCGTCGCGGGCCCGAGCGCGGGGCGTGCGTCGACGTCGTCCAGCACCACCTCAGCGAGCGTCCGGCCGTCCGCTGCGAGCAGCCGGCGCACGGTGCGGCGCGTCCGGATCCGGGCGACCGGTACCAGGTCGCTGCCCAGGCGCAGACCCGCGACGAGCTCGAGGAGGCGCGCGGGCACCTCGTCGGGCGCGTCCTCGTCGACGGGTGCGCGCAGCTCGTCCCGCCCCGGACCGGCGGGCAGCTTGAGGTGCCAGCCCGCCTCGTCGTCGCCGGTGCGCCGCCGCAGCGTGACGCCGCGCCGCAGCAGCGCGAGGTCGGCGGTGTCGAGGTAGCGGGCATCCAGGTCGAGCACGCCGGCGTCCGCGACGCGGTCGACGCCGCCACCGGTGAGGTCCGGGAGGGCCCAGCCGTCGGGGACGTCGAGCGGGACCTCGAGCTCGTGCACGTCGCTGGTCGTCATGCTCCATCGTCCGCAGGGTCACGGCCCCGCGCACCCCGGACGGGGCGGGCGTGCCGGCCGTAGGCTGCCGGGCGTGAGCTGGCCGTCGTGGTCCGTGCGGGACGTCGTCACCGGGCGGCCGCGCGTGCGCGTCAACCAGGTGGGCTACCTGCCGGGTCGCCCGATGCGGGCCACGCTCGTGTCCGACGAGCCCGAGCCGGTCCCGTTCCTCGTCGTCGACGAGGGCGGCCGCCCGGTGCACGAGGCCCGTTCGCACCCGTGGCCCACCCGCCCCGAACCGACGTCCGGTCTGGCGGTGCACGTGCTCGACCTGGGCGACCTGCCGCCGGGCCGGCACCGCGTCCTGGTCCCGACCCTCGACGCGCACAGCCACGCGTTCCGCGTCGACGCCGGGCTGTACCGACCGCTCGCCGCGGACGCGCTGCGCTTCCTCACGCTGCAGCGGTCCGGCGTCGCGATCGACGACGAGGTCGCGCCCGGCTACGCACGGCCGGCCGGCCACGTCGGCGTCCCGCCCAACCGTGGCGACACCGCGGTCCGGCCGTGGTCGGGCCCCGACGCCCCGCGCCTGTACCCGGGCTGGCGCGACGACGCGACGTACGACGTCTCGGGCGGCTGGTACGACGCGGGCGACCACGGCAAGTACGTCACGAGCGGCGCGATCGCCGTGTGGCAGCTGCTCGGAGCGGCGGACGTGCTCGCGCGAGGCCCGCGGACCGCGGCGGCGGACGACCTGCGGGACCGGGTGCTCGACGAGTGCCGCTGGCAGCTGGACTGGCTGCTGCGGATGCAGGTCCCCCCGGGCCGGCCCCACGCGGGCCTCGCGTTCCACCGGGTCCACGGCGTCGTCTGGTCGCCGATCCCCGGCCCGCCGCACCTGGACCCCACCGAGCGCGTGCTGCACCGCCCCTCGACGGGTGCCGGGCTGCACCTCGCGGCCGCGGCCGCCGCGGGAGCGCGCACGTTCCGCCTCGCCGACCCCGCGTACGCGGCGCGGCTGCTCGCAGCGTCGCGGTGCGCGTACGACGCGGCGCTCCGCACGCCCGACCTGCTGGCGCCCGACGACCACGCGCGGCACGGCGGCGGTCCCTACGGCGACGACGACCTGTCCGACGACCGGTACTGGGCGGCGGCAGAGCTCTGGCTCGCGACGGGCGAGGAGCGGTACGCCGAGGACGTGGCGCGGTCCCCGCACCACGCGCGCGACCCGTTCGACGAGCGCGGGTTCGACTTCGACGCCGTCGCGGCACCCGCGCGGCTCGACCTGGCCCTGCACGGCCGCACCGGTCCCGCGGCTCCCCTGCCCGACCACGACCGCGTCGTCGCGAGCGTGGTCGCAGGCGCCGATCGGCTGCGTGCGGTGCAGGACGCACAGCCGTGGGGCCAGCCCTACGCGCCCGCCGACGGCTGGGCGTGGGGCTCGAACGGGCGGCTGCTGAACAACCTCGTCGTGCTCGGCACCGCCGCGCTGGTGAGCGGCGAGACCGGCTACCTCGACGCGGTCGCCGCCGGCGCGGACCACCTGCTGGGGCGCAACGCGCTCGGCCAGAGCTACGTGACCGGCTACGGCACCGACCACAGCCGGCACCAGCGCACCCGGTCATTCGGCCAGGACCGCGACGCGACGCTGCCCCCGCCGCCGCCGGGCGCGCTCGCCGGCGGCGCGAACTCCCAGCCCGCGCCCGACTTCCCGTACGACGACCGGCTCGTCGGACTGCCTCCGCAGTGCTGCTACCTCGACGAGCCGACGTCCGAGGTCACCAACGACGTCTGCATCCGGTGGAACGCGCCGCTGGTGTGGGTCAGCGCGCTCCTCTCGCTCAACCGAGCGTGAGCGTCTCCCCCGGCGCCAGTCGCCGGTAGGTCGTGCCGTCTCCCGCGAGCTGCTTCGAGACGCGGTCGACGAGCGCCTTGCCCGCGTCGCTGAGGATCGCGTCGTGGATCGGCACCGCGGTCGTCGGCGCCACCGCCCGCAGGTAGTCGACCGCCTCGGCGAGCTTGAGCCAGGGCGCGCTCACGGGCAGCAGGAGCAGCTCGACGGGCACGTCGGCGGGCGGCTGCGTCAGCGAGTCGCCCGGGTGCAGCACCCGGCCGTCGACCAGGAGGGCCAGGTTGACGGGCACGGGCAGGTCCGGGTGGATCGTCGCGTGCCGGCCGCCGAGCGCGCGGACGGCGAACCCGGCCGCCTCGACCTCGTCCCCGACGGCGAGCGCGTGGACGCGGGCCTCGTCGGCGCCGGCCCGCACGAGCGCCTCCACCACCGGCTGCGGAGCCCACACCTCGAGCGTGGGGTCCGCCGCCAGCTCGGCGGTGAGGCGGTCGGGGACGACGTGGTCGGCGTGCTCGTGGGTGACCAGCACCGCGTCCGCCCCCGCGGTCGCGTCCGGCTCGCTGAAGCCACCGGGATCGACGACGAGCACGCGGCCGTCCCGCTCGAACCGGGCGCACGCGTGACCGTGCAGGCTGACGACCGTCATACCGGGGTCCCTCCCGCTGGGCTGACCTGACTAGACCTGACCTGACCTGACCTGACCTGACCTGACCTGGACAGTCTGGTGCCCGGCCGGACCTCGCGCCCGGCCGGGCACCTGTGACGAGCCGCACCGCGGCGGCGCGGGGAAGGACAGGGCGGCAGAGGTCACCGGTGGTGGTGGCCGTGCCCCGTCCGGTAGGACAGCCCGAAGCCGTGCTCGAACAGCGGGTCGGCGGAGTCGTCGGGCACGTCCGCCAGCTGCGCCTCGACGGCAGCCATCGACGACGGCAGCTCGAACGGGAGCTCGCCGCCCGGCGACCGCTCGCCGAGGATCGTCTCGACCAGCACGTCGTCGGACACGCCGTAGTTCGCCAGCACCGCGGCGGCCCGGTCGACGACGTCCGTGAGGATCAGCGGCCGGTCGAGCTTGGGCACCGCGATGGTCGGGACGCCCGCGTCGGTGGCCGCCAGGAACGCCTGGTAGTCCTCCTCGTCGCCCGTCCACTCGAGGCCCGTCAGGTCGTCGCCCGCACGCGGGTCGGCGAGCCGCACGATCGCGAGGTCGGCCGAGCCTAGGTCGGTCGTGACGCGCAGGCCGTGGTCCCGGGCGACGTCGGCCGAGACGCCGGACAGGTAGACCGTCGGGCTCGACCGGTGGCCGCGCCCGCTCGTCGTGCCCCACGCGTGCCCGTGGCCCGAGCGGGTGGTGACCGGCAGTACGCGGTCCTCGTTGGTCAGGAGCGTCAGCGACCGCGCCTGCGCGTCGTCGCCGATCCTCTGGAACCACCGGTTGCCCGCGACCTTCGCCGCCCGCGTGACGTCGACGTACGGGTTCTCGAACAGGCCGAGCCGCAGCTTCTGCTCGAGCACGCGCCGCGCGGACTCGTCGATCCGGTCCTGCGTGAGCAGGCCGCCGTCGGCGGCCGCGAGCACGTTGGCGGGCTCGTCGGAGCCGCCGACCTGGTCGACCCCGGCGTTGATCGCGAGCGCGAACCGCTCGACGACCGACAGGTCCTCGACGCCCCACGGCATGCCGACGCCCCAGGAGCCGAAGAACGGCGCCGGCGGCCGCGTCTCCTGGCACTCCACCGGGCAGCTGCCGGTGATGCCCCAGTCGGACACGATGACGCCGTCGAACCCGTAGTCGCCGCGCAGGACGTCCTGCAGCAGGAAGCTGCTGAAGCCCGCACCGGTCTGCTCGACGGCGTGCCCCTGGTAGACGAGGTCCTGCAGGATCGAGTACGTCGGCATGATGCCGGAGGTCTGCGCGTCGAACGCGCCCTCGAACGGGACCAGGTGCTCGGCGAAGTTGTCCCCCGGGAAGATCGCGTAGCGGCCGTAGTAGTAGTGGCTGTCGTAGCCGTTGGCCTGGGCGCCGTAGCCGACCCAGTGCTTGGTGACGGTCGCGACGCTCGTCGTGCGCAGCCCGTCGTCACCGTCCTGCAGCCCCTCGACGTACGCCTCGACCTGGTCGCGCGCGTCGTCGGAGTCCGAGCCGAAGGTGCCGTTGATCCGCGTCCAGCGCGGCTCGGTCGCCAGGTCGGCCTGCGGCGAGAGGCCCTCCTGGATGCCGACCGCGCGGTACTCCTGCCGCACGACGTCGCCGAGCAGCCGCGTCAGCCGCGGGGAGTCCGCGGCGGCCCAGCCGATCGCGTCGGGCATCGCCGTGACGCCTTGGCGGGCGACCGTCTGGCCCGCGGTCACCGAGAAGCCGTTGCGGGGGTCGGTGGACACGACGACGGGGATGCCCAGCCGCTGCCCCTCGGCCGCCTCCTGCACCGCGTTGTTGGCGGTCGCGAGCTGCGCGGGCGTCGCGCTGAGGCGGGTGATGAAGGTCGTGATGTGCCGGTCGCCCAGGAGCTGGGTGACCCCGGCGCTCGTCGTGTCCTCGAAGCGGTAGCCCGTCGCGGTCGTCGGGAGCGTCCCGTGGACCAGCAGGCCGGCCTTCTCCTCCGGGGTCATCCGCCCGACGAGGTCGTCCGCGCGGCTCGCCGCGCTGCGACGCCAGTCCTCGTACGGGGTCAGCCGGCCGTCGCGGTCGAGGTCGCGGAACCTGCGGTGGTCCACGGTGATGATGGGGACCCCGCGGGTGCCCAGCTCGGGCTGGCGCGGGTCGTGGTCACGGCCCGGGCCGTGACCACCCGCCGCCGCGGGCAGTGCCGCGATCCCGGCCAGCCCGACCAGCCCAGCCGTGAGCGCGCCCGCCAGCACCGTCGTCCGTGGTCCGTGCCGCCGCGCGGCTGGGTCGGTCCTGCGTGCCATGGAAGTCCTCCTCGGTCCGCACCCTGACCGTCGCCCGCACGGCCGTGGCCGCGCGAGGCGGGCGCGCGAGGTCGCGTCGGTGCGGCCCGCGGTGCGGCGGTCGAGGGCTCGGCCGGCGCGATCGTCCGGGTGGTCGGCGGCGAGCCAGGGAGATCGGCCGCGCCGCGCTGCCGACGGCCCTCGTCGTCGAGGACCGCCGACGCCCCACGCTCACACCGTCGGTAGCCCCGCGCAACTGCTGGCGCCCGTCCCCGCTGGGTAGGCTCGCTGGGTCGCGAGGCACCCGCCACGCGTGAGCAGGAGGCAGCCGGTGGGACCGGAGACGACGTACACGGGCACCGTCCCGCAGCCGCTCGACCAGATGCGCCTGGAGCTGGACCGCACAGCCGTGCAGCAGGGCTGGGTGGTGGGGCCGGCGTCGACGCGTGAGCAGGCGGTGCTGGTCCGCGGGATGTCGGCGAGCTCGTTCGGCACGACGCTGTACGTGCAGCTCGTGCCGGACGCCGCGGGGACGCGGCTGGTCTTCCACCCGCGCGAGGCCGTGCCCTCGCTGTTCGACTGGGGCCGGAACAAGCGCAAGGTGCAGCGGCTGCTCGTCGCGCTGGGCGGCACGCTCGACGGGACGCGCGGCGCATGATCGAGATCCTCAGCCCGGCCGAGGTCGAGCGCGCCGCGGCCACCGGCGCGCTGGTCGCCGACATCCTGCAGACCCTGCGGTCCCGGTGCACCGTGGGGACCAACCTCCTGGACGTCGACCGCTGGGCGCGGTCGATGATCCTCGACGCCGGGGCGCAGTCCTGCTACGTCGACTACGCGCCGTCGTTCGGCCGCGGGCCGTTCGGGCACTACATCTGCACCGCGGTGAACGACGCCGTGCTCCACGGGCTGCCGCACGACTACGCGCTCGCCGACGGCGACCTGCTGACCCTCGACCTCGCCGTCCTCCTGCGCGGCGTCGCCGCCGACTCGGCGATCAGCTTCGTCGTGGGCTCCGCGCGACCGCCGGAGAGCGTCGCCCTGATCGAGACCACCGAGCGCGCGCTGGCCGCGGGGATCGCCGCGGCCGGGCCCGGCGTGCGGCTCGGCGACGTCTCGTACGCGATCGGCTCGGTGCTCGCCGCCGCCGGGTACCCGGTCAACACCGAGTTCGGCGGCCACGGCATCGGCTCGACGATGCACCAGGACCCGCACGTCCCCAACACCGGCCGGCCGGGACGCGGCTACACGCTGCGCCCCGGCCTGCTGCTCGCGCTGGAGCCGTGGGTCATGGTGGACACCGACGAGCTCGTCACCGACGACGACGGCTGGACGCTGCGCAGCGCGACGGGCTGCCGCACCGCCCACAGCGAGCACACGGTCGCGATCACCGAGGACGGCGCGCGGGTCCTCACGCTGCCCACGCGTGCCGCCTCCGTGTCCTCCTAGCGCAGGCCGCCCCAGCGCATCGGGTTGGTCCGGGTGGACGCGAACAGGAACCACGCGGTCGCGCCGACGTGCTGGACCTGGAAGTAGCCGAACCCGAACCCGGAGTCGATGAGGCTGGACGCCGCGACCACGCCGCCGTCCACCTCGACGCCGCCCAGGTGCTGACCCGTGCCGAGCGCGTCCTGCGCGTGACGCACCTGCGCGAGCAGCGCCTCGGAACGCGCCCGGTCCGCCCGGCCACCGCGGTCGGCGAGCGAGGTCGCGAGCTGCGCCGTGCCCTCGAGCCACACGCCCTGCGGGTGCACCGTGATCCCGTTGTACTGCGCGGTCGAGGTCAGGCTCGCCGTGCTGAAGGTGACGCCGGAGACCTTCTCGCCGTCCGGCAGCTGGGACGTCGGCGCGGTCGAGACGTCCGTGGTCGCCAGCGCGCGCCCGGCCCAGTCGAGGGCGCCCGCGTACCGGCGGTCGCGCAGCGCCAGCCAGCTCCAGGTCGCCGGGTCCAGCGGGACCGGGTCGCGGTTGATCTCCGTGCCGTCGTTGGTGCCGGTCCAGAACCAGCCGTCCGCGCGGGACCACATGCGCTCGACGAAGGCGCGCGCGTGGGCCGCCGCCTTCCCCCAGGCCTTGTCCCGGGTGACGTGCTGCAGCATCGTGAAGAAGGCGACGCAGTCGATGTTGTGCTCCGTCGACCCGTTCGGCACGGGGTTGTCGGCGCCGTCGACCCCGAACGAGAAGCCACCCAGCGGCCGCGTCGACCACGCGTTCGTCGTGATCCACTCGCCGATGCGCACCGCCGCGTCGAGGTAGCGCCGCTCCCGGGTGGCGCCGTAGAGCTGCAGGAGGGCGAGGCCCGGCCACGCCATGTCCCCGACCGCCGTGCCCAGGAACCCGAACTGCCAGCCGATGTTGGCGGTGCCGTCCGGCTGGACGAACCCGTTCGGCTGCGGGTTGCCGTCGTAGAACGTGTACGGCCCGACGTTGTAGCCCTGCCGGAGCCGGCCGTCGTCGTGGACCGGGTCGTGCTCCTGCGCGTAGACCAGGCCGTCACCGAGCACCTTGGCCGTGGCGAGCGTGCCGCGGCCGCAGTCGGCGAGCAGCGCGCCGATCGCCAGCGCGTTGTCGTAGACGAACGCGGTGCTGAACAGCCCGAGCTCGTCGGCGTAGCTCTGCGCCAGCCGCGGCCCGGTGTTGATCGTCGGGTAGGCGTCCGTCGCGGACTGCAGGAAGGCGGTGGCCGCGCGCTGCGCGGCCGCGCCCCCGCGCCGCGGCGGTCCGGGTCGCCACGGCGACGGGCGGTGCGAGCCACCGCCCGCGACGGCACCGCTGGCACCCGCCGCGACGACGACCGCCGCACCGGACATGGCCAGGAAGGACCGGCGCCCGAGGGCCGGCAGCTCGTCCAGACGTGACTTCTCGTTCGACATCGCGGGTCCCTCTCGGACGGCGTCCGGCGCTGCGGCGTTGCAGGCCGGGCCACACAGTAGTGACACGTGTCACGCTTGTGAAGATCTCCCGCTTCGCCCGTTCCGTCCGGCTCCACCGCCAGCCCCCCGCACGACGAGATCGCCGGCCGACACCCCGGCGCAGAGGTCTCGCCAGGTCGTGAGAGGTGCGGTCCCTCGTCAGCAATGTCTGACGACCCACCCGGATCTCTGACGACCCACCCGGGTCGAGACGAACGAGCGCACGGCAGGAGCCGGCCGGCGGCGGCACCAGTGGACTCGACCGGTCTATCGAATAGCGATAGGCTTCTATCGTTCGTCGATAGGAGGGGTCATGGACGTCTGGGTCGTCCGCGCGGTGCGCGCGGTCATCGTGCTCGTCATCGCGGGGCTGCTGTTCGTGCAGTGCGTCATCCTGCCGCTGCTCGCGGTCGACATCGCCGAGGAGGAGCCGGAGCTCGCGCCGCTGCGCTGGGTGGTCGTCGGCATCATGATCGCGGGGCTCCTCGCCGCCGAGGTCGCGCTCGTGTGCATCTGGCGCCTGCTGCGGCTCGCGCGCCGCGACGCGCCGTTCTCGACGTCGGCGTTCCGCGACGTGGACGTCATCATCGGCTGCGCGGCCGCCGGCGCCGTCCTGGCCTTCGCGCTCGGCTGGGTCCTCGCGCCCGGCGAGGCGGTCGCGCCCGGGATCGTCGCCGTCATCGGGATCGGGGGCGTGTGCTGCGCGGGGATCGCCCTGCTCGTCGTGGTGATGCGCCTCCTGCTCGCGAAGGCGGTGACGCTCGACACGACCGCGAGCGCGCTGCGCGCCGAGCTCGACGAGGTGATCTGATGCCGATCGTCGTCGACATCGACGTCGCCCTCGCTCGCAGCAAGATGTCCGTCGGCGAGCTCGCGGAGCGCGTCGGGATCACCCCGGCGAACCTGGCGGTGCTGAAGAACGGCCGCGCCAAGGCTGTGCGCTTCAGCACGCTCGAGGCGCTCTGCGAGGCGCTCGGCTGCCAGCCCGGCGACCTGCTGCGCCACGAGCCCGCCGACGACCGGACCCCTGCCGCTCCCTGAGCCGTATCGCTTCACACGCGCGAGACCCGTGCGAACGGGACCAATCGCCCGTAGACTCGCCCGTCGAAGCGCTTCGACGGGCGAGTTCGCGCTCCGGGGCGCGGGGCAACGGGGCCCCACCGTGAGAAGGGCAACCATGCGACGACCCCTCTGGACGAGCCTCGCGGCGCTCGTCGGAACCCTGGCGCTCACCGCCACCCTGGCCGCACCCGCGACGGCCGGCGGCCCCGCCGGCCACGGCCCCCACGACCGCCACGGCACCAGGCACCAGCCGTCCGCCGAGCGCGTCGTCGCCGGGATGCAGCCCGGCTGGAACCTGGGCAACACGTTCGACTCCGTCGGCGCCGACGAGACCGCGTGGGGCAACCCGCGCGTCACCCGGCAGCTGATCCGCACGGTCAGGGCCCAGGGCTTCCGCAGCATCCGCATCCCGGTCACGCTGGGCCAGTTCGAGGGCCCCCCACCGGACTACGCGATCGACGACGCGACGCTGGACCGCATCCAGGAGGTCGTCGACTGGTCGCTCGACGCGCGCCTGTCCGTGCTGCTCGACCTGCACCACGACTCGTGGCAGTGGGTCAACCAGATGCCGACGCGGCACGACGAGGTGCTCGCGCAGTTCACCGCCACCTGGGAGCAGCTCGCGGAGCGGTTCCGGGACTACCCGCGCACGCTGCTGTTCGAGTCCGTCAACGAGCCGCAGTTCGCCGGCTCGTCGGGCGAGGACCAGGAGTACGCCCTGCTCGACGAGCTGAACACGACGTTCCACGAGGTCGTGCGCTCGTCGGGCGGCCGCAACGCCGACCGCGTGCTGGTGCTGCCGACGCTGCACACCGACAGCGGGCAGGCGCGGCTCGACAGCCTCCTCGAGACGTACGAGGCGCTGGACGACGAGAACGTCGCGGCGACCTTCCACTACTACGGCTACTGGCCGTTCAGCGTGAACGTCGCGGGCGGCACGCGGTTCGACGAGACCGCGCTCGCGGACATGACCGGGGCGTTCGACCGCGTCGAGACCACGCTGCGCGACGCCGGCATCCCGGTGATCCTCGGCGAGTACGGCCTGCTCGGCTTCGACCGGCACACCGGCACCATCGAGCAGGGCGAGAAGCTCAAGTTCTTCGAGCAGCTCGGCTACGAGGCCCGGACCGCGGGCGTCACGACGATGCTGTGGGACAACGGCCAGCACCTCGGCCGGACCACCTACCGGTGGAGCGACCCCGCGCTGTTCGCCCAGATCCGCTCGAGCTGGACCACGCGCTCCGGCACGGCGTCCACCGACCAGGTCTTCGTCCACCCCGACGCGGTCGCCGAGCAGAGCGTGACGCTGGACCTCCACGGCACCCGGTTCGTCGCGCTGACGGACGGGCGCAAGCCGCTGCGCGCCGGCAAGGACTACCGGCTCTCGGGCTCGACGCTGACCCTGCCGACCCGGCTGCTCGAGCGCCTCGTCGGATCCTCGGCCGGCTACGGCACGCGCGCCACGCTGACGGCGTGGTTCACGCGCGGCGTGCCGTGGCGGATCGAGGTCGTCGCCGCCGACGAGCCCGTGCTCGCCGCCGCGACGGGGACCACGGAGGACTTCGCCGTCCCGACGCAGTTCCGCGGCGACCGGCTCGCCACCATGGAGGCGACCTACGCGGACGGCTCCTTCGCGGGGCCGCACGGGTGGACCGCGTTCAAGGAGTTCGACGTGGCGTTCGCGCCCGACGAGGCCGCGGGCGAGATCGTGCTCCGCCCGGCGTTCTTCGCCGAGGTGACGGACGGTGCGCCCGTCACGCTGACGTTCCACTTCTGGAGCGGCGCCGAGCTCGCGTACACGGTCACCCGCAACGGGACCGCGGTCACGGGCACGCCCTGACCGCGAGGGCCGGAGGAGCTGGCGACGATCCGTGGCCAGCTCCTCCGGCCCGTCCAGGGTTAGGTTGGCTCCATGCGTGCGACGGTGATTCACGGTGAGCGGGACATCCGGGTCGAGGAGGTCCCCGACCCCGTGCTCCGGTACGGCACGGACGCGATCGTCCGCGTCGTGGCGGCGTGCGTGTGCGGGTCCGACCTGTGGCCCTACCGCGGGGTCCAGCGCACCGACTCACCGCACCGCATCGGGCACGAGCTCGTCGGCGTGGTCGAGGAGATCGGCACCGAGGTCAGCGGCCTGTCGGTGGGCGACTTCGTCATCGCGCCGTTCTACGTGTGCGACTCGACCTGCCTCAACTGTCGCAACGGCGTCAGCACCTCCTGCCTCAACGGCGGCTGGTGGGGCAGCGAGGACGGTCCCGGCAGCTCGCTCGACGGCGGCCAGGGCGAGCGCGTCCGCGTACCGCTGGCGGACGGCACGCTCGTCGTCGTCCCCGGGACGCCGTCCGACGAGCTGGTGCCGCACCTGCTGACGCTGTCCGACGTCATGGGGACCGGGCACCACGCCGCGGTGTCCGGTGGCGTGCGCGCGGGCTCGACCGTGGCGGTCGTCGGGGACGGCGCCGTCGGTCTGTGCGCCGTGCTCGCGTCGCAGCGGCTCGGCGCGTCGCGGATCGTCGCGATGTCCCGGCACGAGGCGCGGCAGGCGCTCGCGCGGTCGTTCGGCGCGACCGACGTGGTCCCCGAGCGGGGCGACGAGGGCGTGGCGCGGCTCAAGGACATGTTCTCCGGCATCGGGCCCGACGTGGTGCTCGAGTGCGTGGGGACCAAGGAGTCGATGGACCAGGCGCTGCGGTCCGCGCGCCCGGGCGGCCAGGTGGGGTTCGTGGGTGTGCCGTCCGGCGGGCCCGAGCTTCCCGTGCGGACCATGTTCGGCACCAACGTCGGCGTGCGCGGCGGCGTCGCGCCGGTGCGCGGCTACATCGAGGAGCTGCTGCCGGAGGTGCTGGACGGACGACTGCAGCCCGGACGCGTCTTCGACCTGACGCTCCCGCTGGACCAGGCCGCCGAGGCGTACGCGGCCATGGACGAGCGCCGCGCCACGAAGGTCCTGCTGCGCCCCTGACCCCGCGGGCCGGCCGGCTGCTGCTGACCGCGGATCTGCTCGCGGCGGCAGGGCGGTCCTCCGGGCCGTCACCGGTGCGAGCGTCGTCGCATGACCGAGACCACGCTCCCCCGGACCGCCGACTACGACGAGCTGCTGGCGCAACGCCTGCTGCACCAACGGGTCCTGCTCATGGGCACCGCGCTCGACGAGGCGCTCGGCAACCGCCTGTGCTCGGCGCTGCTGGTGCTCGCGGCCGAGGACCCGCACCGCGACATCACGCTCCTGGTCAACTCCCCCGGCGGCTCCGTACCGGCCATGCTCGCGATCCGCGACGTGATGCACCTGGTGCCGTGCGACGTGGCGACGGTCGCGATCGGCTGGGCCGCGAGCGCCGGCCAGTTCCTGCTCTCGTCGGGCACGCCCGGCAAGCGCGCGGCGCTGCCGCACGCCCGGGTACTGCTGCACCAGGGCTCGGCCGGCATCGGCGGCTCGGCGGTGGACGTCGAGCTGCAGGCCGACGACCTGCGGCACACGCGGGACACCGTGCTCGGTCTCATCGCCGCGGACACGGGCCAGCCGGTCGAGCGGGTCACGGAGGACTCGCAGCGGGACCGCTGGTTCACCGCCGCGGAGGCGCTCGAGTACGGGTTCGTCGACCGCGTGGTCGACGACGTGGCGCAGGTGCTGCCGTGGTTCGCCACGTCCGCCGGATTCGGGGGTGCGCGGTGATCATCCCCTACGTCACTCAGAAGGTCCCCGGCGGCGAGCGCTCGCTCGACGTGTACTCGTGGCTGCTGGCGGACCGGATCGTCTACCTCGGGTCCCCGATCGACGACGAGGTCGCGAACGTCGTCGTCGCGCAGCTCCTGCACCTCGAGTCCGCCGACCCGGACGGGCGGATCGACCTGTACGTGAACTCGCCGGGCGGGTCCCCGTCGGCGATGCTCGCGATCTACGACGCCATGCAGTACGTGCGCCCGACGGTCACGACGACGTGCGTGGGACGGGCGGCCGCGGACGCCGCGGTGCTGTTCGCGGGTGGCGCCGCGGGCCAACGGTCGATGCTCGCGCACGCCCGCGTCGTCCTGCATCAGCCGGGCACGCAGGCGCGCGGGGACGTGCCGGACCTGATCCTGGCCGCCGACGAGATCGTCCGCGTCCGCTCGGAGCTCGAGGAGGTGCTCGCGCGCCACACGGGACGGTCGGCCGAGGTCCTGCGCCGTGACACGGACCGGGCGCTGGTGCTGACCGCGCACCAGGCCGTGGAGTACGGCCTGGCGGACCAGGTGATCGACCGCGGGGCGCTCAGGCGGCCAGCAGCGTGACCGCGGGAGAGGGCACAGACGAGCGGGACACAGACGAGCGGGGCACAGGCGCGCGGGACACGAGCGCGTCGTGGCGTCCGGTGAGGTCGAGGACGACCGCAGGGGCCCGTGCGGGCAGGCGCCCCGGCCGCGGCGCCAACAGGTCCGCGACCCGCAGCGCGAGGTCGGCGAGCGACAGGTCGAGCGCGTCGGTCACGGCCGCGAGCACCTCCGACGAGGGCTCCTTGCGGCCTCGCTCGATCTCCGAGAGGTACTGCGTCGAGACGCCCGCGCGCGCGGACACGTCGGTCAGCCGCAGGCCCGCGTCGAGCCGGCGCTCGCGCAGCACCGCGCCCACCGCGTCCCGCCACCGCAGGCGCCGCTGCCACACGCTCGTCGTCCCCGTCGCCGTCGCCATGTCCCGACGCTAGCGCGACGCCGCTCCGCGCGGTGCCGTTCCGCCCACAGCAGACGGGACCGGCCGGGGCCGGGCTACCGGTCCGTCGGCGAGAGGAGGACGTGGACGTGCATGTCGTGCCAGCCGTCGGCGTGCCGGGCGCTGCTGCGCCGCGTCGCCTCGAGCGGGAACCCGGACCTCTCCGCGGCCCGGCACGACGCCGCGTTGCCGACCGAGTGCTCGATCTCGAGCCGGTGCACCCCCTGCGCCACGGCCCACCCGGTCATCGCCCGCACCGCGCGCGAGCAGACCCCCTGCCCGCGCGCGTCGGGTGCCGTCCAGTAGCCCAGCTCGGCCACGCCGTCCTCGGCCGAGACCAGCTTGAGGTTCACGCGTCCGAGGAGCGCGCCGGCCGCGTCGACCACGGCCCAGCCCGCCCCGGACCCGGCCGCCCAGGCGCCGCGCCACCTCTCGACGACCTCGGCGGCCTCCTCGTCGGAGTCGAGCCGCCGCGCGTGCCAGCGCTGGATCGCCGGATCGGCGTAGACGGCGCGCACGGCCGGGGCGTCCGCGGCGCGCCAGGGCCGCAGCACCAGGCCGTCGGCCTCGAGCGTCGGCTGCGGTCCCGCGCCCCACGCAGCGACGTCGACGGTCGTCATGAACAGTCGAGGCACTCTCAACCCTCCGTGTAGGCGCGGAACTGCAGGGCCCAGAGCTGCGCATACCGGCCGCCCGCGGCGAGCAGCTCGGCGTGCGTGCCGTGCTCGACGACGCGGCCGGCGTCGAGCACGACGATCCGGTCGGCCAGGCGCACGGTCGACATCCGGTGCGTGACGAACACGGTCACGCCGCCGACCGTCGTGGCGACCTCGGCCGCCGTCGCCTGGTACGCGTCGACCAGCCGCTGCTCGGCGAGCGCGTCGAGCGCGGCCGCGGGCTCGTCGAGGATCAGCAGCGCGGGGTCGTCGCGCATGAGCGTCCGCGCGAAGCCGAGGTTCTGCCACTGCCCGCCGGACAGGTCCCGCCCGTCGGCGTACCCCGTGCCGAGGACGTCCGCGGGCGCGAGCTCGTCGGCCAGCTCGCCCACGTCCGCGCGGCGCAGCGCAGCCGCCACCGCGGACTCGTCGTCCACGTCCGCCAGCCGGCCGATGCCCACGCTGTGCTGCAGCGTCAGCTCCACGCGCGCGAAGTCCTGGTACAGCGCGGCCGTGCGCTCGCGCCAGCGCGCCGGCTCCACGGTCGCGAGGTCCGTCCCGCCGACGAGCACGCGCCCGGCCGTCGGCCGGTACAGCCCCGCGACGAGCTTGAGCAGCGTGCTCTTGCCCGCACCGTTCTCCCCGACGAGCGCGACCGACGAGCCCGCGGGCAGGTGCAGGTCCACGTGGTCGAGCACGGTCCGCTCGGTGCCCGGGTAGACGAAGGTGACGTCCTCGAGCCGCAGGCCGTCGCTCAGGTCCGCGGGCAACAGCCCGTCGGGCGGCGTGGCGTGCTCGGCCGCGAGCTCCGCCTCCAGCCCGACGAACCGGCGCAGCCCGGCCGCCGCGCGGTGCACGGACCCGAGCATCTCGATCCCGGCGGACATCTGCGTGCTGAGCTGCGTCGCCAGCGTGATCGTCAGGACCACCTGCCCGACCGAGGCCCGGCCCTCGCGCGCCAGCCAGAACGCCCCGAGCACCGCGCCCACGTAGGCCAGCCCGAACACGATCTGCCCCGCGGCGCGCAGCAGCGCGTACCGCGTGTCCGCGCGGCCCATCGCCTCGTCGTACGTCCCCAGCAGCGCACCCTGACGCGCCAGCAGGAAGTCCGTCCCGCCGTTCAGGCGGATCTCCTTCTGCGAGGCCGGGCTGGTCGCGAGGCGCCGCAGCGCCCGGATCGAGCGTGTCGTGGACGACTGCGCCTCGCGCACCTCCTGCAGCCCGGCCTCGGCGCGCCGGCCGAGCACGACGGGCGCGACCGCGAACGCCGCGAGCACCAGGAGCCACGGCGACACCGTCGCGAGGACCACCGCCGTCAGCAGCACCTGCACGGCGGTGGCGCCGAGCTGCAGACCCGTCTGCACCGTGGCGCGCATCTGCATGACGTCCTGGCGCAGCAGGTCGATCCGGTCGGCGAACGCCGGGTCGTCGGCCCGGTCCAGGTGGTCCCCGGCGTTGACCAGGCGCAGCAGGTCCCGGTTGAACCGCTGCTCGGTCTCCTCCGCGAGCTCGAAGTAGTAGAGGTGCGCGAAGTGGCCGAGCATCAGGTCGCCGGTGAGCGCCACCGCGACGACGAGCGCCCAGCCGCTCGCGCTGGCGACGTCGCCCGCGACGACGTCGTCGACCAGCCGGCCGGCGCCGATCGCCAGCAGCGGCGTGGCGATCGCACCGAGCAGCAGCAGCCCGGCCCCGGCCGCGAACCGTCGCCGGTCCAGACGCCAGGTGATCGTCAGCAGGCGCCGCAGGCAGAACACGACGTCCCTCATCGCGCGACCTCCTGGTCGTTCTCGGCCGTGAACCGACGCGCCTGGACCTCGAACATCCGCGCGTACTGCCCGCCGCGGGCGACGAGCTCGTCGTGCGTCCCGACCTCGGTCACCCGACCGGCGTCGAGCACGACGATCCGGTCCGCCCGCCGCACGGTCGAGAACCGGTGCGAGATCACGAGGCTGGTGACGCCGCGCGTCAGGTCGAGGAACGTGTCGTAGAACTCGGCCTCGCCGCGGGCGTCGAGCTGCGCGGTCGGCTCGTCGAGCACCAGGACGGAGGCCCCGTGCCGGACGGCGAACA
This sequence comes from Cellulomonas fulva, assembly GCF_018531375.1. NCBI lineage: Bacteria > Bacillati > Actinomycetota > Actinomycetes > Micrococcales > Cellulomonadaceae > Cellulomonas > Cellulomonas fulva. Next base: position 1,241,986 of record NZ_JAHBOH010000001.1, on the reverse strand, counting down.
GCGAGCGCGCGAGCGCGAGGCGCTGCCACTGCCCGCCGGACAGGTCCCGTCCGCCCGGCAGCGCCCGCGTCAGCGGCGTGTCCAGGCCCGCCGGCAGCTCGGCCAGCAGGTCCCCCAGCCCCACGCGCTCGAGCTCCGCGCGGATGCCCTCGTCGTCGTCGCGGTGCGCGATCGCGCCCATCGCGACGTTCTCGCGGAGCGGGAGCTCGTAGCGCAGGTAGTCCTGGAACGTGATGGCGAAGGCGCGCTGCCACGCGTCGACGTCCAGCGTGCGCAGGTCCGTCCCGTCGACGAGCACGCTGCCGCCCTGCGGCGTGTACATCCCGGTCAGCACCTTGACGAGCGTCGTCTTGCCGGCCCCGTTGACCCCGATCAGCGCGGTCGACGTGCCGGCGGGCAGCTCGAGCTCCAGCTCGTCGAGCACGGGGCGGTCCGGCCGGTAGCCGAACTGCACGCCCTCGAGCCGGACCGACCGCCGCGGCGCGGTCACCGCACCGGCGCCGCCGGCCGAGGCGTCGCCCGTCGTCGCACCCTCGCGGCGGGCGATGTCCTCGAGCTCGAGCAGCGCCTGCCACGCGCCGCGGCCGTAGACGAGCTTCACGTCCGCCTCGGGGAACACGACGCCGAACCGTCCGCACAGGATGAGCGCCTGCACCGCCACGCTCACCTGCGCGACGTCCGCGTCCGTCCGCGCGACCACGAGCAGCGCCACGACCGACCCGACGAGCGCGGCGAGCGCGTACCCGACGAACGGCGCGCCGTACACGCGGCGGCGCGAGGTCCAGAGCGTGTCGAGCACCGCCTGGTCCTCCGCCACGTACCGCTGGTCCAGCCAGTCGACGAGGCCCAGCGTGCGGATCTCCTTGGCGGCGCGCGTGCTCGTCGCGAGCTCGCGCACGTAGCCGGCTCGCCGCCGCAGCCGCCGGATGTCCCGGATTACGTGGCCCCACCGGTTGAACGCCTCGGTCTGGCCCAGCCGCGCGACGACCGCGACGAACGCGCCCGCGAGCGCGGGCCACGGACCGACCGCGACCAGCAGCACGACGAGCGCGCCGACCAGCTGGGTGTACCGCGCGGTCAGCGCGAGCGCGCCCTCGACCGCGGCGCCGGGCGTGAGCGTCCACTGCTCGAACGCCTCGTCGGCCTGGCTCAGCCGGTCCGCCACCTCGGGCTTCTCCAGCCCCGCGAGCGACGCCCCGCGCAGGGCGAACGACGAGAGCCGCTCGATGCACGCGGCGTCGACGCGCCGCTGCACGCGCCTGGACAGCACCAGCTGCAGCGGCGCGAGCGCCTGCTGGACCAGGAACGACGCGGCCGCGAGGGCGAGCCAGCCGCCCGCCCCGCCGCCGGCGAGGTCCTGCAGCGCGAGGCCGGTGCCGACCATGAACCCGATCGGCGCGGCGCCCGCCACCAGGTGCACGGCGACGGTCCCGGCCACCAGGCCCCGGCCGGCGTACGGGAGGAGGCTGCGCAGCTGGCCCGCCGCGAACCGACGCTCCGCGAGCCGCCTGACCACCCAGCTCCGCGACGCGCTCGTCGTGCCCGCCGCGGCCGTGCGGTCCGCCGTACCGGTGTCCGTACCCGTGCTCGTGCTGGTACCGGTGCTCGTCCTCGTGCTCGTTCTCGTGCTCGTTCTCGTTCGTTGACCGCTCCGCGCCACGCCGCGCCCCGTCCGTCCCGCGGCGTCGTCCGCCGCTCTGGGAACGCTCCCGCACCTGGCCCAGCCCCTGCCATCTGATTCCGCCTGCCGGACGCCACCCGCCGGTCGACGAGCGCGCTGGCGTAGCGTCACGCACGTGATCAGCACCGACCGCACCGACCCGCCCCTCACCGGTGACGAGGTCGCGACCCTGCTCGGCTTCCTCGACTTCCTCCGCTCCACGGTGCTGCGCAAGGCCGACGGCCTGGACGCGGACCAGCTCGACACCGCGCTGCCCCCGTCGACCATGACCCTCGGCGGGCTGCTGCACCACCTCGCCCTGGTCGAGGACGACTGGTGCAGCGTCGTCCTGCACGGCAACCCGCCGGCAGAGCCGTGGGCGTCGGTGGACTGGGCGGCCGACCGCGACTGGGAGTGGACGGCCGCGCGGACGACGCCGCCCGAGGAGCTGCGGCGGCGCTACGTGGACGCGATCGCGCGGTCGGACGCGCTCGTCGAGCAGGTGCTGCGCGAGCGCGGGCTCGACGCCGTCGCCGCGCGGCGTCAGCGTCACACCGACCAGGAGATCTCGCTGCGGTGGATCCTGGTGCACCTGATCGAGGAGTACGGGCGGCACGCGGGGCACGCCGACCTGATCCGCGAGCGGATCGACGGGTCCACCGGCGAGTGACCCGTCAGTCGCGGCGCTCGTCGTAGACGAAGCCCGGGATGGCGTCCGCGACGCGGACCAGCCACGCCGCACGCGCCGCCAGCTCCGCGAGGTCCGGCTCACCGGGGCGGAAGCTGAGCAGCCGGTCGCCGACCACCTGCAGCGTCGCGTCCGCGGGCCCCGCCGAGACCTCGGCGATCACGTGCGGCGCGAGGACCGCGTGCGCGACCCGGTCGTCGTCGGAGACCACGCGGCGCCCCTCGTTGAAGGCGCCGGACTCGGTGTCGACGTCCGGCACGCCGACCGCCGTGGCGAGGCCCCCGCCCGCACCTTCGCGCAGCAGGTGGATCGTCGGCAGCGCGGCCGGCAGCCGCACGCTGCACAGCGCGTAGGGAGCGCCGGACACCCGCGACGTCATCGTCACCGAACCGCGGCGCACGGTCCAGCTGCGGCCGGACGTCCGGGCGGCGACCACCGTCCGACCGCCGAGGTCGCGGGTGAGGACCGCGCCGGCCTCGGTCACGTCGACGCCGACCACCCCGCACCGCGTGAGCACGTCGAGCCCTTCGCCCTGCCACCGCCAGCCCGCAGCGGCGGCCTCCGCGGCCGTGAGCCGCGGACCCGGGCGCGACGTCCGGGCGACCACGACCACCACCACGACGAGCGCCACGGCCAGACCGACGGCGGCCGCGACCACGCCCACGACCGCGGCCCCGTTCACCGCGTCACCGTCCCGTGCCCGGGGACGCCCGCCTCGGTCGTCCGCTCCACCGCTGCCTCCCGTCCCGCGTCGTCAGTCGCGTGCGCAGCGGTAGGAGCGGACCGCGACGGAGCCGGTGCGGCACACCAGGCCGACCATGCGGCCCGTGAAGCCGCCCGCCACCTCGGTGGACAGGTAGCGGCCGTCGATCCGGCCCAGCTCGACGACCTCGTCGCCGGCGGAGGCCCCCGCGCGCCGCACGGCCGCGACGACCTCGTCGGGACCCCGCTCCCGGCTGTACTCCGACGCGGTCGACGGCACCGCCCGCAGCTCGAGCTCGTCGTCCGGGCCGACCGGCGTCGAGCCGAGCTCCTGGACCAGGTGCCCGACGCGCGCCACGGCGCGGGCGACGCCGCCGTCTACCTCGAGCGTCAGCGCGTGCCACGGGTCGATCCGCACCTCGATGCCGCCCACCCCGTCGGCCGCGTCGACCCGGGCGCACGCGGTGACGTGCGGGTGCTCCTGGCGGTGGCCGACGAACGTGCGCTCGTCGGGCCGGGCGGTCAGGACCCAGCCGTCGTCGGTGCGCCGCAGCACGTCGGCCGGGAAGACCCCGGAGCCCACCCAGGAGGGCGGCAGGGCGTCCGTCAGCTCGTCGGGCGGCACCGCGGCCTCGTCGGACGGCTCGATCGGCGCGACCACGCGCGGCCACCCGTCCTCCCACGCGACCCGGGCGGCGAACGTCTCGCGGCCCAGGACGTGCCAGGACGGGAACCGGCCGGAGGGGCGCACGCCCAGGAACACCGCCGCCCACGTGCCGTCGGCGAGCTCGACGAGGTCCGCGTGCCCGGCGTTCTGCACGGGGTGGGGCGTCGCGCGTGCGGTGAGGAAGGGGTTGTCCGGGCACGGCTCGAACGGCCCGTACGGGGCGGGTCCGCGCGCGACCGAGACGGCGTGGCCGGCACCCGTGCCGCCCTCGGACACCAGCAGGTACCAGTGCTCGCCGACGCGGTAGAGGTGCGGGCCCTCCGGGTCGCGGCCGCCCGTCCCGCTCCACAGCGGCCGCGGGTCGGACAGCAGCCGGCCGGTGGTCGGGTCGAGCACGGCCTGCACGATGCCGCCGTCCGACCACGTCAGGTAGCACGTGCCGTCCTGGTCCCACGCGAGGTCCGGGTCGATGCCGCCGACCTCGTCGATGCGGACCGGCTCCGACCACGGGCCGGCCGCGTCCGTGGCGGTGACCAGGATGTGGCCCGGGCCGTCGTTCACGTTCGACGTGACCAGGTAGAAGCGGCCGTCGTGGTGGCGCAGCGTCGGCGCGTACACGCCGCCGGACGCGCCGACGCCCGCGAGCGCGAGCTGCGAGGGACGGTCCAGCGCGTGCCCGACGAGCTCCCACGTCGCCAGGTCGCGGGAGCGGAGCACCGGCACGCCGGGCGCGTACTCGAAGCTCGAGCACGCGAGGTAGACGTCCTCGCCGACCCGGCACACGGTGGGGTCCGGGTGGAAGCCGGGGAGCACGGGCCGCACGGGCAGCGCGAGCGGAGGGGCCGGCAGCGCGGGCGCCGTCGACGCGGCCTGCGTCGCGGCCGGTGCGTAGTGGTCGACCTCGGGGAACGGGTCGTAGAAGTGGTGCAGCAGGGCGCGCCACTCGTCGTACTGCGGCGACCCGCGGAAGCCCTCGGTGTGGTCCTCGAGCCGGTCCCACTCGACCAGCAGCAGGTACCGCGTCGGGTCCTCGACGCCGCGCTCCAGCCGCAGCCCCCGGAATCCGGGCATGCCGCCGATGATCCGCCTCGCCTCGTCGAACGCCCGCTCGAACTCCGCCGCGCGGCCGGGCACCACCTGCAGGACTGCGTGCTCGAGGATCATGCCGACCTGTCTACCAGGCGACGTACGGTGGCGACGTGTCGCACTTCGCCCCGTACGCGCCCGACGAGCACGGCCGGCCGGACCCCGCGCTCGTCGTGCGACCCGCGGAGCCCGAGGACGTCGCCGGGGTCGCGCGGGTGGCCCGCACGCGCGGGGCGACGCAGGTGGGGCTCGAGGGGCGGCTGGCGGGCTGGCTGCGGTCGGACCTGCACGTCGTCCTCGCGGCGCGCCGGGACGACGAGGTGGTCGGCTGGGCGTCCGCCCGGGTGCTGGGCGGTCACGCCGACTCCCCCGACGGCTGGTACGTCTCGTCGCTGACGGTCGACCCGGCCTGGCGACGACGAGGCGCGGGCGACCGCCTGCTCGCGGCCGTCGTCGCGGCGGTGGCCGCGCGCGTCACGGCGGCCGGGGACCGGACCGACGCGCTGCGCAGCATCGTCAACGCGACCAACCACCCGTCGCTCGACCTGCACGCCGCGCACGGGTTCGTCGAGGAGGCGCGCGGCCCGTCCTTCGCCGGCGTCACCTTCACGGGCGGCGTCGGCGTCCTTCTCGCCCGCCCCCTCCCCTGACGCCGACCCCGGCCCCCGGGATGTCTCCGGGTCGGGCGCCGCAGACCCCGGGTAATCGCTCGGTGGGCGTGGGGGCGGTGGGTACCGTCGGGGCGTGAGCGGGATGGTGGGGCGCGTCGTCGTCGTGACCGGCGTGAGCCGGCGGCAGGGCATCGGGTTCGCGGTGGCGCGGCGGCTGGCACAGGCGGGGGCCAGCCTCTTCCTGCAGCACTGGGCGCCGCACGACGCGGACCAGCCGTGGGGCGCGGACGACGTCGACGAGGTGCTGGCGGCGCTGCGCGCCGAGCTGGTCCCCGGGGCCCGGCTGGAGGCGACGAGCCTCGACCTCGCGGATCCGGCCGCCGGCGCCGAGCTGGTCGACCGTGCCCGCGCGGCCACGGGGCACCTGGACGTCCTGGTCGCCAACCACGCGCGCAGCGGCGGCGACGGACCGCTCGCGGACCAGACCGCCGCCATGCTCGACGCGCACTGGGCGGTCAACGCACGGTCCACGATCCTGGCGACGCAGGCGTTCGCGGCCCAGCACGACGGGCGGCCCGGCGGCCGCGTGATCTGGATGACGTCCGGCCAGGTGGCCGGCGCGATGCCGCACGAGATCGCGTACGCCGCGTCCAAGGCCGTGCTCGCCGGCCTCACGGCCTCGGTCGCCGACGACCTGATCGACCGCGGCATCGTCCTGAACACCGTCAACCCGGGCCCGGTGAACACCGGCTACCTGGACGTCGACACCGCCGACCGCCCGCCGGAGGTCCTGGACCAGGTCCTCGCGCACTTCCCGGGCGGCCGGTTCGGCGAGCCCGACGACCCCGCGCGGCTGATCGCCTGGCTGGTGAGCGACGAGGGGCGCTGGGTGGTCGGGCAGGTGCTCTCGACCGAGGGCGGCTTCCGCCGCTGACGACGCCGCGACGGGGCCCGCGCCACGGCGTCCCCGCACGGCTCACGACGTGATCGAGAGGCCCAGCCACGCTGCGGCGAGGCTGAGCACGAGCATCCCGCCCGCGTGCAGCAGCGCCGCCCGGACCCGGCCCGCGCGCAGCAGGCGGGCGCCCTCGACGCTCGCCGTGCTGAACGTCGAGTAGCCGCCCAGGAAGCCGACGCCCAGCACGGTCCGCAGGTCGTCCAGCCCGGCATGGGACGCCACCCAGCCCGTGAGCAGCCCCAGGGCCAGGCAGGACGACACGTTGACCACGACGGTCCCGACGGGGACGGAGCGGCGGCTGCGGCGGGCGACGAACGAGTCGAGCTCGAACCGCGCGACCGCTCCCAGCCCGCCCGCGAGCGCCACGAGCAGCCCGATCACGCGGTCTCCCGCCGCTCGCTCGTCGTGCCGCTCGTCGTGCGTGCGGCCAGCGCCATCCCGGCGGCAGCCGCGGCCAGGCCCAGCACCACGCTGACCAGCGGGTAGGCCACCGCGAGCGCGAGCTCACCGTCAGCGCCCAGCCGGTCCACCTCGAGCACGAAGGTGCTGTACGTGGTGAAGCCCCCCATCACGCCGGTGCCGCAGCCCAGGCGCACCGCGCGCCGCCATCCCGCGTCCGCGCCGCCGCGCACCAGCAGCTCGAGCAGCAGCCCCAGCAGGAACGAGCCGGCGACGTTGATCGCGAACGTCACCCACGGCCACCCCGTCGGTACCGCGAACGCCTCCTCCAGCGCCCAGCGCACGGCCGTCCCCACGCACCCGCCGAGGAACACCAGCCCGACGAGCCGCACGTGCCCCGTCACCACGGCGACCTCGTCTGGCTCCAGTCGACGACGCCGAGGGGCACGGTCAGCACCGGCCGGTGCTGGTGGTGCGCCAGGTGGACGGCGACGGAGCCCTCGACGAGCTCGCGGAAGCGCGACGCCGCCCCGGGCGCCCGCGTCCCGACGACGATGACCGCCGCGTCGACGGCGCGCGCCAGATGGGTCAGCGCGCGGTCGGGGCGGCCCGCGAGGTAGTGCAGCGTCCACGGCACGCTCGTCGTCCCGACGACCGCCGCCACCTGCTCCCGGAGCTCGCGCTCGACCCGCTGCCAGCCGTCGTCGGACGTGTCGGGGTCCAGGGCCGCGTGCCGCACCGAGCCGTCGGCATGCTCCTCGACGACGTACCGCTGGGTGTCGACGTACGCGAGGTGCAGCGCCGTCGCGCTCGCCTGGGCCCACGCGAGCGCGGTCCGCACGACGAGCTCGGGCTGACCGGGCACCACGCCGACCACGGCCGGGTGCCCCGCGAACGGCACCAGCCGCTCGACCGCTGGCTGCGGGACGTCCACGGAGACCCTCCTTCTTCGCGGGCAGCACCTGCCCGCGGTCCGACGACCGGGCAGGAACCATCAGCCTCGCGGCGGTTCGGACGCGCTACGCCCCGGCGGGATCCATCGCCGTCGCCACCCTAGCGCGGGTCAGGTCGCCCGACGCCAGGGGTTGGCGGGATCGGTGGCGGCAGGCGTCGCGGTCACCTGCACGGCGTAGGTCGGCACCGCGGTCCCCGGCACGGTGCCCAGGTAGGCGTGCCCCGTCATCTGGCACCAGACCGGCAGGTCGATCGGGGCGACCGGGTCGGAGGTGGACACGTGCACCACGGTCCCGTCGTCGAGCTCCGCGACCCGATGCCGCAGCAGCACCAGCAGCCGCGCGCACCCCAGGTCGCCCCCTTCGACCACCACGACGCTCCGCACCCCGGAATCGTCGCACCCGTCCCCGCCCTCCCGCGCCGCGGTGCTGATCCACCCGCGGAACCCCACCCACGCACGGCTCTCGACGGCCATGATTCGACTCATGGAGAGCGAGCAGGGGGCAGCGCGGCGGCGGGACGGGTCGGCCTGGGGACGAGGGGCGTTGCCCCTCCTCGGGTTGCTGCTGGTGGCGGGCGGGGCGTGGCTCGTCTGGGCAGGCAGCGAGCCCGTCCCGGTCGAGTTCACGATGGCGGTGGGAGACACGTTCCCGCGTGCGGTCGTCGAGCCACGCGAGGTGACGCCCGTCACCGCGCTGGGGCTCGCGCTCGCCGTCCTGGGCGTCGTCGTCCTCGGCGTGGTGGTCGGACGCGCCCTCGCCCGCCCGCGGCCCGCGGGCGGGCCCGCCGCGTCGCCGAGCACGGCGCAGGACGTCGTGCCGTCCGGTGTGCCGACCGCCGCGCGTCCGGTGCGCGCCGTGGCGACGGCGGTCCTGGTCGGAGCGGTGCTCGCCGGCACCGGCGGGTGGCTGGCCTGGACGGCCAGCGAACCGCTCACGAGCACCACTGCAGCCGTGCTCACGCTCGACGGCGCGGTCCCCGCGCTGCCCGGCCCCGACGACTGGGCCACGACGTCGTCGGGCTCCCTGCTGACGTTCGGCGTGCTCGTCGGCGTGGGTCTCGTCGCGCTGGGTCTCGCGCTGGTGGCGGGCGCCGCGGCCTGGGCCGCGACCGAGCGCACGCCTGCCGGCCGACCTCGGCCCGTCGCACCCGCCGCACCCGCCGCAGGATCCGAGCCCGCCACGGCAGGAGATCGCGCCGGAGCTCGCGCCGAAGCTCACGCGGGAGGTCAGACGGCAGTTCGCGCGGGAGGGCACGGCGGAGGTCGCGGCGCTATCGCGACCGCGGTCGCGGGTGGCGCGCTCGTCGCGGGCGGGACGGCGCTGGCCTGGTACGGCAGCCGCCCACGGGAGCTCGCCTGGTTCGCCTACGCGCCGCTCGCGGAGGGGACGAGCACGGGCGCGCTCTGGCCCGCACCCGCGTACGTCCTGGGACTCGTGTTGGTCGCGATCGGCATCATCCTGCTCGCCGGCCTGGGCGGCTGGATCCTCGCGCGACGCCGCGGCTGACGACGTCCGGGCCAGCGCGTGCCAGCCGTCGGCCTCCGCGCCGGCGATCTGCCAACTCCCCGCCGGTCACCCCCCGCCGCCGCCATCTCCCCTCCCTCGTTCCCGGCCGTCGGCCGCGGCGGCCGGTCCCCGTCGCGCCGCCGGGCCCGCAAGTCGATGTGCCCTTCCGCGCGTACGCACGGTGTACGTACACGCGGAGAGCGTCGCGGTCGGAGCGCGGGTGCGCTCCGCGGCACGAACCTCACGCCGGGCTGCGGGGACCTTCCCGCGTGGTGAGTCCGACGAGCGCGGCGCTGCGGTCCCACAGCGCGCGTGCGACGTCCGGGTCGGCGGCCAGCGGCGGCGGGACCGCCTCGAGGTTCTTCTCGTAGTAGGCGCCCGGCGTCCAGTCGCGCCCGGGGGTGCCGTCGACGAGCCAGACCAGCCGCTCACCACCGCGGGCGGGCGGCTCGAGCACGAGGCGAGCGAGCGGGGTGCGGTAGACCCACCGGAACCAGCTCGACGAGCCCGCTGCGAACGACGTGGCGATCATCCCGGGGTGGAAGGCGACCGCGGCCACGCCGGGGTACCGGCGGTGCAGCTCGACCGTGAACAGGATGTTGGCGAGCTTGGCGTCCCCGTAGGCACGGTTCGGCGAGTAGTGCCGCTCGTTCTGCAGGTCCTCCAGGTCGAGCCGGGCGAACCGGCGCGCGGCGGCGCTCGACGTCTGGACGACCTTGGCACCCTCGAGCCGGTCGATCAGCAGGTGCGTGAGCAGGAACGGGGCCAGGTGGTTGACCTGGAAGGTCGCCTCGAAGCCGTCCCGGGTGACCCGTCGGGCGCCCATGATGGCGCCCGCGTTGTTGGCCAGGACGTCGATCCGCGGGTAGGCCCGCAGCTCCTCCGCCAGCCGGCGGACCTGGGCGAGGTCGGCGAAGTCGGCCAGGTGGGCGGGCGCGTCGAGCTCGCGGGCCAGGGCCCGCGTCTTGTCCGGTGAGCGCCCGACGAGCACGACGCGCTCGTCGCGCTCGGCCAGGATCCGCGCCGCGGCGGCGCCGACGCCGTCGCTCGCACCGGTGATGACGATCGTCCGCGGGGTCACCGGGCCACGATGCCAGCGCGCGGGGCGGCACGCGCGGTGGCGGGCCGACCGGGCAGACTCGTGGCGTGACCGCTGCCTCGTCGCCCCTGTCCCTCGCGCCCGCCGGTGGCCTCCCGACCGTCGGCGTGCTGCTGCCGCGCGACCTGGCCGCGGACGCCGTGCTCCCGTACGCCCGGCGCGCGGAGGAGCTCGGCTTCGGGGAGCTGTGGGTCGTGGAGGACCTGGGCTTCCGCGGCGGCGTCGCGCAGGCGGCGGCGGTACTCGCGGCGACGAGCCGGATCCACGTGGCGGTCGGGATCCTGCCGGCCGCGGCGCGCAACGTCGCGTACGCAGCGATGGAGGTGGCCACGCTCGCCCAGCTGTTCCCGGGACGGGTCACGGTCGGGGTGGGCCACGGCATGCCGGACTGGATGCGGTCGGTCGGCGCCTGGCCGCAGCGACCGCTCGCCCTGCTGCGGGCGTACGCACGTGGCCTGGGCATCCTGCTCGGGGGCGGTCGCCTCGACGACGACGAGCTCGGCCTCTCCGGCGTCCGGCTCGAGCCGTCCTCGGTGCCGGACGTGCCACCGGACGTCCTGCTGGGCGTGCGTGGCCCGCGCTCGCTCGCGGTCGCCGGCCGGTTCGCGCACGGCACCGTCCTCGCCGAGCCGACGACCCCCGAGTACGTGCGCGCCGCGCTCGACCAGATCGCAGCGCGCGGACCGCACCGGCTCGTCGGCTACGACGTCGCTGCCGTGCACGACGACGAGGCGACGGCGCTCGCCGCCGCCCGGCCGGCGCTCGCGTGGATCGGCGAGCCGGACTGGGCGCCGCACCTCGCGCCGTTGCCGTTCGCCGACGAGCTGGCGGAGCTCCGTGCCCGCAGCGCCACGCGGGAGGACTTCGCGCGGGACCTGCCGGACGCGTGGGTGCGGCGGCTCGCGCTGGCCGGGACGCCCGCGCAGGTCCGCGAGCAGCTGGCCGCCCGCGGCGCCGCGGGCCTGACCACGTCGGTGCTGCTCCCCACCGCCGCCGACCCGCTCGCCGGGCTGGCGGACCTGGCGCGCGTGCTCTGACCGTTCCCCCAGGGACGTCCGCACGTCTATCATCGTCGCGTGACGATGACATCGGATACGCGCGATGAGAGCGGACCAGACCTCCACGAAGTGGACGACGAGGCCGCGATCGCGCCCGCGGCGGCACTCTTCCGGGCGCTCGGCGACCCCGCCCGCCTGCTGATCGTCCAGCACCTGTTCCGCGGTCCGCACCGGGTGCGGGACCTGACCGACCACCTGGGCCTGGCCCAGTCCACCGTGTCCGCGCACGTCGCGTGCCTGCGCGAGTGCGGGCTCGTCGACGCCGCGCCGGACGGTCGCTCGACGCGCTACTCCCTGTCCCAGCCCGAGCGGCTCACCGCTCTGCTCGGCGCCACGGAGGACCTGCTCGCCGTGACGGGCGCGGCCGTCACGCTCTGCCGCCACCTGCGCGGCGCGCACGTCCCGGACACGGCCGGGGACGACGAGGCCGCGCGATGAGCCACGACCACCATCACCACGGTGCGGACGCCGACCGGCGCCGGCTCGCGGTCGCGTTCGGCATCACCACGGTCATCCTGGTCGCGCAGGCCGTCGGCGCGCTGCTCACCGGCTCGCTCGCCCTGCTCGTCGACACCGCGCACATGCTCACCGACGCGGCGGGGCTGCTGATCGCGCTCGTCGCCGCGACGCTGGTGCTCAGGCCCCCGACCCCGCAGCGCACCTGGGGGTTCCGGCGGGCCGAGGTGCTCGCCGCGCTCGCGCAGTCCGCGGTGCTGCTGGCGGTCGGCGTGTACGTGCTGGTCGAGGGCGTGCAGCGGCTGTTCTCGCCGCCGGACATCCCGTCCGGCGAGCTCGTCGTGTTCGGCGTCGTCGGGCTCGTCGGGAACCTCGTGTCCCTGCTGGTGCTCGCCGGCGGCCGCTCGTCGAGCCTCAACCTGCGGGCCGCGTTCCTCGAGGTGCTGAACGACGCGCTGGGCTCGGTCGGGGTGATCGTCGCGGCGGTCGTGATCGCGACGACCGGCTGGCAGCAGGCCGACGCCGTGGCCGGCCTGCTGATCGGCGCCCTGATCCTGCCGCGCGCGCTGAAGATCCTCCGCGAGGCGACGTCCGTCCTCCTCGAGACGACGCCCCCGGGGCTCGACCTGGGCGACGTGCGCGAGCACCTGCTCGGCGTCGACCACGTCCTGGAGGTGCACGACCTGCACGCGTCGCTGATCGCGACCGGGCTGCCGACCCTGTCCGCGCACGTCGTCGTCGACGCCCGCTGCTTCACCACCGGCCACGTCCCGCAGATCCTCGACACGCTCCAGGAGTGCGTGGCGCACCACTTCGACGTGTCCGTCGAGCACTCCACGTTCCAGATCGAGCCGTCGGCGCACGCGTCGCACGAGGCGCCCGGGCACCCGTGAGCCCCCGGCGCCGGAGCACCGCACCGCCACCGGGGCGCACGCCTCAGCTGCCGCGGACCACCCGGGCGGCGCGCAGCTCGTCGAGCGTGGGGAACGCGAAGTCGTCGAGCGTGAGCGCCACCTCGACGGGGCTCGTCGGCTTGGGCTCGCGGAGCGCGGCGTCGAGGTCCGGTGGCGTGCGCCAGGGGACGCCGACGGACGCGAGGTAGTCGCGGTACTTCAGCTCCGGCTCCGCGGTCAGCGGCGCGACGAGCGTGCACGGCCGGCCGAGCGCGTGCGCGAAGATCACGCCGTGCAGGGACGAGGAGTACACGTGCTCGGCCTGCAGGATCTCCAGCACGAGGTCCCGCGGCGTGCAGTCGATGTCCACCACGCGCACGTCGGTCCGAGCGGCGAACTGCGGGCGCTCGCGGTAGTGCGGCACGAAGATGGTGCGTCCGGGGACGGGCCGGACCGTCGTCAGCATGCCGGCGTACATGACCCGCACCAGCAGTCCCGGGTCGTACTGGAACCGCACGTCGCTCACGTCGTACCCGGCGTCGCGCACGGCCTCGAGCGTCAGCGGTCCCCGCACGCCCAGGACCCGCACGCCCGGCACCTCGCTCGCCGGTGGGATCGGGCTGCCCTTGTGCCCCACGCCGCACACGACGTCGCCGGGCAGCACGCGGTGCACCGTCGACCCGACGAGCAGCAGCCGCTCGCCGGCCTTGGGGGCGTTGCGCATCCGCACGCCGTACAGGAAGTCGACGAGGTCGCGGTTGAACACGTCGCCCGCGTTGCCGACCCGCCACCCGGCGCCCTCGCCGGTCGGGTCCCAGAAGAAGCTCCTCAGCTCCACAGCGACCGGTCCACCTTCGTGATCCCGAAGTCCTTGTCGTTGATCCCGTAGCCCAGCACCAGGCCGCCGTCGAGCTTGGTGATGCCCGAGAAGTAGGTGGCCGACAGCAGGGACGGGTTGAAGCGGGCCCGGTGCGGCAGCATCGCGCGCCACGAGTGCACCAGGCGCAGGTCGCTCACGCGGACGCGGGCGTCCGACGTCCCGAGCCCCTCGAACACGGCGGGCCGGCCGAGGTAGAGCGCGCGGCGCCGGTACTTCCGCTTCTCGTGGACGATCCCGTAGTACCGGTCCCCGTCGCGGTAGAGCGGGGTCCCGAGCGTGAGGCCCAGGGCGGCGCTCGGCCGCTCCACCCCGGGCAGCCGCGAGAACCCGAGCGGGCCGTCCTTGCCCAGGCCGCCGTCGGTCTGGACCAGCTGCACCAGTGGACCGATACGGTGCACGGCGCCGAGCCCGCCCGCCGGGTGCGGGAAGAAGACCCAGTTCTTCTCGATGCGGCGGCGCTGGTCGAGCACGCACCGCTGCGGCGCGCGCAGGTGCGGCGCGACGCGCATGACGTACACGTCGTTGCGCTCGGGCGCCGCGACGAAGCCCGTGTTGAACGTGACGTAGACCTTGCCGTGCGCGACGAAGAGCTTCGGGTCCGCGACCACCGGCACGCCGTGCGCCGCCGCGTGCGCCGTGAGGTCCACGACCTCCCCGGGGTTGCCGCCGTCCACGTCGACCGCGGTGCAGAACGCGTGGAACGGCCGCTCGCCGCCGGCCGGGAGCGCTCGCCACGCCACGTGCAGCCGGTCGCCTGTGCGCGCGAGCGTCACGTTGAAGACGTTGGTGTGCCCCGCGCGGGCGGTCACCTCACGCAGCCACGCGACGCGCTCCGCGTCCGTGCCACCGCCCACCGTGCGCAGCTTGCGCAGCGACCGGATCGACGCCACCTTGCCCCCGTCTCGTTGGTCAGCGGGTCTCGCACCCGGCGGGCAGCGTATCCAACGCCCGCCGAGCATCGGCGGTCCGGTCCGGGAGGAGGACGTTCACCGGGCACCGCGCGCGGGTGGCGGCACCGGGGCGATCTCTGCCGCACGACGCACCAGTGCGACGTCGCTCCCCGCGGGCCCGACGAGGCAGGCGCCGACAGGGCCTGCGGCCGTCGCGAGCCACGGCACCGCCACGGACGGGAGCCCGGCGGCCCCGGCGAGAGCGGTGAGCCGCAGCAGCCGGGTGCGCACCGCATCGAGCGCGGCGGCTCCCGCACTACGGGACGGCGCCGGACCGGGCGCCGCCGGCAGCACCAGCGCACCGTCGCCGATCAGGTCCCGCAGCGCGGCCCGGTGCCCCGCGAGGGTGTCCCGCGCCCGGCGCTCGTCGTCCTCGGTCACGTCCGCCGCGGCGCGGAACCGCCGGGCGACCGCGCCGCCGAGTGCCGCGGGGTGCGCGGTGCACCAGGCACCGTGCGCACGCCACGCCTCCGCCCCCTGCACCACACGGAACGCCTCGGCGACCGGCTCGAGGGCACCGACCGAGACGCGCTCCACCGCGAGCCCCTCGGCTGCCGCCAGGAATGCGTCCCGCATCGCCGGGTCGACCTCGTCGAGCGTCTCGACCGCCAGCAGCAGCGGTCCGGGCACCCCGACCCCGTCCGGGAGCAGCGCCTGCGTCGTGCGCAGCAACGAGGCGGCGTCGCGGGTGAGCCAGCCGACGGTGTCGAACGAGGGCGCGAGAGGAAGGACGCCGGTGCGCGACACGCGACCGTGCGTGGTCCGCAATCCCCACAGGCCCTGGTACGAGGCGGGGACCCGGATCGAGCCCGCGGTGTCGGTCGCGAGCCCGAGGTCCGCCTGGCCGAGGCTGACGGCCGACGCCGGGCCGCTCGAGGAGCCACCGGGGAGCGCGCCGGGCGCGCTGGGGTTCGGTGGCGTGCCGTGGTGCACGTTGTCCCCCGCGAGGGAGTACGCGAGCTCGTCGGTGCGCGCGATGCCGACGAGCTCGGCGCCCGCCGCGACGAGCGCCTCGACCACCGGGGCGTGCGCCGGCTCGAGGCCCGCCGCCGCGAGCCACGTCGGGTTGCCCGCGCCGATCCGCTGGCCGGCCACGGCGACGACGTCCTTGACCGCGACGCGCAGTCCGGCCAGCGGCCCGGCGGACGCGCCCGGCACCAGCGGGTCGCCGACGACGCGCCACACCGACCGGTCGAAGGTGCGCGGCCGTGGCGTGACGTGGGCAGCGACGACCACCCAGCGCCCGTCGTCGCGGCGCCAGACCTGCGTCTGCAGGCCGCTCCCACCGCCGACGTACCGCGAGACGGCGACGACGAGCCAGCAGTCGGCGGCCAGCCGACGCGCCTCCAGCCGATCCAGGACGCGCGGAGCGACACCGCCGCGGCCGGCCCGGAAGGCACCGATCGCGTCGTGGCCGACGAGCAGGCCCGCGTCGTCGCCGCGCAGCGTCGCCGGTCCGGGCGCGAACATCTCGTCGAGCGTCGTGACGTCGTCGGCGACGACCGCACGCTCGTACCGCTCGACGGCGGCGAGCAGGTCCGAGGGCAGCCGTTCCGCGGCAGCCACGGTGCGAGCGCTCGTCGTCACGAGGGCACCCGCTCGAAGTCCGCGAGGCGGATGCGGGCGTGCACGCCGACGACCTGGTCGACCACCTGACTCACCTCGAAGTCCGTCGCGGCGGACAGGTACGCGTACGCGAGGTGCTCCGCCATGCCGTACCGCGCGACGAGCAGGCCGAGCGACTGCCGGACGCAGGCGCGCATCGCCTCACCGAGGTCCGGGTCGAGGCCCATCGGCACCAGGAGCTCCGGGGTCTGCACCACCGGGCCGGTCAGGTCGCCGAACCGCGACCTCGCGACGTCGG